>CAVVBZ010000006.1:0-28724 GCA_963746635.1 uncultured Actinomycetes bacterium | reverse complement strand
GGCGGAGGCGTTCCTCGGCCCTCGGCCCCACTCCCGGCAGCCGGCGCACAGCGAACGGGGCGAGGAACTCGGCCTCGCGGCCTGCCGGGACGACGGTCAGCCCGCCGGGCTTGCGCCGGTCGCTCGCGATCTTCGCGACCACCTTGCAGGAGGCGACGCCGAGCGCGCAGGTGAGGCTCGTCGCGCCGCGGACGGCCGCCTGCACGGCCTCCGCGACGGCACGCGCGCGGCCGAAATCAGGAGCCACCTCCCCCACGTCGAGATAGCCCTCGTCCATCCCTGTCCGCTCGACCGTGGGCACGACCTCCCGGACCGAGTCCCAGACTGCGCGCGAGTACTCCTTGTAGAGCCGGTGCCGCGGCCGCAGGAAGACCGCGTGCGGGCAACGGCGCAGCGCCTCGGCGCACGACATCGCCGAGTGGATCCCGAAGCGGCGGGCAGCGTAGTTCGCCGTCGCCACCACACCGCGCCCGTGTGGATCGCCGCCGACGACGAGCGGCATGGCCTTCAACTCCGGCGCCTCCAGCTCCTCGACGGCGGCGAAGAAGGCGTCGAGGTCGAGGTGGGCGACGATCACGACTCGGGCTCGGCGAGGCGCATCGGCACCCCCAGGCGACGCGCGACGTACGGAATCGTCGATCCCTGGAACACCACCGAGAGCAGCACGACGACGAAGACGATCCCGTAGATCCGGTCGGCGCCGCCGACACCCTCGAGCAACGCGAAGGCGGCGAGCAGGATCGGGACCGCGCCCTTGAGGCCGCTCCACATTATGAACAGCCGCTCGCCGCGCTTCAGGCGCGCAGGCAACAGCAGCGGCCCGACCGCGAGCGGCCGGGCGACGAAGATCAGGATCAGGGTGAGGAAGACGGCGTCGACCCAGACCGAGCCGACCGAGACGTTGTTGATCGTCAGCCCGAGCGCGACGAAGACCACGACCTCGGCGAGGCTCGCAAGCGACTTGTGGAAGCGGATCACGTCGCGGCGGTGCGGGTAGTCGGCATCGCCGATCAGGATGCCTGCGACGAAGACGGCGAGAAAGCCCGAGCCGTGCGCGACCGAGGCCAGCCCGAAAATGATCCCGGCGACCGCAATGCTGCGCAGCGGGTAGAGCGCCGGGCTGGCGAGGGTCATCCGGCGCACCCATTGGAGCAGGACGAGCGCGCCCACAATCCCGATCGCGAGGCCGACCGACATCTCGACAACGAACTCCCGCACGACGACCCAGAACGTCGCATCGCTGTGGGTCGCGAGCTCGAGCATCCCGATCATGAGCGCAATCCCGACCGGGTCGTTCACACCGGACTCTCCTTCGAGGATCGTGCCCGTGCGGCCGCCGACCTCGCGCTTGCCGAGCACGGAGAACATCACGGCCGGATCGGTCGCGGCGAGCGCGGCCCCGAGCATCCCCGCGCCCGTCCACGAGAAGTCGAACAGGTAGCGGCCGGCGAGCGCGATCAGGGCCGCCGTCGCGAACGTGCTCAGCGTCCCGAGCAGCGAGATCGGCACTGCCGCGACCCGGAAGCGACGCCAGCCGATCCGGACGCCTCCATCGAAGAGGATCGCGATCAGCGCGACCACGGCGATGCGCTCGACGTCCTGGATCGAGAGCTTGTCCCCGAGCCTCGGCGACAGCCGTGCCGCCAGCGCAGCGACCAGCAGGAAAATCGCCGGCGCCGGGATCGGGAACAGCTCGCTGAGCTTGTTGGTGAAGACCGCGAGCGCCAGGAACCCCGAGACGGCGAGGACGATCAGGCCGAAATCGGTGATCTCTGCCACGAAGGTGAGCCTAGTGGACCAGCTGGTCGGGTTTACGCGCCGGCCGCGGAGGCCCGCCTGGAGGCGTCCGCGGCGTCTTCGGCTGCGCGCTCGGCCCGGCTGAGGCGCTCGTCGTCGCTACCGGTCGCGAGGTTGACCTCGACCAGCCGGACGGCGGCTCGCGCGGCCCCGGCGGCGAGCGCTGCGGCGGCGGCCGCGTCGGCCCGGGAGGCGCCGTCGGCGGACTCGGCGGCCTCGGCGGCGACGACCGCGACGTCGGCCGCGGTCTCGGCAATTGCCAGCGGGACCTCGGCGGCCCTGACGAGCGCGCGCTCGAGACCGGAATCCCGCTGCTCGAGCGCCGTCAGCGCCCGCTCGTAGGCCCGCGCGTCTTGGCCCGCGAGCGCGAGCAGCCGGTCGCGCAGCTCGATCGCCTGCGCGCGCGCACCCTCCGCCTCGCTCCAACCCTCCGATCTGGCGGCTGCCTTCGCCACGAGCGCGGCCGCAAGTGCGGCCGAGACGCCTGCAACCCAGCCCGAGCCCGGGACGGCCTCGGCCGAGGAGACGAGCTCGGCGAGCTCGTGCGCGTGGCCCGTCTCAGGCACGATCCTCGCTCCCCGCCGCGACAGCGCGAAGGACCTCGTCGAGAGACGCATCGTCGAGCAGCGGTACGCGGCGGAACACCTCGGCGGCGGCCAGGTGGAAGCCGTTTGGTAGATCGGCCGACTCGAAGGACGCCGCGATCTCCTCCATCTCGGCGACCCAGCGCCAGCCTTTCCGGCCGGCGGATCGGGCCGCGGACGCCGAGCGGTCGAGCAGCTCCGGTTGCGAGATCCGCCACTCGTCCAGCAACGCTTCCTCCACGTCCTCCGCGCGAGCGAGTGCCTGGATCGCGAGCAGCATCGCGGCAGTTCCCTTCGTCCAGGCCGCGTAGGCCATCTTCACCGCCGAGGCGGCGCCCGGCTCTGTCGAGACCACACGCGCGTCGAGCGTCGTGCCCTCGAAGAGCGCCGCAGCCTCCTCGGCCGAGGAACCGGAGAGGTAGAGCCGCGTGCTCCCGGCCTCGCGAGGCGGCGAGCCCACGATCCCGCCGTCGACGAAGCGGCTGACCAGCGTCGCGATCTCGCGGGCCGTCGACGGAGAGACCGCGTTGGCGTCGATGTAGAGCCCCTCGAACCAGCCCACCGAACGCGCCACGCCGAGCGCGGCGTGCGGCGGGCAGATCGAGAGGATCACGGTGCTGACTCGCGAGAGCTCGATCACGGTCCCGACGTCCTCCAGACCGGCGTCCTCCGCGCGGGCCGCGGTCCGGGCGCTTCGCCCGGTCGAGGCCCACAGCACCGTGTGACCGCGGTCGCATAGCGCCTTTCCCACCGCGGCGCCCATCTCGCCAGGATGGAGGAGCCCGATCTTCGGTTGTGCCATGAGTCGCGTCGCCGCCTAGAAGAAGAACTGCTTCCAGGCGGTCCACCAGTCGTCGGCGCGCGAGACGATCGTGCGCGGGTCGAGCAGCTCGACGCCCTCGCGGTGGCGGAGCTTCGCCGCAGGATCGGTCCACTTGTACTCGACCTTGATCTCGCAGGGCTTGCCCGGGTCGTAGGGCTCGACCGCCTTCAGGTCGGAGAGAGCCTGCGTCGCGCCGGCCTCGACGAGCTCGCGGGCCCGAACCGGCGGCACCATCCGCGCGCTCTGGACGCCGATCCCCTCCTTCACCTCGACGGTCGTGAGCGTGTCGCCGAGCAGCGCCTTCCCCTCGAGGCACGCGGCCCGGTCGCCGGTCACGAGCAGCACCGGACAGCCCCACGTCCCGCAGAGCGCCGCGTTGATCCCGGTCTCGCCGACCGCGGTGCCGTTGAACCAGAGGTTCTGGAAGTCGCGGCCCGAGACGGTGTGGTTCATCACGCCGTTCTCGGCGCCGGCCATCGCGTGCATGCCCACGAAGAGCGCCGCGTCGACGCCCTGCTCGAGAAACGCGGTGTACTCCGTCCACTCCTCCTGGACGACGTACTCGCAGTCGGGGTCGAGCTCCTCGGCCAGCAGCGAGTTGAAGCTGTAGCCCTTGCCGGCCCCGTGGCAGTCCATCACGACGATCTCGCTCCCGCCCGCGGCCTTCGCCCCGCGCACGGCGGCGTTGATCTCCTGCGTGTAGAGCTTGCGCCCCTCCTCGTAGAGCGGCTCGCCCGCGCTCGTCTGCTCGCCCCGGACGATTCCGGCGATCCCCTCCATGTCGCTGATGATGAAGACCTTCACCCCTGTAGCTTTTCACGCCATGGACACGGGTCTCCAGGGGAAGCGCGTGCTGGTGACGGGCGCCTCGGGCGGAATCGGCTCGGCCTGCGCGCGGGCCTTCTCGGCGGAGGGCTGCGACGTGGTCGTCCACTACCACCGCGGCCGCGAGCGGGCCGAGGCGCTAGCGAAGGAGCTCGGCGGTCTGACCGTCGTCGGCGCCGACCTCCGGGACGAGGCCGAGGCCGAGCGGTTGTTCGAGGCCGCTGGCGCGCTGGACGTGTGCGCGGCGGTCGCCGGGGTCTGGCCGAGTGACGACGTCCCGGTCTGGGAGCTTCCGCTCGAGCGCTGGGAGGCGACGCTCGCCGCGAACCTGACGGTCACCTTTCTGACCGCACGCGGGTTTCTGCGCCAGGTGGCCGAGAGCAGTCACGGCAGCCTCGTGCTCGTCGGCTCGACGGCCGGGCTCGTCGGCGAGGCGGGCCATGCCGACTATGCCGCCGCCAAGTCGGCGATCGCGCACGGGCTCCTGCTGAGCCTCAAGAACGAGATCGTGCGGATCGCGCCTCGCGCGCGCGTGAACACGGTCTGTCCGGGCTGGACCGAATCGCCGATGACGCGGGGCTCCCTGTCGCCCGAGACACTCGACCGGGTGACGCGGACGATGGCGCTGCGCAAGGTGGCGCAGCCCGAGGACGTCGCGCGCCAGGTCGTGGTGCTCGCCTCGGACGAGCTCTCGGGCCACGTCACCGGCCAGGTGGTGACGGTGGCGGGCGGGATGGAAGGCCGCGTCGTCCACGAAACCCCCGTTCAACCGTGAACGGCGGGCCGAGGCCCGCCGTCCAAGACTCCGTGCCGCAGGATGATTGCCGTCAGCCCCCGGCGAAGAGTCACAAGTGCAGATCGGCACAGCGGACGTGTCCCTTTAGACCACGACCGAGGGACTGTCCCCCCGACATGGCCAGCGCGCGGGAATGTCACAGAGCGGCAACGAGACCAAGCAATGGACGAGGGCGCCGGCCGCTTCCTCAGATCGGCGCACGACGCCAGCTGGCCCCGCCGTCGTGCGTCACGAACGTGAAGACGTGCGCGTGAGGGAATGTCTGGACGATCGCAGTGCGCGCGCGTCCAGTGCGACGAGTTGGCCGATCGATCGCGCCCCTCGAACGCGCAGCGTGTGCCTCGCCCAGCTCCGCCCGCCGTCCGCGGTGAGGGCCACGACCGGCGTGCCGAACGCCGCCACCCATGCCACGCCAGGGGCGGGTGAGCTCGACCAGACGAACGGCCAAGTCCCCCGGCGCCAGGGCGCATTGAAGCCGCCACGTCGAATCCAGTGGCGACCGGCGTCGCTGGTCGCGAAGGAGCGAACGAGGAGCCGCGCGCCTCGAGCGAACCCGCCGACGACAAGGGCGCGGCGGCCGAAGAACCGCGGCGGGAAGAATCCGGTGCCTGGCACCTCGGCGGGACGTGCTCCAGGTGGAATCGCCAGACGGACGCGGCGCCAGGTGTGGCCGCCGTTCCGGGAGTGCGCGAGCAGCGAGCCACCGAGCCGCGCGTCGCGCTTCGTCCGGAAGGCGACGGCCCCTAGCGACGGCATGTCCTTCGAGACGAGTCGCCACTTGAGGCCACCGTCTGCCGTCGTGTAGAGCGACGCGCGAGGCGCCGCCGGTTCGACCTGCTCGGCCCAGCCGAAGAGGCGGTCGAGGAAGTCGACGGCGACGCCTGCCCCCGCATGACACGCGGTTACAAGGAATCGCCTGCTCGTCCAGGTGTGGCCGCCGTCTGCTGTACGCGCGAGTCCTCCCTTGGCCGCGCCGCAGTCGCCGGAAACGACCCACCCGTACTTGCGACCGACGAATGTCGCCATCTCAATGGAGCCGATGACGTGACGCGGGGTTACATCTCGCCAGTGGCGCGCGTCGCTTGTCACAACGACGTGGCCTCGTCCGTGGAAGGTGAGAAGGGCTTGGACGGGTGGAGGGCCCGCGGACGCACCTCCAACGGACAGAAGCGCCAGTGCCACTGCGCCGGCGAGGCCGAGCGCGTCACCATTCGACTCTACTGTGCCCGATGCAAGCCGCCTAGCGGCCGAAGGGGACGATTCCTGGAGGAGTTCGTGCGACCCTGGAAATACATCAGGCGGAGCCGCCGCCCGGCCCCGCCTGAGTCTCCCGTGAGAGAGCCGCAGTTACATCGGAAGGCCCCGCCGCATAGGGCCCGATCCGTTTTCGACTGAGCTGCCCTCGCCGCATCGGGGCGCTCCGTCGTATGCAGCCTGAGTATCGCGGCGGGGGGGTGGTTGATCTATCCCTCGTTCCTGGTTGACCGGCCCACTTCACTAACCAACGGGACACGAAGCGGAGCGAAAGCACCGTTCTCAGTAGAGTCGAGCCCGTATGGCAAGCCGCTTCGAAGAGCGCCTGGCCTCGGGCCAGGTCGTGGTCGGCGACGGGGGCATGGGCGTGCTCATCACGAGCGCCGTCCCTCGTTTGCGCTGTCCCGAGGAGGCGAACCTGAAGTCGCCCGAGAGCGTCGAGACGCTCCACACCAGCTTCATCCGCGCAGGCGCAGACCTGATCGAGACCAACACGTTCGGCGCGAACCGCCACAAGCTGGCGCAGTTCTTCCTCGAGGACGAGCTGGAGCGGATCAACGGCGCCGGGGTGAAGCTCGCCCGCGAGGCGCGCGAGGTCTCCGGTCGCGACGTGTTCATCGCAGGCTCGATCGGCCCGCTCGGCGACTCCCACGCGCTCACGCCGGAGCAGCGGGCCGAGATCTTCGCCGAGCAGGCAGCGATCCTCGACGGCCGCGGCGTCGACCTGTTCATGGTCGAGACGTTCTACGAGCTCGACGAGCTGGAGACCGCGATCGAGGCCGTGCGCAGTGTCTCCTCGCTTCCGATCGTCGCGACGCTCACCTTCGACGAGGGCGCCGAGACCCTGGCAGGCGTGACCGCGACCGACGCGGCCGAGCGCCTCCGGCCCCTGAACCTTGCCGCGATCGGCGCCAATCACGGCGCCGGGCTCCACGCCGCCCTCGCCGCGCTCGAGGCCATGAGCTCCGAGGACGGCCCGCCGCTGGCGGCGCTGCCCAACGTCGGCCTCGCGAGCCTGTCCGGCGGCCGCGTCATCTACCCGCACGCGACACCCGAGTACTTCGCCGAGTTCGCCGCGCACGCCCGCCGCCTCGGCGCGCGGCTGATCGGAGGCTGCTGCGGGACGACTCCGGTCGAGATCGCCGCGATCCGCTCGGCTGTCGAGCAGGAGCGCGAGCCGGCCGCCCCGCTCGAAAGCCTCGAGCGCGAGCTCCCGGAGCAAGCCCTCGGCGGCGGCGCGCACGAGACCGAGCTCGCCCGGATGCTGCGCGAAGGCGAATGGGTCACCTGCGTCGAGCTCGACCCGCCCAAGGGCGGCACCTACGACTCGATGCTCGCGGTAGCCCGCACGCTGAAGGCCTCGGGCAAGGTCGGCTTCGTCGACATCAACGACAACCCGATGGCCCGCGCCCGCGCCAACGCGCTGATGGCCGCGGTCGCGATCGAGCGCGAGTGCGACCTGGAGACGATCCCGCACCTCACTCCGCGCGACACCTCGATCATGGGGCTCGAGTCGCTCCTCCTCGGCGCCCACGCGGAGGGCGTCCGCAACGTCCTCTCCGTGACCGGCGACCCGCCGGAGGTCGGTGACTACCCGGGCTCGCAGGGCGTCTACGACGTCGACTCGATCGGGCTCTCGAAGATCGTCTCGCACCTGAACCGCGGCGAGGACTACAACGGCAAGGGCATCGACGCGCCGACCTCGTTCTTCCTCGGCGTGGCGGTCAACCCGTCAGCCGACGACCTCGAGACCGAGCTCGACCGCTTCCGCGAGAAGGTCGAGGCCGGCGCGCGCTTCGCGATGACCCAGGCGCTGTTCGATCTCTCGTACCTCGACCGCTTCGAGGAGCGGCTCGGCGGCTGGCCGCTCCCGGTGCTGGTCGGGATCTTCTACGTGCGCAGCTACCAGCTCGCGGTGCGGCTGCACAACGAGGTCCCGGGAGTCATCGTCCCCGAGGCGGTGCAGCGGCGATTGGAGCAAGCGGGCCCGAACGCGGCCGCCGAAGGCCTCGCGCTCGCGCGTGAGCTGTACGCGGAGGCACGCGAGAAGGCGGCCGGCGTCTACGTGATCCCGCCGTTCAAGCAGCCCGAAGCGGCGCTCGAGCTCCTCGACTAGGCCGGCACGCGAGGAGACCGCCGAAGCGGTCTCCTCGAGAGGCGGAGAGGCGGGGCCCTAGTGGGCGAGCCCTCCGTGGTGCCGACTCCGCACGGCCACCGCAGCAGCTGTGCCGGCGACCAGGAAGGCCACGACGCCTGCTCCGATTCCGGCGTTGCCCCACTGGAAGTCGCTTCCCGTCGAAGCGACCGTGGTCGGCGCGGCCGGGCCCTGCAGGCCGGTGGAGATCTCGGTCGACACTTTGTACTGGCCGAGGTTGTACTTCTTGTTCATGCCCTCGCCGCGGGCGATCATGGCCTGGAGCTCGGGGCCGGTGACCCCGGAGGCGTACTGGCCGAGGTTGTACTTCTTGTTCATTCCCTCGCCGCGGGATCATGGCCTGGCGCTCGGGCGGGCCGGTACTGGTTCTGGTACTCTGGTTCGCGACCAGCGTCTGGAACCAGGGATCCGTTTGCTGTGCCTGGCTCGAGCGGTCGACCTTGTTGACCAGCGAGACCGGCTTGGCGGCCGCGTTCGTAACGGGGATCACGGCGAAGAGCGCGACTGCGATGGTCAGGCCCTTCAGGATCCGCTTCCTCAGGATGCGCTTGTACATCGCTTCCTCTCCTTCCGTCTGTGGCGTTCTCTCCATGCCACGACGGTACGCCCGCGAGGAAGCGATGGAAATTGGAGAAACCCCTACGGTTTCGGCGCGCGTTCCCCCTCGATCACGTGGCGCGCGAGCTCTCCCCGCCCGCGGAGCCCGAGCTTCGCGTACACGCGCGAGAGGTTCGCCTCGACGGTCTTGACCGAGACGAAGAGCGCGGCCGCGACCTCCTTGTTCGAGCGGCCCTCGGCGACTAGCTCGGCGATCTGCCGCTCGGTCGGGGTCAGACCGCCTTCGGACCGGCGCCGGCCGGCGATGCGCGCCAGCTCCGCGCGCGCACGGTCGACGAACGCGGAAGCGGACAGCTCCTCGAAGGCGGCCACGGCCTGCTCGAGGCGGTCGCGGGCGTCGGCCTTGCGCTTCGCGCGGCGCAGGGCAGCGCCGTACACGAGCAGCGTCCTGGCCCGGTCGAACGGAAGCGACACCGCGTCGTGCTCGGCGAGAGCCTTCTCGAAGGCGGGCACGGCCTCGTCCAGCTGACCCGACGCGGCCGCGAGCAGCCCGCGGCACCTGAGCGACGCGGCGATCGCGCCTCGCCGCCCGAGCCGCACCGCATTGCCCTCGTACCAATCGAGCAGCCCGGCCGCCTCGTCGAGCCGGTCGAGCTCGATCAGCGCCTCGACGCAATCGGGGACGTAGCGGGTCAGGCCCGGCTCGTCGATGCCTTCGGTCCGTGCGAGCTCGACCGGCGGGGCGAGCCGCTCGGCCGCCTCGGCGGGATGGCCAAGCGAGAGCTCGAGCAGGCCGAGCGCGGCTCCGGCGAACTGGCACACCGGCATGAACTCGGTCGACCGCCCGAGCTCGAGCGCCTCAGCGGCCGCCTCGCGCGCCTCCGCCTCGCGCCCGCTGTGGGCATCGCACCACGCCCGGACCGCGAGGCCGTAGCCGAGCAGCGCCTGCTGGCCCGCCTGGTCGGCGATCTCACGCGCCGCCTCGGCGTTTCGGCGCCCCTGGTCGAAGTCGCCGACAAGGCACTCCGCCTGCGCCAGCAACACGTAGACGTAGGCGAGCGAGCCCTCGTCACCGGCCGCGCGAGCCTGCTCGATCAGGCTCTCGGAGCCCGACCTCAGCGCGCTCGGGTCCTCCCACCACATGCGGGCCACGGCCGCCGTCCACTCGGGCTGGGCGACGATCCGCTCCGTTCCGACCGCAGGCTGGAGCTCGAGCGCAGCCTCGAGCGTCGTCAACGCCTCGGGCCGGCCGAGCGTCGCCTCCGCCAGCAGCTGGGAGCTGAGCGCCTGCGCGAGGAGCGAGTCGTCTCCCAGCTCTCGCGCGAGCGCCGCCGCCTCGCTCGCGTGCTCCACCGCCTCGTCCAGGCGCCGGCGACGCCTGAAGAGCTGAGCCGCTGCGCCCTCGAGCGCCCGCGCGCGCAGCCCTTTGTCGGCACCCGCCTCCTCGGCCGCCTGCAGGAAGAGATCGGTCGCCGCCGCAAGGTCGTCCGAGTAGGAACGGACGCGGGCCAGGCGCGTGAGGACGTCCGCGCGTGAGGCGCCTGGCTCGACCTGCGCGGCGGCTTCTTCGAGGAGCAGGACACCGCGCTTACTGTCGCCCGACTCGAAGTGGTAGTAGCCGGCCGCAGCGGTCCGGCGAAGCCGGCTCTCCGCAAGCTCCGGTGGGGTCAGCTTGGCAGCCTCCTGGCTGAGGCGCGCCGCGACGGCCGGGGCGCCGCGCGCCCTGGCCCGAAGAGCCCCCTTGTCGAGCCCCGCGGCGACAGCCTCGTCGGGCCCGGTCGCGGCGGCCGCGAGGTGGTAGGCGCGCTCGACCGGGTCGGGCACGACCTCCGCCAGCCGCCGGTGAACCTCGCGTCGCTGCGCGGGCTCGGCCGATCCGTAGGCGCCAGAGGCGAGCAGCGGGTGGAGAAAGCGCACGCTTCCATGGTCGATGGCCACGAATCCGGCCGCTTCTGCCGCGTCGAGGGCATCCGGCCCGACGACCTCCTCGACGAGATCGCAGGTCGGCTTCGACGCCGCCGCGGCCACGAGGAGCGCCTGCCGCGTGTCCTCCGGGAGCGCCTCCAGGCGGTCGCGCACGAGGACCTCGAGCGTCGGCGGAAGCGCCTTGGCGTCGAGCATCTCCGGCGCCCGGGCCAACTCCAGCGCGAAGAACGGATTCCCGCCGGAGAGCTCGTGGACGCGGTGCAGGAGTCGGCCGTGCGAGAACCGTCCCGAGCCGGTCCTGGACGACCTTGTTCATGGCCAGAAAGTCGAGCGGGCCGATCTGCACGTGCAGGACGTGCTCGGCCGGAAACGTCTGCTCGAGCTCATCGTCAGTGTCGCCCGGACGCCGCGCCAGGAGCACAGCGATCGGCTCCGCGTCCAGGCGCCGGAACGCGAACTCCAGGGCCGCCGCCGAGGAGCGATCGAGCCACTGCACGTCGTCGATCGCCACCAGCACCTGACTCTCCGCCGCGAGCGCACGCAGCGCGCTCAACAACCCCGCGGCGACCGCTCTCCGGTCCGTGCGTCCGCCTGGGCTCTCGAGCAGGAGAGCGGCCTCGAGCGCGCGCCGCTGCGGTGGCGGCAGCCCCTCGACTACGCCTCCGAGCGCCGAGCCCAGGAGATCGGCCAGGCTCGAGAACGCGAGACCCGCCTCGCTCTGCGCGGGGGTTGCGCGCAGCACGCGGAGGCCGCGCGTCTCGGCGCCCTCGACCGTCGCGTGCCACACCGTGGTCTTCCCGATCCCGGGCTCACCTTCGACGACCACGGCGCGGGACGCGCCCAGCCCGAAGAGGAACTCGTCGATGGCGGCAAGTTCCTGTTCCCTGCCGACGGCATGGGCAGCGGTGGTGGCCATCAGCCCTCGCACGGAATCGTACGAGGGAAGCGGCTAGCGCGCGCAGGGGCCGGTCGAGACGGGGCCGCGGGCCGAGGCGAGCGCGCGCCGCACGATCGACGCGGGGACGCCGTAGCCGCCCGACCCGTTCGCCCGCGCCGCGAACACGGTCGCCTGCACCGCGCCCGCAGCGTCCACCGCGGGCCCGCCCGAGTTCCCGTGCTGGACCGCTCCGCTCAGGCTGGTCACGGTCCGGGTGACCGGGCCGTTCCCGTACGAGTCGTCGCTGAGGACGTTCGCTGTCGTGCCGATCCTGCCCGGAACGGCGTCGAAGGGCCCGTCGTGCGGGTAGCCGACGATCGCCACGGGCGCGTTCTGCGCCGGATCCACGAAGCGCAACGGGCGGGCAGTCAGGCCGGGGACGCGGAGGAGCGCGACGTCGTTGCGCGTGTCGTAGGCGACCGCCTGAGCCTGCAGCGGCCGCCCGGAGAACGGCGTGACGGTCGTGTCCTCCTCGCCGGCGACGACGTGGGCCGCAGTGACGACGAGCCTGCGCGCGACCACCCAGCCGCTCCCCTCGACTCCGAGGCCGCAGGCCGTCCCGAGCACACGCACGACGCTCGGCGCGGCGCGGTGGACTCCGGGTTGGCGCAAGACGCGTCTGTCCGGCGGCTGCGTCGGCACCGCAGGCCCGGCGAGGCTCTGGAACGGATCGACCCGGCCGAGCGTGTTCAGGATCGTCCGTGGCGACGACGATCTCGTTCAGGCGCTGCAGCACAACCGAGCGCTGGACCGAGCGCCGCAGCTGCGCCTGGCCTGGAAGCTGAAGCGCCATCGCACCGAGGACCCACACCGCGACGAGGCCCACGAGCGCGCCCGCGAGCACGCCGAAGGCGGAGTCGACGGCTCGCAGGTTCCTCTGCTCGCGACTGCGCACCGCCGCGCCGAGCGAGCTCCCGACGACCTCGAACACGACCGCCAGCGTGATCGCGCCTGCGACCGCGAACACCGGCGCGTAGGGCGAGCTCGAACCAGCCGTCAGCAGGACGGGCGCAAGCCGGCCGCCGATGATCGCGCCCACGATGAGACCTGCCAGTGAGAGCCCGCTCCACACGAAGCCCTGCGCGGCGCCACCGAGAGCTGCCACGACAACGAACGCGACCAGGAACCAATCGACGAGAGTCACGCCCCAGGCTCTGCCCGGCGTCCGTCGGAACTGACCGGTCGACTCGACTGGGAACATACGAACGCTCTAGGCTAGACGAGATGGAGGGCGCCGAGCTTCAGGAGTTCATCGACCGCTACAACGCGGCGTGGAACGACCACGACGTCGAGGCGATCGTCTCGATGCACACCGACGACTCCGTCTTCGAGAATCACGTCACCGGCGACGTCAACGTCGGCCGCGAGCAGATCGGCAAGGCGATCGCCGGCATCTTCTCCGTCTTCCCCGACCTGAGTTTCGAAGGTCGCCGCACGTACATCCGCGAGGACCTGGTCGTGCAGGAGTGGACCGCCCGCGGCACGCACGAGGGGATGATGACCCGCTCCGGGATGGAGGTGTCCCCGACGGGCCGGAAGGTCGAGTACAGGGGCATGGACGTGATCCCGATCCGCGACGGCCTGGTCGCGCGCAAGGACGTCTACTCGGACTCGGTCACCCTCCTGCGCCAACTCGGACTTACCGAGATCGCCTAGTACCCCTCCAGGTGATGCTGCCCAGCTTCTGGGTCGCGAACAACAAGCCAGGGGCCGCACTCGTCCGCGGCCAAGGCTGGTTGCCTTGGCAAGGGCGAGGGTGGTTCCTGGCGCCGTGTGATCGCGGGCCAGAAGCGGGCGTGCATTGCCTGGAGGGGTACTGGCTAGACTGTCCGCGCCCTGGGGGCGTAGTTCAGTTGGTTAGAACGCCGGCCTGTCACGCCGGAGGTCGCGGGTTCGAGTCCCGTCGCTCCCGTATTTCCCGACCGCCCACCTCGAAGGAGAAGTAGGGCAGGAAGGCTTCCCGCGGCGTGACGGCGACGAGGTCGCCTTGCGACGCGACAAGGCTCTGGAAAGATGCTGCGAAGCAGCCGGTTCCGCTTCTTCGCGCCTTGCTCGCGCTCGATCAGCGGAAGCCGACCGCGGCAACCGGTGTGTGGCGATCGGTCGTCGTCCCGTCGCCGAGCTGGCCGGTTACGTTTTCGCCCCAGCACTTGACCCCGCCCGCGCTCGTCAGCGCGCAGGTGTGAAAGTCGGAAGCGACGATCCTGCCCGTCGGGCTTTCGGACGCAGAAGGTCGCAGAGGCGAGGAGCCGCATGCGCAAGCGATCACGGCGGACGTCGCGAGAACGCCGAGAACGCACGCGCACGACGAGACGCGAGCCATTTCACGGAGACCATCTCAGATCGAACGGCCGCAGTCACCTCCGCCGGAAACGCGTTCCAGAGCGAATCGCCCGAAGACCCGTACGCGAAACGTCGCTCGCCCGCGGTAGCCGGAGCCGGCCGTCTCAGCGGTCTGGGGCGTGTGGCCGCTTTCTCACCTCGATGGTCGGGAAACGCGGGTTAGAGTCCCGTCGCTCCCGTCTTTTGAAGTACCTGCAAATAAGCAGGTTACGTTGTCTGCTCAGACGCGATTTCTCTGTTTCGTGGCCCGCTCGTGGCTCAAACCTTTTGAGCGGAAATACCTGCAAATCGCCCATTTCCGCCTTCGAGATCGTGTCCGGTCGCACGAGGTAATCAGGTCATTTTGCGAGTCGGCTCGGGCGGGAATCCATGGCCTTCCTTCTAAGCGTCGGGAGAGTTCATTTCAACGGCGTCGCCCAGGAGGTCCACAGCTTCATGTGCTGTCGCTGGACTCGCACGAGCTTCGCGCGAATCGCGGCTGGAACTATGGGATTGATGCCGACGATTCCGACGGCGTCGCGTTCGATTCCGATGTCGAGATGCCCCTGTGGGAGCGTGCCTGCAAGATACGAGCGGACGGCATAGTCGACCCCCCGATCGAGGCGCTTCACGGTGGAGACGAGTATCTGCGGCCCGAGGTAGGACTTGTCCTCGTCGGCTCCGACGCCCCACACGCCACGGTCTACGGCGGCCTGCAGTGCGCCGACGCTGCAGGCGCCCGCGTCGGCGAAGACCGAAGTCGACCCCTGGTCGATCTGGCGATTCGCGATCGCCGCGCACACGGACGGATGCGAGAAGTCGTGGGAGTACTTCTTGAGGATGCGAGCTCCCGGGACGGCGTCGCTCGCGCCATCCTTGAACCCCGCGATTGGGTTCTCGTTCACCAGCGGGTCGCCCGCGATCAGGGAGACCACGACTGGGCGCTTCCCGGAGACTCGTCGCTTCGCCATCAGCGCGCTGAGATAGCCGGCGAGGTAGGCGCCCGGTCCCTCGATGAAGAAGACGTCGGTCGCGTTCGAGAGCCTGCTGACCGCCGAGTAGATTGGATCGTCCTGGTTGGGGTCCGGATCCAGGACGACGAACCGTGTGTGGGGGTGCCGGGCGATCTCGTCGACGAAGCGGGTGTCGACGAATTGCCCGGCGAGGAGCACGAGGTCGAAGTTGCCGATGCTGCTGCGCACGCGCTCGGGGAGACCTGGCTTCGAGAGGTCGACCTCGAACGTTCGCGTTCGTATGTCGTACAGGCTCCGCGCGCGGTAGAGGGCGGCCTGGTACTGCGCGGAGGGATCGTCACTGCCCGGAGGCGAGCGCGGCACGACCAGCGCGACACGAGCCGTCCGCACGGCTGAGGAGACTCGCGGACTGTCACTGTGCGTGACCACGACCGCGATTGCGACGGCGGCCGCTGTCAGCGCGACAAGCCCGGTGGCGACCGCGTTGCGACGAGTGACGTGCCGGCGACGAAAGCTCCGAAGCGAGGAGAAGCGAGTAGAAGGCAGCTTTGGCAGGGCTTCCTCGGGGACGACCTCGAAGATCTCGGCGGGCTCCTCGAGCCCTTTGAGACGCTCCCGCCCTCGACCTACGAGTCGAATCCCTTCGATACGCCGCGCGAGTGAGACGACGGTCTCGCTCGCGAGGATCTCGCCAGCTGCTGCGCGGCTGCAAAGCCTTGCGGCGAGATTGAGAGCGCCGCCCCGGTAGCCGCCCTCGACGGCGACGGCCTCACCGGCGTCGATGCCGATCCCGACACCGAGGGGCAGCCCGGGCTCGTCGTCGGTACCAGCGCGGAATAGGCGCTGCAGGTCGACCGCGGCTCGGATCGCATCGCGTGCCGAGTCGAAGACGGCGAGCGCCTCGTCGCCGCGGAGCTCGACGAGCGTACCTCCGCGGCCGGTGAGCCCTCGGCGCGCGAGTTCGGCGAAGCGCATCGCCAGCTCCGCGGCTCCCTCGTCCCCATGCTCCTCCGTGTAGCGCGTGTACCCCCGCACGTCGGCGATGAGGAACGTGCGCAGCGTGGAGCCGTACTCGTTGTGAGGGTCGCCTACTGTGGTCGATCCGCCATCGGAACGCAAGTGCACACGATGGTACGGAGACCGTCTGTACCGTGCAAGGATCTGCTGGGCTTGACGTAAGGACGCCAAGCATGGGTACACACGCGTTCCAGGGGACACTCCCTGACGGCTTTCGTGCCAGGCGTGGTGTTGTCCATGAAGACAAGATTCCGTGGCCCACTCGTGGCCCAAACGTCGATTGGACGATTGGCTCAACCATGCGGAGGGGATGTCGCGTCGGGCGAAAGCTGCCTGTAAATGAGCCTGTTCAGAGGCGTCTGCCGCGGGGCGTCGTTGTGCCCGACTCGGCCTGTCACGCCGGAGGTCGCGGGTTCGAGTCCCGTCGCTCCCGTAGTTCCCGACGTCGACGGTAAGGGTGAAACGGTGGGCGGTGAGAGCCCACCAGCGCCGTGGTGACACGGCGGCTAGCCAAACCCCGTCCGGTGCAAGGCGAACAGGCTCCGCCGACGCGGCCCGCCGAGGAGCCGGGTAAGCCGCAAAGAAGGATGGTCACCCTCGACAGAATCCGGCTTACGGGCCTGCTACGGAAAGAGCCCCGGAAACGGGGCTCTTTCCATTGACGCTGTCCGCCGTGGCTCACGAAGTGCAGTTGGCGGGCTGCGGCTCGTCGATCTTGCGGTCGGCGCCGGTGGGCAGGAACTGCACCGCGATCGTCTCGACGGTGACGCTGCCCTCGTTGCGCAGCATGTGGACGTCGCTTCCGCCCGGATCAGTGAAGCCGCTCCCGGCTGAGAAGCTCTCCGGGGCGCAGTTGGCCACGCTGGTCGAGTAATCGGTCACCGTTCCGGCAACCACGAAGATCAGGCTCGGGCCCGGATGCGAGTGCCAGCCGGTCGTGCCGCCCGGAGCGATCTTGTTGTCGACCACGTAGGCATCGGTCAGCCCGTGCGTCTTCAGCCGGACCGACCAGTACTTGGGCCAGTGGAACCTGCCCTTCTGCTTCGAGTCGCTCTCCAGCAGCTTGAAGCCCTTGAGCTTGACCGGGTTGAAGAGCGACTTGGCGTAGTTGGTGCTCGTCAGGCCCGAGCTCGGCGTCGCCAGGACGTGTCCGCCGTAGAGGCCGGCGCCTAGGGCGACCACCAGTAGGGCCAGCAGCGACTTCCTCTTCATGTCTCCTCCTTTCGGGACGAGACCGCCTCGACGACACGGATGGCATCGAGCTCGGCGAGCTGCGCGGCGAGCGCAGCCTCCCGGCCCGAAGGGGCGTCGAAGAGGAAGAAGCAGATCTCGTCCTCGGGAACGTGGATCGAGCGTTGGAGGCGGACGCTTGTCCCGTCATGCGTCAGCTGCTCCGCGGCCGATTGTGCCCGCCGCTCGCGGGCGGCGCGCTCTCCCGCCTGGCTACGAGCGAGGTAGGTCTCGACGAGGTAGCTCGGCACGCCCTCTACGCTAGGCGGCCGCCGCCGCGCTCGGTAGGTGGAAACCCCCTGACTTTGCTCTGGCTAGTTCTTCAGGGCGAAGTGGGCAGCGAGCTCGGCACGCGAGCGGAGCCCGAGCTTTGCGTAGATGCGCGACAGGTGGCCCTCTACTGTGCGATCGGTGACGAAGAGCCTGCCCGCTACTTGCTTGTTGGTCAGGCCCTCGGCGACGAGTGCGGCCACGCGCTCCTCGCTGGCGGTCAGCCCGGTGCCGGCCGGTGTGCGCCCGCCGATCCGAGCCAGTTCACCGCGCGCCTTCTCCGACCAAAGCCGGGCGCCAAGCTCGTCGAACGCTGCGAGGGCTTCGCTCAGCGCCGTCCGGGCGTCGCGCATCTGTAGCGCCCGCCTGCGAACCACGCCCAAGACAAGCCGAGTTCGCGCGCGCTCGAACTTCATCTCCAGTCGGTCCTGGAGATCAAGCGCGCGCTCGACGGCAGCGAGCGAGCCGGCAACGTCTCCTCCGGTCAAGGCGATCAACGCCCGGCAGCGGGCCGAGGCAGCCAGCGCCGAGAGACGCCCGGTCGCACGCGCACGCTCCTCGAGGGACTTGAGGTGCTCTTCTGCATCTTCGATCCGCCCAAGGGCGGCTAGCGCCTCGATCAGGTCGGGAAGGAATCGCAGCTCACCTGGCTCGCCGATCGAGGCAGCGCGTGTCTGCGCGACCAGCGGGGTGAGAGCAGTCTCCGCTTCGGCCCATCGATCGAGCGACAGCTCGAGGAATCCGAGGGCCGTAAGCGCGATCCATCGGGGGATGGCAGCGCCCGTGTGATCTGCAAGCTCGAGCGCAGCGACGCCGGCCTTCCGGGCGGACGGAACATGGCCGAGATGGGCCTCGAGGAGAGCTCGCGTCGCGAGTGCTAGGGCGTGGTTTGCTGACTGGCCGGTCTGAACGACGATTTCCTCGGCCTCTGCGATTCTGTCCTCGGCCTGCTGCCATGCTCCAGTCGAGACCTCGACGAGCGCGGCGCGAAGCAACAGCCAGGCGAGGGAGCTCTCGTCCCCGTGCTCGTTCGCGCGCGCGCAGAGCTGATCGTAAGCGGCAAGCGCGCGATCGCGGCGATCCGCGAGCGCGTCCACGTAGGCGAAGAACGAGCTCGGCCGCACTACTGGGAAGGTGTCGTCCATCGATTGCTCGAGTTCGAGGGCACGCTCGCGAACGGCGGGGGTAGGCGGGCGGCCGAGCAGGAACTCGCTTTCAGCCTGGATCGCCAGAGCCTCACCCAAGACCGCAAGTTCGCCGACCTGTTCTGCGAGCTCCGCGGCAGTCCGGGCGTGTGATGCAACGTCGTGCATGTCGGCTCGAAGAAGGAGAAGCGTGACTGCCAACTCCAGCTCGCAGTGGGCACGCACGAGCGCGTCGGCGCCTGCTTCTCCAAGCGCGTCCCAGAGCACCTCCGCGGACTTACGCCAATCGATCCCGGACATGTAGTAACGGCCGAGGTAGGAAAGCGCCTCGGCCCGAGCCGGACCGGGCGGTGATACGGCAAGCACGTCCTCCAGCACTTCACGGACCCGCTCCGGATCTCCGGCCTGGAGCGCGTACTCCGCCTCGGCGAGGCTGCGGCGCCGTGCGCCCGCCGCTGCATCGGGCGGCGTCAGCCGGCGAGCGAGGGCGGACAAATCAGCAGCGGCGGTCGGAGCGCCGCGCTCGAAGGCTTGCCGTGCTCCCCTTTCGAGCACCTGCGCGACGTCCTCATCGGGAGCGTCTGCGACGAGCGCGAGGTGCCGAGCTCGCTCTTCGGGTTCGTCGACGAGCGATGCGAGACGGCGGTGAAGCTCTCGGCGTCTGCTCAGTGGCGCCATGACGTACGCGGCGGACGCGAGCAACGGATGCGTGAAGGCGATCCGGTCTCCGATAACCACAACGACGTTGGCGTCAACCGCGGCCTCGAGCGCAGCGATACCGTCATCCACGACCTCGTTGATCAGACCCGTGGTTGGTTGTGAGACCGCAGCCGCGGCAGTTAGAGCGGAGCCCGTTTCATCTGGAAGCGCGGCGAGCCGGTCCGAGACGAGGGAGAGCAATTCCTCCGGAAGCGGCAGCGCTGCACCTGGATCGATCTCGCCGCCACGACAGATGACGGCACGCCCCAACTCGAGGGCGAAAAACGGATTGCCACCCGACACCTCATGAACGCGGCGCATCAGCGGGCGAGGGAGCGAAACCTCCAGTCCCGATTGGATCACCTTGTGCAGGGCGCCCATGCTGAGCGGCCCCACGGTCAAGCGTTCAATCCGGACGGGACTAAATGCGCGGTCGAGGTCGAGCGCACCCGGCGACCTTCCCTCCTGCAGTCGCCGGGTGAGCAGAAGAGCGATCGGCTCATCGCGCAGGCGGCGCACAGTGAACATGAGCGCGGCTGCGGAAGCTCCGTCGAGCCACTGCACATCATCCACAGCGACAAGCAAGGGATCACTCGCGAGAACACGCAGCACGCTGAGCAGCGCAGCGTCCAGAGCGCGCGAATCCGGAAGCGACCCCTCGGGTTCGGCGAGCAGGAGAGCGACCTCGAGCGCCCGCCGCTGCGGCGCGGGCAGCACAGGCAACACGTCGGCGAGCACCGGAGTGAGCAGATCGACAACGCCCGAGAGCGAGAGCCGTGTCTCCGCCGCCGCCGGAATCGCAGCGAGGACCCGGAAGCCCCGCGCGTGGGCAAGATCGAGACCGGCGCGCCAGAGCACAGTCTTGCCGATGCCCGGTGACCCCTCGAGCACGAGCGCAGCCGGGAGACCGTCAACGCCGTCGAGGAAGCGTCCAAGCTCTTCAAGCTCTTGCTCACGGCCGATGACCTCCCCAGCCATCCATCGCCATTCTTGCATCGTTCGGCACGAGAGTCCCGGAAGCCAAGCCGCCAGAAGCTCCGTCCCGGCGGTCGCCTGATCGGCCATCGCCGCCTAGAGGACGCCCGGATCTTGTGGTTGGGGCGGTCTCACCTCGATGTTCGGGAATTGCGGGTTCGAGTCCCGTCGCTCCCGTCTTTCCCAACCGCCCACCTCGAAGGAGAAGTAGGGCAGAAAGGCCTCGCACGCCCTCACCGCCATGAGTTCGCCTCCTGAGGCGATGCCACTCCGAAAGATCGTGGCGCAGGCTCTCGTGGCTTGCAGGCTGTCTTGGTTTCGGGCCCTTTCTGACTTGCTGACGGTCGCGCGACCTAGTGCGGCAGTACGAAGAGCCCAGCCGTCCCGAGCGCGAAGACGATGAGCGCCAGGATCGAGTCAGGCCCGAGCCGTGCGCGGCAGCGCAGCGGCCGGCCGACCACCCCGATGGCATAGATCGCCGTCAGGGCGACCCCGAGCGAAGCGAGCCAGCTGTTCAGCGTCCCAGCGGTCGGCAGGACGGGCGTCCCCGCGATCAGATCGGCAACCAGGAACAGACAGACCTGGAAGGCATTGCCGCCGAAGATGTCGCCCATCGCGAGCGCGTTGTCGCCGAGGCGAACGGCGGCGATGCCGGAGCTGATCTCGGGCAGCGCGGTCGCGGTCGCAAGGACGGTCGCGCCGAAGATGACACCGTTGATACCGGCCCGGTCGGCGAGTGAGTTTCCGCTCACCTCGAGCCCAACGCCGGCGACGAGCGTGACCGCGCACGCGGCCAGGAAGAGGGCGCCGATGCGCAGCGTCGAGGAGTTTGAAAAAGGGTGCGGCCGCTCGGGGTGCGGCTTGCGCCGGTGAGGTCGCCCCGGGCTGCTGCCCGGCATCGAGACGCTCCAGCGCGGATCCTTCCGTACCCGGTTGATCACGTAGACACCGACCAGCCAGACGACGACGATCGCGACCGAGGCCGGGCTGACTACCCCGCCGATCGCAGTCGAGGGCTGAAGCAGCGATCCCATCAGCACCCCCGACACGACCAGTATGACGAGCAGCCCTTCCAGCACCGGCGTGAGCGCCCCGACGAGGAACGTGAGCGGTCGTGTCGGGCCGGTAGCGAGATCGCAGAGGACGAGCACCATCGTCTGCACTGCGATCCCGCCGATCAGGTTGCCGCACGCCAGCTCGAGATTGCCTGACAGCGCCGCAGAGACCGTGATCGCCAGCTCGGGCAGGCTGCCCGCGATCGCGAGCAGAAGGATCCCGCCCAGCTCCTCACCGAGATCGAGACGGACGTCGAGCGCGTCCGTCGTCTTGGAGAGCACGACCCCGGCCAGCCAGATCGCCGCCGCCCCGGCGGCGAAGACGAGAACGAGTAGCGGAGTCGCGAGGCCTGTCACCCCTTCAGCGTGTATTCCTCAGCGGTGTTGCGATCCCTACGTGCGGCTACCGCGTAGCACGACGTCGATTCCGTGCTCGGCGGGCGTCTCCCGAGAGTTCGTGTCCCGTCGCTCCCGTACTCCCGACCGCCCAGGAACACGCACGCGGGCGCGAAGATCGCCGACACGCGCCGGGCGATGCGCCGAGGCCTGGTCGACGGAAACGCGAATATCGAACCGTGAGCCAGCGCAGCACAGCTCAAGCGGCCCTGGCGATCGGTGCTCTCGGAGTCGTCTTCGGGGACATCGGCACGAGCCCGCTGTACACGATCCAGACGGTCTTCAATCCAAGCGATCCCCACCCGGTCGCGGCGACCCCGGAGAGCATCTTCGGGATCGTCTCGCTGATCTTCTGGTCGGTGACGATCATCGTCACCGTCACCTACGTGCTGCTCGTGATGCGGGCCGACAACGACGGCGAGGGCGGGATCATGGCGCTGATCACCCTGATCCGCCGACGGGGCGTTCCCGGGCGGGCGCCGGACGAAGCTCGCGCTGGCGGCGCTCGGGGTCTTCGGTGCCTCGCTGTTCTTCGGCGACAGCATGATCACGCCTGCGATCTCGGTGCTTTCGGCGGTCGAGGGAGTCAAGGTCGCGGCCCCGTCGCTGAGCCGACCTGATCGTGCCGATCACCGCCGCGATCATCGTCTGCCTGTTCCTGGTGCAGCGCTTCGGCACGGGCGCCGTCGGCCGCCTGTTCGGGCCGGTGATGGCGCGTCTGGTTCGCCGCGATCGGCGCCTGCGGCGTGCGCGGCATCGTCGACCACCCCGAGATCCTGAAGGCGCTCTCGCCCACCTACGCGCTCGGCTTCCTGTTCGGTCACTTCTCGACCGCGTTCTTCTCCCTGGCCGCGGTCGTTCTCGCCGTCACCGGAGCCGAGGCCCTGTACGCGGACATGGGCCACTTCGGCCGCACACCGATCACCCGCGTCTGGCTGTTCCTCGTCTTCCCCGCCTGCATCCTCAGCTACATGGGCCAGGGCGCCCTCATCCTCGGTGACCCGAGCAGCATCCGCAGCCCCTTCTTCCTGCTCGTCCCCGGCTGGGCACAGCTGCCGATGGTCTTCCTCGCCGCGGCCGCGACCGTGATCGCCTCGCAGGCGGTCATCACCGGCGCGTTCTCGGTCGCGCAGCAGGCCGCCCAGCTCGGCTACCTGCCGCGGCTGCGGATCGCACACACCTCGGAGGAGAGGATCGGCCAGATCTACGTGCCGTGGATCAACTGGGCGCTGATGGTCGCCGTGCTCACGCTCGTCGTCACCTTCAAGACCTCGACCGCGCTCGCCTACGCCTTCGGCATGGCCGTGACCGGCACGATCACGATCACGACCCTGCTCTTCTTCTACATCGTCCGGCAGCACTGGCGAACACCGCTCTGGATCGTCGTGCCCGGCGCCGCCTTCCTGCTCGCCGTCGACCTGCTCTTCTTCGCCGCCAACCTGACCAAGGTCACACACGGCGCCTGGCTGCCGCTCTTGATCGCGATCGCGGCGTTCACTGTCCTCACGACGTGGCAACGAGGTCGGGAGCTCGTCACACGCCAGCGCGAACACGACGAGGGCCCGCTTCGCGCGTTCGTCGACGAGCTCCACGCGAAGAAGCCGCCACTGCAACGCGTACCGGGCACCGCCGTCTTCCTCAACCGAGGCAAGACCACGACGCCGCTCGCGATGCGCGCGAACGTCGAGCACAACCACATCCTCCATCGACACGTCCTCATCCTTACGCTCGAGACGAAGCCGGTCCCGCACGTGCCGGTCGCGAGGCGGCTCGCAATCGACGACCTCGGTTACAGAGACGACGGAATCACTCACGTCACCGCCCGCTTCGGCTACATGGACACACCGAACGTGCCCAACCTGCTCCCGCTGATCCGAAAAGCCGAGATCGAAAGCCCGCTCGACGAGAACAACCTGTCCTACTTCCTCTCGACCATCGACCTCCACCCAGGCGACACACCCGGCATGACCCGCTGGCGCAAACGCCTCTTCCTCGCGACAGCACGGATCACCGCCGACGCCGCCGAGTACTTCCAGCTCCCGCGCGAGCGCACGGTCATCATCGGCTCACGCATAGAGGTCTGACACGGCCTGGAAACTACTGAGCCCCGCTTGCCTGAACGGTCACAGAGCGGAACCGCGCTATCGCCGCGTTCGCGGCTGCTTGATTTCGACGGTCGGGAAATGCGGGTTCGAGTCCCGTCGCTCCCGCTCCGCCGTCGAAAGTCCGCCCACTCCGCGGGCATGACGACTTCGACGACATCACGCGCGACATGAGCCGCTGGAGCCGCGGCCGCCGTGCCGGTCTCCTTCACGAAGCGCGTGAACTGAGGTTCGTGACGGGGTGCTCGTCGAGCCAGAACCCGTCCACCGACACCGCCCGAGCCTATCGCCGCGCCCTTGAGCGTGCGCTACTTGCCCAGTGCGGCGATGAACGCCATCAGGATGAAGCCGGCCCCGATCCCGATCAGGAGCCAGGCGCCGAAGTCGCCCAGCAGAATGCCGAGTCCGATGCCGACGAGGATCCCGCCGACGAGCGCCGGACCGCCGTACGCATACCCGCGTCCCGACGACGTAGCGGCTTCGTTCGTGCCGTTCATGCCAACCTCCTTCTGAGATCGGAGCAAGGATCCCGTGCGAGCTGCAGGGCGACATCGGGGCCGGCGCTGATCATGGGTTGCGGGTAATGCCTGAGCGCCAGATCGCGAGCATCGACCTCTTCTGGCTGCCCCTCGGCGCGGGTGGGCACTCCGTTCGGCTGAACGGAAAGGTCTTCGAATGGGTCGCGGCGGGGCTCGCGCGCCGGGAGCGTTGCGACCTCTACCACTCGGCGCTCGAGGTGCGCTTGCCCGCGGCCCGTTTCATCATCGAGCAGGCGCCCGCGTGGGGTGAAGACGAGGAGCGCGGGGTCGTCGCCGGCGGCCCTGTCGGCGCTCGCGCACTGGGCCGCTTCCGGCTCTTCCGCTACGAGATCCGGCGCTGGCGGGAGGGCGTCATCCCCGATGTCGCCGAGGCCGTCGCGAGCCCGATCCGATTGAGCGACGACCCCGAACCTGCCGGCTGCCTCCTCGAGCTCGTGCCCGAGGTGCCGACGCCAACCTGGGGCCGAGACGAGCTCCACACCGGTGAGATGTGGAACTCGAACTCGACCATCTCCTGGCTCATCGCTCGCTCCGGGCTCGACGTTGACGCGATACCGCTGCCTCCGCGCGGGCGAGCCCCGGGCTGGCGCGCGGGCGCGGCCGTGGCACGCCGCGGGTAGCGGTTACCGGCTGCTCTCGAGCTCTTCGATCTGCTCGCGGAGCATCGCGATCTTCATCTCGAGCTCCACGTGCGGGACCGAGCAGCCGGTCGAACGGCAAGAGCAGGGCAGTTCGGCCCTCGAAGTCCGCACCGAGCGCGGCGGTGTAGACCTCGACGGCCACGTCGATCCCGTCGACGTTGACGTGCAGGTCCGGACCCGGCTGACCCAAGTGTGGGATCGTCCGAACTGTGTAGCCGCGTCGGCGCAGGTCGTCGGCGACGAGAACCTCGGCGCTCAGGCTGACGAACTGCTCGCGACTCGTGGTCGCGAGGAGGTCGCCGAAGGTGCAGCCCGCCTCGTGCACGTCCTCGAAATGCACCAGCGCTTTGGCAAGAGGCTTGTAGTGCGTGTTGGCGATCCACCGGTAGACCTCCCGGTCGGTCTTGCGGAGCACGCCGGGGAACGCCTCGGACGGAACTCCCTCAACGTCGGGAGCCGGGAGCAGCGCAACTACCGAAGGAAGGCGCGCGAGTGTCCTCTGAGCTTGCGGCGGCGAGAAGAGAATCGGCGTGCTCACGCCCCGGTGGGCTCGTCCGAGTCGTCCGTCACGTAGACGGCCGTGTTCGCCTGCGGTCTGCTCCCGACCACTCTCCGCGCAAGTAGGCGGCGGCTTCTGGTTCACGACGGCCCTGATCCTACGCCGCTCGCCTCGGCTGTCCGGCGCCTGCAAACCGTCCGAGTCCGCCTGACGTGCTCGCCGCGAGCCGCGCGTCTAAGGGACGGGCAAATCCGAGGCGATGTCAGATCAACGTGGGTGCAGGGCGGCTGGCCGAGCCGAAGCAATGCTAGAGCCGGGGGGTCCGGTTTTAGCGCGTCCTCGGAGCGGGGCCGCCCCTCCCCGTATGCGCGCCCACCGAGCCTACGGGTAGCCGCAGTGCCCAAAAGGGTGAGATCGCCGGTCCGGCGGACACGAACTTTCCGCTCCTAGCGAAACTTCGGCACGATCACGAGCGGGCACGGGGCGTGATGGGCAAGCCGCTGGCTGACGGAGCCGAGGAGCAGGCTCGCCGCCGTGCCGTGGCCGCGTGAGCCGACGACGAGGAGCGTAGCGTCGCGCGCCTGGTCGATCAGCATCGTCGCCGGATGGCCTTCGATCGCAACGCCTTCGGCCTCGACGCCAAGGCCGGCTGCGAGCTCGACGGCGGAGCGCAAGACCTCCTCGGCGCGCCGCTCGGCCTCGACGAACGCGTCGGGCGTCGGCGCGAAGGCCTCGCCCACGTACGTGGCGGGAGGGGCCTCCCACGCGCAGACGATCCGGAGGGGGAGTCCGCGAAGCGTCGCCTCCTCGGCGGCGAAACGGAGCGCGGCCTCGGCTCCGGGCGAGCCGTCGAACCCTACGACGACGCCCTGCACGCTCAGTCCACCGATGGTTGTGGGGCGGCGCTCGTCACGGAGAGATGGTGTGGCCGACCTCCCGGGACGGCGAGCGACGCGATGACTCCGGCTGCGAGTGCGGCGGCCATGATCACGAACGAGAGCGTGTAGCCCTGCTCGTTCGGGAGTCCGTCCGCGAGGAGGCTCGCCGCGAGGATGCTCGCCGCGACCTGGCCGCCGAGGGCGCCGCCGATCGTGCGCATGACCGTGTTCATCCCGGTGGCGACGCCGGTTTGATCAGGCCGGACCGCCTCGACGATCAGGTTGGCCATCGACGCGAAGGCGAAGCCGACGCCGACTCCGAGCAGCAACGCCGCGAGATAGATCTGCCAGTGCTCGGAGTGAGCCAACGCGAGCAGCACGAACGCAAGCATGGTGATCGTCGAGCCGAGCACGAGCGGCACCTTGGAGCCGAACCTCCCCGACAGTCGCCCGCCCAGCGGGCTGGCGATCATCATCGCGAGCGTGCTCGGGATCAGGAAGAGGCCAGCCTGCGTCACAGACGACCCGAAGCCGTATCCGTTCGAGACCGGAGTCTCGACGAACTGCGGGATCAGGACGAACGAGCTGTACATCCCGAACCCGAGCAGGAAGCCGGCGAGGTTCGTCGTCCAGACGCCGCGCAACCGCATCATCTTGATGTCGACCAACGGGCTGAGCGATCTCATCTCGACGCGAATCCACGCGAGCGCGAGAACGGCGGCCGCTGCCATGAGCCCGAGCGTGCGGGCCGACAGCCATCCCCACGACGCAGCCTCGCTGATCGCGACGAGGAGGGCGATCAGCCAGAGCGAGAGGAGGATCGCGCCCGTCCAGTCCACCTCGCCCGGAGCGCGAACCGGCGACTCGGGGATGATCAGCATCGTTGCGAGCGTGGTCACGGCGATCACGACGAGCGGGATCCAGAAGAGCCAGTGGTAGTCGAGATGGGCGAGGATCGGCCCGGCGAGGATGATCCCGAGGCCCGCGCCGACGCCGAGCAGCCCCGAGATGAGCGCGATTCCGCCGGCGACGCGCCTCGGCGGGAACTCGTCACGGACGATTCCGAACGCCAGCGGGAAGATCGCACCGCCGAGGCCCTGGATCACGCGCGCGACGATCATCACCGGAAGCGTCGTCGCCAGCGCGGCGAGCAGGGTTCCCGCGCCGAGGCCGACGAGCACCACGACGAGCGTGCGCTTCTTCCCGAACATGTCGCCGAGGCGTCCCGCGATCGGCGTCGCCACGGATGCCGCCAGCAGGTAGGCGGTGAAGATCCAGGTCACGCCCGTCGGCGTGGTGTTGAAGTCCTTCTGCAGTGTCGGAAGCGCCGGCACGACCAGCGACTGCAGCATCGCGTAGGCGCCGCCGCCGAGCGCGAGAACGGCCAGGAGACGGCCCGGATGGGGCGAGATGCGAGCTGCCTGATCCATCCGAAGGACGATAGCCAGAACCCGAGGCCGGCCTCCGGCTGCTGAGCTCAGCTCATGAACCGAGCCGGACGCCTACGCGTCTACGTAGGGCTCGACGCTCAGGTACTTGAAGCCGGTGTCGACGGCCAGGGTCACGATCACCGCCTGCGGGCCGAGGCGCTCGGCCAGGCGGTGCGCGCCGGCAACGTTCGCCCCCGTCGAGATCCCCGCGAAGATCCCGTCCTCGCTCGCAAGCCTGCGCGTCATCTCGATCGCATCCTCGTCGCCAATCGGCTCGAGGTCGTCGACCTTCTCGGGATACCAGTGCGGCATCCGCAAGCCCGTCCAGCCCTGGATGAGGAACGACCCGCGCTCGCCGCCGCCGATCGCCGCCGACCGGCGGGCTCGTGCGCCTGGATGAAGACCCCGTGCGGCTTCAGCGCATCGGAGACGCCCATCAGCGAGCTCGCCGTCCCGAGCCCCTGGCAAAACCCCGTCACCCGCCCCTCGCTCTGCTCCCAGATCTCCCGCCCGAGCCGGTCGCGATGGTCGGGGATGATGTACGGGTTGTTGAACTGGTCGGTGGCGTAGTGGCCGGGTAGCGCCGCGAGCTCGGCCGCGCGGGCGACCATGTTGTCGATGTCCTGCGCGGTCACCTTCGGGCGTCCCTCGACCGACTTGATGACGTCGAGCTCGGCGCCGAGCGCCCGCATCAGCTGGAACCGCTCCTCGGTGAAGCAGTCGGCGATCACGATCAGCGCGCGATACCCCTTCGCGCGGCACACGAGAGCAAGCGCGGGGCCTGTGCTACCGCCCGTGTACTCGACGATCGTGTCGCCCGGCGAGATCAGTCCGTCTCGTTCGGCGCCCTCGATCATCGCGAGCGCCATCCGGTCCTTGAGCGACCCCGACGGATTG
>CAVVBZ010000005.1:0-144890 GCA_963746635.1 uncultured Actinomycetes bacterium | reverse complement strand
CCGCGGGCGCCGCTCGCAGCCTCGGACATCTTCTCGAGCGCCTGGTCGATCGTGAAGCTCGCCGCCTTCTGACGGGGCGGGAAGTCCTTGAACGTGGCGAGAAACTCGGCCACGATCGCCTGGGCCGCGAGGATCATGTACGCCTTCGACAGGTACCAGTCCCAGTACGTGTTCGAGGTCGTGTCCGCGCGCTCGAATGGATCCATGCGGAGGTTGAAGAGCTTCGGCACGCGCAGCGTGGTGAACGGCTCCGCCCACAGCTCGAGCGTTCCGCGTGCCCGCTGCTCCATGAAGACCAGCTTCCAGTTGTCGTAGCGCAGCGCGACGAGATCGCCGTCGTCCGAGAAGTAGATGAACCCCTTGCGCGGGCTCTCGGCCTCTTCCCCGGTCAGGTAGGGCAGGAAGTTGTAGCCGTCGATGTGCACCTTGAACGTCTTTCCCGCCGCCTCGTGGCCCGTCTTCAGCTTCTCGACGACGTCGGGCTCGCCGGCGGCCGCGAGGAACGTGGGCAGCCAGTCGTGGAGCTGCACGATCTCGTTCGAGACCGAGCCGTCCGGGATCCTTCCCGGCCAGCGCACCATCATCGGGACGCGGAACGCGCCCTCCCAGTTCGTGTTCTTCTCGCTGCGGAACGGCGTCATCGCCCCGTCCGGCCACGTGTTCATATGCGGGCCGTTGTCGGTGCCGTACAGCACGATCGTGTCCTCGGCGATCTCGAGCTTGTCGAGCACGTCGAGGAGCTGGCCCACGTTCTTGTCGTGGTCGAGCATCGTGTCGTGGTACGGGGACTGCCAGCGTCCGGCCTGTCCGAGGCTCTCGGCGCTTCGTGTGCGTCCGGAAGTGCATGTGCGTGAAGTTCACCCAGCAGAAGAACGGCTTGCGTCGCCGGTGCTGGCGCTCGATGTAGTCGCACGCGGCCGTCGCGAACTCGTCGTCACACGTCTCCATCCGCTTCCTCGTCAGCGGTCCCGTGTCCTGGATCCGCTGCTTGCCGACGCGGCCCCAGCGCGGGTGCTCCTTCGGGTCGTCCTTCGTCGTCGCCTTGCAGCGCAGCACGCCGCGGGGCCCGAACCGCTCGCCGAACCGCTCGAATCCGTGCTTCGCCGGGTAGTCCGGCTCCTCCGGCTCCTCTTCGGCGTTCAGGTGGTAGAGGTTCCCGAAGAACTCGTCGAAGCCGTGGACGGTCGGGAGGAACTTGTTCATGTCGCCGAGGTGGTTCTTGCCGAACTGCGCCGTGGCGTAGCCGTGGTTCTTGAGCAGCTCGGCGATCGTCGGGTCCTCCTCCTGGAGGCCGACCGACGCGCCGGGCAAGCCGACCTTGCTCAACCCCGTGCGGAAGACGCTCTGGCCGGTGATGAAGGACGACCGGCCGGCGGTGCAGCTCTGCTCGCCGTAGGAGTCGGTGAAGCGCATCCCCTCGTTCGCGATGCGGTCGATGTTCGGCGTGCGGTACCCCATCAGCCCGTCGCTGTAGCAGCTCAGGTTCGTGATCCCGATGTCGTCGCCCCAGATCACGAGGATGTTCGGCTTGTCCTGCGGCATGGGTCTCCCCTCGTCGTCGAGATCCGGCTACGCGCGCACGATGCAGCGGAAGCCGAGGTGGTTCGTGGACGTGTCGACCGCCTGCGCCATTCGCGCCGCAGGACGGTAGCGCTGGCAGTAGTTGGGCGCGCACAGGTGCGAGCCGCCCTTCATCACCTTGCGCGGAATCGCCGTGGAGTCGTTCGGGTCGATGCTCTCGGCGCGTAGGTCGCCGCGCGCAGCACGGCGAGTCGGGCTCGTGGTTCGACGTGTACCAGTCGGCCGTCCACTCCCAGACGTTCCCGGCCACGTCGTAGAGGCCGTAGCCGTTCGGCGGGAACCTGCCGACCGGTGAGGTTCCTTCGAAGCCGTCGAGGAGCGTGTTCTCGTACGGGAACTCGCCCTGCCACGTGTTCGCCATCGGCTTGCCCTTCGGCATGAACTCGTCGCCCCAGGCGAACTCGGCGCCCTCGAGGCCGCCGCGCGCCGCGAGCTCCCACTCGGCTTCGGTCGGCAGGTCCTTCCCGGCCCAGCCCGCGTAGGCCTCGGCGTCGGCGTAGGCGACGTGCACCACGGGGTGCCGCTCGCGCCCGTGCAGCGTGCTCTCCGGCCCCTCGGGATGCCGCCAGTCGGCGCCGCGGGTCCACGTCCACCAGTTGAAGTGGTTGCTCAGGTCGACCGGGCCCGAGGTCTTCTGAAACACGACGGAGCCCGCGAAGAGCATGTCCTCCTGCGCGCCGGGGTACTGCTCGGGGTCGGGCTCCTTCTCGGCCCACGTCACGTGCCCGGTCGCCTTCACGAAGCGCGTGAACTCGAGGTTCGTGACGGGGTGCTCGTCGAGCCAGAACCCGTCTACCGACACTTCGCGGACCGGGGCCTCCTCGGGGTAGTGCCGGTCGGAGCCCATGGCGAACGTGCCGCCGGGGATCCACGCCATCCCCTTCGGTCGCGCTCGATCCTCGGTCGGTGCCTGGGCCATGCTCCTCCTGACGGCCTCGACCCTATCGCGGCGCCCTCGAGCGTGCGCTGTTACTTGCCGATCGCGGCTATGAGCGCCATCAGGATGAAGCCGGCCCCGATCCCGATCAGGAGCCAGGCGCCGAAGTCGCCCAGCAGGATGCCGAGCCCGGCCCCGGCCAGGATCCCGCCGACGAGCGCCGGACCGCCGTACGCATACCCGCGTCCCGACGACGCAGCGGCCTCGTTCTTGCCGTTCATGTCAACCTCCTTCCGAGATCGGAGCAAGCGTCCCGTGCGGGCTGCGGCGCGACATCGGGGACGGTGCTGATCATGCGTTGTGGTTAATGCCTGAGCCTCGGATCGCAAGCATCGACCTCTTCTGGCTGCCCCTCGGCGCGGGTGGGCACTCCGTTCGGCTGAACGGAAAGGTCTTCGAATGGGTCGCGGCCGGCCTGGCCCGCCGCGAGCGTTGCGACCTCTACCACTCTGCGCTCGAAGTACACGTGCCGAGCGGTCGCTTCATCGTCGAGCAGACGCCAGCGTCCGCTGACGGCACGGAACGCGGGGCGGTCGCAACCGGCCCTGTCGGCGCTCGCGGCCTGGGCCGCTTCCGGGTCTTCCGCTACGAGGTCCGGCGCTGGCGGGACGGCGTCATCCCCGATGTCGACGAGGCCGTCGCGAGCCCGATCCGGTTGAGCGACGACCCCGAACCTGCAGGCCGCCTGCTCGAGCTCGTGCCCGAGGTGCCGACGCCCACCTGGGGCCGGGACGAGCTCCACACCGGCGAGATGTGGAACTCGAACTCGATCATCTCCTGGCTCATCGCTCGCTCCGGGCTTGACGCAGACGCGATCCCACTGCCTCCACGCGGCCGAGCCCCGGGCTGGCGTGCGGGCGCGGCGGTCGCACGTCGCGGATAACGATTACCGGTTGCTCTCGAGCTGTTCGATCTGCTTGCGGAGCGTCGCGATCTTTATCTCGAGCTCGACGCGCCCAGGACCGAACAGCGGGGCGCGCTCAAGCTGCTTGTAGAGCCCGGCGAGCTCGCTTCTCGCGGCCGCGATCTGTGCGTCGTCCTGGCCGGTCATCGGCGTCCAGTCTACGACCGGGCCTGCTCCACGGCGTCCAGCCCGAGCCAGGAGGCGAGGTCGTCGACCTCGGCCCGCACGGCCTTCGCCATCGGGCGCGTGAACCTGACGTCCTCGTGGATCGCGTTGACGCGGAGCACGGAGGCCTTGCGGTCGGCAATGGCGTCGAGCTTCCCGACCAGGCGGTCCTTGTGGAGGATCGGGAGGGCGAAGTAGCCCCAGCGGCGCTTGGCCGCAGGTTTGTACATCTCGAGCGTGTACTCGAAGTCGAACAGCTCCAGCGCGCGGTCGCGGTCGTAGACGAGCCGGTCGAACGGCGAGAGTAGGGCCGTTCGGCCTTCGAAGTCCGCGCCGAGCGCGGCGGGATCGACGCGCCACTCGCCCTTCACGCCCTCGACCACGGCCGGCTCCCCGGCCTCTCCGACGATGACCGGCTCCACCGGGTGCGCCGTGCCCTTCTGCCTGGCGATGCCGAGCGAGGCGAGCCGGCGGCGGTCTCTCTCGCGCTCGGCCTCCTCCACCGACGGCACGGCGACACCGGCCGGGTAGACCTGCTCGGGCAGGTCCCAGACGCGCTCCCGCCCGATCCGGCCGGAGATCGCGACCTCGCCGCGAACCATCAGGAACTCGAGCATCTGGGTGACATTGCGGTTGTTGGTCCAGCCCGTCGAGGCCCAGGGCACGACGCACGTGTCGGGGATGTCCCGCGAGGTCAGCGGCCCCGAGCTGCGCAGGCGCTTGAGGACGTCGCGCCGGAAGCGGTCGTTGTCCCGCACCCAGGCGCGCGACCACTCGTAGCTCGGCAGGTCGGACGCGCCCGCGAGCAGGAGGCCCAGGTCGCCCATCGGCCGGATGAGCGCGTTGTGCTCGAAGAGCGTGCGGTCCTCTTCCAGGGCCCGGGTCAGGTGTGCGGGCTCGTAGGCGGAGCCGAGGCGTGTCCACGCGACGAGGTCGGCACTGGGCGCGATGGCGGCGGTCGGATCGATCTGCAGCAGAGTCAGTTGCTGCACGACCTGAAGCAGGTCGTTCGGGCGCGGCGCGTCCAGCAGCTGCGCGCGCACCGCGATGCGCCGGGCCTGCGCCTTGGTGAGCCGGTGCACGAAGAGGAGGCTACGACAACGTGGGGTGCAGGGCGGCGGCCGAGCCGAGTGCTAGCGCCGGGGGGTCCGGTTGCCGCATTCTCGGAGCGGGGCCGCCCCTCCCCGATTGCGCGCGTCTCGAGCGTACTGGTCGGGCGCCTGCCCAAAAGGGTGATATCCGCCACCGCCGACCACGAACTTTCCGCTCCAAGCGAACTTCGGTCATTCTTCGCCGGATGGCGCGCCTGCTGGACGAGCTCGGCGACAGCTACGCGGATGCCGCCGTGGATGAGACCTCCGACGCCTGACACCCCGACGACCGCCGATCGTCTCAAGAGACTCCCGTGGCGGCACATCCTGGGGATCGGGCTCGGGGTCGTCGTGGTGGTCGCGACGTTTGCGTTCGTTCTGCCGAAGATCGCCGACTACCGCGACGTCTGGGACGTCGTCAAGACGCTCTCCTGGACGGACATCGCGCTCCTCGCGGGCGCGACGGCCCTGAACCTCGTCACGTTCGCGCCGCCCTGGATGGCCGCGCTGCCCGGCCTTCCCTTCCGCCAGGCGTTCGTCGTCACCCAGGCGTCCACGGCGTCGACTTACATCGCTCCCGGAGGCGTCGCGGTCGGGATGGCGCTCTCGTTCGCGATGCTCCGAGCCTGGGGCTTCGCGAGCTCGCCGGTCGGCCTCGCGGTCGCGGTGACGGGCGTCTGGAACCAGCTGGCGATGCTCGCCTTCCCGACGATCGGGCTCGGGCTGCTGACCCTGACCGGCGAATCGAGCACGGCGCTCGACACGGTTGCGGCCTTCGGGCTCGCGATCTTCGTGATCGTCATCGCGGCCTTCGCAGCCGGTCTGAGCACTCCCACGCTCGCGCGGCGTCTCGGCGACCTCACCGCCAGGATCGCCTCGCGGGGCCTGCGGCTGATCCGGAGGAGCCCTGTGGAGTGGGACGGCGAGGCGTTCGTTTCTTTCCGGAACCGGGCCAACAGCCTCCTCAAGCGCCGCTGGCACGTGCTGACGCTCGCGACGCTGGCCGGACACCTCACCGTCTTCCTCGTGCTGCTCGTGTCGCTCCGGGTTCTCGACGTCCCCTCGAGCGAGGTGAGCGCCGCCGAGGCGTTCGCCGCGTGGTCGTTCGTGCGTCTCCTCGGGTCGATCCCGATCACGCCCGGCGGGCTCGGCGTGATCGAGCTCGGCCTGACGACTGCTCTCGTCGGCTTCGGCGGCAATCAGGCCGGGGTCGTCGCGGCCGTGCTCGTCTACCGCGTCCTGACGGTCGTGCCCACCCTGGTCATCGGCCTCGGAACCGGGGTCGCCTGGAAGCGCTTCCGGCCCGAGCACGTACCGACGGAGGCCTAGGCGCTAGACCGACCTACTGGCGCGTCATCGCGATCTTGAGGCGCTCGTCCGGCGAGATCAGGTGGTCGAGGTCCTCGGCGGCCTCGTCGACGTCGATCTGCACCCAGCCGACCGTGCCGTTGAAGCGGCTGCCCTCCGAGGTGTAGTCGTCGCTGACCGGCGAAGCGGTGTCGGAGCCGACGTCGCATGTCTCGTCCGCCGAGAAGATCATCGGCACGGTTCCCTCGACGCGCCCCTCGCCGCACTTCTCGCCGTCCACGTAGAGCGACACCGTGCCGCCCTTGCCGAGAGCGCCGCCGTCGTAGGCGAACTCCATCCGCACCTGGTGCGCGCCCGGGGGGATCTCCGTGTCGCCCTCGACGTGGAAGCGCTGCAGGCCGAAGAGGTTGTAGCAGTACTTCGGCTTGCCGTCCTTGGCGTAGAGGCTCCAGCCGGCGAAGGCGCCGCCCTGGGCGACGATCACGCCCTCGGCGCCGCCTTCGGGAACGGTGAGCTCGGCGGTCACCGAGTGCGACTTGTTCTTGACGTTGACCACCGAGTTCTCGGTCAGCCGTCCCATGCCCCCGAAGAGGAGCTGCGAGTTCCCGGCGATCAGCACCGGGCGCCCGGCGAGATCGGAGTTGAACCGTTCGACCCGCCGGTCGTCGAGCGGAAGCACGTTGTACTTCCGTGCTTCCTCCATGAAGAGCGCCTTCAGCTCGTCGAGCTTCTCGGGCATCTCGGCCGCGAGATCGTGCGCCTGGCTCCAGTCCGAGTTCGTGTCGTAGAGCTCCCACGTGTCGTCTGCGAACGGGGGGAGGTCGACGATCACCCACGGGGTCGAATGACGCGTGACCGCAGTCCAGCCCTTGTCGTAGATGCCCCGGTTGCAGAACATCTCGAAGTACTGGGTCTCGCGTCCGCTCGGCTGCGGCGGCGTCGTCGAACGCGTAGCGCATGCTCACGCCCTCGATCGGCTTCTGCTCGACGCCGTGAACCGTCTTCGGCTCGGGGATCCCGCCGCCTCGAGCACGGTCGGGAGCGACGTCGATCACGTGGTGGAACTGCGACCGGACCTCGCCGCTGCGCCTCGATGCCCTGCGGCCAGTGCACGATCGTCCCGTTGCGCGTTCCGCCCCAGTGCGACGCGACCTGCTTCGTCCACTGGTACGGCGCGTCCATCGCGTGCGCCCAGCCGACGGCGTAGTGGTTGTACGCGGCCGGAGTACCGAACTCGTCGATCTTCGAGACCATGAACTCGGTCGTCTCGAGCCCGGCCGCTCCATTCAGGACGACGAGCTCGTTGAAGCAGCCGTGCGGAGTGCCCTCCGCGCTCGCCCCGTTGTCGCCGATCACGTAGTAGACGAGCGTGTCCTCGAGGACGCCGAGGTCCTCGAGCGCGTCGACCAGCCGCCCGACGTGATGGTCGGTGTGCTCGAGGAAGCCCGCGTAGACCTCCATCTGACGCGAGAGGACGGGCTTCAGGTCGTCCGGGATCTCGTCCCAGGCCGGGATCTCCTCGGGCCGCGCGGTCAGCTCGGCCTCCGGCGGGATCACGCCGAGCTCCTTCTGGCGCGCGAACGTCTCCTCGCGCAGCGCGTCCCAGCCCTGGTCGAACTTGCCCTTGTACTTCGCCGACCACTCCTCGGGCACGTGGTGCGGCGCATGGGTCGCCCCGGGCGCGAAGTAGACGAAGAACGGCTTGTCGGCCATGAGCGCCTTCTGCTGGCGGATCCACGTGATCGCCTTGTCGGTCATGTCCTCGGTGAAGTGGTAGCCCTCCTCCGGGGTCTTGTCCGGCTCGACGGCGGTCGTCCCCTCGTAGATCGCCGGGTAGTACTGGTTCGTCTCCCCGCCGATGAAGCCGTAGAAGTACTCGAACCCGCCCCCGCCGCTCGGCCACGAGTCGAACGGCCCGAGCGGGCTGGTCTCCCAGACCGGCACCTCGTGGCACTTCCCGAACTGCGCGGTCGCGTAGCCGTTCAGCTTCAGCGTCTCGGCCAGCGGCGCGCAGGTGTTCGGGCGGATCGAGTTGTAGCCCGGCGCCGAGGTCGCGATCTCGGTGATCCCACCCATGCCGACCGAGTGGTGATTGCGGCCCGAGAGGAGCGCGGCTCGCGTCGGCGAGCACAGTGCGGTCGTGTGGAAGCGGTTGAACTTGAGGCCCTCCCCGGCGAGGCGCTCGGCCGTAGGCGTGTGACAGGGACCGCCGAAGGCGCTCGAGCAGCCGAACCCGGCATCGTCGAGTAGGACGATCAGGACATTCGGCGCTCCGGCCGGTGGACGCAGAGGCTCGATCGGCGGGAACTTCGCGTCGGGATCCTTGGCGTCCTCGTAGACCGGCCCGTCGTACGGGCGGTCCGGAATCGGCAGCACCTCACGCTGCTCGCGGGTGGGCTCAGACACTGGGCTCTCCTCTCAGATGTGTGGAGCGAAGCTACAGGTCGGCGTAGGGCTCGACGCTCATGTACTTGAAGCCGGAGTCGACGGCCAGCGTCACGATCACGGCCTGAGAGCCGAGCCGCTCGGCCAGCCGGTGCGCGCCGACGACGTTCGCCCCGGTCGAGATGCCCGCGAAGATCCCGTCCTCGGCCGCGAGCCTGCGCGTCATCTCGATCGCCTCCTCGTCGCCGACCGGCTCGAGGTGGTCGACCTTCTCCGGGTACCAGTGCGGCATGACGAGGCCGGTCCAGCCCTGGATCAGGAACGAGCCGCGCTCGCCGCCGCCGATCGCGGCCGACCCGGCCGGCTCGTGCGCCTGGATGAACACCCCGTGCGGCTTGAGCGCGTCGGAGACGCCCATCAGCGAGCTCGCCGTGCCGAGCCCCTGGCAGAACCCGGTCACGCGCCCCTCGCTCTGTTCCCAGATCTCGCGGCCGAGCCGGTCGCGGTGGTCGGGGATGATGTACGGGTTGTTGAACTGGTCGGTCGCGTAGTGGCCGGGCAGCTTCGCGAGCTCGGCGGCGCGGGCGACCATGTTCTCGATGTCCTGCGCGGTCACGTTGGGACGGCCCGCGACCGACTCGACCACGTCGAGCTCGGCGCCGAGCGCCCGCATCAGCTGGAAGCGCTCCTCGGTGAAGCAGTCGGCGATCACGATCAGCGCGCGGTAGCCCTTCGCGCGGCAGACGAGCGCGACCGCGGGGCCGGTGCTGCCGCCGGTGTACTCGACGACGGTGTCGCCGGGCGAGATGAGCCCGTCCCGCTCGGCGCCCTCGATCATCGCCTGCGCCATCCGGTCCTTCAGCGAGCCGGTCGGGTTCGTGTACTCGAGCTTCAGCCAGAGCTCGGCGCCGTTCTCCGGCGCGCAGTGGCGGACCCGAACGAGCGGCGTGTTCCCGATCGCCTCGAGGATCGACTCCACGAGGGACATGATTCGCCTAGCGCGCTAGAGTGGCGTCGTGACCGATCACGATCCCAGCAAGGAAGGGACCGTCGGGCTGGCAATCGGCGCCGGTGGTCTCGCCGCTTTCGTTGCAGGACGGATCCTCGGCGCGGCGGTGCTGCAGGCGTTCGGAGTCGCCGCGGCGATCACGGGTGGCGGCATCTACGCGCACCGGAAGATCGTCGAGCGCGACGCGAAGATCGAGGAGGCGGAGACCACCATCCAGGCCGAGCTCGACGACCTGGATCCGGTGGCTCGCGCGCAGGTCCTCGAGGACATCGCGCGCTCCGCCTTCTAGCGCGTCAGCGCTCGTCACCGAAGCTGATCAGCTCGAGATCCATGGAGCAAAGCCTATGTGCGCCGTCGCGTCCTTGCCGTTCGTAATCATCCCGGGCGCGTGGCGTCCCCCACCGTGGCCGACAATTGAGCATCGATCGCTGGGCCGGAATCCTGCTGGTCGGGCTTCCGATCGCCTTCAACGTCTTCTTCATCCTGCTCGGGCAGCGCTTCGACTACCCGGCGGTGCTGCGCCAGCCTGTGGGCACGATCCTGAGCCGCTTCCACGCGGGAGGCGCGCAGCTGAGGCTGCTCTGGTACGGGTTCATGCTCACGGCGGTGCTGCTCGCGCCGGTCGTCGTCCTCCTCGGGCAGGTGCTCGCGCGCGACGGGCTGCAGATCGTCCCCGTGATGACGACCGTCGGCGTGCTGGCCGCGACCGTCCAGTTCCTCGGCCTCGCCCGCTGGCCGTTCCTCGTCCCGGCGCTCGCGCGAACCTACGAGAGCCCGAGCTCGAGTCAGGCCACGCGAGAGGCGACCGCGGTCACGTTCGACGCGTTCCACCGGTACCTCGGCGTCGCGGTCGGAGAGTGCCTCGGCTACCTGTTCACGGGCGCGTGGACCGTGCTCGTCGGCGTGGCGATGCTGCAGTCGACCACGTTCGACCCGTGGCTCGCGCTGCCCGGGATCGTGATCGGATCGTTCCTCATCCTCGGCTCGCTGGAGTTCGTCGGGCCCTTCGAGGACGAGGGCTGGAAGCTCGCCGGCTCGGTCGTCCCGATCGCGTACACGGCCTGGTCGGTGTGGCTGATCGCGACCGGCGTCGTGTTGCTGACGGGTTAGTGCGGGTCGGTGCGAGCCGACGTCGCATCAGATTTGACTCTCCGGGGGACTGTGGCTACGTTCCTGCGTTCCAGTCTCCGACGACGTCGACTGCGGCAGGAAAGAGGGTCAAGGGATCGATGGCGAGCCGCGTGCTTGTCGTACACGATGAACCCTCCAACGGCAGAGCGCTGCAGGGAGCGCTCTCGCTCGAGGGATTCGACGTCCTCCTGGCGACGGACGACGCAGAAGCCGTCGACGCGGTCGAGGAGGAGTCGCCCGACGCGGTGATCGTCGACGTCCACATGTCCGATTCCAGAGGCGCCGCGCTGTGCAGGCGCCTTCGCCAGGCCGGGCCGCGAACTCCCCTCCTGATGGTGGGCGCGCGCAACACGGCCGTCGAGCGCAGCGGCGGCCTCGCGGCCGGCGCGGACGACTACCTCGCCAAGCCGTTCGTGCTGGTGGAGCTGATCACGCGGCTCCGTGCACTCCTCCGCCGGAAAGGGCGGGCCGGTGCCGACGTCCTGCGCTTCGCCGATGTCGTCCTCGATCCGGACACGCGCGAGGTCGCGCGGGGCGAACGGAGGATCGAGCTGACGCAGACGGAGTTCAGCCTGCTCGAGCTCTTCCTCACCCACCCGCGGGAGGTGCTCTCACGGACGGTGATCTTCACCCAGGTCTGGGGCTTCGACTTCGAAGGGACGTCGAACTCGCTCAACGTCTACGTTGGCCACCTCCGGCGAAAGATGGAGGAGAGGGCGAGCCACGCCTCATTCACACGGTCCGGGGCGTCGGATACGTGCTGCGCGAGGCGTAGTCGTCGGCCGTCCGGCTGGTCGACATCCAAAACAAACCGCTGCCGTTTGCGTGTCGCTGCGCATTCGCATTGCGTATATCTGCTTCGAAATGACTCATTAATCTTTACCGGACTTTTACGCGCTGCCATTGACTGTCCGCTCGGCGCACGGGATCATGGCCGAGGCCGTCGCGACTCGTCTCCGAGGACGCGCAGTAGCTCCCTTTCAGAAAGGAGATGACGCATGCAGCGATTCGTCCTGCCAACGATCCTGCTCGTGCTGTTCTCGACGCTCGTGGGAGCAGGCTCGGGTGCAGCGCCGCCTGCTGTTCGAGCGCTGAACGGCAGCGGCAACAACGTCAGCCATCCCACCTGGGGCCAGGCAGGTACGCAGTATTCTCGAATTGCGGCTCCGAACTACGCGGACGGAATCGGGCGCATGGTTGGCGGTCCGTCGCCGCGGTACATCTCCAACCGGATCTTCAACGATGTCGGCCAGAACCTCTTTTCCGAGAACGACATCTCACAGTGGGGTTGGGCCTGGGGGCAGTTCCTCGACCACGACATCGGCCTGCGGGACGAAACGCCGGCAGAAGCGGCGAACATGGCCTTCGACAAGCAGGACAGGCTCGAGGACTTCAGCAACGACTCGGCCGTTCTTCCCTTCTCCCGGACTCCCGCGGCCCCGGGAACGGGCAGCCGCTCGCCGCGGCAGCAGATCAACACGCTGAGCAGCTTCATCGACGCATCCAACGTCTACGGGGTGACGAACAGTCGGCTCGACTGGCTGCGTGACGGCCCCGCCAACGGCAACCCGGCCGACAATACCGCGACGTTGCTGACGGCACCTGGCGGCTACTCTGCCGCGCGCAACGGCCCGCGGCAACGCAGCGGCGGCCCCGTCGATGGACCTGATGGGCGCCCTCACTGCAACGCCGGAGAAGGCAGTCGTCGCCGGAGACGTTCGGGCCAACGAGAACGTCGCCCTCACCTCGATCCACACGCTCTTCCTCCGCGAGCACAACCGGATCGTGGCGAGCCTCGCCCGCACCCGCCTGTCCAACGAGGAGAAGTTCCAGATCGCCCGGCGCGTCGTCGGCGCGGAGGTCCAGTACATCACGTACAACGAGTTCCTCCCGAACCTCGGCGTGCAGCTGGCTCCCTACCGGGGCTACTCCTCGAGCGTCAACCCGAGCATCTCCAACGAGTTCGCGGTCGTGGCGTACCGGGCCCACAGCATGGTCCACGGCGAGTTCGAGCCGACCGTGCCGGCCGGAACGTTCAGCGAGAACCAGCTGAACACCGTCTTCCCGGCCGAGGGGATCACGGTCGAGCGCAACGCCGACCGCACGGTGACGCTCGTGATCCCGCTGGCGATCGCGTTCGGGAATCCCGACCTCCTCCAGCAGATCGGCGAGGGGCCGATCCTCCAGAGCCTCGGCGCCGAGCGGCAGTACAAAAACGACGAGCAGATCGACAACTCGCTTCGAAGCGTCCTGTTCGAGCTGCCGAACGGGCCGACGACGTGCGGATCGCCCGTCGTGACGCCGTCGTGCTTCATGGTCGTGGCCGACCTCGGCGCCGACGACGTCCAGCGTGGCAGGGACCACGGGATGCCGTCCTACAACGACCTCCGGCGGGCCGTCGGCCTGCCTCCCGCACGGTCTTTCACGGACATCACCGGCGAGAGCACCGACTCGTTCCCGTCCACTCGGAGGATCAGTCGCAGCGATCCGATCAACGACCCGGACATCCTGGACTTCGTCCAGCTGCGGGACGCAGAGGGCGACGTCATCCCGCTCGGGAGCGACGAGGCGGGAGAAGACGCGGTTTCAGGCGTCCGCCGCTCGAGCCTCGCGGCCCGGCTGGACGCCGTCTACGGACGCGTCGACAGGGTGGATGCGTTCACCGGGATGGTCTCCGAGAAGCACCTGCCCGGAACCGAGTTCGGCCCGCTGCAGCTCGCCACTTGGAAGAAGCAGTTCCAGGCGCTACGGGACGGCGACCGGTTCTTCTATCTGAATGACCCGGCCCTGAACGCCATCAGGCAGACCTACGGGATCACGTACCGGCACACGCTGGCCGAGCTGATCAAGCTCGACGCGGGCGTGACAGTCGAGCCGAACGTGTTCAAGGCCGCCTAGCCTTCCCTCACGACCGCTGGGGCCGTTCCACGGGCTCACGCCCGGGGGCCCCGCGCCCCCCTGCGTCAGGTCTCTTGTTCGTCGGGTCGGAGCGGCGAGACCTTTCGCGCGTCGGCTCGTGAGAGGATCGCGGCGTGAGGAGGCTCCGCGAGCTCGCCGTTCCGATCTTCGAGGTGGCGAGCGCTGTCGTGGTCGTCCATCTCCTCGACGATGCGTTCGTCGACGGTCCGCGAGGCGTCTCGGTCTGGAGCAACCTGGCTACCGACGTCGTCCCGATGGCGGTCCTGGTCGTGGCCGCGATCGCATTCGTGATCGTTCCAGATGCTGTTCGCGCCTGGATCGCGTTCGTGATCGGGGCGCTGCTCATCATCGACGGCGGCCTTCACATCGCCCACATCAGCAAGAACGGCGGTCTCGGCGGGTCCGACCTCACGGGGGTCCTCGCCGGGCTGGCCGGGATCGTGTTCCTCGGCCTCGCGATCGTCCTCCTCGCCAGGCCCAAGTCGTCGAGACGCCCTCTTCCCCGCTGGGGCGCGCGCGTTGGTGTGGTGCTCGTGATCCTGGTAACGGCGTTCCTCGTCATTCAGCCGCTCGGCGGCGCGATGTACATCGTCCACAAGCAGCCGATCCACGTGGACGACTCGAAGCTCCCGATCGCCCACGAGAACGTCACCTTCGACTCAACCGACGGACTGAAGCTCTCGGGCTGGTACGTGCCGCCGAAGAACGGAGCCGTTGTCATCGTCCTGCACGGCTCGGGAGGAGACCGATCCGGCGGGCCGAGAGGGCGGATCCTCATGCTGGCACGCCACGGCTTCGGCGTGCTCGCCTACGACGCCCGCGGCTCGGGTGACAGTGAGGGGCGGCCCGAGAACATCGGCTGGACATGGCATCGCGACCTCGAGGGAGCCGTCGACTACCTCCGGAGCCGCAAGATCAGGAAGATCGGCGGGCTCGGCCTCTCGAGTGGCGCCGAGGCCATGGTGGAGACCGCTGGCCGTGACGAGCGCATCGAGGCGGTTGTCGCCGAGGGCACGCAGGGCCGCACCGTGCGGGACACGCTCGACCTGCCGAACGGCTTCACCAAGGCCGAGCTGCTCTCCTACTTCCCCCTGATGTACACGGCCACACAGGCGATGACGCGCGCTCCACAACCGCCCTCGCTCAAGACCCAGGTCGCGAAGATCGCGCCGCGGCCGGCGTTCCTGATCTCGTCGGGAACGAGCTACGAGCGCGACGCGAACCGCGTCTTCTACCGCGCGGCAGGCGAGCCGAAGACGCTCTGGGAGATGCCGACCGCTGCGCACACGGGCGGCCTAGCCGCCTACCCGAAGGAGTACGAGCGGCGCGTGGTTGCGTTCTTCGACCGGGCGCTCGTTCGCAATCGTTAGACCGCTATCTCTTGACATCCGTACCTGGGTACGGGCTTACAGTTCGTGACATGAGAGCAGGCGAGCTCGCAGAACGAGCCGGGGTGAACGTCGAGACGCTCCGCTACTACGAGCGCCGGGGCCTGCTGCCGGAGCCGCCACGGACGCCGAACGGACACCGCCGCTACGACGAGGAGTCCGTCCGCTTCCTTCGGGCGGTCAAGGAGGCGCAGGCCGTCGGCTTCACGCTCGGCGAGATCGAGGACTACCTGCGGGCCGCGCGGCGTGGCTCCAGCGCCGCCTCTGAGGCGCTGCGGGTCCGGATGGCGATGAAGATCGACGAGATCGATGCGCGCATCGCTGCTCTTCGGCGCATGCGCGAGGAGCTCGCGCGGGTGGTCGGGTGCGCGTGCGACTCCCTCGACCGCTGCACGTGCGGCGCCGCGTACCTCGCGCGGCGGGGTGCGGAGACGCTGCCCCGGCCGACGCTGCTGCACGTCACGAACGGCGAGAGCGCCGGCAACACGCTCCGCCGGACATCGCTCGGCGGCGCCGTCCTCCCGTGGCAGGACGTGCTGCACGAGGGGCCGGTCATTTCCGGAACGCGACGGGACCTGCTGCGCGCGCGGGCGGCGTTCCTGTCGGAGTGTGGCTGGGGAAGCCGCCGCCCGCTCCTGTCCGCGCTCGATCGGCGGGACAGCCAGTACCTCGACGCGCTGCAGCACGGTACGCGGGTCGTCCTCTGGTTCGAGCACGACCTCTACGACCAGCTCCAGCTCCTCGATGCGCTCGCGCTGGCCGGCGAAGTGGGCGGTGCGCCCGAGCTGATCGTTGTCGGCTCGTTCGTCGGCAAGGCGAGCTTCCATGGGCTCGGCGAGCTGACCCCGGACGAGCTCGAGACGCTCTGGCCGGCTCGCGCGGCGGCGGCAAGCGAGGCGGGCGCGGACGCGACGGATGCCTGGACGGCTCTCTGCGCACCCGACCCCGTCGCGCTGGCGGATTGCGCACGCGGCGGATCGCGGGACCTGCCCTTCCTCGCTCCGGCGCTTCGCCGGTTGCTCGAGGAGCTCCCCGCGCCTGCCGACGGCCTGTCGACGACGGAACGAGGCGCACTCCAGGCCGTGGAGGCGGGCGCGAACACTCCTGCGGAGGCGTTCGTCGCCGCACAGGAGCTCGAGGAGGCGCCGTTCATCGGCGACGCCTGCTTCTACAGGACGCTCACGAGACTCGGTTCCGGCCGTGCGAGTCTCGTCGAGACCCAGAACGGGGAACCGCTACCGCCACCGCCGCCACTTGGCGACGCCTACGCATTCGCCTCGCTCCCTCTCCGACTGACACGTCAGGGAACGGAGGTGCTTGCGGGTGATGCCGACGGAGTCGAGCTGCTCGGAATCGACCGCTGGGTCGGCGGAACGCACCTCACTCCGACGCGAATCTGGCGCTGGGACGGAGCTGCGCAGCAGCTGACCGAGCCTGCATAAGGAGCCTAGGGCTCGGTGTACAGGACCACGGTTCCCGCGAGGTAGTCGGCGAGGCCGCGGCGGCGCTCGGTGAACAGGACCGGGACGAAGCCCAGGAACAGCGGGATGATCGAGAGCACGAGGCCGATGAGGCGCACGATCGAGCGTCCGACGGACGGAACGCCGCCCGCGGCGACCTGCACGCGCAAGTGGAGCAAGCGCATTCCCAGTGTCTGGCCGGCCGTGCTCCAGCCGGTCACGAAGTAGCCACCGATGACCAGGATCCACCCGACCGCGAGCAGGACGCCGACGAGCCACTCGGGGCGCAGCCCCCCGACCAGCGAGGCGACGAGGGCGACGACGCCCACTGCTGCCATGTAGAGGAGCGTTGCGAGAATCGTGTCGGTCGCAAGCGCGAGAGCGCGGGTCGCAATGCCTGCGTAGGCGGGCCGAGTGACCCGGACGCGGCGGCTGATGGTGTGCTCCGCCCGGTCGTCGATCCCGACCGCGGCGGCGCGCAGGCCCCCGACGACCTCCTCGGCGATGCCGGTCGTCTGGAGGGCGATCGCATCGCGAAGCTCGGGGCTGGACGCGACGTGTCGCATGGCGTGCTGCGTCTCGTCGCTCGCGAGCACGCGGTCGGTCAGCTCGAGCGTCTTCGGGCTGCCGAGGGCCTCGGTCAGCAGGCGCTCCAGCTCACCGCTCGCGGCGAGCTCGGCGACGATCCGCTCGAGGACGCGGTGGCGGATGACCGAGCGGGCGATCTCCTCGGGCAGCGGCCCGGCAAGCGCGCGGTCGATGACGCGCGCGATCTCGGGGGCCGACAGCACCTCGTCGACGGCCCCTTCGAGCTGGTCGCGCCAGGCCCGTGCCGCGGCACGGGCCGGGAAGAACGCGGCACGGCCCACGGCATCCGCCAGATCGGAAAGGCGCTCCTCGTCTCCCGCTCCCACGCGGGAAGTATCGCGCGCGTTAAGCGGCCATACCAGCAAAGCCGGCATGGCCTCTCATGGTCGGCGTCGCAAGCGACGCCTTATTCAGCTTCAGCGACGGCGGGCGTGCCGAAGGCCTCCTCGCCCTGGTGCGCGGGCGCGTGCGCGGGCGTGCGCAGCAGCAGCCCACCGAGCACCGCGCCCGCGAGCGCGAACGACGGCTCCGGCCAGGAACGCGACGTGGTAGCCGCCGTCGAGCGCCGACACGAGCGACTCCCCGGAGGCGACCAGACTCGTCGTCCTGCCGGGCTGCGATGCTGGCGAGCACGGCGAGCCCGAGCGCGCCGCCCATCATGAACGCCGTGTTCACGACTCCGGAGGCGAGACCGGCCTCCTCGGGCGCGACGTCGCTCATCGCCGCGAGCAGCAGCGGGTTGAACGCCATCCCCGCGCCGCAGCCGAGCAGGATCATGCTCGGCAGCACGTGCATCCAGTAGTTCCCGTCGACCGGCGCGCGGGCGAAGAGCGCGAGCCCGATCGCGGCCATCGTCAGACCGACGGTGAGCGGGATGCGGATTCCGTACCGCATCACGAGCTTCGCCGAGAGCCCGAGCGAGAACGCGCCCATGATCAGGCTCGTCGGCAGGAAGGCGAGGCCGACGTCGAGCGGGCTGTAGCCGAGCACCCGCTGCAGGTAGAGCGCCGAGAGGAAGAACCACGCGAACATCGCCGCGGCCCAGAGGACACCGACGCCGTTCGCGGTTGCGACGTTGCGCAGCTTGAAGAGGCCGAGAGGAACGAGCGGCGAGTCGACGCGCGACTCGATCCAGAGGAACAGGGCGAGCAGGGCCGCGGAGACCGCGAGCAGGCCGAGCGTCCGGACGGTCGACCACCCCACCTCGTTGCCGTTCACGATCGCGTAGACGGCGAGCATGAGCGCCGAGGTGACGGTGACAGCGCCCGCGACGTCGAGCCGCGTGCTGGCCGCCGGCCCGCGCCCGCCGGGGAGCAGGTTGAGGCAGAGGGCGAAGACGACGACGCCGACCGGGATGTTGACGAGGAAGATCCAGTGCCAGCTGAGCGTGTCGGTGAGGATCCCGCCGAGGAGCACGCCGATCGTCCCGCCGCCGGCCGCGACGAAGCCGAAGACGCCCATCGCCTTCGCCCGGTCGCCCGGCTCGGTGAACAGCGTCATGATCAGCGACAGCGAGACCGCCGAGACGACCGCGCCGCCGAGGCCCTGAACCGCGCGAGCGATCACGAGGCCCGCCTCGGACGTCGCGAGACCGCAGGCCAGCGATGCCACGGTGAAGAGCGCGAGCCCGATCAGGAACATCTTCCGGTGGCCGTAGAGGTCGCCGAGCCGGCCGCCCAGGAGCAGGAACCCGCCGAACGTGAGCAGGTACGCGTTGACGACCCAGGCGAGCGAGGTCTCCGAGAACCCGAGATCCGTGCGGATCGACGGGAGCGCCACGTTCACGATCGTCGAGTCGAGCACGATCATGAGGGAGCCCGCGCAGAGAACGTAGAGCGCGAGCCAGCGTCTGTGGCCGTCAACGGTCATCGGTATCGGCGTCCTTTCGGTCGGTGTCGGAGGTTAGACCTGCCCGCCGGTCGGAACTCATCGCTCCCGCCAACGATGAGTTTGCTCGGCAGATTCCGTCCATCTCTCCGATGGACGTCGAGCGCCCGGGGACGATCGTGTGCGATCTGCGCAGGGTCGTCGCCGATGCGGACACCATCGATGCGCTCGCCCGGATCCAGCTCGAGGCGCAGCGGCTCGGGCTCGAGCTGCGGCTCTGCCACGCATCGGGTGAGCTGCAGGAGCTCGTGGCGTTCGCGGGGCTCGAGGACGTGCTACTCCTCGAGCCGTGCCGGGAGGCCGAACAGCGGGAACAGCCTCTCCGTGTCGAGGAAGAACGTCAGCTCGGCGACCCCGCCCCCGGAGAGCTCGACCACCTGTAGCGCCCACGGCTCGTAGCCGCCGGCCGGGTCGGGCTTGTACTGGCCGTACGCGGGCGAGCCGTTGGCCGGGGCTGCGGCCGGGATCACGCGCGAGCCCTGGCAGCCGATCCCCGGCCCGAACCACCACGTGAACATGTCGTCGCGGCCCGAGAGCCAGAGGTCGTACGGCGGCATCGACTGGGTCGCGTCCTCGTGGATCACGGACGTGAGCGCCTCGATGTCGTAGCGCTCGAACGCCTGGACGTAGCGCTCGAGCAGCTCGCGGTCGGCCGCGTCGAGCTCGGGCGCCGTCTCGGGGATCTCCGCCGCGTCGAGGGTGGCACGTGCCCGCTGCAGGGCGCTGTTGACCGACGCGACGCTCGTCTCGAGCAGCTCGGCGACCTCGCTCGCGCGCCAGCGAAGCACCTCGCGCAGGATCAGCACGGCGCGCTGCCGCGGCGGCAGGTGCTGCAGCGCGGCGACGAACGCCAGCCGGATCGTCTCCCTCGCGACGACGGCCTCGGCCGGGTCGGTCGGCACCGGCTCGATCCACGTCACCTCCGGGAGCTCGCGCAGGTTGTCGAGCACGGGCTCGCCGGCAGGCCCGAGGTCCATCGGCCGCGCGCGCCGCTCCCGCCCCTCGAGCTGGTCGAGGCAGACGTTCGTCGCGATCCGGTAGAGCCACGAGCGCAGCGCCGAGCGGCCCTCGAAGCGGTCGAGGGCGCGCCATGCCCGCAGCAGCGTCTCCTGCACGGCGTCCTCCGCCTCGAAAGGCGAGCCGAGCATCCGGTAGCAGTACGCCGTCAGCTCGCGGCGATACTGCTCCAGCTCCTGTGGAGTAGCGGTGAGCGTCCGCTCCTGCACGACCTGCATCCTAGGTACAGACGGCCACCCGGCCGAGAACTCATCGTTCGGAGGCTCAGTAGATGGCGGCAAATGTGTTCAGCGTCCGCCCCGATGCGCCCTCGCGCGCCTGGAGCCAACGTGGCTCCGAAGGAGGTGGGACGTGAACGCAACAACGGAAGAGATCGAGCCGGTCAGCGAGGACGAGGCATTGCGCCAGGAGGCGATCTCGAGCCTGAAGCAGAAGCGCCGCTTCGCCGAGAACGCGGTCGCCTACGTCACCGTCAACGGCATCCTGTGGGTGATCTGGGCGCTGTCCGATCGATCGGTCGACGGCGGCATCGCGTGGCCTGCCTGGGTCACGGCCATCTGGGGCTTCGCCCTCATGCTCGACGCCTGGAAGACGTACGGCTCGTGGCCTCGCAGCCTGCACCGGCCGATCTCGGAGACGGACGTCGCCCGGGAGATGGAGCGGCACCACCACGACTCGACGCCGAGGTCTGCGTAGTCGTCGGCGTCAGCCCTGCGCGCGGGCCTCGAGCACGGCCTTGAGCCGCTGCAGGTCCTTGCGGTTGGCCCGCCGCATCGCGCTCACGACGAACGGCTTCGCCAGGCGCGAGAGCCCCTTCGGCTGGCCCCGATTGCGCAGCGACATTCGGGTACCGCCGGCGGTCTAGTCCTCCCAGACGTAGGTCGTCTCCATCGGGAACGGCCCCTCTGCGGTGCTCATCACGAAGCGCTCGCCCGGGACGAGCGCCGTCACCTCGTACGCGAAGTCGACGCGCCTGCCCAGGAACTCCGCGACGAAGACGATCTTCGAGCCGACGCTGATCGGCTTCGTGGAGTTCCACTTCGACGCCGCTGATCCGCTCGTACCACGCGGTCGCGTTCGCCGGGTCGGCCGGCGAAGGCCGCGACCTCGTTCCGCGGACGGTCGATCTCGATCTCGGTGCTGACGTCCACGGCCATACGCCGATCGTAACGCCGCGTTTCGGGCTCGCCTAACGCGCGGCCGGGAGGCTAGGCTCGACGTCATGACAGCGGGGCGCTCTGACGATGACCTTCACCGCGGGCGACAGCCTCCTTCTCGCCGGGCTGCTGGCCGCGGGGCTCGTGCTGCTCTCGATCTCGCAGTTCGTTCGCGTCCCGTACCCGATCGTGCTCGTGCTCGGCGGCCTCGCGATCGCCTTCATCCCGGGGATGCCGGAGATCGAGCTTCCTCCCGACCTCGTCCTCGTCGCGGTCCTCCCGCCGCTTCTCTACGGCCTGGCCTTCTTCTCGTCGCTGCGTGAGCTGCGCGCCAACGTGAAGCCGATCGGGCTGCTGGCCGTCGGGCTCGTCCTGACCACGATGGTCGCGATCGCCGTCGTCGCCCACGAGACGATCGGCCTGGGCTGGGCCGGGGCCTTCGTGCTCGGCGCGATCGTCTCGCCGACCGATCCGACCGCCGCGACCGCGATCGGCCAGCGCCTGGGCCTGCCGAGGAGACTGCTCTCCCTGATCGAAGGCGAGAGCCTCGTCAACGACGGAACCGCGCTCGTCGCCTACAAGGTCGCGGTGGCGGCCGTGGTGACCGGGCGCCTTCTCCGCTCGGCGAGGCGGCGGGACGCTTCGTGCTCAGCGTCGGCGGGCGGGATCGCGATCGGGCTCGCGGTCGGCTACCTCGTCCGCCAGCTCCGGCGACGGCTCGACAACCCGCCCGTCGAGATCACCGTCTCGCTGCTGACCGGCTACTTCGCCTACCTGCCCGCGCAGGCGGCCGGCGTCTCGGGCGTGCTCGCCGCGGTCACGGTCGGCATCTACATGGGCTGGCACACGCCCGAGCTGACGACCGCGCAGACGCGACTCCAGGGACAGGCGGTCTGGGAGATGGTCTTCCTCGTCCTGAACGCGCTGCTCTTCGCGCTGCTCGGGCTGCAGCTGCCGCAGATCGTCGACTCGCTGTCCGGCTACTCGACTGCGACGCTCCTCGGCTACGCCGCGCTCGTCAGCGGCATCGTCATCCTCGCGCGAATCGTCTGGGTCTTCGTCACCACCTACCTGCCGCGCCTACTCAGCCACTGGGCCCGCGAGCACGACGTGATGCCCTCCTGGCGAGCGAAGGCGGTTCTCGGGTGGTGCGGGATGCGCGGCGCGGTCTCGCTCGCCGCCGCGCTCGCGCTCCCGCTGACGACGGACGCGGGCGGCGCGTTCCCCGACCGCGACCTGATCGTGTTCCTGACGTTCTGCGTGATCCTCACCACGCTGCTCCTCCAGGGTCTGACGCTCCCCGCGTTGATCCACGCGCTCGAGCTCGACGACGGCGGGCTCGCGGAGAAGGAGGAGGCGAAGGCGCGCATCCACGCCTCCGAGGCGGCGCTCGTGCGCCTGGAGGAGCTGATCGAAGAGGAGTGGGTCCGGGAGGACACGGCCGAGCGCGTTCGCGGCTCGTACCGGTTTCGCCAGGAGCGCTTTCGCTCGCGCTTCGATCCCGACGGCGACGGCTCGGCCGAGAGCCGCTCCGTCGACTTCCAGCGCCTGCGGCGGGAGCTCCTCGAAGCGGAACGGCGCGCGGTCGTCGAGCTCCGCCGCGAAGGGAAGATCGACGACGACGTCATGCGCCGCGTCGTCCGCGACCTCGACCTCGAGGACCTCCGCCTCGACGCGTGACGAAGGGGCCCGGATGCGGCGCCACCGGGCCCCTTCAATGCAGTCCTAGCCGGCGGGCGGGCCGCCGAAGTCACGCACGAACGCGTCGAACCTGTCGTTCGTGTCGCCCGGAACGAGGACCGACGCATACGACGAGAACGCGAGGCGCCGGTCGTCCGCGGTGAACGCGACGCCGCTCACCGAGCTCGCATCGGCACCCTGCTTGCCGCTCTGACCGAGGCTGGCCAGGATCGTCCGACCGGTCCGCAGATTGCGGACGAAGACGTCGGTGATGTCGTTGGAGTCGCCCGCGACCAGGTTCGACGCCAGCGAGGTGAACGCCACGTAGCGGCCGTCGGCGCTGATGCTGAGGCCGCCGAGGTTTTCCCCGTTCGCTTGCCGGCCGCCGCTGCTGACGCTGACCCGAGTGGTTCGGTGGGTCTTGCGGTCGCGGACGAAGATGTCGAAGGTGCGGTTCGTATCGCCGCGGACGAGATTCGAGTCCGCCGAGTGAAAGGCCACGAAGCGGCCGTCGCCGCTGATCGCCGGCGCGTTGCTGCCGTTGCCGGTGCGGTCCGCGCCTCCTTGCTTGCCGGCGCTGCTCACGCTCGTGCGCTCCGTCTTGCCGGTCCGGCGGTCGTGAACGAACACATCGCCGAGCTTGTTGGTGTCGCCGGGAACGAGGTTCGTGGCCGAGGACTGGAACGCGACGTAGCGGCCGTTCGCGCTGAGCACCGGCTGGCTGCTCTCGCAGTAGCTCACGTTGCACCTGGCCTGGGCGCCGCGGCTGTTGAGGCTGACGCGGGTCGTCTTTCCCGTCACGAGGTCCCGGACGAAGACGTCCGAGATCCGGTTCGTGTCGCCGCGGACGAGATTCGACGCCAGCGACTGGAAGGCGACAAAGCGGCCGTCGGCGCTGATGGCCGGAAGCTCGCTTGCGCCGTTGGCCTGGCGGCCGGAGCTGCTGACGCTGAGCCGCTTCGTCCGTCTCGTCTTGAGATCGCGGACGAAGACGTCCGCAACGCGGTTCGTGTCGGCGGGAACGAGGTTCGGCGAATCGGACCTGAAAACGACGTAACGGCCCCCGGCGCTGATCCCGCCGGCGATCGAACCGCCCGAGGGATCGGAGCCCGGCTTGGCCTGAGCGCCGCCGCTCGAGACGCTGATCCGCTTCGTCGCGCCGGTGTTTCGATCGCGGACGAAGACGTCCCAGCGGTCGTTCGTGTCGCCTGGAACCAGGTTCCTCGCCTGCGAGTTCACGAGGACGTAGCGGCCGTCGGCGCTGATGCCGGCTGCATAGCTGTCCCGATCGCCCTGGCCGCCGCTGCTGGAGACGCTCACGCGCGCCGTCGAGGGCGGGCCTGCCGCCGCTGCGGAGAACGCGAGGAAGCCGAGCACAAGCGAGCTTGTGAATGCGATGGTTTTCTTCACGGTGTCCTCCTTCGTTGTCGAACCCATGCTCACGCGGCCCGGCAACATCCCCGTCACGGGCACGTAACGGTTCTGCGACAGTCGGCGCTGCTCAGCGCAAGGGAGTGAAGGCGGCTCCGTCGGCGAAGCCGGGGTCGCCGCCCCAAACGAGCAACGAGCGCCCCGTCCAGGCGCCCACCGGGTCGAGGCGACCGCGCAACGGCGCCTGCGGAAGCGGCGACCAGTCGTCGGCTCTCGGGTCGTACGCGAGGCCGTGGGGCGGGATCACGAACGCGCCCGGACTGCCGGTCTCGCCGCCCCACAGGAGGAGCCGCTTGCCGGTCCAGACCGCCGCCGCTCCCGCCCGGCCGGCGTCCATCGGCGCGAGCCTCCGCCAGCGGTTAGTCCCAGGGTCGTACGCGAAGCCGTCTGCAGGCGCGTTCTTGCCGCCCACGACCAGGAGCTCGCCGCCGTCCCAGACCGCACTGGCGCCCGCGCGCGCTTCCGGCAGCGGCGCGAGCAGGCGCCAGCTGTCCGTCGCCGGCGAGTACGCGGCAGCGCGGGCTCCGGAGACGACGATCAGCTCGCGTCCGGTCCAGGCGCCGGCCGAAGAGGTCTCGCCGCGGAGAGGAGCGTGACGCAGGCTGCGCCAGCTGTCCGTGGCCGGCCTGTAGGCCGCAGCGCCTTCGCCTCTCCAGCCGATCAACTCATGGCCCGTCCAGATCGAGACGGCGGGCGCGAGGCCCGCGGGTGGGGACGCAAGCTGTCGCCAGCGCCCGGTTGCGGGGTTGAAGGCCGCGTGTGTGGCGCGGCCCCAGACCAGCATCTCCTTGCCGGTCCAGGCCGCGCGGTATGGTCCCGAGCCCCGGCCAGGGGGAGGCGCCAGCCGAAGCCACGCGTTCGTGCTGGGTTGGTATGCCACGAAGACCCGTGCCCCGTGAGCGCGGCCGAGAACGAGCAGTTCCCGGCCCGTCCAGACGCTCGCCCGGCCAGTGGGCGCACCGATCGGAGCCCTGGCGAGCGGGCGCCAGCTCCCGGCCAGCGGTGAGACCACCGGAGCGAGGCTCTCGTAGTCGCTACGACCGACCGGGTGGCTCAGCACGATTCCGGCGCTCGAGAAGACGTTCGCCGGTGCTCCGTCGAGCTCAAAGCGAACGGCCTTCACGGTCGGGAACTGGGTGAGTGTGTAAACGACCTGGGCGAGACGAAGCTGGAGCGAACGTGAGTCGGCCCCGGCCTCGTAGTCCGACGTCAGGTCGACCTTCGCGACGCCGTTTGCGATCGAGACGTCGAGCAGGCGCGTCGCTCGCGGGATCTCCGTGCCGAGACCCGCCGCTCGCTCCGCAGGCGTTGGCCCGGCGAGCAACCCCCGCAGAGCGGCCGTCGCGACTCGCCGCGTCGGGGCGTGCGTCCTCAGAGCCTCGACCAACCGACCGTCGCGCGCGAACCAGACTTCGAGCGACCGCGATCTCGGCAGAGTTCCCGTCGCCTGAGTGGTCTGCGTCGTCGAGGTCGTCTGCCCCGGGGGCTGCCCGAGCGAGACGGCGCTCTCCGAGCCCCGGCCGGCGAGAAGGAACCAGGCTGCGCCGGCCACCACAACGAGCACGACGATTGCGAGAAGCGTCTTCATTGGCTCCCGTGTCCGAACAGCGTACGCCCGACGTCGCTCAGCCGAGAGCCGGGGTGAGCTCGGCTCCTTCGACACTGCTCCAGACGATGAGCTCGAGCCCCGTCCAGGCGACGGCCTGCCCGGATCCCAGCAACGGCGGCGCTGGAAGAGTCGACCAGCGGTCTGCCTGTGGGTCGTAGGCAAGCGCCCGCGTCGACTCGGCGCCGCCCCAGACGAGCAGGCGGTGGCCGGTCCAGAACGCCTTGGCGCCCTGGAGGCCGAAGGGCAGTGAGGACAACCGGCGGCGGCGGTTCGTCCCAGGGTCGTATGCGAACGCCGACCGCGCCCGAACGCCGGTGCCCACGACGAGGACCTCGCGCCCGTCCCAGGTTGCGGTCCCGGGGAAGCGCAGGCCGGAGTCCGGCAGCCGCGCGACCCGGCGCCAGGTGTCCGCTGCCGGATCGTAGGCGGCGGCGCGGGCGGCGCTCGCCGGGTACGGCTTGCCGTCCGGGCTGTAGCCACTGACGAAGAGGACGAGCTCGCGGCCGGTCCAGGCGCCGATCGGGCCCTGCGACGGGGCGAGCGGCGTGCGCGCCAGGTCGCGGTAGGTGTCGGTGGAAGGGTCGTAGGCGCTGCCGTTGCCCCAAGCGTCCCCGCAGCAGCCGCCGCCCCAGCCGATCGCCTCTCGGCCGGTCCAGACAACGATCCCGCCCCCGACAGACTTGCGCAGCTTTCGCCACGCGTTTGCCTGCGGGTTGTACGCGACGGAGTGGAACGCGCCAAAGGCGAGCATCTTCTTGCCGGTCCAGACGACCTCGTAATGGGGCACATAGCCGGGGCCAGGCGGCGGCGAGAGCCGGGACCACGTCTTCGAGACGGGGTTGTACGACTCGGCGGCATCGACGGACTTGACGACGTAGGGACTACCGCGTGAGTCGAGAGCCGTGACTTGTCGGCGCCCGAAAAGGATGAGTTGCCGCCCCGTCCAGACGCCGGTCGGCCCCTGGTCGATCTTGATCGGAGCCGCCGGCAGCGCCCGCCAGGCAGCCGGCGACCGCCCCGAGGACGAGGAACTTTCCCCGCCACACGCAACCAGCAGGAACGCGAGGGAGCTGCCGAGGCCCACGACGGTGGCGAGAACGACGAGGTTCTTGACGAGACGTTGGGCTGTGGGCGACATGTCGGTCCCTCCTCAGGCGGCGTAGACGAATGGGTGGTAGAAGGCGGCCTGGCGCGGGTACCAGAGCAGGACGACGGCGAGCCCGTCGCTTTCGCGGCTGGCCAGCTCTCGAGCCGGCTCCCGATCGGTAGTGGCGCTCATGAGACTCATGCTGCTCTGCGACCGCAACACCCCGGTCACGAGCTCGTAACGGTTCTGCAACTAGCTAGAGGCTCGGCTAGAGACGGAAGGTGAAGCGGGTCCCCTTGCCGAGCTCGCTCCAGACCTGGATCTCGCTGCCGAGGAGCCTCGCGTTCTCCTGCGCGATCGCGAGGCCGAGGCCGGACCCCTGGCCGGCCCGTGCCGGGTCCGCCTTGTAGAACCGATCGAACAGGTGCGGCACGTGCTCCGGCTGGATACCCGGCCCGTGGTCGGCCACCTCGACGAGAGCTCCGTCCTCATCGTGGCGTACTCGCACGTCCACGCCGTCACCGCCGTGCTCGAGCGCGTTGCCGACGAGGTTCGCGACGATCCGCTCGAAGCGGCGCGGGTCGGTGGTGACCACGGTCGCCTCGGCGTCGAGGCGCACGCGGCCGTCCCAATCGCGCGCGCGCAGGATCGCCGCCGTCGCCAAGGCGAGGTCGACGTTCTCGGCGTGAACGCTCTCGGCGCCGGCGTCGAGGCGAGAGATCTCCATCAGCTCCTCCACGAGCCGTCGCAGCCGACCGACGTCCGAAATCAGCAACTCCGCCGGTCGGCGGGACTCCGGAGGCATCCGCTCCAGATGCTCCGCGAGGAGAGACGCTTCTCCGACGAGGCCGGTCAGCGGCGTGCGCAGCTCGTGCGCGACGTCTGCCGTGAAGCGGCGCTCGCGAGCCTGAGCATCGTTCAGCGCTGCGATCTTCGCCTCGAGCGCCGCGGCCATCTCGTTGAACGCCTGCGCCCAGGCGCCGAACTCGTCGCGTCCCTCGACCGGGAGCCTCGTGTCAAGCAACCCCTCGGCCAGCGAGTGCGCGGCGGCACTCGCCTGCGCGACCGGACGAAGCGTCCTGCGCGCGAGCACCGCGCCAGTGAGGGCAGCGAGCAGGATGACGATCCCGAGCCCTGCGAGCAGGATGTTGCGGAGAACGATCAGCTCGTGCCGGAGGTTCTGTTCGGAGAAGAAGAAATACAACTTGCGGCCATCCGGGGTGGGCCCGCCGACGACGAGGTAGTGCGTGCCCGCGACCGTGCTGCGCTGGTAAGCCAGCCGACCTTGCTCGACCAGCCGACGAAGCTCGGCCGGCACAGCGGGCAGGCCGACGGAGAAGCTGGACTGAAAGGTCTGCCCGCGCTGTACCCCAACCGTCTCGAAGCCGCGCCCCTCAAAGGCGCCGAGCAACGGGTCGGAGCGCTTGTATCTGGGCGCGATCTCGAGGTTGCGCCGCGCCTCCCGCGCCGCCGAGTGCACCGAGTCGGCCCGAAGGTTGTGCCGGACGACAACGTAGGAGCCGAGGGCAAGCACAGCGGCGCCCGCTCCAACCGCGAGCACGAACGCGATCGTCAGCCGGCGGCGAAACGGCATCAGCCGGCGTCGAAGCGGTAACCCACTCCGCGCACGGTGTGGATCAGCTTCGGCTGTTTCGGGTCGTCTTCGATCTTGGCCCGCAACCGCTGGACAGCCGCGTCCACGAGACGCGAGTCGCCGAGGTAGTCGTAGTTCCAGACGAGCTCGAGCAGCAGCTCACGCGTGAAGACCTGCTTCGGGCGGCGAGCAAGCTCGAGCAGGAGGCGGAACTCGGTCGCGGTAAGCGCCACCTCCTCGCCACCCCGCCTGACGGTGAACGCCCCTGGATCGATCTCGAGACCGTCGACGTCGATCACCCGGTCCTCGGGTTGAGCGACCGAGCGCCGGAGCACAGCCTTGATCCGCGCCACGAGCTCGGGCAGCTCGAACGGCTTCGTGACGTAATCGTCGGCGCCGAGCTCCAGCCCGACCACGACATCGTGCAGGTCGGCGCGGGCGGTCAGCATCACGATGGGTGTCTGGCTGTCGCGCCGGATCTCGCGGCAGACCTCGAAGCCGTCCAGCGAGGGAAGCATCACGTCGAGGACCACGAGGTCGAACGGCCCCTGCCGGAATTGCACCAGTCCCTCCCGACCGTCGCCGCTCGCGGTCACCCTGAAGCCCGCCTGCTCGAGGCCTAGAGTCGTGATTTCGCGGATCGAGGCGTCATCTTCCACGAGCAAGAGATGCTCGTTCACGCGCCAAGCCTAGGCAGCCTCCCCGGCCGTGGCTAGTCGCGGAGTCGAGCGCTCTGGCTAGAGGTTCCTCTTCGCGAGGATCGGCAACCGTATCTCTAAGGCGGGCGGTGTGAGTCTCATGGAACGCGAGCGGCTTCCCACGGCGGGACGCTTAGCCCTTTCGCCCGCGGCTGACGACGAGATTGACCTTGCTCCCGATCCGCAGCACAGCCCCGAACGTCGGTTTCTCCGAGATCACGCGCCCCTTCACGGGGTAGGCCGCATAGACGCGGCTGATCGTCCCGATCCGGCACCCGGCGCGTGTGATCTCGCGCTTCGCCTCCGCCAGCAGCTCCTCCACGACTTGCTGCACTGCGCAGAGGCCCGGCCTGTTGATGAGCACGGAGATGTTGTCCGAGACTTCGTTCGCGGTCACCAGGTCACGCCTGCCGTCGCCGTTCAGATCGCCGCTTCTAACCGACAGCGTGTCACCCGTTTGCGGCCGAGCCGGATGGACGACCCCCGCCTGGAAGCCGCCGTCGCCCTTGTTGACGAACACGGAGGCGCCGTAGTCGGTCGAGACCAACAGATCCCGCATGCCGTCACCGTTTAGGTCGACGATCGCGACCGACTGCACGGCTGACATGGACCGAGCTTCGCGCAGAGATTCCGCGGGGGTCCGGTCCGGCGGGCCGTTGGAATCCCTGTCCATGCTCCTGAAGCGCCCGTCGCCCCTGTTCAGAAGTACCGAGTTGCTTGCGGTCGCGAGGTCCGGCTTGCCGTCTCCGTTCAGGTCGCCGATCGCGACCGACTGAGGGTTCTGGCCGACCGGGTACGCGCGCCTGGCCCGAAGGCTGCCATCGCCCCTGTTGAGGAGCACCGAGACCGTGCTCGTGTACCAACTTGCGCTCACGAGGTCAGGCCGGCGGTCGCCGTTCAGGTCGCCGAGCGCGAGCGACACCGGGAACCGCCCGGTTCGATAATCGTGCCTGGCCGCGAGGCTACCGTCGCCCCTGTTCAGAAAGACCGAGACGGTGCCGCGGTGGCGGTGGGTCGGCAGCCGTTTGTCGTTGGCGGTCGCGAGATCGGGCTTGTGGTCGCCGTTCAGGTCGCCGATCGCGATCGAGCGCGGCCTCCCGCCGGCTCGGTAGTCGTGCCGGGCCTGCAAGCTACCGTCGCCTCTGTTCAGAAAGACCGAGACCGTGCCAGCCAGTGTGTTGGCCGTGGCGAGGTCCGCCTTGCCGTCGCCGTTCACGTCGCCGATTGCGAGGGACCACGGGTCCGCCGCAGTCGCGTAGTTGCGTCGGGCTCCGAGGCTGCCGTCGCCCCTGTTCAGAAGCACCGAGACGGACCTCCCGTAATTGTTCGCGGTCGCCACGTCGCGCGCCCCATCGCCGTTCAGGTCGCCGATCACGACCGACACGGGAGACTGCCCGGTTGCGTAGTGCCTCGGGCCGGCAAACGAAGGCACCGAAGAAGCCGCGGAGAGCGCCACGACGCCGAGCGCCAGCGCAACACCGAAGCAGGCAAGGAGGACGGCGCAGGCTCGCGCTCTCACCTGCGCCTCCCCCTGCTGATCACGAGGTTGACTTTCGCCCCTCCCAGCAGCACCGCGCCGAACTTCGGCTTCTGCGAAATCACTCGGCCCGCCTTGACGTGCGAGTGAACGCGACTGACCTTCCCCACGCGGCAGTTGATACGCGCGAGCGTTCGCTTCGCCGCCCCCAGCGTCAGCCCCCTGACGTACTGCACGTCGCAGAGGCCGGGCCTATTGAGCAGAACCAAGACACCGAGGAGCCCCCCCAGGGCGACGACGTCAGGCTTGCGGTCAGCGTTCAGATCGGCGACGGTCGTCGAGTCCGCCCCGTTCTCGATCCTGTACTCGAGACGTGGCCCGAAACTGCCGTTGCCTCTGTTGAGTAGAACGAGGAGATGGGAGCGCTCGGCGGCGCGCGCGCTGACGATGACCTGCGTGGCGAGTTCCGGTGCGCCGTTTCCGTTCAGATCGACGAGTACGAGCGAACCGCTCACCTCTTCATCCGGAGGCCCCGTTCGATAGCTGTGCTGGGCCTTGAAGGTGCCGCCGCCCTTGTTCAGGAACACCGAGACCGAGCCCCCGAAAACCTCGTGGGGGAGCTGGTCGATGTTCCTCGTCGCGACGTCCAGCTTTCCGTCGTGGTTCACGTCGGCGATCGCGACCGACACAACGGCGGGCGTCTTGCTCCCCGGAAAGCAGAACCGGCAGGTCCGGTAGTCATGGTGAGCCCGGAAGTTGCCGTCACCCCGGTTCAGCAGCACGGAGACGCTCCCGTCGTTTCCGGTGACGATGTCGGGCTTGCCGCCGCCGTTCAGGTCGGCGATCGCGAGGTCGTCTCCAATTTCAACCGGGCCGGTTGCGTGGTCGCGCCTGGGCTCGAAGCTGCCATCGCCGCGGTTGAGGAGGACGGAGACGGTGCTCGCACTGAGGTTCGCGGTCACCAGCTCCGGCTTGCCGTCGCCGTTCAGGTCGGCGACTGCGAGCGAGTACGGATCCTTTCCGGTTGTGTAGTCGCGCTTGGGCTCGAAGCTGCCATCGCCCCGGTTGAGGAGCACCGAGACGATGTTCGCATCTGCACTGGCCGTAGCTACATCCGGCTTGCCGTCGCCGTTCAGGTCGGCGATCGCGAGCGAGCCCCCTCCGGTCTTTGCGTAGTCGCGCTTGGGTTCGAAGCTGCCGTCGCCCCGGTTCAGGAGCACAGAGACGCTCCCGAAGTTTCCGGTGACGATATCGGGCTTGCCGTCGCCGTTCAGGTCGTCGGCTGCGGGCGTACCCAAGTACGGATTCTTCCCGGTTGCGTAGTCGTGCTTGGCCGCGAACCTACCGGCGCCTCTGTTGAGCAGAACCGAGACGGTGCTCGGGTCGTAGTTCGCCGTCACCAAGTCCCGCTTGCCGTCGCCGTTCAGGTCGGCGACCGCGACGGAGTCGGGCCCGTCTCCGGTGCGGTAGCTCTTCGCCGCGGCGAACGATGGCCCCGCGCGGGGAGCGGCGGAGCGCGCCACGACGCCCAGCACAAGCGCGACGCCGATGCAGGCAAGGAGGACGGCGGGGGCTCGCGCCCTCACTTGCGACCCTTGCTGACAATGAGATTGACCTTCCCACCTCCGCGCAACACCGCGCCGAACCTGGGCTTCTGCGAGATCACGCGGCCCTTCTTGACGTCCTGGTTGTAGCTTCGGCTAACCCTTCCCACCCGACAATTGGCACGCGCGGTCGCGCGTTTCGCAAGCAGCAGCGGTGCGCCGAGGACGTACTGCACGTCGCAGAGTCCCGGTTTGTTGATCAGCACAGAGACGGAGCCACCGTCTGCGCTCGCCAGGTCCCGCTTGCCGTCCCCGTTCAGGTCGGCGATCGTGACGGCGGTCGGGCCTCTCGTTGCGTACTCGAGCTCGTATTCGTATTCCGTGTGGAAGGTCCCAGTGCCCTTGTTCAGCAGCACCGCGACTAGGTCGTCCTCACCGTCTGCGACCGCGAGATCCGGGCTGCCGTCGCCGTTCAGGTCGCCGATCGCGACCGAGCGCTCGCCGTTGACGTCGTACCGATGCTTAGCCTGGAATGTGCCGTCGCCCCGGTTGAGGAACACGGAGACGGTGAAGCGCTGAACGCTAACGAGATCGGGAGCACCGTCGCCGTTCAGGTCGCCGATGGCGACTGAGCTAGGTCTCGTGGCGCCGGTCCAATAGTTGCGCCTCGGTTCGAGCGTGCCGTCGCCGCGGTTGAGGAAGGCCGAGACGGTATGGCCGTCGAAGTTGGCGACAGCGAGGTCGGACTTGCCGTCGCCGTTCAGGTCGCCGATCGCGATCGAGCTGGGTGAGAGTCCCGCCGGGTAATCGACGTGATTCAGGAGGGTGCCATCGCCCCGGTTGAGGAGCACTGAGACCGTGTTCGCGTTGTAGTTCGCCGTCACCACGTCCCGCATACCGTCGCCGTTCAGGTCGCCGATCGCGAGCGAGCCGGACTCGGGTCCGCTTGAGTAGTCGTGCTTGGGTTCGAAGCTGCCGTCGCCGCTGTTGAGGAGCACGGAGACCGTGTTGCTTTCGGAGTTCGCGGTCGCCAGGTCCGGCTTGCCGTCGCCGTTCAGGTCGCCGATCGCGACTGAGAGTGGCTCGAGTCCGGTCTCGTAGTCCCGCTTGGCTCTGAAGGTGCCGTCGCCGCGGTTCAGCAGTGCGGACACGGCGCGCGAAGAGGTGCGCGCCGCCACGAGGTCCGGCTTGCCGTCGCCGTTTAGGTCGCCGATCGCGAGCGAGTCTTCCTCGCCGCTTACCTCGATCTTGTAGTACTCGGCTGCGGAGAACGACGGGACCCGGGTCGAAGCGGCGGAAGAGGCCGCCCCACCGAGCAGCAGCGCAACGCCGATACAGGCGAGCAGGACGGCGCAGCGACGAGAGCTCTGTCGTTCGGAGCCTCTGCGGAGCGGATCGGCGTGCGACGGGTTCATGGCGGCTCCCTTTCTCTTCGCCTGTTGCTCGCCATCCTCCACCCCCTGAGCAACCGTCCGGTCTCGCGTTCGTAACGGTTCTGCAACAGAAGCGCAAGAGCCGCGGGCGCGGTCGTCGCCGTTGCGGAACGGTTACCTGCCGGTGACGGCGGTGTTGCTCGGCAGTTGGAGGATGGAGAGTGCAATCAAAACAAGGAGACATCCATGAAGCCCTCGCTCCTCATCTCAACGGCCATCGCCATCCTCGTAGTCGCCGCGGCCGCGTCGTCGCCCCTCCTGGCCGCACCGACGTCGTCGTCCGCGGCTCGCCAGGCGGGCGTCCGGATCCTGCCGGGCTTCCGCTCGCCGTCGGGGAACCAAGTGCTTCGTCGTCAGGTCGCTCTACTGCGAGATCGACAAGGCGGACTACAGGCAGAGACTTCAAGCCAGCTGCAGCCTCGACTGGCACGGTTTCCAGCTCAACGCCGCGAATCGGGCGAGGTCCTACTGCACCAGCAACGCCGCCTACAACATGGGCACCGAGCGCCCGAACAACGCGAAGCTGGCGTACGGGAAGAGCTTCCGGCACGGGGTGTTCACCTGCCAGTCCCGCGTCACCGGGGTCACCTGTCGCAACCGGAGCGGTCACGGCCTGTTCCTCTCCCGCCAGGCCTGGCGCACCTGGTAAGCCGCCCGGAACGCCGACCCCTTCTCCCGAGAGCGCCCGGCAGGGCGCTCTCGCTCTGTGTGGGTCGAGGAGGTGGTTCGCTCAGCCGGCGGCTTCGGCCTTGCGCAGCCCGCGGAAGGCCCAGATTCCGAAGAGGAGCACGAGAGCGAGCGCCGCGCCGAAGGCCAGCCCGACCTCGGTGGGTGTCCCCGCGAGGAAGCCGCGCCCGGACTCGAGCACGCGCGTGACCGGATTGACCGTCGCGACCGCGTGGATCCAGCCGGTCAGCAGCGCGAGCGGCACGTAGACCGGCGCGAAGAAGAGCACCAGGAAGACGGGCAGCTGCATCACCGGCCCGGCCTGCATCGTCCGGAAGCGCATCGCCACGCCGCACGCCCAGAGCAGCGACGCGACGTTGAGGATCAGCCCGAGCGCGTAGAGGCCGAACAGGTCGACGCCGGCGCCACCCAGCTTCACGCGCGCGACGAGGGCGATCGCCGTCAGAACGGAGACGGTCACGGCCCAGCGCCCCAGCGCCGCGATCCCGTAGCCGATCACGATCCCGGTCCGGTGCGGCGCGGTCAGCAGCAGGCGGCGCGCGAAGCCGCTCTCGAAGTCGCGCGCGATCCCGAACCCCGTGAACACCCCGCCGAACGCGGCCGACTGGAGGAGCACGAAGACGAACTGGAAGGCCGTGTAGCCGGGCGGGTAGTGGAAGCCCGGTACCTCGTGCACGCGCGAGAGCCCGCCGGCGAAGGCGATGAAGAAGAAGAGCGGGAAGGCGAGCGACGGCAGCAGCAGCGAGGGCGTGGTCAGGAAGTTGTGCAGCGTCCTCCAGGCGACCCCGCGGGCTACGTCGAGTGTCTTCATGCGGTCTCCGTCGATCCAGGCGCGACAGGCCAGCGGCGCAGACGGACGCACGGGCAAGCCCGTACGTCCTGAGGGCGGCGCCGCAAGCGTCGCCTCGTCACTAGCGGGCCATCCGGTCCCTGAGCGACCACGAGGCCAGCGCGAGCGAGGCGACGACCACGGCGAGCGCGATCCCGAACCCGAGCGCGAGCGCTTCCTTGTCCCAGCCGGTGATGATCAGGCTCCGGATGCCCTCGAGCAGGTACGAGACGGGGTTCGCGGTCGCGGCGGCCCGGAACCAGCCGACCTGCATCAGGTTGCGCGGCATGTTCATCGACGAGATGAACAGGAACACGAAGAAGACCGGGAACAGGCCCTGCACGGCCTCGCCAGAGCCGGTTCGGAGCGCGGCGAAGCAGCCCAGCGCGCCGAAGCCGAGCACGACCAGGATCGTGAAGACGAACAGCACGAGGATGCCGAGCGGGCCCGACTCGAAGCGCACGCCGACCGCGAGCCCGACCGAGACGTAGACGACCGCCTGGGCGAGCCCGATCACGAGCGCGCCGCCGAGCTGGCCGCCGAGAACCGCCAGTGGGCGCATCGGGGTCAGCGAGAGGCGGTTGAGGAACCCGGTCTGGATGTCGCGCGCGAGGTCCGTGCCCGCGTTCACGGTCGCGAACAGCGCGCCCTGGATGAACGCGACGGCCAGCGCGAAGCTGACGAACGAGTGGGTCGGGAACCCCGGGAGCTTCGTCGCCGACCTGAGACCGCCGGAGTTGACCGCCAGCAGCAGCATCGGAAAGAGAAGCGGCGCGACCACGTTGGCCGGCTGGCGCAGCGTCCGCACCACCGAGCGCCGCGCAAGCAGGTACACCTGGTCTGCAAAGGCGCTCAAGTCAGGCGGGTTCCATCACGAGCCCGCGAGGTGGCTCCTGCTCCTCCTCGTCGGCGGCGCCCTCGAGCGAACGACCCGTCTTTGCGAGGAAGACATCGTCGAGCGAAGGCTGGTGCAGCTGGAGGTGCTCGACCTTCAGGTGCTCGGCGTCGAGCGCGCGGACGATTCCGACCAGGTCGGCCTGGCCGGAGCGGAGCCGGACGGCGACGCCGTGCGCCGAGGCGCACGGATCGCCGAAGCGAGCCAGGATCGCGGCCGCGTGGTCACGCTCGGCCGGATCGACCGGGATCGCCTCGACCGTCGGCCGCCCGACCGTCGCCTTGAGCGCGGCCGGAGTGCCCTCGGCGACGATGTGACCGTGGTCGATGATCCCCACCCGCTGTGCAAGGACGTCGGCCTCTTCGAGGTACTGGGTCGTTAGGAAGACGGTCACGCCCTCCTCGCGCGCGAGTCGTGACACCTCCTCCCAGAGCGCCGTCCGGCTCTGGATGTCGAGACCGGTCGTCGGCTCGTCGAGGAAGAGGATCCGCGGCGAGTGGACGAGCGCCATCGCCAGGTCGAGCCTGCGCTTCATACCCCCCGAGTAGCCGCGCACCTTGCGGTCGGCGGCCTCGGTCAGCCCCACGCGCGTGAGCAACTCATCCGCGCGCGACTTGCGCAGCTCGCGCGGCAGCCCCTGGAGCGAGGCCTGGAGGCGCAGGTGCTCGCGGCCCGTCAGGAGCGGGTCGAGCGCGGCCTCCTGTAGCGCCGCGCCGATTGCGGCCCGCACCTGCGGTCCCTGGTGCACGACGTCGTAGCCGGCCACACGGGCCGTGCCTTCCGTCGGCGGCAGCAGCGTCGTCAGCATGTGGACGGTCGTGGACTTGCCGGCCCCGTTCGGGCCAGAAAGCCGTAGATCTCGCCGGTCGCGACCGCGAGGTCGATCCCGTCGACCGCGCGCGGCCCTTTCTTGAAGACCCGAACCAGCCCCTCTGCCTCGATTGCGTGCTCGCTCATGACTCGTACCGTAGCGACGCGCTCGTTCGCGGCTCCGGTCTACAGCGCGCGCTATTGTCCAGACGCTGTGCGCCTCAACAGCCGACCCGTCGTGATCGCCGCCGCTGTTCTAGGCGTCGTGTTGATCGTCCTGGCCTTCTACTACTGGGCCGAGCCGGCGAAGTCGTTGGCCTCGTGGATGCCGGGGCACGAGGCCGGATCCAACCACCACCACGTCAAGCACGGCCTCGCCTCGTTGCTCCTGGGTCTCGCCCTGCTCGCCTTCGCCTGGTTCCAGAGCGGTCCCCGGCGCTCTCGACCTGCCGACTGAGTGCCCCTCGCGGCGCTGATCACGTACTGGCAGGCCGCGATCCTGGGATTTCTCCAGGGTGTGGCCGAGCTGTTCCCGATCTCGAGCCTCGGGCAGAGCGTGATCCTGCCCAGCATCCTCGGCTGGAACATCCACCAGAACGACCAGTACTTCATCACCTTCCTGGTCGCGACCCATCTCGCGACAGCGCTGGTACTTCTCGGCTTCTTCTGGGCCGACTGGGTGCGCATCACCAAGGGCCTCGGCCGAAGCCTGCGCGACCGCGGCATCGATCCCGCGGACACGGACGCCAAGCTCGCGTGGCTGCTCGTGCTTGGCACGATCCCTGCCGGGATCCTCGGCCTGTTGCTCGAGCACAAGCTCCGCCATGTCTTCGCTTCGCCCCGCTCCGCAGCGTTCTTCCTGACCCTGAACGGCCTTCTGCTCTTCGGCGCCGAGCTACTGCGCCGCAGGTCGAAGCAGGTCGAGCAGGATGACGACGCCCGGATCGCGCACCAGCTGGGCTGGGGCAGCGCGTTCGGCATTGGATCGCTGCAAGCCCTGGCGCTGATTCCCGGCTTCTCCCGCTCGGGGATGACGATGGGCGGCGGGCTGCTCGCCGGCCTCTCGAACAAGGACGCCGCGCGATTCTCGTTCCTCCTCGCCACACCCATCATCGGAGCGGCAGCTCTCCTCAAGCTGCCCGAGCTGTTCGGCTCGGCGGGAAACGGCGTCCGCGGCCAGGCACTGCTCGCCGCTTTCTGCGCGGCGGCTGCCGCCTACGTCTCGGTTCGTTTCCTGATGCGCTTCTTCGAGACGAACACGCTGATTCCATTCGCGATCTACTGCGTCGCCGCCGGGCTCGCGGCCTCGCTGTATTTCCTCAGCTAGAGACGCCTTCGTAACACCTTCGTGCCGAGATCGAGGCGAAAGGCGCGCGCGCTCTGGTTCCTCTCGCTCGCCGCGGATATCTCTGCCGGAAACAACGAGAGGAGTCTGGAGATGCGATTTGTTCGAAGACCGTTGCTGCTGCTCGCTGCGCTGGGGCTCGTAGTCGCGACCGGCGCCGCGCTGGCCGGGCAGAGCGCGCCGAAGCGTGCGAAGGGCGTCATCTTCGCCTGCGCGCAGAAGCAGGGTGGCCGGCTGCGGGTGGTCGCGGGCGCAAGCTCGTGCCGTCGCGGTGAGCAGTCGATCGCCTGGAACATCCAGGGGCCGGAGGGAAAGCGCGGGCCGAGCGGAGAGTCCGGGTCTCAGGGCCTCGCTGGCACTCCTGGCGCGCCGGGCGCACGCGGCGCCACCGGAGCCGCCGGCCCTGCGGGAGCGGCCGGAGCGGCCGGAGCCCGCGGCCCGGCAGGACCGACCGGGCCTGCTGGACCACGCCTCGGCTCGCTCGACGAGCTGAACGGCACGGCCTGCCATGCCCCGGGCGGCACAGGCACGTTGTCGGTTGCCTACAGCGCCTCCGACGGGGCCGCGTCGATCGCCTGCACCGTCGGTGGTGGCGGAGGCGGCGGTGGCGGTGGCTCGGCGACCCTGACCGTGAACGAGGTCATGACCGGTATCACAGGCGCGGCCTCGAACGAGTTCGTCGAGCTGTTCAACGGCGGCTCGTCGGCGGTCGACCTGAGCGGCTACAAGCTCGTCTACCGCTCCTCGGCGGGCACGAGCGACGTCACGCTCGGCACGATCCCATCGGGCACGACGCTCGCCGCAGGCGGCTTCTACCTGTTCGGCGGCAGTGCCTACGCCGGCTCGGCGACCCCTGATCAGAGCTTCAGCTCGAGCCTGGCCGCAACCGGCGGCGGCGTTGCGCTACGCGACGCCAGCGGCACGATCGTCGACTCGGTCGGCTACGGCGATGCAGTGAACGCCTTCGTCGAGGGCCATCCCGCGGCGGCCCCGCCCGCGGCCGCCGCGCCTGGAAACAGCGCGGTTCGACTCCCGGACGGCGACGACTCGAACGACAACGCGGCCGACTTCAGCGTGAGTGCGAGCCCGACGCCGAAGGCCGCAAACCACTAGCGAAAAGCCGATCGGACCGGCAGGCGGCGTCAGCGCGGGCGCCGCCTGCCGCCAATCACTCCAACGGGGCATGCTCGCCCCAGAGGCCGGGCCGATACTGCGGTTGCGGGGACGACCCCCGCATGGCGTACGAACTACTACTGCGGCTATTGATCTCATCGATCGGACATCCCTCGTACGGTGCCTCTCCCCCGAGCTCATGCTCGTGGACCCCGAGTTGGCGAAACGCGCCCGCGAGCTTCTGCGTGACCCCGGTGAGACCAACGGAAAGGGGAACATGTCGGCTCTAGGGATGCACGAGATCACGTCGTCGGCCGGGCTTGGGCTCGAGCCGCCGCTCAGCCCGCCCGTGGTTCGCGGCCCCAACGCGTCGGCGGCGTACGACAGCTCGCCGGCTTTCGGACCGACCGATCTGCCCACTCCTCCCCCGGCCTTGCGGCCGCCCGACGGCGCCGGCGTCGTCGAGCCCGCGGCGCAGCCCCTCCAGGCAAGCGCGCCCGAGGAGATCCCTGCCCGTCCCGAGCCAGAGCCCGAGCCTCAGCTCGCACCTCCCGCTCCGGAACCGCTCCAGGCCCCCGTGCAGCAGCCCGAGCCTGTGCAGCAGCCCGAGCCGTTGATGGCTCCTCCGCCGGTCGAGCAGCCGGCGCCCGTGACGCCTCAGCCTGTTTCCGAGCCCGAGCCGGAGCTGATGCCGGTACCGGCCGAGCCGGAGCCTGAGCTCGCGCCTCCGGCTATGGCGCCCGAGCCCCAGCCCGAGCTCGCGCCTCCGGTGATGGCGCCGGAGCTCCAGCCGGAGCCCCAGCCCGAGCCCGAGCTTCCCTCGATGGCCCCCGACCTCGCGCCGGTCCAGCCGGCCGCGCAGGCCGAGGACTACTTCGTGACTCCCGCGACACCTCCGTCCCCGGCACCCGCGCCGGAGCCGGCCGAAACGGCGCCCCCCGAGATTCAGCCGGTGATCCTCACGCCTCCGGCGGCTCTGCCCGTCGAGGCGCCGGCACCGCCCGAGGCCCTGGCTGCGCCTGTCGAGCTTCCGATCGATCCCTTCCCGCCCGCGGCGCTCGAGCCGACAATCGTCGACGAGCCCGTCTTCGTGCCCGAGCCGATGCCGGCTCAGGCGCCCGCGGTCGAGCCCGACACGTTCGATCCGTTCGGCCAGACTCGCAGCGTCTTCCGCGTGGTCGTCCGCCTGCAGGACGGCAGCGGAGTCGAGGTCGGCGAGTTCCGCGACTTCGGGACGGCGATGGAGGGCGCACAGGAAGTGATCGAGCAGTTCGCGAACGCGAATGGCTCATGGCCGTTCTACGCGGGCCGGTTCATCCGCCCCGACCTGATCGTCTCGGTCGACGTGGTCGACGCAGATTCGGCCTAGAAACGGTTTCGGACGAGGTCAGTCGGTTCGACCGGTCAATTCCGACGGAGTCACGGGCAGAGCCCGCACCTCCTGACGACGGCGTCGCAAGCGACGCCTTGACGCCGAAAACGCCTCCGCTCAAAGAATCCTTCCATTTCGCGCACGAGGAGCTAACGCGCGGCTTCTTTACTGCGCAAGCAGGCTTTCTACGGAGGTAATCCACATGACCCGCAAGCTCATCGTCCTGACGCTCGTCGCCGCCTTCGGCCTCTCGGTGGCCGGCGTCGCGAGCGCGAACTGGTTCAACGTCATCCGCGGCACGAAGGACGCTGACGTGCTCACCGGCACCGACAACCGCGATTTCATCCTCAGCCTCGCGGGTGACGATCGGATCAGCGCAGCCGGCGCGCGCGATGTCGTTCGCGCTGGCAAAGGCAACGACACCGTCGACGGCGGCGCAGGCCTCGACGGGCTCATCGGCGGGCCCGGCGACGACACGCTCAACGCCGGAGACGACGGCGCCGTGATGTGGGGAGGCGCCGGCAACGACACGCTCAACGCCAGCGACAGCGGCCGCAACATCCTCCACGGCGGCCCCGGCGACGACTCGGTCAACGGTGGCGCAGGCCGCGACCGGCTGTGGGGTGGGCGCGGCGCCGACACGCTGAACGGCGGTGACGGCAACGACGTCCTCCACTCGCTCGCCGCCGACGGCCAGGTCGACTCGCTCGACTGCGGCCCCGGTGACCACGACGTCGCGTGGGTTCGCGCGGGCGAGCCGGACACGGTCGTCAACTGCGAGGTCGTGAAGACCGTCTCGGCCAGCTAGCTCTTCGCTTCGAGTTGCCCCTCCCAGCGAGGCCCGCCCCCGGCGGGCCTCGTCTCTTATGGTCGCCTGAACGTGGGCGCTCTCGAAGTGATCGCGGTTGCGGCCTGGTCGTTCACGGTCGCTGTCGCGGGCGGTGCGGTCGGCCTCGTGCTCGGCAACCTGCGCCTGCCGCTGTTCGTTGCCGCGGCGTCGTCACCGGCGGCGGCGGGCGGCGCGAACATCGCCGTCTCGGGCATCGCCGCCGCGACCGCCTCGACGAGCCACATCCGCGCCGGCCGGATCAACTGGCGCCTGTTCGGGTGGATGGCCCCGCCCTCGGTCGTAGGCGCGCTCGTGGGCGGGTACCTCGCGGGGAAAGTCCCGAGGTCGGCGCTGCTGCTCGCGATCGCCGCGGTGCTTGTCTACAGCGGGCTCGACCTGTTGCTCCGGTCGCCGGTGAAGGCTCGACCGGGGGATGGACCGCACGTGCTGGTCGCGGTCGCCTCCGGCGCCGTGATCGGACTGCTCGGCGGCTTCGTCGGCCTGATCCTCGGATCGCTGCGAATGCCTGCGCTGTTGCGCCTCGTCGGCGAGACACCGAGCCGCGCTGTCGGGACGAACCTCGCCGTCGGCGTCTGCGTCGGCGTCGCGGGGCTGCTCGGGCACCTGCCGTCGGCCTCGCCCCAGTGGTGGCTGATCGTCGTCGGCGGCGCGGCCTCGATTCCGGGCGCCTTGCTCGGCGCGCGCCTCACCGGCCGTCTCTCCGAGCCGGCGCTCATCCGGGCAATCGCCATCGTCCTCCTGATCGCCGGCGCCGCGGCGGCCGTGCAGGCGCTGGTCTAAGGCGCCGACTCGGCGGCGCCGACCGTAGAGGCCGTGCGGGCTCTGCCCGCGTGGCCGTCCAACGCAGCGCCTTGGATGCGAGAGCTCCGGCTCACTTGCGAAATCGCGTCTAGCTCAGTTCAACGCGGTCGAGAAAGGAACCCAGGACCTCGAGGTAGAGCCCGGGCTCCTCGAGATACGACATGTGCGCGCTCCGCTCGAAGAGCACCCACTCGGAGTCCCGGATCCCGCGGTGGAGCGGCTCGACCAGCGCGGGCGTGCACTCGTCATGGAGGCCGGACGTGATCAGAGTCGGCACCTCGATCTCGCCGAGCCGATCGATCACGTCCCAGCCCCTGAGGGTGCCGGTGACCGTGAACTCGTTCGGCCCCCACATCGTCTCGTAGGTCTGTGCACCGAACTTCTGACGCGCGCGCGCGAGCGAATCGGGCTCGGGATCGAGGCGGCAGATGTGGCGACGCTTGAACTCGAGCTCCGCCTCCCTGTCGCCGAGCCCGGGCGGAAGCGCGGCGTGCAGGCGCAGCGTCTCCTCGGCCCACCGCGGCGCGCTCGTCGGGGTCGAGTTGAGGACGAGGCTCGCCAGGCCCGGCGGCTGCCGCAGGGCGTACTCGAGCGCCAGCATCCCGCCCCACGAAGAGCCGAACAGGTGGAGCCGCTCGAGCCCGAGCCCCTCGCGGACGCTCTCGAGCTGCGCGATGAACGTCTCGACCGTCCAGAGCGACGCGTCGTCCGGCCGGTCGGAGTCACCGCCGCCGAGCTGGTCGTAGAAGACGACCCTGCGGCCCTGCGCGGCGAGCGCGCCGAGCCCTTCGAGCGGATCGTGCGAGCCGCCCGGCCCGCCGTGCAGGCACAGGAGCGGCAGCCGGCCCGGCGCCTCTGCCTCGCCGACGACCTCGTACCACGTCTCCCACTCGCGAAAACGGAGGCGACCCACGCGCGCGAGTCTAGTGGCGGCAGGCGAGCCCGACCCGCTGCGCGGCGACGTTCGAGGCTTCGCGGGCCGAGACGAGATCGACTCTCGCGTGGGCAAGGTCGGACGCATTGCTCCGGAGGAACGCGTCGCGGAGAACCGCGTTCGCGCGCTGAACGCGGTCGATCGAGCGGAGGAAGGCCGCCATCTCGACGTGGCGGTCGTCGGGGACGTCGAGCCGGACGAGCCGCGACTGCTCGTGCTCCTCCAGGGCGCTCACGCGCTGTCCGAGCTCGACCAGGTCACGGCCGGTGCTCGGGAGCGGCAGCGCGCTGACCGCAACGGCCCGCGTCGCGCAGACCGCATCGGCCTGCTTCAGGAAGGCGGCGTCGCCTGAGCCCCTCGACATCCCACCGCACCCGGAAAGGAGAAAGAACGCGAGGACGGCAACCCCAGCGAGGCGCATCTCGACGTCATCGGCTCCCGGCGCGGGAGCCTTGAAGCGTCAGCCGATCGTCCAGGTGTCGCCGGCGTGCAGGAGCTCGGCGAGGTCGCCCTCGCCCTGCTCGCTGCGCGCGCTCTCGAGCTGCTCCTCCATCAGGCGGTCGTAGGCCGGGCGCTCGATGTCCCGGAAGACGCCGATCGGGGTCGGCCCGTGCGGCGTGTGCGAGATCCGAGCGAGCGCCGCAGCCAGGCTCGGCGACTCGTGGTGCTCGTCGTGCACCATCAGCGCGTCCTCGCCGACCTCGGCCACGTCGACGAGCTCCGCGGAGCCGTCGGGCCGCAGGCGCACGCCGCGCTCGGCCTCCTCGCCGAAGCGGATCGGCTTCCCGTGCTCGAGCGGGATCCGGTTCTCCTTCTGGTCGCGCACCGCGTCGAAGGCGCCGTCGTTGTAGACGTTGCAGTTCTGGTAGATCTCGACGAACGCGACACCCTCGTGAGCGTGCGCGCGGCGCAGCATCTCCGTCAGGTGTGCGCGGTCGGTGTCGATCGAGCGCGCGACAAAGGTCGCCTCAGCCCCGAGCGCAAGCGCCACCGGGTTGAACGGCCAGTCGAGCGAGCCCATCGGCGTCGTCTTGTTGACGGTGCCAAGCGGCGTCGTCGGCGAGTACTGCCCTTTCGTCAGCCCGTAGATCTGGTTGTTGAAGAGCAGGATCTTGATGTTCACGTTCCGCCGCAGCGCGTGGATCAGGTGGTTGCCGCCGATCGAGAGCGCATCGCCGTCGCCGGTCACGACCCAGACCGAGAGGTCGGGCCGCGAGAGCGCAAGCCCCGTCGCGATCGCCGGCGCGCGGCCGTGAATCGAGTGCATCCCGTAGGTCTGCATGTAGTACGGGAAGCGGGCGGCGCAGCCGATCCCGGAGATGAAGACGATCCGCTCTCGCGGGATCCCGAGCTCGGGCATGAACTTCTGCACCGCGGCGAGGATCGCGTAGTCGCCGCAGCCCGGGCACCAGCGCACCTCCTGGTCGGAGGTGAAGTCCTTCGCGGTCAGGACGGGCTTGCTGCTCCCGTTCTCGCTCACAGCATGGCCTCCATCGCGTCAGCGAGCTCGCCCGCCCGCAGCGGCACGCCGCGGACGCGGTTGTAGCCGACCGCGTCGACCAGGAACTCGGCGCGCACGAGCTTGAGCAGCTGGCCGAGGTTCATCTCCGGGACCAGCACGCGCTCGTAGGCGCGCAGCACCTCGCCCGTGTTGCGCGGGAACGGGTTCAGGTGCGTCAGGTGGGCCTGCGCGACCTTCTTGCCGTCCTTGCGCACGCGGCGCACGGCCGCAGTGATCGGCCCGTACGTCCCGCCCCAGCCGAGGACGAGCAGGTCGGCGCCGTCCGGGTCGTCGACCTCGAGCTCGGGAATGTCCGCCGCAATCCCCGCGACCTTCTGCGCGCGGAGGCGAACCATCAGGTCGTGGTTGTCGGGGTCGTACGAGACGTTGCCGGTCTCGTCCTGCTTCTCGAGCCCGCCGATCCGGTGCTCGAGGCCTGGCGTCCCCGGAACCGCCCACTCGCGGGCGAGCGTCTCAGGGTCACGCACATACGGCAGGAACTCTCCGTCGCGATTGGGCTTCGTCGCGAACTCGACGGGGATCTCCGGCAGGGAGGCGGCGTCGGGCAGGAGCCACGGCTCGGAGCCGTTGGCGAGGTACGCGTCCGAGAGCAGGTAGACCGGCGTCCGGTACTTCAACGCGATGCGCGCGGCCTCGAGCGCCGCGTAGAAGCAGCCGCCGGGAGTGGACGCGGCCACGACCGGCACCGGGGACTCGGCGTTGCGGCCGAAGAGAACCATCAACAGGTCGGCCTGCTCGGGCTTCGTCGGCATCCCGGTCGACGGGCCCGCCCGCTGGATGTCGAGGATCAGCAGCGGCAGCTCGAGCGTGACCGCGAGCCCCACCGTCTCGCCCTTCAGCACGATCCCGGGCCCGCTCGACGTGCAGACCCCGAGCGCGCCGCCGAAACTCGCGCCGAGCGCCGCGCCAACCGCGGCGATCTCGTCCTCGGCCTGGAAGGTGCGCACGCCGAAGCGCTTGTGCCGCGAGAGGTGCTCGAGGATCTCCGAGGCCGGCGTGATCGGGTAGGCGCCGAGGAAGAGCGGCAGCCCGCTCTGCACGCTCGCGGCGACCAAGCCGAGGCCGAGCGCCTGGTTGCCCGTGATGTTGCGGTAGGTCCCGGGCGGGAGGTTGGCCGGCGCGACCTCGTAGGAGACGACGAAGTCCTCGGAGGTCTCGCCGTAGGCCCAGCCGGCCTTGAACGCCTTGACGTTGGCCTCGGCGATCGCCGGTTTCGAGGCGAACTTGCGCTCGATGAAGGCGACCGTGTTCTCGGTCGGCCGGTGGTAGAGCCACGACATCAGGCCGAGCGCGAACATGTTCTTCGAGCGCTCCGCCTCGCGCTTGCTCACATCCACGTCCTTGAGCGCCTCGAGCGTGAGCGCAGTCAGAGCCACCTCGTGCACGTGGTAGCCCTCGAGCGAGCCGTCCTCGAGCGGGTTCGCCTCGTAGCCGGCCTTGTCGAGGTTGCGCTCGGTGAAGGCGTCGCGGTTGACGATCAGCGTCCCGCGCCGCTCCAGGTCACGCAGGTTCGTCTTCAGCGCCGCGGGGTTCATCGCGACCAGCACGTCAGGCCTGTCGCCGGGGGTCAGGATGTCGTGGTCGGCGAAGTGAAGCTGAAAGCCCGAGACCCCCGGCAGCGAGCCCGCCGGCGCGCGGATCTCGGCCGGGAAGTCCGGAAGCGTCGAGAGGTCGTTTCCGACCAACGCCGTCTCGCTCGTGAACTGCCCTCCGGTGAGCTGCATCCCGTCACCGGAATCACCTGCGAAGCGAATCGTCACTTGCTCGAGCTGCTCGACCTGCTTGGCCATCTGCTCCCTTACACCGTAGCGCGCACGACGGTAATTCCCCAGGCCCGACCGGTGTCGAACAACTCGTCGGGATCGACCTCGTCCCGCCAGCCGAGGAAGTGCCGCTCGGGCTGTTCATCGGTGGAGCCGTAGACGGCGGCGCGGTTCTGCTGTTTCGACTCCGTTACGCCGCGCTCGAGCTCCTCGCGCCGGCGCTCGGCCTCCTCGGCCGCCGGCCCTTCGGCGTAGCCTTTCGCCATCAGACGACCGCCTCGGCGAGCAAGGCCTGCAGGTCGAGCGCCGCGTTGTGCATCGCCACGCCCTCGCCCGACGCGGGCCGCGGCCATTCCTCGCGGGGCCGGTCGCGGTAGAGCTCGATCCCGTTTCCGTCGGGATCGCGGAGGTAGAGCGCCTCGGAGACACCGTGATCGGTCGCGCCGTCGAGCGGCCAGCCGGCCTCGACGAGCCGGCGAAGCGCGTCACCGAGCGTGCTCCGGTCCGGATAGCGGATCGCGAAGTGGTAGAGGCCGGTGGTTCCCGGCGGAGGCGGCGAGCCGCCACGCGACTCCCACGTGTTCAGGCCGATGTGGTGGTGGTAGCCGCCGGCCGAGAGAAAGGCAGCCTGGTCGCCATGTCGCTGCGTGAGCTCGAAGCCGAGGACGTCGCGGTAGAAGCCGAGCGCCCGGTCGAGGTCCGAGACCTTCAGGTGGACGTGGCCGATGTCGGCGCGCGGGTCGATGCTCACCAGACCCGACGATACCGGCGCGGCCACGGCGTCGTTGACGGTGTCCGCTTCGCCGGGCAAGATCGGGATCCCGTGCCGGAAGGAGATCGTGAAGGGCTGAAGGGCGTCTCCGACGCGGTCCGGCCGCGGGGCCCTTTCTCACTGCGGGTCTCGGCACGTCATGCCGGAGACTCGACCCGCACGCGCGCCGACGGGCCACTCGTCGCGGCTCTCACGACCGGCGGGCTCGGCCGGGCCTGGCAGCGACCGGACGGGGTCGTCCAGCTCCGCGCGCCCGACGAGCGCGGCCTCGCCGAGCTGCGCTTCGTGCTCGCGCTCGACGACGACCATTCCGAGTTCCTCGATCGCTTCCGTGACGATCCGCTGCTCCGCCGCGCCCTCCCTCGGTTGCGCGGCTACCGGCCGCTGCGCCTGGCGACCGTCACGCACTCGCTGCTTCGCGCCGTCTGCGGCCAGTTGATCCAGGCCCGGCTGGCACGCGAGATCGAGCGCAACGTGATCAGGGCGGCGATGCCGCAGGTCGAGGGCACGCGGTTGCGCCAGCCTCCGGACCCGGCGTCGCTCGGGCGCTTCGCTCCAGCCGAGCTGCGCCGCCTCGGGCTGGGCGCCCGCCGAGGTGCGACGCTCGTCCGTCTCTGCCGGTCGGTCGACCTCGAGCGCCTGCGCTCGCTGCCGACGGACGCGGCCGCTGACCGGCTCGAGCGCGAGCGGGGACTCGGACCCTGGTCGGTCGGGGTCATCTGTCTGGAAGGGCTCGGTCGCTTCGAGCGCGGGCTCGTCGGCGACCTCGGCCTCGTCAAGCTCTGCTCGGCTCTGCGCGGCCGGCGGGTCGAGACCTGGGAGACGGCGGAACTGCTGGAGCCGTACGGCCGCTGGTCGGGTCTCGCGAGCGTCTACCTGCTCTCCGCTTTCGGGGCCGGGCTCGTTCCACTCCCTGCGCGCGCAGCCGCCTAGACTCCTCTTATGGCGAACGACGGGCGCCTGGTCGCGATACTCGGCACGGGAACGATCGGCGAGGCGCTGTTGCGCGGACTGCTGAGCGGCGGCTGGCGCGAGCCGGCTGAGATCGTCGTCACAGTCCGAGACGAGGAGCGGGCTCGCGAGCTGGCGGAGCGCCACGGCGTCAAGGCGACGACGTCGAACGCCGAGGCCGTCGCGGGCGCCGCGCTGGTCGTGATCGCCGTCAAGCCGCAGGACTTCGACGTGCTCCTCGGCGAGATCGGCGGGCTGCTGACGCCTGAGCAGACGGTGCTCTCGGTCGCCGCCGCGATTCCCACGTCCGCGATCGAAAGCCTCATCGGCCCGGGCGTTCCCGTGGTGCGAGCGATGCCGAACCGGCCGGCCACCGTGCACGAGGGGATCGCGGGCGTCTGCGCGGGAGCGCACGCGGAGGACGAGCACCTGACGCTCGCCGAGGAGGCGCTCAGCCACGTCGGCGGCGTCGTGCGTGTGCCCGAGCGGTACATGGACGCGGTCACGGCCGTGTCGGGCTCCGGGCCCGCGTACTTCGCGCTGCTCGCCGAGGCGATGATCGAGGCCGGGATCCTGCTCGGCCTCTCGCGCGAGATCTCGACGCAGCTCGTCGTCCAGACGATGCTCGGCACTTCGCACTTGCTCCGAGACGAGGGCATCCACCCGGTGGAGCTGCGCGAGCAGGTGACCTCGCCCGGCGGGACGACGATCCGGGCGATCCGCGAGCTGGAGCGCGCCGGGGTTCGGGCGGCCTTCCTGAACGCGATCCAGGCCGCCGTCGAGCGCTCGCAGGAGCTCGCGGCCGGCGAGCAGTGACGCCTCACGGCGTCGAGCTGATCCGGCTGGAGGACGAAGAAGCGGTCGCGTCGGTCGTCGCCGACGAGCTCGCGGCGGCCGCGCGAGCCGGGCTGGAGATCGTCTTGACGGGTGGCACGACGCCTGCCCGCGCGTACGAGCTGGCGGCCGAGCGGGAGCCGGACTGGGGCGAGGCATCGGTGTGGTGGGGCGACGAGCGCTGCGTCCCGCCGGACGATGAGCTGTCCAACTACCGGCTCGCACGCGAGTCGTTGCTCGACCGCCTCTCGGCCCCGCCTCGCTCGGTCCGGCGGATCCGTGGCGAGCTCGAAGCGGCGGCTGCAGCCGAGGAGTACGACCAGGCGCTGCGCGGCTCGAAGCTCGACCTCGTCCTGCTCGGCATCGGCGCCGACGGCCACGTGGCCTCGCTCTTCCCGGGCCAGCCGACCCTCGGCGAGCGCTCGCGGCGTGCGATTCCGGCGGAGGCGAAGCTCGACCCGTTCGTCGAGCGCGTGACGATGACCGTGCCGGTGCTCTGCTCGGCGCCTGACGTGCTGTTCATCGTCACCGGCGAGGCAAAGGCCGACGCGATGGAGCGTGCCTTCGGGCGCCCGCCCGACCTCGACACTCCGGCCAGCCTGATCCGCTCGGAAGGCGGCCGCACCCGGGTCGTTGCCGACGCCGCGGCGGCAGCGCACTTGGATTGACCCTCCCGATCGTATATATAGGCGCGGTGAGCTCGGAGATCGGCAACGAGATCCTCGACGTGCTCGTGCTCGACGAGCCTGACCAGCTGAAGGCGCTGGGCCACCCTTTGCGTCTACGCGTGCTCGAGACGCTCGGGACCGACGCGGAAGAGGCACTCACGAACCGGGAGCTCGCGAACAAGCTCGGCGTCGATCCGGGTCACCTTCACTTCCACGTGCGAATGCTGCTCCGCGCGGGGCTGATCACGCTCGCAGGTAGCAACCGCGGGCGCGAGAAGCCCTACCGGGCGGTCGCGCGGACGCTCCGCGTCGCTCCGGAGCTGCTCGCCTCCGGCCTGACCAGCGACCTGCGGGCGGCGATGCTCGACGAGGTGCAGCGTGGCTGGGACACCCACAGCGCCGAGGGCACCTTCCGCTCGGCGCAGGTGACCGCGCGAATTCGCCCCGAGCGCGCGCTCGAGCTCGTCGCCGAGCTGGTCGAGAAGGCGAGGGACGCAGAGGACGACACCGCTGAGCCGATCGTGATCACTGCCGTCCTCCACCCGCCGACGAAGCCCGTCAACTAGGGAGCAGCAGGGAGCTCAGCTCCGCCGCCATCTCCCGGCGCCCGGCGAGCGCCTGCAGCACGAGCACGGTGTCGGCGACCGGGAGATCCTCCAGGTAGTCGTCGCGGGTCTCGAACGACTGGAGCACGGACTCGACCGCGATCGCGTAGCCGAGGACGTCCCCGGCGGCGATGAACGCCAGCGCATCGCCGACGTCGTTGGGGAAGTCGTCGCGGATCCGGATCGCATCTGCGTGCACCCGAGCCTCGGCGTCGCGACCGAGAACGAGCAGCGCGAGCGCCGCGGCGTAGCCTCCGATCGGGGAATCCGCTTCGGCTGCCCCCGCGCCGAGCGCCCAGTCGGCAGCCTCCTCCGCCCTCGCCCGGTCGCCCGCCAGCAGCAGCGCCTTGATGGCGCCGATCGGCCGGCCCCAGCTCCCGGCCGGCGCATCCTGGAAGCTCTCCCGGTAGCGCTCGGCTGCCCGAACGAACCACCCGGCGGCCTCGTCCCCGCGGCCCTGCATCAGGAGCGCGAGACCGGCGCCGCCGGCCGCATTCCCGAGCCGGGTCAGCTGCCGCTGGCGGCTGTCTGGATCCGAAACGTCCTCCGGCGCGGGTTCCTCCGGCGCGTGAAGCCGGGCCTCGCCGTCGCGGTAGCGATCCTCCTCTCGAGCGAAATGCCCAGCCCAGTCCTCGTGCGCGGCGCCGGCTCCTGGTTTAGGCACAGCCGACCTCCTCCCCGCTGCGATCGTATCGAGCAAGCGCGCACAGGTGGGTGACCGGACCGTGCCCGATGTGTGCCGGTTCGTCCACAGCGCCATGGACTAGTCTCCTCGGCGTGGCGCGTGAGCTCCGCGAGGTCGTGTACGTCGACGCCGTTCGGACCGCGTTCGGACGCGCAGGGCCGAAGGGAGTCTTCTGGCGGACCCGCGCCGACGACCTGGGCGTCAAGGTCGTCCGCGAGCTCCTTCGACGCAACCCGGAGCTCGACCCCTCCCGCATCGACGACGTGGTCATGGCCGCCACCGCCCAGGTCGGCGACCAGGGGCTCACGCTCGGTCGAGACGTTGCGCTGCTCGCCGGGCTGCCTCAATCCGTCCCTGGCTTTGCGGTCGATCGCATGTGCGCGGGCGCGCTGACGGCCGTCACGGCCGGGGCCGGCGAGATCGCAATGGGCTCAGCGGAGGTCGTCCTCGCCGGCGGCATCGAGCACATGGGCCACCATCCGATGGGCGAGGACGTCGACTTCAACCCACGTTTCGTCGCCGAGCGGCTGGTCGACCCGTCCGCCGTGACGATGGGCGCGACGGCCGAGAACCTCCACGACCGCTTCCCGCAGCTGACCAGGGTGGACTCAGACGGTTTTGCCGTGCGCTCGCAGCACCGGGCGGCCGCGGCCTGGGAGAACGGCGTGATGCGCGAGACGGTCGTTCCGATGGCCGTGTTCACCGACAACGGCTGGCAGGTTGCTGGTCGCGACGAGTTCCTGCGACCAGACACGAGCCTGAAAGGCCTGGCCGACCTGCCGACGCCCTTCCGGCCGGGCGGTTGCGTCACCGCCGGGAACTCGGCCGGGCTCACGGACGGCGCGGCAGTTGCGCTCCTCGCGTCGGAGCAGGCGGCGCGCGATCACGGTCTGGAGCCGCGGATGCGCCTCGTCGCCTACGCGTTCGCCGGAGTCGAGCCGGAGCTGATGGGCCTCGGCCCGGTACCGGCGACTCGGAAGGCGCTCGAGCTCGCCGGGCTCACTCTCGACGACGTCGGCCTCTTCGAGCTGAACGAGCCGTTCGCTGTCCAGGTGCTCACATGGTGCGACGCGTTCGGAGTCGACCCCGAGGACGAGCGGCTGAACCCGTACGGCGGAGCGATCGCGTGTGGGCACCCGCTCGCGGCGACAGGCGTGCGCCTCCTGGCGCAGCTCGCCTACGGCTTCCGTGAGCGGCCTGCCGTCCGCTACGGGCTGACCGCGCTCTGCGTCGGGATGGGCATGGGCGCGGCCGTCATCTGGGAGAACCTCTCTGGCTGACACCGAGTTCAGGCTCGCGCGCGTCGAGACCGAGGGTGGCCCGGTCGCGCTCGTCACGATCGACAACGGCGAGGACTACACGAAGCCGACCTTCTTCGGACGCGCGGCGCTCGAGTCCCTCGAGAGGCTTCTTCCGGAGCTGGAGGAGAGCGGCTGGTCGGCGCTCGTCGTCACCGGCAAGCCGTTCGTCTTCGCGGCCGGAGCCGACATCACCGAGTTCCCGGGCGCGACCCGGGAGCTCGCGATCGAGGGAAGCCGCGCAGGTCACGAGCTCTTCGGCCGGATCCGCGCGCTGCCGTACCCCACCATCGCCGCGGTCAACGGAGCCTGTCTCGGCGGCGGCGTCGAGCTGGCGCTGCACTGCGACTCGCGCACGATCTCGACCGCCGTGCGGCACTTCGCGTGCCCCGAGTGCTTCCTCGGGATCGTGCCGGCCTGGGGCGGGACGCAGCTCGTCCCGCGCCTGGTCGGCGTCGAGGCGGCCGTGAAGTTCGTCGTGACCAACCCGATGCGCCAGAACAGGGTTCTGACCGGCCCCGACGCGTTCGAGCTCGGCTTCGCGGACCGGCTCCTCGAGCCGGCGGAGTTCGTGGACGATTCGATCGCGTTCGCCCTCGAGCTCGCGGCCGGAGGGCCAGGTCCCGGGGACAGACCCAGGACCTGGCCGCAACGGACGTGATCCGGAAGGCGCGCGCACGGCTCGACGGTCAGGTGCACGGCGCCGCGCCCGCGCCTTACACGGCGCTCGAGCTGATCGAGGGCGCCTGCACCGGCTGGTCGCTCGAAGAGGGCTACCGCGCCGAAGAGGAGGCCGTCGGCGAGCTACTCCCCGGACGGCAGGCGCAGGCCTCCCTCTACGCCTTCGACCTCGTCGAGCGCCGCGCGAAGAACCCACCTGGCCGCCCTGCAACCGAGCCGAGGCCGGTGCGAAAGGTCGGGATCGTCGGCGCAGGGCTGATGGCCGCGCAGCTCGCGACGCTCGTCCTCCGCCGCCTAGAGGTTCCCGTAGCGATGCGCGACGTCAACGAGGAGGTGCTCGCGAGCGCCCGGGAGAGCATCGAGGCCGACCTTCAGGAACAGGTCGCGAAAGGCCGCTACGACGAGGGCAAGGCCCGCTTCCTGGCCTCGCTGGTCTCGACCTCGACCGGGTACGAGCACTTCGGAGACTGCGACCTCGTGATCGAGGCGATCTTCGAGGAGCTCGAGACGAAGAAGCGGGTGTTCGCCGAGCTCCGCGAGCACGTCGAGCGCCCCGAGTGCGTTCTCGCCACCAACACGTCCAGCCTCTCGGTCACCGAGATGGGCGCCGACGTCGGCATCCACTTCTTCAACCCGGTCGCCGTCCTGCCGCTCGTCGAGCTCGTCCGCACGCCCGACACCGACGACGCCACGCTCGCCACCGCCTGGGCCTTCGCCGAGAAGCTGCGCAAGCGACCGGTGCTCGTTAGCGACGCCCCTGCGTTCGTCGTGAACCGCGTCCTCACCCGCCTGATGGCCGTCGTCCTCGACGCCCTCGAGCACGGCAACACGTCCCGACGAGGCGGACGACGCGATCCTCGGCCTTGGGCTGCCGATGGCCCCGTCCGTGCTGCTCCAGATGGTCGGACCGCGTGTGGCGAACCACGTCCTCGAGACCCTCCACGAGGCCTATCCGGATCGCTTCCCGCTCTCGGCGACGCTCGCCAACTACGCCGAGGGGAAGGACGAGATCGCGGTCCGAGAGCACGACCCGAAGACCACAGACGAGATCCTCGAGGCCGCGCTCGAAGCCGTCGGCGACGAGATCCGCCAGCTCCTCGAGGAGGGCGTCGTCGCCGAGGCGAAGGACATCGACACCGCACTTCTGCTCGGAGCAGGCTGGCCGTTCTGGCTCGGTGGGATCACCAAGTTCCTCGACCAGACCGGCAGATCGGAGAAGATGTTCGGGCGCCAGCTCGCCGACATCGGCATCGTGGCGCCTACGCAATGACCGACGACTGGCGCATCCGGATCGACCTCGCCGAGGAGCAGCACGCCGAGTCGATGCTGGGTCGCCTCGGCTTCGACCTCGGCTCGGACGAGGCGAAGCGGCTCGCGCAGGAGCTCGAAGGCCACCGCCTCGCCGTGTCACGCGACGGAGGCGAGCTGTTTGTCTACGCGTCCACCCAGGCCGACGCGGAAAAGGCGCAGCGCCTCGTCGAGGCGGAGCTCGCCGACGAAGGGCTCGAGGCGCAGATCGAGGTCGCGCACTGGCTCGCCGACGAGGACCGCTGGTCGACCGACCCGGCCGGCGAGACGTGGGAGGAGGAAGAGCTCGAACGGGGTTACGCACCGTGGGAGGTCCGCGTCGAGCGCGAGTCGCACCGCGAGGCGCAGGAGCTCGCCGACAAGCTGGACCAGGAGGGCTACGCCGTCGTGCGCCGCTTCCACTACCTGATCGTCGGCACGTCCTCCGAGGAGGAAGCGCGAGCGCTTGCGCGCCGTCTGCACGGCGAGGTCGAGCCTGGCGGCGAGCTCGTCTGGGAGGTCGCGCCCAAGAACCCGTTTGCCGTGTTCGGCGGGCTCGGCGGCACCGGAACACCGCTCTAAGAACTCCCTCGCGGGCTCCCGGATCGGTTATGCTTCGGAGTGCGACGCTCGCCGAGTGGATTCGCTGCGAGCGCGCTCTCTTCCTGAGATTGGGCGGCGCTGGACGTGCTGCCAGACATGCAAGAAGCGACCGAGCATCTGACGCTATCGTCGGAGGCTGACGGGCTCAGTGCCGCCGCCCTCCGCGCCGAAGCCTGGGCCGGGGAGCCCTTCCTCCACCCGGATGAAGACCCCGGCGTCGTTCTCGCGCCCGGGACCGCCCGGCGGCGGGCGCTCGACGATGCTCTCGCCGAGCTGGACACCGGGGCATCTGAGCCGTCCTACGGCTGGAAGATCCGCTACGCGCTGATGCTCGGGCTCGAGCGCGTGCTCAGCGAGCGACCTCCGCGGCTCGCATCCGGCACGGAGCTGCGCCGCCACCAGGTCGACGCGCTCGCCGGGATGCTGACGGAGATGATCGCCGCGACCCAGGTGGAGCCCGAGCTGAACGGCAATGGCGTCGCGGTCGAAGAGGCCGAGGTCGAGACCGAGGAGGACGAGGACGACCTCGGAGTCCACCTCGAGGAGTTGTCGGACGACCTCGTGCTCCCGGAGACACACGCCGGCAGCGATCCGGGCGCGAGCCGCCGCTACCGCTTCCGCCACCCGACCGCCTCCGGAAAGACGATCGCCGCGGCCGGCTTCGTCGAGGCCGCGCGCACGCTCGGCGTCCTGATCCTCACCCACCGCCGCCTGCTCGTCACTCAGTTCAACCGCGAGCTCACGGCCGAGGGCTACGGCGACCGCTTCACGGACGCGATCGAGAAAGGCCACACACCGCCGAAGCCGAACCCTTTGACCATCCAGACCTACGCCTGGTTCGCGCGCCACTGGGACGATCTCGACCCGGGCGCGTACCAGCTCGTGATCTGCGACGAGGCGCACACCGCGCTCGGCGAGAAGACGAGCCAGGCGATTCGCGGCTTCTCGGACCCGATCTTCATCGGCATGACGGCAACCGAGCAGCTGATCGCCAAGCAGGTCTCGGACGTCTTCCCCGCGTCGATCGACGAGCTTCCGCTCGGCGACGCGGCCCGCCGCGGCCTGATCGCGCCGCTGCGCTGCCTGCGCGTTCCGCCCGCGGCGGCGATCTCGTCCGTCCCGATCGTGGGCGGTGACTTCGAGGAGGGCGCGCTGGCCGCCGTTCTCGACCACACGGCCCTGAATCAGGCGGCCGCCAGCCTCTATCGCGACCGGTTCGAGAACACGCCCGGGATCGTGTACGCGGCCGGCGTCGACCATGCCTACAACCTCGCGAAGGAGTTCCGCGCCGCCGGCCTCAAAGCGCAGGCAGTGAGCGGACGCACACCCCCGGTGCAGCTGGCAGAGACGCTTGCCGCCTACGAGCGGGGCGAGATCAACGTGCTCGTCAACGCGATGCTGCTCGCGGAGGGCTGGAACTCGCCGCGCGCGACGGTCTGCATGCACCTCGCGCCGACGGCCTCCAAGCGCGTCTACCAGCAGCGGATCGGGCGGATCATGCGCACCCACCCGCGCAAGGAGGCGGGCGTCGTCGTCGACTTCGTCCCCAAGGCCGCGACGCACAGCGAACGCGTTGTCTCCCTGCACAGCCTGCTCGACGCCGACTTCTACCGCGAGGGCGCACGCGTCACCCCCGCGCCGCGGCGACGGATCCAGCGCCGGGCACGGCGGAAGCTCTCGCCGGCGCCGTGGCTCGTGCCCGTGACGCCGGACGTGAAGCGGCGCCTCGCGGTGATCACGCGCGAGTGGCAGCGCATCGACCCGCGGTATCTCGACGACGACGAGCAGCTCTACTGGGCGACGATCGCGGGTCGCAACGTCCGCTTCGACGAGCGTGTCGACTTCGTGAGGAAGTTCACCGAGGGCAACGCGAGCAAGGGCGCGATGGAGCAGTTCCTGATGGCCTGCACAGCCGAGAACCCGAACCGCCGCCTTCGCCTGACCGCGCTCGCAGACCGGGTCTCGATGACCGTCGACCGCGCCAGCTTCGACGACCTCGTCACGCTCGTGACCCAGGCACCTACCTGGGACAAGGACCGCGTCCACGGCGTGCGGACGCTGCTGCGGGCTCTCGGCGACGGGAAGGTCGACGCGCCCGAGCAGATCCTGGCCCGCTGGACGTGGAAGCTCGCGCGCGCTACGCGGAAGGTGCAGGACCGCCGTGCGAGCGGAGAGTTCCCCGAGGCGAAGCGCCTGCTCGGAGCGCTCGCCAACTCCCGCGGTCACCGCCACGAGGAGAACGCCGCGAGACTCGTCAACGCGGCGCTCGAGCAGCCCCGCGAGGTCGGCGCCGCGCTGCTCGCCTCGGCCGAGGGGTACACGCCCCGTGCGAACAAGCTGATCGACGCTGCCCGCGAGCGGCTCGGGACGATCCAGGAGGTTGCGGACGCGCTCGCAGACAACCTGCCCGCGCCCAAGGCGCCGTCCGGCCGTTCCCGCAGGCGACGGCGCAAGCGCAAGAAGAAGGGCCGCGCACAGACGCAGGCCCCGGCGCAGGACGGCGCGAAGGCCGCCGCAAAGCCGGAAACCGCTCCGGCCGCCGAGGCGTAACGCCAAGGCACAGAAGAACGACTACCTCGTAACGAATGCTTCTCTACGGCGTCGCCGTCCTGGCGGGAATCGTCACGGTCATCTCACCGTGCGCGTACCCCGTGCTCCCGATCGTCTTCGCCGCGGGCGCGACCGGCGGCAGCGCTCGCCGTCCCTACGCGATCATCGCCGGGCTCGTCTGCACGTTCCTCGCATCGCTTCTCTTCCTGACCTGGCTCCTCTCGGAGCTGCACATTCCGACCGACCTCCTGCGGAAGCTCTCGATCGCTCTGCTCTTCCTGGTCGGCGTCGGCCTGATCGTGCCGCGCATCGGGCGCCTGCTCGAGCGGCCGTTCATCCGCCTTGCCCGGCGCCCCGGCGGCGATCTCGGCGGAGGCTTCCTCCTCGGCGCGGCCCTCGGCCTCGTCTTCGCTCCTTGCGCGGGGACGATCCTGGCCGCGGTCGCCGGCGCCTCGGCGACGACCTCGGGCGTCCAGCGCGTCGGGCTCGCGGTCGCCTACACGATCGGAGTGGCCGTTCCGTTGCTCCTGATCGCGGTTGGCGTGCGCCGCGGCTCGGCGAGATTCCAGGCGTTCCGCGGCAACATCGGACGGATCCGGACCGTGCTCGGGGCGATCATCGCCGCGTCCGCGCTCCTGCTCGCGTTCGGCGTGGACACATCGCTCCAGCGCCTGGTTCCCGACTACACCCAGTCGCTCCAGGCGGCCGAGCGCTCGTGCTCGGTTCGATCGAAGCTGCACCAGCGCTGTGTCGCGGCGCACCCGGGCGCGGCGCTGAAGAACTACGGGCAGGCGCCGGACTTCAGGGACATCTCCGCCTGGGTCAACAGCAAGCCGCTGACGATTTCCCAGCTGCGCGGCAAGGTCGTGCTCGTCGACTTCTGGACGTACTCGTGCATCAACTGCCTCCGCACGCTGCCGCACCTGAAGGCCTGGGACGACGCGTACCGCAAGGCCGGCCTCGTGATCGTCGGCGTCCACACGCCCGAGTTCGCCTTCGAGCACGAGGTCTCGAACGTGCGCAGGGCAACCCGCGAGCTCGGCATCCGCTACCCGGTCGCGGTCGACGACGCCGCCGCAACCTGGGGCGCGTACCAGAACTCCTACTGGCCGGCCGAGTACCTGATCGACCGGCACGGAGACATCCGAGAGATCAAGGAGGGCGAGGGCGACTACGACGGCACCGAGGCGAAGATCCGGGAGCTGCTCGGCCGGCCGGCGACCACGCGCTTCGCCCCGGTCGCCGACACGACCCCGAACCACGCGACGATGACCCCGGAGTCGTACCTCGGCTGGCAGCGGCTCGACCGGTACACGGGTTCGCAGCTCGTCCCGGGCCGCATGGCCCCGTATCGCTTCGGAGGCGCGCTGCCGCCGGACTCGCTCGCCTACGCTGGCCTCTGGCGCGTCGAGCCGCAGCGGATCGTCTCCGGCCCCGGCGCTCGCCTGCGCCTGAACTTCCTCGCCCAGAACGTCTTCCTGGTGCTGGGCGGACAGGGGCGGGTGCAGATGCTCGTCAACGGCAAGCGGGTCAGCACGGTCGACGTGAGCGGGCTCAGCCGCCTCTACACGCTGCTGCGCTACCCGGCCGAGCGAGAGGGGCTGCTCGAGCTGCGCTTCACGCCGGGCGTCAGCGCGTACGCGTTCACGTTCGGCTAGCCGCGGCCAGCGGTCATTGCTCGCGGGCGGCGTCTTCGCCGCCGCCGTTCTGCTCTCGCTCCCGGAGGAAGCGCGTCAGCTCGGCCGCGAGGGCGTCACCGGACGGAAGGTCGGTCGTCTCCTCGAGCGTGTCGGCGCGGCGCTCGAGCTCGTCGACGTAGGCCGCGGTCTCCTCGTCCGAGGCGACGGCCTCGCTCACCTGCTCCTCGTAGCTCTGCGCAGCTTCCTCGAGCTCTGCCACGTCGACCTCGACGCCGATCAGGTCGCCGAGCCGCTCGCAGAGCGCGACGGCCGCGCGTGGGCTTGGAGTCAGCGAGACGTAGTGGGGCACGGCCGCCCAGAGGCTCGCGGACGGGATCTCCGCACGCTTGCACGCGTCGTGGAGGACGCCGACGATCCCGGTCGGCCCCTCGTACCGCGACGCCGAGAGACCGAGGCGCCGGACGAGGTCGGCATCGCTCGCGCTCCCGGTCACCGGCGAGGGGCGCGTGTGCGGAACGTCGGCGAGCAGCGCGCCGAGCGTGATCATCAGCTCCACCCCGAGCTCGTGGGCGAGGTCGATCAGCAGGTCGGCGAAGGTGCGCCAGCGCAGGTTCGGCTCGATCCCGAGCAGCAGCACGATGTCGTGGTCGATCCCGTCGGGGCGCGCGTGGTAGAAGGCCGTCTCGGGCCAGTCGATGCGCCGCGTCAGGCCCTCCTCGAGCGACACGTGCGGCCGCGTCGCCTGGAAGTCGAAGAACTCCTCCGGATCGACGTCGGCGAACCGCTCCGCATCCCAGGTCTTGGCGAGGTACCCGGCCGCGAGCGAGGCCGCCTGCGCGCCGTCGTTCCAGCCGCGAAATGCGCCGATCAGCACCGGCCGGGTGAGCTCCGGCCTCCGGTGGACTCGAAGCTCGCCGGCCATGGTTTCAGTCTACGTGCGGCCCGGAACAAGCGCCCGCGGCGGACGCCACAGAACCGTGATGAATGCGACGAGAATCGCCCAGACCGCGGCCGCGAGCCCGACGTGGGCGAGGACGAGCGGCCATGGCAGGTGCGTGTGGTACTGGATCTCGCCGATCACCATCTGGACGAGCAGGAGGGCGAGCACAGCCAGGGCGAAGCCGAACAGGCGCGGCGCCCGCTCGCGGCCCGACGCCAGATAGCCGACGACGAAGACGAGGCCGACGCCGAAGACGGCCACCGCCCCGGCGTGAACGAAGATCAGCGGCTGCAACCGCCAGAGCCGGTCGACGTGCTCGGCACCGCCGCCGGAGTGCGGTCCGGCCGCGGTTGCAAGCGTCCCCGTGACGAGCAGTGCCAACCCGGCGGCGCCGACCAGGAGCCCCATCCAGCGCAGCTCGACCGACGCGAGCGGCTCGGCTCGGCCATTCGCGACGGTGAAGGCGGCGAGCGCGACCACGACCGCGCCGGCCAGGACGAGCGCCGAGAGAAGCAGGTGCGAAGCGACTATGGGCCAGCGGAGATCCGTCTTGACCGCGAGGTAGCCGAGCGGGGCCTGAGCGAGCGCGCCGAGGAAGACGGTCAGCGCGAGCCAGCGAGCCCGACGCGGCAGCGAAGGCGTGCGCCAGGCGGCGAGCGCGGTCAGCAGCACGACCACGATCGTGATGCCGCCGAGCGCGCGGTTTCCGAACTCGATGTAGGCGTGGTAGTCCTTGGCCGGCAGCGGATGCCCCTTCTCGCAGCCGGGCCAGTGTCTGCAGCCGAGGCCGGAGTCGGTCAGCCGGACGGCCGCGCCTGTGACCATGATCAGCCAGAGAGCCCCGACGGACGCCAGAGCCGGCCAGAGGAACTGCACGGCCGAAAGCTCGAAGCTCCGTCGCCGGGCAGCGGTGGTCTCGACGTGCACTAGAGCAGCGGCTCCAGTAGCGAAGGGTAGCCGTCGGCGCCGTCGAAGGGCGTCGGCCGCGAGCCGAGAAACAGCGGCCGGTCGGCGGCGTTCAGCAGCACCGGCATCAGGTCGGGCCCGCGCAGCTGGCCGAGGATCCCGGCGGCGCAGTCGAGCTCGCCGAAACGCTCGACGCCGTCGGCTCGCACGCCCGGCCCCGCGACGAGGAGCGGCACAGGGTCGCCGGAGTGGATCACGTCCGGTGACGCCGGCGTCGCGTGGTCGCCGGTAACGCAGACGATCGCGCGGTCGGTCGGGAGATCCCCGAGAGCCGCGTCGAGACGCTCGATCGTCTCCTGCTTGATCCGCGGGTCCTTCGTGTGCCCGGCCGCGTCGGTCGTCTTCTGGTGGCAGAAGACGAAGGTGTCGCCAGCGTCGAGCCGGGCGCGCGCGAGCTCGACGCGCCCGAGGAGATCGGCGACCGGGTCGTCGGTCTCCGGCGCGATCACCGGCTCGAGCCCGAGCGCGACCCCGAGCCCCCGTAGGAAGGCCGAGTCGGCGGCGAAGGCACCGGTGACGCCGTGGCGCTCGCGAAAGGTCGGCACCTGTCGCGGGCGACCGAACCACTTCAGCGTGATCACCGGGAAGCGCTCACCCTCGAGCCGTCGCATCACCTCACGCGTCCAGGCCTCGCACGCGCGCGCCGTGCGCTCGGCCTCCGGGACGAGTGGCTGCGGGCGCAGCATCGGATGCCACGCGCGGAAGAACGCGTCCGTGTCGGTGACCCGCTCGTTGGCTCCCCCGGAGATCCGCAGCACGGCCTCGCCGCGCCAGACATGGCTGAGCGAGAAGCCGAGCCCGTCCATCTCGATCCCGTCACAGCGCGCGACGAGCCGCTGCGCCTCCTCGGCGTCACGCTCGGGGTCGGGACGACCGGTCAGCCACCAGCCGTCCTCGCGCCGCTCCGCCGGCCGCAGCGCCGCGTAGGCGAACACGTGCTCGTCGCTTACCTCCTGCCCCCGCCCGAGAGCCTCGAAGACCGCGCGCCCGGGGAACTCGTCGGGCCGGTAGCCCAGCATCGACCAGTGCGCGACCTCGCTCGAGGGCGCCCGACCCGGCCCGACCGCGTAGAGCAGGCCGCACGAGCCTCGGGCCGCAAGCCGGTCGAGATTCGGCGTCTGCGCCGCCTCGTTCCCTGTGCGGCCGCCGAGCACGTCGTGGGCCCGGTCGCCGAGCCCGTCGAGCAGGAAGACGATGATCGGATGCACGGCGCGGAGGCTAACCCGCGCCGTGCATCCTCAGCACTACTTCTTCCGCCGGAGGACGACCGTGTTGCTGAAGCCGTCCTGGTAGCCGGCGCCGATCTCGTTCATCGAGATGAAGATACGGAGCGAGTAGCGGCCCTTCCGAAGCCGTAGGAGGAAGTGCTTCTTCGAGCCGGGTCCGAGAATCACCCGCCTGATCTTCACCCACTCGCCGAAGCGCGTGAGGCGCTGCACGTAGACCTTGTGCCCCGCGAGCGAGCGGTCGCTCTTGACGCGGACGAAGCCGATCCTCTTCGTCGCGGAGAAGAGCACGTCGGGGCGGAGCCCCACCTGGATCTTGGCGCTGATCGAGCTCTTCCAGTGCGCCTCGTAGGTGGTCAGGGTCGTCGGCTGGACGGGCAGGTCCCAGGCGCCGTTTGTGCCCGTGAGCAGTGTCGCCACCAGCAGCGGCGACACCTGTCCGTAGGGCTGCGCCCAGACGGTCACGGTCTCGCCGGCCTGCTTGCTCGAGACGGCGCCGCCGACGTGGGTGGCCTGGCCGTAGGTCAGGATCGGCGACGCGGCGCCGATCGTCACCTCCGGCGACAAGCCCTTCACGACGACCTTGCCCTTCAGGGTCGGGTGAAGCGCGTCGTGGTAATTGAAGCTGCCCGCCGTGTTGAACACGTGCGAGTACTTCTTGTTCGCTGCGAGCGACCCGGAGGCGAAGCTCCCGTTGTTCGCGACCACCTGGTGAGCTTTCGTATCGCCGTTCGTCCAGGTGATCGCGTCGCCGGTGTTGATCGTCACGCTCGCTGGTGAGAACGCGGAGGCGGTGATCTTGACCGACTTCGTCGCGAGAGCTGCGGGCTGCGAGGCGCCCGTGACCACCAGTGCCAGCACTGCGGTCAGGAAGACGAAGAGTGTGCGCATGCGCGGAACCCCCTGTTGCGGTTTCCCCCTACCCGTTCAAACGCGCACGCCGCGGGAAAGTTTTGGACTCTTACAGGACCCTTACACGGTGACTCGCTGGAGCCCCTCGAGCACGGTCGCGACGCCGGGAGGCACGAGGCTCTTCCAGTCGCCACCCTCGCGCAGGGCGTGACGCACCTCGGCGCCCGAGATCTCCTTCCCGGCGCCCTCGTCGAGGACGACCACCTCGTAGCCGGCCTCCCGCAGGCGCCCGAGCTTCGTCCCGCCCCAGTCCGAGAAGAGGCGGATGAACTGGACGACGTCCTCCGGCACATACGCGTGCCAGAGCTCCGGCTCGTTGACGGGGAACGGAATCACGTGCAGACGTGTGAGCTCGATCCCCGCGTCGTCGGCAGACGCCTTGACCATCAAGAGGCGCTCGACGTAGGTGTACGGGTTGGACTCCGGCAGGTGCCGGACCGGGTCCGACTCCTCGGGCTTGATCCGCTGAGGATCGGGGTTCGTGATCCCGACGAAGACGTCGTCGCAGCGGTCGGCTGCGCCCTTCAGGTACTCGAGATGGCCGTTGTGAAACGGCTGAAACCGCCCGTGGATCATGCCGCGGGCGATCACTCGACGACGACCCCGGCGCCCTCCTCCACGAGGCCGATGCGGCGGACGAAGAGCTTGCGCGACGCGAACTCCGCCTCCAGAGACGCTGCTCGCTCCGACGGAAGCGAGACGAGAAGCCCGCCGGCCGTCTGGGGGTCGTAGCCGAGGGACACGAACGCGTCCGGGACGCCGTTCAGCTGGAGATGCGGGCCGGCGAAGTCGCGGTTGCGAGGATCCCCGCTCGTGCGCACGCCGTGCCTGGCGAGGTCGAGCGCCCCGTCGATCGCCGGGAAGCGCTCGGACTCGAGACGAACCCGCACGCCACTCCGGTCGGCGACCTCGTGAGCGTGCCCGAACAGGCCGAAGCCGGTCACGTCGGTGACGGCATTCGGCCGGAGGCCGCGCAAAACGTCAGCCGCCTCGTTGTTCAGCGTCCGCATCCACCGAATCGCGCGCTCGAGCTGCTGCGTCCCGATCTCACCGCTCTTGTGCCCGCTCATGATCAGGCCCGTCCCCAACGGCTTGGTCAGGAAGAGCGCGTCACCCGGGCGCGCGCCGTTCTTGGGCCAGATTGCCTCCGGGTGCGCGGTGCCGACGACGGCGAGACCGTACTTCGGCTCCACGTCGCGAATCGTGTGACCGCCGGCGAGCAGACCGCCTGCGGCCCGCACCTGGGCATCGGCCGCAGCGAAGATCTCGGCGAGCATCTCCATCGGGAGCTCTTCCGGGAAGGCCGCGATCGAGAGCGCGAGCAGCGGCGTGCCGCCCATCGCAAAGACATCGTTCAGCGCGTTGGTCGCCGCGATCGCGCCGTAGTCGCCCGGGTCGTCGACCACCGGGGGGAAGAAGTCGAGCGTGAAGATCAGCGCGCGCTCGTCGTCGAGCCGGTACACAGCCGCGTCGTCCGCGGGCGAGAGCCCGACCAGCAGGTTCTCCGCCTCGGCCGGGACGAAGCCGGCCAGCAGCAGCTCGAGGCGCGCCGCCGAGTACTTGGCTGCGCAGCCGCCGCAGGAGGCGAGATCGGTGAGCTTGACTCTGCCGGTGCCGAGGTCCACGTGCTCCCCCTAGATCGGTTCCGGGAACTGTAGGTGCCGTCGAGTTGTTTCGTCCATAGACGACCGCTACCCGCTCGTTATTCCCGCCGTCTCCGAGAGGCGCCCTCCGTCTTACACGCAGCGGCGGCCGAAGCCGCCGCTGCTTAGGGGAGAGGAGGAGCTTCTGTGCTCCTCGTGCGTTCGTGACCGACGCCACGTTTCCTGCGTGCGGCTTAAAGGAGGTGCTTACGCACGGCGGCGGTGAGCTCGGCCTCGGAGACCGAGCCCTGAAACTCGGCCTTGATTCGACCGTCGCTGCCGACCAAGAAGGTCCACGGCTCGCTGGACAACCCCCACTGGCGCATCCAGCGGTTGTAGCCCTTCACCGGGTTGTTGTTCGTATAGACCTCGACGTGCATGAAGCGGACGGGACTCGCCGTGAAGCGCTTGCGCACGGCGTCGACCACGTCCACCACTGGGCCGCACGTGCGGCTCGTGCAGAACTTCGGCGTCGCGAAGGTGACGACGAACGGCGTGTGCGCGGCGAGCGAGCTGGCGATCGAGTCGTGGAGCAGCCCGACGTCGGGCGGGCGCGCCGTTGTCAGCGCCGTGGCCGGAGCATTCGCGAGGGTCGGCGTAGCGGAGACGGGTGCCTTTGCCCCGACGGCCGGCAGCGGGAGGCTGGACTGCACGTCGAGAACGGTGACGGCCTGGATCTCCGCCCCGTTCGGCTCGGCGAGGAGCCAGTAACGCCCGGCCTTCGGGACCTTGAAATGGACGACGTAGATGCGCGTCAGGTTCCCGACGGCCGGCTTCGACTTGCCGGGGATCCCGATCGGCTCGAGCCGTGCGGTCGCATCGACGAACGGCTTCGTGTCTCGCCCGGTGGCGACCCAAACCCGCGCTGTCGGGCGCTCGACGGGCCGACCGTCGTTCGCGATCACTGCGAACGGGTACCGGATCGGCCCCGGCACGAAATCGCCTGCACCGGGCGTCCCCGCGACCTCCGGCCCCGGCCGTTTCAGCAGCGAGGCAATCGAGCCCGAGCTCGATGAGGAGCCGGAGCCGCCGCAACCTGCGGTGAGGACCGTCACGAACAGGACCACCACAGCGACGCGACCCACGTGGCCGAGTCTAGCGATGAATCGAGAGCCCAAACGCCGGTTGGAGAGACGCCGATACCGCTGAGCAGGAGTGCGGTCGGGCGACGTCGCCGTCCCGCGCAGGGATCCGGTGGGAGACCAGAGCCCGCGCGGGCGACATCTGTCTAGTGCCCGTCGAACCAGCTCCCGGGGCCGCCGAGGAACTCAAATGCTCTTCCGAAACCCCTTGCGTAACCCTCGAGGTAGAACGCCAACAGACACAGCGAGGCCGTGAGGGAGATAAGGCGTGCCTTCTTCATCGTCACCTCCTCTCTCGGCTCTTAGAAGCGGACATCCTGTAGGGCTTCAGCGGCCTTGCGGTACAGCCGTGCCGCGGCGTTGTCGTCGCCGCGACGACCCGCAAGGTCGCCCTGAGCCATCCACGCGGCTGCGCGATGGCTGATCGATTCGAGCTGCTCTGCACTTGTCTCGGCGACGCGCAGGGTCTCCTGCGCCTCGTCCAGACGTCCCTGCTCCATCAATGCGCGGCCGAGCACGAGCTGGGTCGGAGCAATGTCGAGCAGGAAATCTTCGCGGCCCTCGAGGAGGTCGAGCGCGTGCCGCGCCTCTTCCTCGGCCGTCTGCACCTGACCGGTCATCAGATGCACGTGCGCGAGAGACGAGACGACGTTCGCCGCCTCGGCATCGCTACCCCTGTCGAGCAGCACGCGATACGCGCTCTTCAGGTCCTCGACGGCCTTGTCGGGCTTGCCGAGCTGGAAGTTCAGCCCGCCGAGGTTGTTGAGCAGGCGACCGACATTGCGCTCGTCGTTCAGCTGCTCGTAGTAGGCCTTGGCGCGCTCCGCGTAACTGCGGGCCAGCACCCAGTGGCCCATCCGCTCTGCGACGAGCGAGGCCTGGAAGTAGACGTTGGCCATCGTGCGGTGATCGTCCAGCGCCCGGGCCAGCTCGAGCGCACGCTCGACGTCCTCGCGCGCGGCTTCGAGGTCGCGCTGGCGCCGGTAGCACCTGGAGCGCCAGCCGAGGATCTCGGAGCGCAGCAGGTCACACGGCAGGTGCGAGGTCTCGGCGAGCGTCAGCGCCTCGCTGAAGAGACCGACAGCCGACGCGATGCTGGACAGGTGGTAGCGACAGACGCCCATCTGGAAGAGGATCTGTCCTCGGTCGACGTCCGAGAATCCCGGGCCGTCGGCGATCGACCGGCAGCGCTCGAGTTGCTGCAGCGCCGGCCTGACTTCGCCCCGCTCCATGCGGGCCCAGGCCTCGGTCGAAAGTGAGCGGTACTCGAGCTCCGGGGCGCCGGTGGCCAGGACGGCCGTGCGCGAGTTCTCGAGCTCCTCGATCGCGTCGTCGTACTGGTGCGCGTTCGACAGAGCCTCGGCACGAGCGAGCATCGCCTCGACGCGGCTCCGCTCGTCGGCGGAGACACCGCGCTCCAGGAAGGCGGCGTCGACCCCGAGCCGAGCAGCGAGCCACTCGATCGTCTCGCGTGTCGGACGGGTCTTGCCGCGCTCGATCTGGCTGACGTACTCCTTCGAGAAGCGCTCGCCTGCGAGATCGCTCTGGGTCAGCCCCGCGGCGACGCGAAGCTGCCGAAGCCGCTCACCGAGGCGAGCGCCTGCGGGAGAGGCTGGTGCTTGGGTCTGGGAGCTGAGGGAGATTCGCGGCATCGTGTCCTAGGGAAGTGAAACGCATACTTGATTTCGGCGCAAGTGTCCCTTCGACGTAATCCCTCAAAAAGGTCATGTCTGTGCCGGAAACCGGGTGAACTGGCCAGTCTCAAAATCACTTGACCGAGGTACTTGACTGATCCGGGAGGCAGCACTATAGTCAGTCCACCTTGCACCTAGCCGGACGCCAGGCTTATGGATGCAAGGGGCGCGCCAGAGAGACGGCGACCAGGGCCCGGAGGACGTGGCTGGGCCGCAGAGCCAAGGCCTCCGGGTCGTCGCCCTCTCAAATAGGCGGGCACAACCTCTAAGCCCCCCGAGCCGCAGCGGGGGGCTTTTTTTTGGTCCCGTAGCTTCGGGCGCTGGCTCGGACCTAGACGGAATTCCAGCCCGCGCACAGCTATCGCTTCAAGGATCACGCGCCCCCTTGCATGCTCCGCTCACAAGCGCTCGCCGCGCCTAACAACCCTCGTTCGGGGTACCCCGGCCAAGCCGAGCGTCACCGAGCGGCGGCGCGTGCAGCGGAGGCGGCTTCAGCCGCCGGAGTCTGCGCGGGCTGGAATTCGGTCTAGGGCGAGGGACGCTCTAAGCGCGTTTGCCCGTCATCCACGCTCTGCGGCTGGCGATGATGTCGTCGAACTCGCCGCCGGCGAGGCTGCCGAGACGGTGGTCGATCGTGTTCAGGAGGCCGAGCGCGATGAAGATCCAGGCCTCGGCGTCGGGATCGCGGTCGGCAACGATGCCGCCCTTCTCCTGGGAGCGGCGGATCACCTCGGCAACGAACTCGTGCACCTCACGGACCTGGTTGCGAAGGGCCCGGCGGATCTCGGGGTCGTCCGCGGCCTCGGTCAGCGCCTGGACCCAGAGGTCGACGAGGACGATCCTCGCCGCAGCGCGGGCCTCGAGGTAGGCGTTGCCGATCGCCTTCAGCCAGTTCGCCGGGTCCTCCTCCTCCTCGAGCGCCTGTTCCCACATCGCGCGCATGCGCTCCCAGACGGTGTCGAGGCACGCCAGATAGAGCTCTCGCTTCGACGCGAAGTGCCGGTAGAGAATCGGCTCGGTCACGCCGGTCTCTCGAGCGATCAGCGCCGTCGTCGAGCTGCGGTAGCTGCCCTTGGCGAAAACGCGACAGGCGGTTTCCACGACCGCTGCGCGACGCTCAGGCCCAGACAGTCTCGAGCTCATCGAGCGACCTCCTGTCCCGCCACCTGCAGCGCACTTGCCTCGGGGGCCTCCTGTCCGGCGGGCTCTACGTGCCGGTACTTCCGCACCAGCACCGCCGCCGCGACCGCTCCGCCGAAGCAGATCACCGCGCTGACGCGCATGCCGAAGGTGAGGCCGTCCACGAACGCCTGCGGCTGGGTCGCGCCGCCGCGAACGGCGGCCGCAGCCCGGTCGGCCACGATCGCGCCCATGATCCCGATCCCGAGCGCGACGCCGACCTGGCGGAAGGTGTTGAGAACGCCCGAGGCGACGCCGGCCTTGTTGACCGGAGCGGCGCCCATTGCGGCGGCCGACATCGGCGTCATCACGAACGCCATGCCGAGCCCGCCGAGGATGAAGCCGGGCAGCAGCTGCCAGAAGCTCGAGTGCAGCGAGATCATCGAGAGCATCAGGCAGCAGATCGAGACCACCGTCATCCCGCCGGCCATCAGCCAGCGCGAGCCCACCCGGTCGGAGAGCTTCCCGGCGATCGGCGCGAAGATGACCACCATCAGCGTCCAGGGCACGAGCGCTGCTCCGGCCTGGATCGGCGACCAGCCGAGCATCGTCTGCATGTAGAGCGGGAAGAAGACGAAGATCCCGAACATCGCGAGCGTGACCAGCATCGCGACGATGTTCGCGCCCGCGAAGGTGCCGTTCTTGAACAGCGAGAGGTCGAGCATCGGCAGGCGCTGGTGCAGCTCGAGCAGCACGAACGACGTGAGTGAAATCGCGCTGAGCACGAAAAGGCCGACGATCCGCGCGGAGCTCCAGCCGTACTGGTTCGCCTCGATCAGGGCGTAGACGAGCGCGAACAGGCCGATCCCGGACGAGAGCAGCCCTGGAAGGTCGAGCCGCTGCTCGCGAGATCTGTCCTTCGACTCCGGCACCACGAGCAGGGCCGCGATGATGCCGCCCACGCCGATCGGGACGTTGACGTAGAAGATCCAGTTCCAGGAGATGTGCTCGGTGATGACTCCGCCGAGCAGCGGCCCGATCGCGAGCGCCATCGCGGAGACGCCGGCCCAGACGCCGATGGCCATGCCCCGCTCGCGCGCGGCGAACGTTGCGGTGATGATCGAGAGCGTCGCAGGCATCATCAGTGCCGCGCCGATTCCCTGGACCGCGCGAGCCGCGATCAGCTCGGCGGCGCTCCCGGAGAGGCCGCAGAGAAGCGACGAGATCGTGAAGACCGCGAGACCGATCATGAAGATCAGCCTGCGCCCGACGAGGTCGCCGAGCTTCCCGCCGGTGAGCAGGAGCGAGGCGAACGTCAGGGCGTAGGCGGCGACCGTCCACTCGAGCTCCGACTGGCTGATCCCGAGGTCCCGCTTGATCGAGGGGAGCGCCACGTTCACGACCGTGTTGTCCAGCATGATCATGAACAGCGCAAAGGAGAGCGCGCCCAGCGTCCACCACTTCCGGTTCTCTTCCGCAAAGATCCTCGCGCGCATGGTCCCCCTAGCGTGGTCGCAAGTTAGCCCGCACTAGGTTAGCGGTCACTAGCATCAGGCGCAAGTTACGCTTGGCCGCGTGGACGTGATCTGGCGGCCGACCGACGACGTCCTCGAGCGGTCCAACGCGATGCGACTCGCCCGGCGGCTCGGGTTCGACGACTACTGGGAGCTCGTTCGCTTCTCGGCCGAGGAGCCGGAGCGGTTCTGGCCCGCGGCGATCGACGACCTCGGGCTGGAGTTCTCGCGCCCGTGGGAGCGAGTGCTCGACGAGTCGCGGGGGCCGGAGTGGGCGACCTGGTTCGTGGGCGCACGGCTCAACCTCGCGTGGAACTGCGTGCACCGCTGGGCCCGGAGCGAGCGGGCGAACGCGGAGGCCGCCGTCTGGCAGAGCGAGGACGGCCGCCGCGCCGCGCTGACCTACCGCGAGCTCTCGGGCGCCGTGACGCGTTTCGCCGAGGCCCTTGCTTCCCTGGGCGTCGCCGCCGGCGACCGCGTGGCTCTGTTCCTGCCGATGTCGCCGGAGGTCGCGATCGCCTCCCACGCCTGCGCGCACCTGGGCGCGATCCAGGTGCCGATCTTCTCCGGCTTCGCGGCTCCGGCGATCGCCGCGCGGCTGCAGCCACTCCGAGGCGAAGGTCGTCGTCACCGCCGATGGCTCGCTTCGCCGCGGGCGCGAGGTGCCGATGAAGGCGATCGTCGACGAGGCGCTTGCGGAGTCGCCGTCGGTCGAGCACGTCGTCGTCTGGCGAAGGCTCGGGGGCGACGTTCCGATGCAGGCGGGTCGCGATCGTCTTCTGGGACGAGGCCGTGGCCGGCTCGCCCGGCGAGCTCGAGCCGCTCGAGGTCGACTCCGAGCACCCGTACTTGCTCACGTACACGTCCGGCACGACCGGGCAACCGAAGGGCGTAGTCCACGTCCAGGGAGGCTTCCTCGTCGCGATCACCCGCGAGGTCGCCTACCAGGCGGACGCTCGGCCGGGCGACGTGATCCACTTCGTCACCGACATGGGCTGGATCATGGGCCCGTGGGAGGTGGTCGGCGGGATGGCGCTCGGCTGCACCGTGCTGTTCGCCGAGGGCGCGCCCGGACTGGCCGGCCGCCGACCGGCTCTGGGGGCTCGTCGAGAGCGAGCGCGTATCGATCCTCGGGCTCTCGCCGACGCTCGTTCGAGCGCTGATCCCGCACGGCGCCGAGCTCGTCGAGGCCACGACCTCTCGTCGCTGCGGGTGCTGGTGACGACCGGCGAGCCGTGGAACCCGGAGCCGTACCGCTGGCTGTTCGAGCACGTCGGCGGAGGGCGCTGCCCGATCATCAACTGCTCGGGCGGAACCGAGGTCGGCGCGTGCTTCCTCTCGCCCACGCCGGCCGTCCCGATCAAGGAGTGCTCGCTCGGCGGGCCTGCGCTGGGGATGGCGATGGACGTGGTCGACTCGGAGGGGCTGCCCGTGCGCGGTGAGGTGGGCGAGCTCGTCTGTCGCCGGCCGTTCCCCGGGATGACGCGCGGATTCTGGCGCGACCCCGAGCGGTATCTCGACACGTACTGGCGGCAGCTGCCGGGGATCTGGGTGCACGGGGACTGGGCGTTCGTGGACGAGGACGGCTTCTGGTTCCTCCACGGCCGCTCGGACGACACGCTCAACATCGCGGGCAAGCGGCTCGGGCCGGCCGAGCTCGAGTCGGCCGTGGTCGCCCACCCGGCCGTGGCCGAGGCTGCGGCCGTCGGCGTTCCGCACGATGTGAAGGGCGAGGTCGCGTGGGTCTTCTGCGCGCTCGTTCCGGGAGTGGAGCCCTCGGACGAGCTGGCGGCAGAGCTCAAGGCGCTGGCGGCGAAGGAGCTGGGCAAGGCGTTCGCGCCGGAGCGGATCCTGTTCGTCTCGGCGCTTCCGAAGACGCGGAGCGCGAAGATCGTCAGGCGCGCGGTGCGGGCGAAGGCGATCGGAAGCGATCCGGGCGACCTCTCCTCGCTCGAGAACCCCGAGACGCTGGACGAGATCGCCGCCGCGTCGCGCGTCTAGGCGTCTATCCTCACGCCATGCCTGAAGACGAGCTCCAGGGCCAGGTCGCGCTCGTCACCGGTGGTGGGCGCGGGATCGGCGCGGGCATTGCGCGCGAGCTCGCGGACGCCGGCGCTCGCGTCGCGGTCGGCGGCGCGAACGCGCGAGCAGGTGGAGGAGGTCGCGCGCGAGATCGACGGCCTGGCGCTCGAGGTCGACGTCACCGACCCTGCCGCGGTCGAGCGGATGGTCGCGGAGACCGAGCAGCAGCTCGGACCGATCGACCTCCTTTGCGCCAACGCGGGCATCGGTGGCAGCGCAGAGTTCTGGGAGAGCGACCCGGACGAGTGGTGGCGCGTCGTTCGAGGTGAACGTCCTCGGCGTCTATCTCAGTGCGCGGGCCGTCGTTCCGGGCATGCTCGAGCGCGGGCGGGGACGGATCGTCATCACCGGCAGCGGCGCCGGCTACCTCCCCGGCGCGAGCAGCACCGCCTACACGTCGAGCAAGGCCGCCGTCAACCGCTTCGGCGAGACGCTGGCGCTGGCGTTGAAGGACACGCCGGTGCGCGTGTTCCTGATCAGCCCAGGCCTCGTCCGCACCGAGATGACGAGCGATTTCTTCTCGGACGACGCACCCTGGACGCCGCCGGAGCTCGCGCCCCGGCTGGTGCGCGTGCTCGCATCGGGGCGGGCGGACGCGCTCGCGGCCGCTACCTCCACGCCGAGCACGACGACATCGAGGATCTGATCCGTCGCGCCGATGAGATCGAGCGAGACGACCTGAACGCCATTCGCCTCCGCCGCTAGCGGCGAGAGGTTTTCGACTGTTAGTCTAAAACTACGACCATGAGGCTCGCGCTCGCGCAGATCAACACGACCGTCGGCGACCTCGACGGCAACCGCGAGCGGATCGGGCGCGGACTCGAGGAGGCCAAGGCGCGCGGGCGCCGACCTCGTTCTCTTCCCGGAGCTCGCCGTGACCGGCTACCCGCCCGAGGACCTGCTCTTGCGGCCGGGCTTCGTGCGGGCCGCCGAGGAGTCGCTGCGCCAGGTCGCGCACGAGACCCAGGGGATCGCCGCGCTCGTCGGCTTCCCGCACTTCGACCGCGACCTCTACAACGCCTGCGCGATCTGCGTGGACGGCGAGGTGAAGGCCGTCTACCGCAAGCGCTTCCTGCCCAACTACGGCGTCTTCGACGAGGACCGGTACTTCGCGCCCGGCCGCGACCTGTTTCTGCTCGAGCACGGAGAGACGCTGATCGGCCCGACGATCTGCGAGGACCTCTGGCAGCCGGGGCCGCCTGCGACCGACCTCGCGCTGGCGGGCGCCCAGCTGCTCGCGAACATCTCGGCCTCCCCGTTCCACCTCGGCCGCGACCAGGAGCGCGAGGAGATGTTCGCGACCCGCGCGCGCGACAACTCGTGCCTGATCGCCTTCTGCAACGCGGTCGGCGGGCAGGACGAGCTGATCTTCGACGGCCATTCGTTCGTGCTCGACGAGGAGGGGCAGGTGCTCGCCCGCGCGCCCGGGTTCGAGGAGACGCTGCTCGTCGTCGACGTCGAGCCGGTGGAGGCAGTGGGCCGGCGGCTGCGCGACGTCCGCCGCCGCGCGCTCGCGCGCGAGCGAGGGAGTCTCCCTGACGGCGACGGTCATCCCGGTCGGCGCGCCTCGAGCGAAGACGCCCGGCGAAGTCGAGACCGTCGTCGCTCCCAGGCTGGAGGAGCTCGAGCAGATGCGGTTGGCGCTCGAGCTCGGCCTGCGCGACTACGTCGACAAGAACCGCTTCGCCGAGGTGACGGTCGCCGTCTCCGGCGGGATCGACTCTGCGCTCACCGCTGCGCTCGCCGTCGAGGCGCTCGAGCCGAAGCGCGTCCACCTCGTCTCGATGCCGTCGCGCTTCTCCTCGCCGGAAACGCAGCGTGACGCGCGCCGGCTGGCGGAGAGCCTCGGCGCGGAGTTCCGCGTGCTTCCGATCGACGACGTGGTGACGACCGCCGAGGCGGCACTGGCGGAGAGCTTCGCCGGACGCGAGCGCGACCTGACGGAGGAGAACCTCCAGGCACGGATTCGCGGCCTGCTCCTGATGGCGCTCTCGAACAAGTTCGGCTGGCTCGTCGTCACGACCGGGAACAAGTCGGAGCTCTCGGTCGGCTACGCAACGCTCTACGGCGACATGGCCGGCGGCTTCGCGCTTCTGAAGGACGTCTTCAAGACGGACGTCTTCCGCCTCGCCTGGCACCTGAACGCGCGAGCCGGCCACGAGGTGATCCCTGCCTCGATCATCGAGCGCCCGCCGACGGCCGAGCTGCGCGAGAACCAGCTCGACGAGGACTCGCTTCCGCCCTACTCCGACCTCGACCGCGTGCTGGAGGCCTACGTCGAGCACGACCGCACGGCCGAGGAGCTCTCGGCCGACGGCTTCGACCCGGAGGTCGTCGAGCGCGCGGTCTCGCTGATCGACCGCGCCGAGTACAAGCGCCGCCAGGCTCCGCCCGGCGTCCGCCTCACGCCCAAGGCCTTCGGCCGGGACCGCCGGACACCGATCACGAACCGCTGGCGCGGCTAGACGCCGGCGTCGACCGGCTCGCGCGGAGGACCGTTCGCCTGGAGATCGCGTAGGAGCTGAGGCAGCCGCCTCGGCGCCAGCTCCTCGTCCGTCGCCTCGAGCTCCTCGAGCGTCCACCAGCGGATCTCCGCGACGTGCTCCTCGGTGAGGTCGATGCTCGGCTCCGGCTCGTGCTCCGCCACGCGCACGAGCCGGACGCGCTCGCGCTGGCGGAGGATGCGACCGTCCCAGGCGAACGTGTGCTCGCGGGTCCAGAGCTCCGGACCGAGCTCGAAGTCCGTCAACCCGATCTCCTCCGCAAGCTCGCGGCGAAGTGCGGCTTCGATGTCCTCGCCGTCGTCGATCCCGCCGCCGGGGGTTGCCCACCACGCCTGCCCGGTCGAATCACGGAACTGGACGAGCAGCGTCCGCCCGCTCTGGTCGACGACGAGCGCACGCGCCGCGGAGCGCTCGACCGGCTCGAGCCACTCGTTCAGCGTGCGAAACCACTTCAACCGCTCCGCATACGGAACCGCGGCGTTCGCCGGCGACGTGGACGGCAGCACGAAGAGCCCGACGTCGTCGATCGTCTGCTGCTGAGGCCCGAGCTCGGGACGCGCGCGAAACGGGCCGCGGAAGGCCTCCTTCCCCACGAACGCGAGCGCGCGCGGACGAAGCTCCAGCGCGAGTTGCTCGAGCCGATCGCGCGAGCCGGCGAAGTCGCCGCTCCGCAGGTCGCTCGAGCCGCGCGTCGTCCGGAAGGCGGCGTTGGTCAGGCCGATCCCCAGCTCGAGCACCGAGAACTGCTCGCCCGGCGCATAGAGCCGGGGCGTGAAGCCCGCCTCGTGGAGCAGGCGCCAGAAGTCGTTGCGCGGATTGGCGAAGTGCGCACCCGCCTCCGCCGAGACGAAACCGGGGTTGATCCCGCAGAAGACGACCCGCAGGCCCGAAGCCAGCACATCGGGGACCGCGCTAGCGCCGGCAGCGCGGCCGGCGCTTGGCGGTCGGCGCGCAGCGCCGCTCACTGCCGAGCGGCTTCGGCCGGCGACGGCTCACCCAGACGCGCCACGAACCGCGAGAACGGCTCCAGCGGGTGCAGGTCTTCACGCGGCCAACTCGGCCTCGCGCGCATCCAGGCGCAGCTCGAACAGACGGCGCAGCTCCTCACCGCTGATTCGCGCCAGCTGGCGCGGTCGCTGCGGCTCGAGCCGCACGACCCGCACCATCGCGTCGCCCGCCCCGTAGCAGCGGAGGTAGCACTCCTCCTCGCTCAGCGGACGCAGTCGTCGCACGACCGCAGCCTAGGCGCACTCCCGGACGGACCCGCCGCCGGTAGATCACTCGTACTGGAGCGCCTCGAGGATGTTCAGCCTCGCCGCCCGCCGTGCCGGGAACGCGGCGGCGACCAGTCCGACCACGAGGGACAACACGACGAAGATCACGAGCGTCAGGACTGGCCAGGCGAGGTTGATCTCTTTCACGCGCGCGATCAGGAGCACGGCGAGCACGATGCCGAGCGCGATCCCGATCAGAGCGCCGATCAGAGCGGTGATCATGCTCTCGTAGCGGATCATCCAGCGAACCTGCGTCCTCGTCATGCCGACCGCGCGCAGCATGCCGAGCTCGCGGGTCCGCTCGAAGACGGTCAATACGAGTGTGTTGACGATGCCGAAGAGGCTCACGATCACCGACAGGGCGAGGAGAACGTAGAGGACGTTCAGGATCGAGTTGATGCCCGACGCGCGGCTCGTCTTGAACGCGTTCCGGTCCGAAACCTTGGCGTTCGGAAACGCCGCGAGCGCCCGCTCGAGCCGCTGGGTATTGGCCTGTGTCACGCCGCCCACGGCATTCACGAACACGTACAGATTCTGAGGCTGGGCGAAGAGCCGGTCGAAGGCAGCGCTACCGATCGTCACGGGCCCGAAAGGCGAGCCGCCGGCAGGCGGATCGAAGACCCCGGCGACCCGGAACGACGCCCGTTCGCCGCTCGGGACCAGCAGCCTGATCGTCGAGCCGACCTTCAGATGGTGCTTGTCCGCGAAGCCCTTGTCGACGAAGGCACCCGTCGTTCCGAGCCTCTCCATTACCGACTGCGAGCCCTGCGTCCAATCCAGGGTGAACACACGAGAGCCTCCTGGATCGAGAGCAGTCAACTGGCGGTTTGCTCCCAGGACGCGCGCTTCGCCATTCCGCACGCCAACCACAGCCGTCACGCCCGGAACTTTGTGGAGCGGCGCTGAGACGCTCACCGGAATCGGGGAGAAGTCGTTCTGCGCGGTGACGGCGTAGTCCGTCTGCCAGAGCTTGTCCACCGCATCGAAGAACGTGCTCCGGAGGCCCTGGGCCAGAATGGCCACCAGCGTGACGAGCGCGAGCCCGATCATCAGTGCCGCCGCCGTCGAGCCCGTCCGCTGCGGGTTCCGCTGCGTGTTCTCGCGTGCGAGCTCGCCGGGCGCGCCGCCGAGCCGTGCGGCCGGCGTCCCGAGAATGTGTGCCATCGGCACGACGAGGTGGGACGAGAAGAGGGCGACGCCGAAGAAGATCAGCAGGGTGCCGAGACCCATGAGGATGAGGACGGCCTTGGTGGAGAGAGCGCCGGAGAAGAGCGCGAACGCGAGTGCCGCGAAGCCGAGCACGGCGAGCGTGGCCGAGCCAACCCCGCGGTAGCGGGCAAAGCGACCGGGCGGCAATACGACGCCTTCGCGCACGGCCGCTATCGGTGGCACGCGCGTCGCCCGGAAGGCGGGGCGCAGGCTGGCCAGGATCGTGACCCCGACTCCCACGGCGAGAGCGACGATCACGGTCCGCGGCTTGAGCAGGAGGCCGCTGTTCGGGAGCGTGAACCCGAGCGAGTCGAAGAGCCAGAAGAGCCCCCTCGCGAGGCCGAGTCCAAGAACGACACCGACGACCGAGGCCAGGACGCCGGTGATCGTCGCCTCGACGAGGACGCTGACCCGCACCTGTCGGCGCGAGGCCCCGATCGTTCGAAGGGTCGCGAACTCGCGAGTCCGCTGGGCAACCGTGATCGAGATCGAGTTTGCGATCACGAACGCGCCTACGAAGAGCGCGATCCCTCCGAAAGCGAGCAGGAAGGTCTGGAGGAAGCTGAGGAACGACTTCGTGTCGCTGGCGTCCGAGGCCGCCTGCGCCTCACCCGTACGCACTTGCGTCTGCGGGGGCAGGATCTTGCGGATCTGGCTCACGAGCTCCTGCTCGGAGACTCCCGGCTTGGACGCGACTCGGATCTGGTCGAGCTTGCCCGCTTTCTTGAACAGGCGCTGGGCGGTCGGGAGGTCGAAGCCCGCAAGGGTCGCGCCGCCGATCGACGCGGCCGCGCCGAAGTTCACCAGGCCGGAGACGCGGAACAGCAGGGCCCGCCCCTGAGCCTCGACGCGAAGCATCGAGCCCACCTTGATGTCCTTCTTGCCTGCGGTTGAGCGGTCGACCACGACTTCGCTGGATCCCGGCCAGTCGCCGTCTACGAGCGTGAGCGAGTTGAACTGGGGCTGCGAGGGATCGACCGAGAAGCCGAGGTTCGGTGCGCCGCCGAAGGCGATGACCTTGCCGTTCCGGCCGATCAGCTGCGCCTCGCCGCCGACACCTCCGACCGCAGCGGCCACGTCCGGCACCTGTCGGACCTTCTCGAGGAGCGATTCGTCGAACGCTGGAAGCTCAGTATTCGAGGTCGACGACGTGATCGCCGAACGACCCGTGATCGCAGCGTCGGTGCCGCGGTAGATCCCCGTGAAGATCGAGTCGAACGCGTTCGAGATCGAGTCCGTGAGGATGTACGTGCCCGTGACGGTCGCGACCCCGAGGACGATCGCGAACGCCGTCAGCGTCGCCCGCAGCTTTCGGCCCCAGAGGCCGCGCAGGGCGACCGCAATCACTGGTTGTCGAGCTCCTCCATTGCCGTACTGACCTGATGAGCCGTCGCCTTGCCCAGGTCCTTGACGATCCTGCCGTCGGCCAGGAAGAGGATCCGGTCGGCGATCGCGGCCGCGCGCGCCTCGTGCGTGACCATGACCGTTGTCTGGCCGTACGAGTCCACGGAGTCGCGCATCAGCTCGAGGATCTCGCCTCCCGTCTTCGAGTCGAGGTTGCCGGTCGGCTCGTCGGCGAAGACAACGGTGGGCTGGGACACCAGCGCCCGCGCGATCGCGACCCGCTGCTGCTGCCCGCCCGAGAGCTCGGCCGGACGGTGCTTCAGGCGATCGGCGAGCCCGACCTTCTTGACGAGGTCGTCGTACCACTCAGCGTCGGGCTTCTCGCCCGCGATCGAGAGCGGCAGGCGGATGTTCTCGTCCGCCGTCAGCATCGGGAGCAGGTTGAAGAACTGGAAGACGAACCCGATGTGCTTGCGCCGGAGCTTCGTCATCTCGGTGTCGCCGAGCTCGCCGAGCTTTGTTCCCGCCAGGACCACGTAGCCAGAGGTCGGTCGGTCGAGTGCGGCGAGTAAGTGCATCAAGGTCGACTTCCCCGAGCCGGACGGTCCCATTACGGCGGTCAGCTTCCCGCTTGCGACCTGGAGGTCGACGCCGCCGAGCGCATCGACGGCCGTATCGCCCTCGCCGTAGCGGCGCGTCAGCTCGTAGGCCTCGACAACCGGGCCCTTTTCGCCTCCGTCCCGGGACGACGGCGTGTCGGTTGCACCTGAGGTCTCAGTCTCCATCGCTCTCCCTCGCTTTGTCCGGACGACTCGGACAAGTTTGACAGTTGCCGCCCTGAAGCCAGGGAGACATCCGTTAGCGTCCGGTCTCGTGAGCACCGTCGCGTACGACGTCGAGGCCGTTCGCCGCCGCTTCTCGGCGCTCGACCGGCCGCTCGTCTTCTTCGACGGGCCAGGCGGTTCGCAGGTGCCCGACGAGGTGATCGACGCGATCGCCGGGTACCTGCGCGACTCGAACGCGAACGTCAGCGGACCCTACGAGACGAGCCGCATGACGGAGGCGCTGGTCGACGAGGCGCGCCAGACCGGGAGCAGCTTCCTCGGCTGCCGCCCAGAGGAGGTCGTGTTCGGCGCGAACATGACGACCCTCAACTTCGCGCTCTCGCGAACTGTCGGACGGGAGCTCGAGGCCGGTGACGAGATCGTCGTCACGCAACTCGACCACGACGGGAACGTGTCGCCGTGGCTCGAGCTCGCGCACGATCTCGGCCTCCAGGTTCGCTTCGCCGAGATCCGCGACGACACGACGATCGACCTCGACCATCTGGCATCGCTGCTCACAAGTCGCACGCGGGTGGTCGCGTTCCCCTGGGCGTCGAATGCCGTCGGGACGCTTGTCGACGTCGCCCGCGTGGCCGAGCTCGCGCACGAGGCCGGGGCTCTCGCCTGGGTGGACGCCGTCCACTACGCGCCGCACGGACCGATCGACGTGGCCGCTGCGGGCGCCGACGTCCTGATCTGCTCTCCCTACAAGTACTTCGGCCCGCACCTAGGGGTTGCGTTCGGGAGGGCCGACCTGCTCGAGCGCTGGCGGCCCTACAAGGTCCGGCCGGCCGCCGACGAGCCCCTCGGCCACCGCTTCGAGACCGGGACGCTGCCGCACGAGCTGCTCGCAGGCTTCGTTGCCGCGGTCGGGTACGTCGACTCGATCGGGTGGGACGCGATCCTCCCGTACGAGCGTGAGCTCGGCGAGCGGTTCCTCGCGGGCCTCCCGGACTCGTGCCGGCTCCACGGCCTGTCCAGCATGGACGGACGGGTCTCCACGTTTGCCTTCAACGTCGAGGGCCGCTCACCACGAGAGGTTGCTGAGCACCTCGGCGAGCGCGGATTTGCCGTCTGGCACGGGAACTACTACGCGGTCGAGGTGATGGACCGGCTCGGCCTCCCGGAAGGAGCAGTGAGGGTCGGTCTGCTCCACTACAACACCGCGAAAGAGGTCGATCGGCTGCTCGACGAACTGGCGCGGCTCGAGTAGCCCGGAGCGGTCGACCGGCCTCGCGGAAGGGCGTCAGGAGGCGCTCGCGTCGTTCGTGCGCGGCCATCGGCAGGCGCCGCAAACGCGCTCTCTTCGCTCGAAGCCGAGCGACTCGTAGAGGCCCAGAGCGTGGTAGCCGGGATCGGCGACGATCACGAAGTGTTGGGCGCCGCGCATCTCGGTCGCGTGGCGCGCAGCTTCGACGAGAAGGCGCGAGCAGATTCCGCGTCGCCGGTACGCCGCTGCGGTCTCGACTGCCTGGAAGCGAGCGCGGTCGGCGGTGACGACGACGCCGCAGGTGGCAACTACCTCGCGGCTGCCCGGGTACGAGGCCACATACCAGGCGCCGTGCCCCACGCGAAAAAGCGTCCGCAGATCCTCCAGCCGCGTCCGACTGAACGTCCTGTATTGCGCTTCGTCGTGGCGCTCGTCGCGTCCGGCTACTTGGAGTTCGAGGACGGCGTCCCACCAGCGATCATCTGCCCCGGCGGCAGGGTCGAGCGTGCGCACGACCACGTCCCGGTTCTCGCGCGGATGCGAGCGAACGCGCCCGGCTTCGGCGATCAGGCCGATGTCCTGCTCGAGCTCGTAGCCCCGCCCGGCGAACTCCTCGCGCGCCCGTCCGAGCGCGCCGTCGACACGGTCCCAGGCGAAGGTGTGATGACGAACGCGGGGCTCGTCGGCGAACTCCGCCTCTAGCAGTCGCTCCCATCGAGAAGCGTCACCGGCTGCGGGCGGGTCGCCGAACAGCAGCAGGTTGCCCCAGTAGTGCTCTGGATTGCTCGGCGAGCGGACGGCGAGATACCCGTCGCGTTGCTCGACGATGCGGTCGAGCGGCAACACGTCGAGGCTCGTCGCCCACACGAGCGACCGGGGCACGGGACTCGCAGGCGAGCGATCCGCCATGCGCCCAGCGGTCTACTTCCAGGTCGGCGGGTCGGCGAAGTCGCCGACCGTGTGCCAGTTGTCGGCCCAGTAGCGGTTCTCCAGCCTGCTGATCACCCAGAAGGCAATACCGAGAGCAGCGGCCCCTCCGGCGAGGATCGACCAGAACACCACGCCCCGGAAACCTCCCGACAGGAAGTACGTCACCATCAAGACCGGCCAGATGTAGAGAAGCGCTGCCATAACTCCTGCGAGGAGGCACTTACCCGCCAGCCCGAGCTGGCCGAGCTGGAGCCGCGGCGAAGGCCCGTGGCCAGCCGGCGCAACAGGAGCGCGCTCGACACCGAAGAGCTTCCGATCCAGGCCCGCCCGAGACCAGTCCTTCGCCATGTGAGCATCGTAGTGGCGAAACCCGCCACCGAAAAGCGCTCGCCGGCCGAGACCTCAGTCGTAGGCGGCGCGGGCGCGCTTCCAGCGCTCTTCGTTCGTGCGGATCGGGTCCGGGTCGACTCCCCGCGCCTCGGCGAGGTCGACCGTCAGCAGCTGAAAACGCACGATGTCGACGACCGGGTGCACGGTCGGCACCAGCGTCGTCTCGCAGCCGAGCTCGCGGAGCGCGGCGACCGCGCCGGCCGCACGCTCGGCGGCGCGACCCTCGCCCTCGAGCACGAACGCGCGCACAGACTCGTCGACCGCGGCGAGATGACCGTGCAGGAGCTGCTCGGTGTGATGGGCCTCTGCGGCGACGTGGGCGCCCTCGCGCAGCTTCAGCACGGCCTCCTGCGCCGTCGGCCAGTCGCGGCCAGCCCCCGCCACGAGGAAGCGCTCGTGGGCGCTCACCGGCTCGCGCTGGTCAAGCGCCTGCTCGACCGCGTCCCCGAGACCGCTGACGTCCTCGCCGTGCAGCGCGGCTACCGTCGCGACCGCGCAGGTGTAGCTCACCGTGTGGCACCAGCTCACCTCGACCTCGGGAGTGGCAACGAGGATCTCGTCCGCCAGCTCGCCGAGCGGGCTGTCCGGCTTCCCCGTCACGAGCCACACCGGGCCGTTGAAGGCGCGGGCGGCCTCGAGCGTGAGCGGCGTCTCGCCCTCGTGGCTGATCGCGACGAGCACGTCCGCCCTCCGCGATCGGAGAACGAGCTCGAGCGCCTGCTCGGCCCAGCCGCCTGTCTGCGCCGCGTGGAACGACGTGCCGCACCCCGTGTGGAGCACGCGACCCTCGGGCAACCGGCGGTCGGTCGGCACAGCCCGAAGCCATTCCGGCTGCGCCTGGATCGCCCTGCGGGTCTTCTCACCTCCCATGCCCCCGTTAGCATCTCGCACGTGGGCGGCTTCGACTTTGTGCACCGGGAGACAATCCGTTTCCGCGACCTCGACGCGATGGGCCACGTCAACAACGCGGTCTACCTGACCTACCTGGAGTCGGCCCGCGTGGCGTTCCTGCTCGAGCACGGCACAGCAACGAGCTTCGACGCGCTCGCGATCATCGTCGCGCGGATCGAGATCGACTTCCGCTCGCCGCTCGGCTTCGAGGGTGAGGTCGAGATCGGCGTCCGCTCCGGCCGCTTCGGCACGAAGAGCTTCGATCTCGAGTACGAGCTGCGCGCGGGCGACCGCCTGGTCGCCGAGGCAAAGAGCGTGTGCGTCGGTTACGACTACAGCCGCGGGGAGACCGTGCCGATCCCCGATACGTGGAGGGAGCGCCTGGCAGCATGAGCACCACGACGAACGTCTTCGACCTGCAACGGCTCGACAACGGGCTGCGCGTCCTGAGCGCCGACATGCCTCACGTGCAGTCGGTCACGTGCATGATCATGCTCGCCGCCGGCTCGCGTTACGAGACCGCCGAGACGAACGGGATCGCCCACTTCGCCGAGCACATGTTCTTCAAGGGCACCGAGCGGCGGCCGAGCGCGCGCGAGATCGGGATGGAGGTCGACTCGCTGGGCGGCGAGTTCAACGCCTTCACGAGCAAGGAGTACACCGGTTACTACGTCAAGTGCGCGGCGGACTACCGCGAGCGGGCGCTCGACGTCCTCATCGACATGATCCGCAACTCGAAGTTCGATCCGGAGGAGATCGAGCGCGAGAAGGGCGTGATCGTCGAGGAGATGAACATGTACTACGACACGCCGCGCGACTTCATCGGCGGCGTCTACGAGCGCCTGCTCTACGGCGACCAGCCGCTCGGCTGGGACATCATCGGCAAGAAGGAGACGGTGCGCGCCGCGACGCGCGAGACGTTCTTCGACTACACGGGTCGCTGGTACAAGCCGGAGCGGATGGTGGTCGGGGTCGCAGGACGCCTCGACGCGGACTACCTCGAGACGATCGAGTCGCTGCTCGGCGACCTCGAGGCCGAGTCGACCGGCGCTCCGCCGGCGACCGTCCAGAACGGAGGCGGCAACCAGGTCGTCATCCACCACAAGGACTCCGACCAGGCGCATCTCTGCCTCGGCGTTCCCAGCTACCCCCTCGACCACCCCGACCGCTGGGCGGTCCAGCTGCTCGCGACTGTGCTCGGCACCGGCATGTCGTCCCGGCTCTTCACCGAGGTGCGCGAGCGGCGTGGCCTCGCCTACTACGTCTACGCGCACAACCAGAGCTACACGGACGCGGGCTCGCTCTACTCGCAGGCGGGCGTCGACATCGCGCGGAGCGAGGAGGCCGTCGAGACGATCGTGCGCGAGTTCCGGCGCATCGCGGAGGAGCCGGTCCCGGCCGAGGAGCTCGAGAAGGCACGCGCCCTCGCCAAGGGCCGCTTCGTCCTCCGGCTCGAGAATCCGCAGGGAATGATCGTCTACGGCCTCGCGCGGGAGGTGCTCGGCGACCCCGTGCTCGAGCCGCAGGAGGTGCTTGCGGGGCTCGACGCCGTCACGGCAGAGGACGTGCAGCGCGTCGCACAGGACGTGATCGGCCCGACCGGCCTCAACCTCGCCCTGATCGGGCCCTTCGAGGACGAAGCACCCTTCGAGAAGCTCCTCGTCGAGGCCTAGGCCTCGACGCGGCGACTGAACGTATCGTCGGGCGCGAGCTGGCCGTCGGGGCCGATCGGCCAGACGATCAGCGTCTCGTAGTCGTCCGCGTCGGCCACCTCCGCCGGGCTCGTGAGGTAGACCTCGCGCGGGCTCCCCGTCGGCGTCAACCGGCTGTCGTCGATCACCTCGGAGAGAAGCTGGTACGAGCCCGGCAGCGCGTCGTAGGGGCCGACGTGCTTCAGCACGAGAGCGCGCGTCGCCGGGAAGCTCGCCGCCTCGATCCGGCCCCGGCCGTCGGTAGCCTCCGCCACGGGCCAGCCGATCTCGGCGTCGACGGCGCCGCTCTCGTCAGGAGCGGGGCAGACGCAGAACGGCGGTCCCTCGAAGCCGAGGCCGAGCTCCTCCAGGTAGCCGTGCACCTCTTCGATGTTCTCCGGGATCACCGTGCTCATCTCTCCGAGGGGGACGTGCTCACGGATGAGCAGCACGTGCTCCTCGGGAACCTCTCGAATGTCGATCTCGAACCGCGTGTTCTCTCTCTGTTCGGACACGGGAGCTCCTTCCTTGCTCAGGGCAGTGTTGCGAGGTCGCGGGCGAGCAGCTCGCGGTCCTCCTCGTCCTCGATCCGCTCGCCCAGCTCGGCGGCGAGCGCGGCGAAGCGCTTGGACTCCGTGGGATTTCCCGCGACGGCATGCGCGCGGGCAAGCGCCTCGTAGGCGAACGGCAGGTCCCAGTCCTCGAGCTCGTCATGGTTGGTCTCGCAGTAGGCAAGACAGCGCCCGGCGTGGTAGAGGGCCGGCTCGGCGCGTTCGAGCACCGAGTAGACCCGGGAGATCTGCCATTCACCACGGGCGATGCTGGCCGTCGTACCGACCTCGGCCCAGTGGTGGCACGAGGCGTGCGTGGCGTTGATCATCTCGTCGTCCTGCTCGGGCGTCCGGTCGGCCCGCTCGAGCAGTGTCCAGACATGGTTGAAGAGGTCAACCGCGAGCTTGCGTTGCTGCTCGTAGGTCAGCTCTTCGGCCATCCGCCGCTACTCGTCCGCCTTCTCGGTCTCGGCGCGCTCCTTGATCTCGTCGACCACGGTCGGGTCGGCGAGGGTGGTCGTGTCGCCGAGCGGCCGCTCCTCGGCCACATCCCGCAGGAGCCGGCGCATGATCTTGCCGCTGCGGGTCTTCGGCAGCTCGGGCGTGAAGACGATGTTGGCAGGCTTCGCGATCGGGCCGATCTTCGTCGCGACGTGGTCGCGCAGCTCCTCGAGCATCTCGACCGACCCATCCTCCCCGCCCTTCAGCGTCACGTAGGCGACGATGGCCTGCCCGGTGCGCTCGTCCTTGCGCCCGCAGACCGCGGCCTCGGCGACGCGCTCGTGGTCGACCAGCGCGCTCTCGACCTCGATCGTCGAGATCCGGTGGCCGGAGATGTTCATCACGTCGTCGACGCGGCCGAGGAGCCAGAAGTCGCCGTCCCGGTCCATCCGCGCGCCGTCGCCGGCGAAGTAGGCGCCGTCGAACCGCGACCAGTAGGTCTCCCGGTAACGCTGGTCGTCCTTGTGGATCCCGCGCAGCATCGCGGGCCAGGGCCGGCGCAGGACGAGGTAGCCGCCTCCGCCCGGGCCGACCTCGTTCCCCTGCTCGTCGTAGACCGCGGCGTCGAGGCCCGGGAACGGCCTCGTCGCCGAGCCGGGCTTCAGGGTCGTCACCCCGGGGAGCGGGGTGATCAGGATCATCCCCGTCTCGGTCTGCCACCAGGTGTCGACAATCGGCGTCCGGTCGCCGCCGATGTGCTCGCGGTACCAGACCCACGCCTCTGGGTTGATCGGCTCGCCGACGGAGCCGAGCAGCCGCAGTGACGAGAGGTCGTGCTTCGCCGCGTGCTCAGGCCCCCACTTCATGTGCGTGCGGATCGCGGTCGGCGCCGTGTAGAGGATGTCGACCCGATAGCGCTCGACGATCGCCCACCAGCGGTCCCGGTCCGGGAAGTTCGGCACGCCCTCGTAGAGCACCCCGGTGGTGCCGTTGCAGAGCGGCCCGTAGACGATGTAGCTGTGGCCGGTGACCCAGCCGATGTCGGCCGCGCACCAGTAGACCGAGTCGGGCTTGATGTCGAAGATGTAGTGGTGCGTGGTCGCGGTGCCGACGAGGTAGCCGGCGGTCGTGTGAACGATCCCCTTCGGCTTCGCGGTCGTGCCGCTCGTGTAGAGCAGGTAGAGCAGGTCTTCGGAGTCCATCGGCTCGCACGGGCACGTCGACGGGTCGTCGCTCTCCCCCGCGATCACGTCGTGCCACCAGAGGTCGCGGCCGTCCTTCAGCTCGACCTCGCCGCCGGTCCGGCGGAAGACGACGGCCTGCTTCACGCCGGGCGAGTCGTCGAGCGCAGCGTCGGCGTTGCGCTTGAGCGGCACGGGCGCGCCGTTTCGCAGGCCCTCGTCCTGCGTGATCAGGAGCTCGCACTCCATGTCGTTCAACCGGTCCGAGAGCGAATCGGCCGAGAAGCCGCCGAAGACGACGGTGTGCGGCGCCCCGAGCCGGGCGCAGGCGAGCATCGCGATCGGTAGCTCGGGGATCATCCCCATGTAGATCCCGACCGGCGTCCCCTTCCGGACTCCGAGCGTGCGCAACGCGTTGGCAAAGCGGACGACCTCCCGCTGGAGATCGGCGAACGTGATCGTGCGGCGCTCGTCCTCGGGCTCGCCCTCCCAGTAGTACGCGACCTTGTCGCCGTTGCCCGCGTCGACGTGCCGGTCGACGCAGTTGTACGTCACGTTCAGCTTCCCGCCGAGGTACCACTTCGCGTACGGCGGCTCCCACTCGTAGAGGCCGTCGAAGTCGTCGAACCAGGAGACGCGCTCGCGCCCCTCGCGCTCCCAGAACGCCTCGAAGTCCTGCTCGTAGATGTCCGGCTGCGCGTTGGCCGACGCGGCGAACTCGGGAGGAGGCGGATACCGACGTTCCTCGACGAGGATCGTCTCGATCGCGCCAGACACTAGGGAGTCAGGTCGTACGGGTACTCGGTGAGGACTTCAGGCCCGTCCTCGGTGACGAGGACGAGATCCTCGAGCCGGCAGCCGCCGTAGCCGTGCCGGTAGAGGCCGGGCTCGACGGCGATCACGTCGCCCGCAACCAGCTCGCCCGGGGCCCGGCCGAGCCACGGCTCCTCGTGAACCTCGAGCCCGACTCCGTGTCCGAGCGAGTGGTAGAAGCCGTCCTTGAGCACCTCGCCCGGCTGCTTCGAGAGAAGCGTCGGGTAGCCGGCGTCCTCGAAGACCTCGCAGCAGATCTTGTGCAGCTCGCTGCCGCGGATGCCGGGCTTGACCGCCGCGACCGAGCGGTCGAGGGCTTCGCGGCAGAGCCGGTGGAACTCGACTACCTCGTCCGACGGCTCGCCGGCGACGAAGACGCGCGTCATGTCGGCGAAGCAGCCCGACTCGCGGTCACGCGGGAAGAGGTCGAGGCAGACCGGCTCGCCGGGCGCGATCGGGCCGGAGCCCATGTCGTGACCGACCGCCGTCTGCGGCCCGTGCGAGACGATGAACTCGTCCGCGAAGGCGCCGTTCGCGGTGAACGCCTGCTCGACAGCCGGCTTCAGCCGCTCGCAGGTCAGGGGCTCGCCGTCGAGAACCAGGCTCCCGTTCTTCCGCTCGGCCGCGCGCAGAAGCTCCCGCGCCGCGGTCATTCCGGCCTCGGCCGCGTGCTGGGCGCGCCGGATGCCTGCAAGCTCGGCGTCGTTCTTGACCCGGCGCCGCTTGATGAAGCGGTCGCGGTCGGCGGTCACCTTGATCCCGTTCGAGCGCAGGTGGTCGGCGAGCCCGAGGGGGAACGTCGACGGCACCAACGCGTCCTCGAGGCCGAAGTGCCGGGCCGCCCGCAGGACGATCTCGAGCTCGATCTCCTCGCGTGGAAGGCCCTTGGCGAAGAGCTCGTCGACCCCGAACTCCTCCGGTGGCAGGACGTCGAGCCCAGGGGCCACGGCGGTGATCCGGTCGAGCTCGAAGGAGCTCGCGACCACGTGCCGCTCCCCGTTGCGCTCCATGTAGAGGAACGGGTCGGGAATCGCGATCGGCACCTCGTGCCGCATCTCGGGCGAGCGCAGCGAGTCTGCGTAGATCAAGAGGTCTGACACGGCGAAGGGGATCGTACATCTAGACTCGAACACATGGAAGACGTGCTCGAGCGGGCACAGGCGCTGATTGCGAGCTACGACCAGGAGCTCGCCGCCGAGCTACCCGCAGGCACCGAGATCTTCGATGCGCACGTGCATCTCGGGCACGACATCGACGGGATGATCGGCGTCTACGAAGACCTCGAGCGGGTCAACGATCGCTATTCGATCTCGCGCTGCTTCGTGTTCTGCATGGACGAGCACGACCGGCATCCGGCCTTCCGCCTCGCCAACGACCGCACGCTCGAGCACGCGAAGCGGTCGGATGACCGCCTGGTGCCGTTCGTGCGGCTCGACCTCGCCGAGGAGCCGATCGAGGAGGCGACCCGCTGCCTGGACCTCGGTGCGCGCGGGATCAAGCTGCACCCCCGCGCGCAGCGCTTCCTGCTCAACGACGAGCGTCTCGCGCCGGTGTTCGCGCTCGCCGCCGAGCGGCGCGTGCCGATCCTGATCCACGGCGGGCGCGGGCTGCCGCCGATCGCCGACCACCTCGCGCGGCTGGTCGACCGCTACCCGGACGCGCAGCTGATCATCGCCCACGCGGGGATCGCCGACCTCGCCGAGCTGGCCGACCGCTTCGGAGGCAAGGCGGGCGTCTTCTTCGACACCTCGGTCTGGAGCCCGATCGACCTGCTCAGCCTCTTCCACCTCGTCTCGGCCGAGCAGGTCGTCTACGCCTCCGACTATCCCTACGGCCAGCAGCCGAGCTCGCTTCTGATCGCCGTCCTGACGGCGAAGCTCGCTGGCTTCGACGAGGACGGGATGCACGGGATGCTGATCGGGAACGCAAGCCGGATCGCCGAAGGCGAGTCGCCGCTCGAGCCCACCGCGGCTCGCGGCGGCGGAACCTTCTCGCAGCCGATGGCCTTCGCCCGCATCCACCAGTACCTCTCGATGGCGACGCCACTCCTCTGGACGCGGCAGGCCGACACGATCGGCGTGCTCGGGCTCGCCCTCAACGCCTGCGCGGACCGCGACGGGCACGCCGAGGAGCGCGACCGGATCCGGGAGCTTCTGACGGCCGCGCGCGATCTCTGGCGCTCGCTTCCGGAGCTCGACGACGAGGCAGAGCAGCGGATCGTCAGCCGGACGACCTTCAGGCTCGTCCACCTCGCGGACATCCTGGCGGTCACAACCGGTGCTTGAGCTCACGGTGAACGGGGGGCGCTACCGTGTCGACGCGCCGGTCGAGCGGACGCTCGCCGAGACCCTTCGCGCCGACCTCGGCCTGACCGGAACGAAGATCGCCTGCGGGGAGGGCCACTGCGGCGCCTGCACGGTGCAGCTCGACGGCGTGCCGGTGCTCTCGTGCATCACGCTCGTACACACGGTCGGCGAGCGCGAGGTGACGACGATCGAGGGCCTGCGCGACCATCCGCTCGTGGACGCCTTCGTGCGCGCCGACGCGCTGCAGTGCGGCTTCTGCACGCCCGGGCAGATCGTGTCGGCCGCCGCGCTCGTGGCCGCGGAGCCGAAGCCGACGACGGAGCGGATCCGGCACGCGATGGCCGGCAACCTGTGCCGCTGCGGCACCTACCCACGCATCGAGGAGGCCGTGCTCACATGGCGAGACTGATCCGCACGGAGAAGGAGGTCGAAGGCCGCTACACCGAGCAGTGGGTAGTGGTCGAGGACGACGCCGCGCTCGACCGCTGGCCGGCCGGGCCCGGTGTGGTCGTCGGACGGCCCGAGCCTCGAACGGACGGCTACGAGCGCGCGCGCGGGCAAGCCGTCTACACGGCCGACCTCACGTTTCCCGGAATGCTCCACGCCGCGGTCCTACGAAGCCCTCACGCACGCGCGCGCGTGAACAAGTTAGATCTGACCCGGGCGCGAGAGGCGTACGGAGTCCGCGGCGCGATCGGCCCGGACGACTGCCACGTGCTCTCGCTCGAGCCTGGCTTTCACGGCGCGCCGGTCGCAGCCGTGGCAGCGGACACCCCGCACGAGGCGCGGGCCGCGCTCGAGTTGATCGAGGTCGAATGGGAGAAGCTCGAGCCGCTGCTCGACCCCGAGGAGGCCGTCCGGCAGGAGTCGCTGATCGAAGATCCGCGCCGTTACGAGCGCGGCGATCCCGACGCCGCCTTCGCGGCGGCCGACGTCGTGGTCGAGGCCGAGTACCGGACGCAGACCGTGCTCCACAACTCGTTCGAGACCCACCAGACCGTGTGCCGCTGGGAGGGCGACACGCTCGAGGTCTACATCTCCACGCAGTACATCTGGGGTGTCCGCGACGCGATCGCCGAGCAGCTCGAGCTTCCGCCCGACCGGGTGCGGGTCGTCTGCAACTTCATGGGCGGCGGCTTCGGGGCCAAGAACAGCCCCGGGGACCAGAGCTACGTCGCGATCGCGCTCGCAACCCAGACCGGCCGGCCCGTCCGCTGCGCGCTGTCCCGGCGCGAGGAGAACCTTGCGGCGGGCAACCGCAACGCGACGATCCAGCGACTGCGCGCGGGGGCGCGCTCGGACGGGACGCTCGTCGCGCTGGAAGGCGAGTTCGTCAACGCGATCGGCTGGCGGGGCTTCGCGAGCCCGACCTACGGGCCGATGGAGATGCTCTACGCCTGCGAGAACGTCCGCACGCTCACGTACGCCGCGAAGCTGAACCTCCCGCCGAACGCCGCCTTCCGCGCCCCGGGCTTCGTCGAGGGAACGTTCGGGCTCGAGTGCCTGCTCGATGAGCTGGCCGGGCGACTGGAGATCGACCCGCTCGAGCTGCGGAGCCTGAACCACGCCGACGTCGACGTCGTCGACGGCCAGCCGTACTCGTCCAAGAGGCTGCTCGAGTGCTACCAGCGAGCCGAGCCGCACTGGGCGCGCCGCGATCAGGTGCGGGCGCGCTCGGAGGGGCCCTGGCGCCGCGGCGTCGGGCTCGCGAGCCAGATCTGGTACGGCGGCGGCGGGCCGCCCTCGTACGCGTGGGTGCGCGTCGGCTCGGACGGCCGCGCGACCGTCGTGACCGCGATGCAGGACATCGGCACGGGCACGCGGACCGCGATGGCGCAGATCGCGGCCGAGGAGCTCGGGCTGCCGATGAAGCACGTCCGGGTCGAGCTCGGCGACTCGGCGCGCGGGCCGTACGCCTCGATCTCGGCCGGGTCCTCGACGACGCCGTCGATGGGCCCGGCGGTGCGGGCCGCCGCGGCGGATGCGGCCAGGCAGATCCGGGAGATCGCGGCACAGCGGTTCGAGGTCGAGGAGGACGGGATCACGCTGATGGGCGGCAAGGTGATCTCCGCCGACGGCAAGTCGTGGCCGCTCGAGGAGCTGACCGGCCTGCTCGAGGACGCGCAGATCCTCGGCAAGGGCGCGCGCGGGCCGAACCCGGCCGGGATGCGGGTGCTGACGTTCGGCGTCCAGGTCGCGGACGTGGCGATCGACGTCGAGACCGGCGAGGTGCGGGTCGAGCGGATCGCGGCGATCCACGACGTCGGCCGCGTGATCAACCCGCTCGGCGCCCGCAGCCAGGTCGAGGGCGGAGTCATCCAGGGCGTCGGGCACACGCTCTCGGAGGAGCGGCTGGTCGACCCGGCGACGGGCACCGTGCTGACGCAGACGCTCGACGCCTACAGGCTGCCGACGATCGCCGACGTCCCCGAGATCGTGGTCGACCTGCTCGATATCCCCGACGAGCACCTGACGAACCTCGGCTCGAAGGGGCTCGGGGAGCCGCCGATCGTCCCGACCGCGGCGGCGATCGTCAACGCGATTCGCGACGCGACCGGCGCCGACGTGCGCTCGCTCCCGGTGACCCGGGAGGAGATGCTGAAGGCCCTGCGCGAGGCGAGCGAGCGCGAGCGAAAGTCCGTTGAAGCTGCTCCGGCCTGAGTCGGTCGAGGCCGCAACGGCCTCGCTCGGCAACGGCTCGATCGCGCTCGCGGGTGGAACCGAGGTCGTGCCTCTCCTCCGCGACCGGCTGGTGGAGGCGGACACGCTCGTCGAGCTGCGCGGCGTGCTCCCGCGCGGCGTTCAGAAGGGAGGAACCCGCATCGGCGCAGGCACGACCCTGGCCGAGCTCGAGATCGACCCGGAGATCCCACAGGCGCTCCGGGAGGCGTGCTCGCTCTCGGCCTCGCCGCAGCTTCGCTCGATGAGCACGATCGGTGGCAACCTCCTCCAGGCGACCCGCTGCTGGTACTGGCGGCTGGACTTCCCCTGCTTCCTGCACGGCGGCGACCGCTGCCACGCACGCGAGGGCTCGCACCGCGAGCACGCGATCTTCGGCAACGAGCGCTGCGCCTCGGCTCACCCGTCCGATCCGGCCGCGGCTCTGCTCGCGCTCGACACCCGTCTTCGCACCGACCGGCGGGAGCTGGCGCTCGCCGAGCTCTACCGGCTGCCGACCGACGAGGAGCGCGACGTGACGACGCTCGAGCCCGGGGAGCTGATCCTCGAGCTCGAGCTCGAGCAGCCGGAGGCGAGCGTCTACCTGAAGGCGATGGACCGTGCGCGGTGGTCGTTCCCGCTCGTAGGCGTCGCCGCCGCCCGCTACGGCGACTCGGTTCGTCTCGCGCTCTCCGGTGTCGCGCCGATCCCCTGGCGCCTCGAGTCGCAGGCCGACCTCGACCGCGCGACTCCGCTCACGGGCACCGCGTACAAGCTCGACCTTGCGCGCGCGCTCGTCCGCAGGGCGCTCGACGCCGTCGCCTAGCGTGTCCGGCACCGGAGCCTGGGCGATCGTGCTCGCGGCGGGCGCATCGAGCCGGTTCGGCTCGCCCAAGCAGCGGCTCCTGCTCGAGCCGGTGCTCGAGCGCGTGCGGCAGAGCTCGGTGGACGGCGTGCTCGTCGTGGCCGGCGCGCACGAGCTCGAGAGCTCGGCCCGCATCGTCAGCTGCCCGGACTGGGAACGCGGCCCCGGCGCATCGCTTCGTTGCGGGCTGGAAGCGCTTCCGCCCGAGGCCGAGGCAGCCGTCGTCGTCCTCGGCGACGGCCCAGAGCTGGCTCCCGAGGCGATCGACCGCGTGATCGCGGCCTGGCGATCCCAGGGCGCGGACGCGGTCGCCGCGATCTACGACAACGTCCGCCTGCACCCCTTGCTGCTGGCGCGCGGCGCCTGGAGCCGGATTCCGGACGAGGGCGCACGAACGATCGATGCCGTCCTCGTGCCCTGCGACGATCTGGGACCTCCAGGAGACGTCGACTATGCCGATGAGGTTCCGGAGAGGCTGAAGCCAACGCAATGGAGCTCGCCCGACCCCTAGACGCCCCGCCTGCCGAGCAGCGCTCGGTGCTGGCCACGCTACGGCTGCAACGCAAGCTGACCGTCCAGGAGGCCGCGACGCGCGCCGCGCTGTGGCCGGACCAGGTCGAATGGCTCGAAGAGAGCCGTCTGTACCGGTTCCCGAGCAGCGAGGCCGCGGTGATGGCGCTCCTCCGCTACGCGACCTCGCTCGGAATCGACCACCGCGAGGCGCGCCGCCTCGCAGGCCTGCCGGTCGAGCCTCCGCCCCGGCGGCGGGTCGCACGCTGGATCGCCGCAGGCGGAGCGGCAGCGCTGCTCGCAGTCCTGAGCGCAGCTCTCGTGCTCGCCCTCGACCGCGGCGGCTCGACGCCCGCAGGCAACGCCTCGACCCTCGCGCCTCCTTGGCGCGTGACGGTCGACGTCCTGAACGGCGGCGGCGACATCAACTACACGCGCCAGGTCGCGACCCGGATCGGCTCGTTCGGCTACCGGATCGGCCACGTCACGAAGGCGGGCCGCTTCGACTACCCGCGCACGATCATCTACTTCGAGCCCGGCGGACAGGCCTTCGGCCGGCGGCTCGCCTCACAGCTCGGCTGCGGCTCGATGAGCCCGCTTCCCGGTGGAAAGAACCCGCGCCGCCTCGTCGTCGTGGCCGGCCCGGCCCGGGCTACCTGCTAGTACCTAGAGCGGGGTTCGAAGCTCGGCGAGCTTCTGCTTCAGCTCCGGCGCCATCTGTTCCTCACCGGCCGTCCGGACGAACTGCCGCAGCTCGACCTCGAAGGTGTAGCGCTTGCGGCAGTAGCTGCAGCCGTCGAGGTGCCGCTCCGCCTCGGCCCGCTCCTCGTCGCTCAGCACCTTGTCGAGGTAGGGCTGCATCATCTCCTCGCACTTGTCGCACGGATCGATTTCTGCGCCCGGGGCCATCACACTCCGCTCCCAACGGTTCGCTCGGCGAGCTCGCGTTTCAGGATACGCCTCCCCCGGTGCAATCGCGACATCACGGTCCCGATCGGGATCTCGAGAATCTGCGCCGCGTCCGCGTAGCTGAAGTCTCCGATGTCGACGAGCACGATCACGTCGCGAAAGTCGTGCGGGACCGCCGAGAGCGCCGCGACGGTGTCGTCCTGGGAGAGCCGCTGCTCGACCCGGTCGGTGTCGGAATCGCCGGCCGCCTCGAGCTTGTTGTAGAGGAAGTAGTCGCCTTCCTCGAGCGGCTGCATGTCCGGGGAGCGCTGGATCCGGCGGCCGCGATCGATGTTCAGGTTCGTCAGGATCCGCAGCAGCCACGCGCGGAGGTTCGTGCCGGGCTGGAATGACTTCCACGACCGGAACGCGCGCGCATAGGTCTCTTGCATCAAGTCTTCCGCTTCTTCCCTGGTGGACACCAGTCTCCTTGCGACCCGGTAGACCTGGTCGGCCAGATCGAGCGCGTCCTCCTCGAAGCGAACGCGGTCGCGAGCCGCTTCGGCCAGCTTCCTCGGTTCCGCTTCAGGGGTCGTCCCGCTCATCGCGGCCACCCTAGCAATGCCGGTTTTCAATCTGCAACGAGCGCGCTGGGCGCGCCATTCCTGCTCAGACCGGCTCGAGCGGGCGGAAGCCCGCGCGGGCGAGCGTGGCGAGGATCGCGTCGCGGTCGGTGTGCTCGTCGTCCCAGGAGAGCTGCACCTGGCCCATCAGGTTGGCGATCGCCTGCTCGAGACCCTCGTGCTCGCGCAGCGCCACGGCCAGGCGGCCGACGCACCGCTCGCAGCGGATCCCGCTGACCTGGATCGTCTCGGAGCGAACCATTACGGCGATGCTAGCGTCCGCGCCGCGACGTCGGCGCAGACAGCCTCGAGGCTCTTGGCCCTAGCAACCTCGAGCTGGCGGTCGCCCTCGCAGCGGGTCGGGTCGATCGCCTCGAGCAGCTTCTCGGTGCCGAGCTCGCGGGCCGCAGGGCGGACCAGCTCGAGCAGCTCGCCGGCGAGCTCGGAGACAGGTACCAACCGTTCACCGTCGGGGTGGATCAGCTCCGCGCGGGGCCCGAAACGCAGCGCGGCCCAGCGGTTCTGCGCGTAGTCGCCGCGCTGCGCAAGCGCGGGCGGCGGGCCTTCGAGGACGGTCGCGCAGAGCGCCTGGAGCAGAGCCGCGAATGCCGCCGTCAGCTCGAGCGCCGTCGGCTGGTCGGGCGCGCGGATCTCGAGCGTCCCGAAACGCGGGTGCGGCCGGATGTCCCACCAGAAGCGCGTGTACCCGTCGGCGAGTCCCAGGCGGACGAAGCGCTCCACGAACGCCTCCCACTCCGCGTACGAGTCGAACGCGGGGGGCGCGGCCGCGCGCGGCAGCAGGCCGAGCACCTCGGCCCGGCTCGAAGCGAGCCCGGTCTCCTCTCCGCCGAGGAACGGCGAGTTGGCCGAGAGCGCGAGCACGACCGGCAGCCACGGGAGCACGCCCTCGAGCGCGACCATGCACTCGCCGGGCCCGGGCATGCCGACGTGCACGTGGAGCCCACACACAGCCTGCCGGCGCGCGGAGATCCCGGCGTACTGGACGAACTCGAGATAGCGGGGATCGGGCGCGACCTGCTGCGCGGTCGGGACACTGAACGCGTGCGTGCCCGCCGCTGCGATCACGAGCCCGTGCTCGGCGGCCGCCTCGGCCGCGCCTCGCCGCAGCTCGGCGATCGCCGCGAGCGCCTCGTCCGCCGACGAGCAGACGTGCGTCGCGAGCTCGACCATCGACGCGAGCAGCTCCATCTTCACGACACCCGGAAGGTCGCGGCCTTCCGCCCAGCCGACCAGCGCCTCGACGCCGGGCGTGAGCGCGAGCGTCTCCGCGTCGAGGATCATCACCTCCTCCTCGACCCCGAGCGACCACGGCGCGCTCTCGCCGAAGTGCTGCTCGATCACGTCGCTAGCCGAGCATGATGCTGGTCGTCCCCGAGGGGACAGAACGCGCTCGTCCGTTCACTGCGATTTCCACGTTCCCGGCCGCACCCAGGGAAAGCCAGATGTGAGGCCCGCGAAGCGTGATCTTCCGGCCTTGTTGGAGGAGCTTCCCGAAGAGGAACTGCCCGGTCGCCGAGCCACGCCGCGCCTGCACCCAGCAGGGGCCTCGGCTCGCGGTGATCGTGACGACGACCGTCGAGAATGGTGGCGTCCTCGACACAGGCTTCGCGACAACGCGCTTCGTGGGCGGTGGAGGCGCCGACCGGGTGGCCTTGGTCGAAGCCGAGGTCGTCGGCGACGCCGCGGTGCCTGGCTCGTGCACGTACCGGCCGCTCACGATCAGCGCACCGAAAACGGCCAGCGCGAGCCCGGCCAGGAGCAAGACGGTGAAAACGAGGTTCGAGCCCCAGCGTCGCATCAGGCACGGAGTTCTTCCATCGCCGGCTGGATTCCTCCCGGAACTCGTGCATGCCGGCCCGCGGGCTCAGCTCGAGCGCCAGCCGCGGAAGGCCTCGAGCAGCTCCCGCTCGGCGTCGGGCGAGAACGAGTCCTCCGAGAGGCGGCCGACTACGACGATCGTCGCGCGCATCTGCTCGAGGTAGACGCGACAGCCGCTGCAGATGCCGATGTGCTCGTCGAAGCGCAGCCGCTCCTCCTCGGAGAGCGAGCCCTCCAGGTAGTCGGTCACGAGCTCGACAAGCTCGCGGCAGCTCAGCTGTTCGACGTCCGTGGTCACCTCCCGTCCTCCTGCAAGTACGACTCCAGCGCCGCCCGGACCTTCGAGCGCGCACGGTGAAGCAGTACGCGTTGATTGGTCTCGCTCAGGTCGAGGGCGTTACGGACCTCCTCGCTCGACCAGCCCTCGATGTCGCGGAGCGAGATGACTGCGCGCTGCGACGCGGGCAACGCCTCGATCGCCTCGGCCAGCCGCTCTCTGGTCTCCGAGGCGAGCAGCGCGTCCTCCGGCCAGCTCTCGGGCCGCGAGGCCCAGTGGCCCGGCCAGCGTGGGTGCTCGGGATCGAGAAAGCGATCCGCGTCGACCGCGGCCTCGGGCACGCGGCCCGGATCCTGGAGCGCCGAGAACGGCAGCGTGCGGCCGTCGCGCACGGCTCGCGTCTTCGCGATGTTGGTCAGGATGCGGAAGATCCAGGTTCGCAGCGACGAGCGGCCCTCGAAGCGGTCGAGCCCTTTGAGGACGCCGAGCCAGGTCTCCTGCGCCACCTCCTCCGCCGCCGACTGCGTCGAGACGTAGATCCGCGCCACCCGCACGAGCGACGGCTGGTACTCGCGCACGAGCTCGCGGAAGGCGGTCTCGTCCCCGGCGCGAAGCGCCTCGAGGAGCGATGCGTCGGCTCCTGCGACCTGCGCCATCCCGCCGACTGTAACGAAGCGCGAGACTGCGGCGGACGGCCGAGCGGAGAGGAGGACGCGAGATGAGCGAGCGGTTCGACCTGATCGTGATCGGAGGCGGCTCTGCCGCACGGGACGCGGCCGGCCAGGCCGCGCGCAGGCACGGCGCCAGGGTGGCGCTGGTCGAGCGGGAGCGCTGGGGCGGCAGCTGCCCGAACGTCGCCTGCACCCCGACGAAGGCCTACGTGGTCGCGGCCGAGCTCGTCCACGACGTGAACACCCTTGCGCCGCGAATCGGCCTCGAGACGGGACCGGCCCGCGCCGACCTCGCCCGCGTCCGGGCCTGGAAGGAGACGCTCAAGAAGCCGCAGGCGCAATGGGTCGAGGACCTCGAGGCCGCCGGCTTCGCGACGTTCACCGGAGAGGCGAGCCTCGGCGGCACAGACACGGTCCGGGTCGGCGAGCAGGAGCTCGAGGCGGAGCGGATCCTGATCGCGACCGGATCGCGCACGGCGGTGCCGCCGATCGACGGGATCGACGACGTCGGCTGGATCGATCACGTCTCGGCGCTCGAGCTGACGGACGTGCCGGAGTCGCTGCTCGTCGTCGGCGCGGGTGCGGTCGGGCTCGAGTTCGGCCAGCTCTTCTCGCGCTTCGGCTCCCGGGTGACGATCGTCGACGCGCTCGACCGCATAGCGCCGAGCTCGGACGCGGAGGCCTCGGCCACGCTGGCCGCGGCGCTCGAGGAGGAGGGCATCGCGATCGCGACCTCCGTCTTCGTCGAGAGCGCCCGGCGCGAAGGCGGCGAAGTGGTGGCGAGGATCACACCGCGCGACGGCTCGGCCGCCTACGACCTGCGCGCGGAGTCGATCATGCTCGCGTCCGGCCGCGTCCCGAACGTCGAGGGCCTTGGCCTCGAGGCGCTCGGGATCGAGACGACCAGGGCTGGGGTCTCGGTCGACGAGCGCATGCGAACGTCCGTGCCGGGGATCTGGGCCGCCGGGGACGTGAACGCCGTTGCCCAGCTCACGCCCATCGCGCAGTACCAGGCGCGGATCGCCGTGGAGGACATGTTCACGCAGAGCGCCGCCGCCGCCGACTACGCCTACCTGCCGACGTCGATCTTCACCGACCCGGAGCTCGGCTCGGTCGGCCTCACCGAGGAGCAGGCGCGCGAGCAGGGCTACGACGTCGAGACGGCGCGCAACGAGTTCGTGCGCCGGTTCTCGTACATCAACGCGCGGCACGGGCTGTTCAAGATCGTCTTCGACCGCGAGAGCCGCCGCGTGCTGGGGCTGCACGTCGTCTCACGAAACGCCGGCGACATCGTCCAGGGCTTCTCGCTCGCACTCGCGCTGGGCGCGAGCGTCGACGACCTCGCTTCGATGCACCACGTCTTCCCGACCTTCGCCGAGGGAATCAAGGCGGCTGCAGAACAGGCGCACGGCGCCGTCAGAGCCATGGACTGAGAGAAGAGAAAGGAGGCCCGGGCAGGCGGCGGGCCTCCTTCCTCTAGCCCGGCGAGCCGTGCTGGCGAACGGCCGCCGCCGGGAACCGGGCCCCAGGGGTGGGGCCGGAGTGGACGGTCAGCTTCATGACGTTGGCTGCCGTCCAAGCTTCACGTGCAAGGTCGTGTGCTGGTCACCGCGCCAGATCTCGAACGCGACGGTGTCTCCGGGCCGCTTGTTCGCGATCACGTCACGGAGCCCGTTGAGCGACCTCAACGGGATGCCGTCGGCCGACACGATCAGGTCTCCGCCGAGCGGATAGCTCTCACCCGAGACCGTCACCTGCTGCGTGCCGGGACGCAGGCCCGCACTGGCGGCGGCGCTCCGCGGCTGGACGCTCGCGACGAGCAAGCCCTGCGAGGCCCGCAGCCGGAAGAGGCTGGCGACGCTCCGCGTCACGGGCTGGACCCTGATTCCCAGAAACGCGTGCTCCGCGTGGCCCGTCTTGATGATCTGCGCCGCCACGGTCTTGACCGTGTCGATCGGAACCGCGAACCCGACGCCGACGTTGTTGCCGGTGCCGGTCTGGATCTGCGAGTTGACACCGATCACCGTCCCGCGCGCGTCGAGCAGGGGGCCGCCGGAGTTGCCCTTGTTGAGCGCGGCGTCGGTCTGGATGACGTGGTCGATCGAGTACTTGTCCGGAGCCTGGATCACCCGCTGGAGCGCGCTCACGATCCCGGCCGTCACCGTTCGCTCGAGCCCGAACGGGTTCCCGATCGCGACCACCGAGTCCCCGACGTGGACCACGTCCGAGTTGCCGAGCGGCAGCGGCGTCAGCGCCCGCGAGTGGGCGCGCACCTGCAGCACGGCGATGTCGGTCGACGGATCCGAGCCGACTACGCGGGCCTTCATGCTCTCGTTGTTCGAGAAGCTGACGCGGACGGTCCGCGCTCCTTCGATCACGTGGTAGCTCGTGACGATGTGTCCGGCCTTGTCGATCACGAAGCCGGAGCCGAGTGCCTGTGCTCGCTCGTTCTGCGGGAGCGGGAACCCGAAGAACGGATCGATCGACTGCGTGTTCACGACCTGGGTCGCGGTCACCTGGACGACGCCCGACGCGGCGCGGCGGTAGATCTCGTTGACGGAGAGCGCCTTGCCGTTCTGGAACGCGGCCGGGTTGGGTGCGGCCTCGACAGGCTGAAGCTCGCGGATCGTCGTGGTCGACGCCGAGAAGCGGCCGCCGAGCAGCGCAGCGCCGCCGAGCGCGAATGCCCCCCGAGCACTCCGGCAGCAGCCAGCCCGGCAACGGGCCCTATCCGCAGGCGTCCCGTCATCCCTTCGCGTTATATCCCCCGCGTGTTCAGCCCCCGTTGCGCCGTATTAAGCAGGCGTTAAGCGTCGGTCGGCCGGATCAAAGTGGTCGAGCTCGAGTTCGAGGCCGCTCGAACTAGGCATAGGCGTTCGGCTCGCCGCACGACGTTTGCGCGCGCTCTAGCGCGCCGCGTCCCACGGACAGCCCCTTGCATTGCGTGGAAAGGCGGAATAGTTTCGGTTCTCACAAAAGAGCGACGACAACCATCGCGCCAGATCGCTTTCGCTCGACGAGGGAGAGGTAGCCAGGTCACATGAAGGGAAGATGGCCAATCGCGCTGTCGATCACAGCGCTGGTGGTGGCTGCGCTCGGCTTCACATCATTGAGCGGTGCGGCGTTCACGAGTTCGAAGCAGAGCGCGGCGTCGTCGCCGACCGTGAATACGAAACTGTTTGCGTATGTCAACGAACCCAACGAGCCAGCCCACGGGATCTGGCTCAAAGACGCCAACGGGGCGTTGGTGACCCATCTCGATCCCGGCACGTACGAGATCGAGGTCGACGACGAGTCGGCTGGCAGCAGCTTCCATCTCAAGGGGCCGGGCGTCGACATAAAAACCGGGATCGAGGAGGTCGTGCACACGACTTGGACGGTGACGTTCACCGACGGCACCTATGACCTACTTTTGCGACTTCCTCCCCAGGCTGATGAAAGGCTCCTTCACCGTTGGGAACCTGCCACCGCCGCCGCCGCCTCCGCCTCGACCGGCAAAGTGCGTCGTTCCGAAGGTCGTCGGCAAGTCACTTGCGAAGGCGAAGAGGAAGCTGGGCGCTTCGCACTGTCGAACCGGCAGCGTGCGCCAAGGACACTCAGCTCGCCACCGCGGCCTCGTCTATTGGCAGAGCCGGAAGGCAGGCGCAAGACTTGCTCACGGAACGAAGATTGCGCTACGCGTGAGTCTTGGGCGATAGAAGACGTCTTAGGCGCTCGGCCCGTACTTGACCGCGGACGAAATCAGGGCGCGGACGGATTGCCGCTGACTGCGACCTGGCGGAGGATAGAGCGCGAGCAATGGAAAGAAAAGGAGTTGCGATGAAGCGCCACCTTTCGGTGGCAGTGGTAGCGGCAGGCGCCATCGTCTTGGGCGTTGCTAGGGCGCCGGCCGCAAGCTGCCCGTCCGCCACTCGCTCGCTCGTGACCGCAGCCTCGGCCCAACCAAGGGCGGCCGGGCCGCGACGATCGAGCTCACCCCGGCGGCGCGAGAGGCGCTGCTCGAGCTCCGGCTTGAGGCTTCGGGCGAGTACGTGTTCGTGAACCGCGCCGGTCATCCACGCGGGCTGAGCGACATCCAGCGCGCTTTCCGCAAGGCGCGCGAGCGTGCCGCCCTGCCGATCACCGACGAGGGTGAGGTCGTCTGTCACTCGCTGCGCCACACCGGCATCAGCCGACTCGCGAACCACCCCGGAATCCCGCTCGCCCACGTTCGCGACTTCGCCCGCCACACCGACCTGGCGACGACGCAGGGCTATGTCCACAAGATCGACTCGCCCGCGATCACGGCCGCGATCGGCGAGGCGCTCGCCCGGTAGCCCGTTGGTACCCCTCCACCCTCTGAGAAGCGCTGAGCCCGCCTGATCGGCGGGCTCCCCTTTCGCTCAACGATGCGCCCTCTCATCAGGGCGGCTCAGGCCGTCTCAGACCGGAGCCTATGCAGGCGTTAAGCGTGATTCTCCAGCCCCCCGGCGCCATGGCCCGAACGGGGTTGAGGCCCCGACACGCGCTGCCGATAGAGCACGTGCATGGCCGCCCCCGTGTACCGAGGACACTTCGGCAAGCCGCAGGCCGAAAGGCTCCTTTGGCGTGCCGGTTTCGGCCCTCGTCCGGGTGAGGCCGAGCGGCTCGCGCGAATGGGACTGCACGGTGCCGTCCACCACCTGACGCACCCCGGTCGCGAGCGGCTCAAGGGCCCGCGGCCCCACGACGACAACGGCCGCGCGCTCGCCCCGAACGACGCCTGGGGCCACGACCAGCTCTGGTGGCTCGACCGGATGGTGCGGACGAGGCGGCCGCTGATCGAGCGGATGACGCTCGTCTGGCACGACTGGTTCGCCACCTCGCGAGAAGGCGTCGGGCCGGCGCGGCTGATGCTCCGCCAGAACCGGCTCTTCCGGACGCACGCGCTCGGATCGTTCGCGACCCTCCTCCGTGAGGTGACGTGCGACCCGGCGATGCTGCTCTGGCTGAACGGCACCGACAACACGCGCGACGACCCGAACGAGAACTACGCGCGCGAGATGATGGAGCTCTTCACCCTCGGCGCCGATCGTGGCGCGTACACCGAGCACGACGTGCGCGAGCAGGCCCGAGCGCTGACCGGCTGGGACAACGACTGGAGCGACAACCTCGGCCCGGTCAACTTCCACTTCGACAAGAAGCGGCACGACACGGGCACGAAGAGAGATCTTCGGCAAGCGCGGCCACTTCGACTGGAAGGACTCCTGCCGCCTCTGCGTCCACCATCGCAAGCACCCGTCGTTCTTCGTCACCAAGCTCTGGAGCTACTTCATCCCGACGGCGCCGCAGGCCGGGACCAGGAACGCGCTCGAGCGCCTCTACGTCCACCACGACTACCAGGTGCGGCCGGTCGTCGAGGCGATCCTCCGGCACCCCGCGCTCTACAACGGGCCGCGGATGGTGAAGTCGCCGGTCGTCTACCTGGCCGGGCTCCTCCGCTCGACGCGGCGCGGGATCGACACCGAGTCGTGGACGTGGCTGCTCAGCCTCGCCGGCCAGCAGCTCTTCTACCCGCCGAACGTCGCCGGCTGGGACGACACGCGCTGGCTCGACACCGCCACCTTCCGCGCGCGCTGGATGATCGCGAACTACGCGATGCGGCCGCACACGCTCGACAGCGGCAAGGTCAAGCGTCCGCGCAACGCGACGAAGCTCGTCCACCACGCCGAGACGTTCCTCGGGCACCCGGCGATCACGGCGCCGCACGCACGGCGACCTGAAGCGCTTCGCGAACCGCGCGCTGCACGACGCGAACTCCGACTGGAAGAAGAAGCAGTACCCCGCGCTGATCGAGAACGCCCTGCGCCAGCTGCTCGCCACCTCCCCCGACCTCCAGACCTCATGACGGACCGCTGCCACCACTGCAACGAGTTCTCCCGCGCGTCCCTCGTCCGCGCGAGCGCGGCCGAGGCCGGCCGCGGGCTTGCCGGCGATCGAGCCGGGGATGCCGCTTCCGGCCGGAACCGGGCTCGACCGGCGCTCGTTCGTCGCTCGCTCGTTCGGCCTCGCGCTCTCGGTCTACGGGATCGGCAAGCTCGGCCTCTTCGAGGAGGGAATCGCGCGGGCTGCGTCCGGGCCGGCAAAGCCCGTGCTCGTCTCGATCTTCCTTCCGGGCGGAGCCGACTCCCTCTCGGTGCTCTACCCGGCGAACGACGCGAAGTACCGCAAGCTGCGCCCGACGCTCGCGCTCGACGCCGCGGCAGGCAAGCACGTTCACCGAGGACACGCGCCTCTACTGGCATCCGTCGCTGAACCCGCTCGCGACGCTCCACGCCGAGGGCAAGGTCTCGGTCATGCCGGCCATCGGCTACACGCACCCGGACCAGTCGCACTTCACCTCGCGGCACTTCTGGGAGGTCGGCGCCACGGACGCGCGCCTCGTCAGCGGGTGGATGGGCCGCTACCTCGACCGCGTCGGCAGCAAGGACAACCCGCTCCAGGGGCTCTCGCTCGACTACCAGCTGCAGCCCTCGATCGCCTCGACGAGAGTTCCCGTCGCGTCGCTGGCCTCGCCGGACGACTACTCGTTCTGGGCCTCAGGGGTCTGGGGCGAGGTGGAGAACCGGATGCTCGACGCGATGGGCCCGCTGGGCGCACGGCGCAAGGACCGGTTCCTGAACCAGGCCGCGAAGGCGGCCTCTCAGTCGGACCGGCTCCGCCGCCAGCTCGCGCCGTTCAAGTCGAACGGCAACGGCTACGGGAGCCCCGTGGCGTACCCGAAGGTCGACAGCGGCTTCCCGGACCAGCTCGCGGGCCTCGCGGCCATGCTCGCCGTGAACCTGCCGCTCCGCTGCGTCGCGATCACGGCTCCGGGCGAGTACGACACGCACTCGGACCAGCCGCAGGCGCTGGCCGACGGCCTGGATGTCACCGCTCAGAGCCTGTACGCGTTCCAGCGCGATCTCGAGGCCCGTGGCCTCGCCAACCGCGTGCTGACGCTCGTCTGGTCGGAGTTCGGCCGCCGCGCCGAGGAGAACGGCAGCGGCACCGACCACGGCGCGGCCGGAACGGCCTTCCTGATCGGCACACGCGCGCGCGGGAAGATGATCGGCGAGTTCCCGGGCGTCACCAAGCTCGACGACGACGGGAACCTCCGCAACACGTCCGACTTCCGCAGCATCTACTCCTCGCTGCTCGAGCAGTGGCTCGGAGCCGACGCCAAGGGGATCATCCCCCACGCCAGCTCGTTCGGCCGCGTCACGCTCCTCAAGTGATCAAGGCGCTCGCGCTCGCGGCGACCGCCGTGGCCGCGCTCGCCACGCATCCGGCAGCACCCGCACGCCTCGGCGTCGGCGCGACCGAGTTCCATCTCGTTCTCTCGCGCGCGTCCGTCAAGACGGGCAAGGTCGTCGTCGAGCTCCAGAACCAGGGCGAGGACGTGCACGACCTCCGCCTGCGCAAGTTCGGCGGCAAGAAGACGTACTCGTTCCCCCAGGCGAGCCCCGGCACGCGCGTCACGCGGACGTTCAAGCTGCCCGCCGGCCGCTACCGCCTCTGGTGCTCGGTGGCCGACCATCGCCAGCTCGGGATGCGAGCCGTCTTGCGCGTCCGGCGCTGAGACCGCGACAATCCAGGCGTGCGCGAGTCCGTGACCGCCGCCTGCGTCCAGGCCGAGCCCGTGATCCTCGATCGGGAGCGGACCCTGGACAAGCTGGCCGTCGCTCGCAGCCGAGGCGGCGGGGAACGGCGCGCGACTCGTCGTCTTCCCCGAGGCGTTCATCCCGGCCTACCCGACGTCGATCTGGGCGAGGGCGCTCGCGGGCTGGGCCGAGGAGGGCGCCAAGGAGGCCTACGCGCTGTTCGCCCGCGAGGCGGTCGAGATCCCGGGCGAGGCGGAGCGCCGGCTCGGCGAGATCGCCCGCGAGCACGAGATCTGGCTCGTCACCGGCGTCACCGAGCGCGACCCCGCACGGCCGGGGACGCTCTACAACTCGCTGCTCTACCACGCGCCCGACGGCGAGCTCGCGCTCTCTCACCGCAAGCTCGTCCCGACGAACCACGAGCGGCTCGTCTGGGGCCCGGGCGACGGCAGCGGCCTGACCACGGTCGAGACCGCGTTCGGCCGCGTCGGCGGGCTGATCTGCTGGGAGAACTACATGCCGCTCGCGCGCTTCGCGCTCTACGAGGCAGGGGTCGAGATCTACATCGCCTCGACCGCGGACGACGGGGACACGTGGCAGTCGACGCTCGTCCACATCGCCCGCGAGTCGCGCGCGTTCGTGATCGCGCCGTCGCACTTCCAGACGGCGGCCGGCTACCCGGACGACTTCCCGCTGCGGCGGCTCCTCGACGGGCACGAGCTGCTCGGCCGCGGCGGCTCGGCGATCCTCGGCCCGGACGGCTCGTACCTGGCCGGGCCGCTGTACGACGAGGAGGGGATCCTCTACGCCGAGCTCGAGCCCGCGCGCCTGGACGAGCAGCGCCAGCGCTTCGACCCGGTCGGCCACTACCACCGGCCCGACGTGCTCCGGCTCGAGGTGCGCGCGTGAGCGCGGACGCGCTTCGATTTGCCTCGCTCTTGGAGGAGCTTCCGGTCGAGCGGACGAGCCTGCTCGACAACCTCGGCCGGATCCGCCGCGAGGTCGGCCCGGTCGACGCCCGAGCTCTCGGACGCGCTCGCCGACCACATGAACATCCGCCGCGGCGAGGTCGACGAGGTCGTCTCGTTCTACTCGTTCCTGAAGGTCCCGGCCGACGCGGTGCGCGTCTGCATCGGGCCGGTCTGCGACTGCCTCGGCGCGCAGGATCTGCTCGCCCGCGAGCGGGAGCACTCGGACGGCGTCGTGATCGGCGTCGAGTGCCTCGGCCACTGCGACCTCGCGCCCGTGCTCACGCGCGGCGATGTCGTCGAGCCCGAGGTCGAGCACCGCGCGAACGGCTTCCTGCTCGAGCCGGACGAGCTGCGGCGGCCGCCGGAGCTCGCTCCCGAGAAGCTGCTCGCAGCGCTCGAGGAGTCGGGCCTGACCGGGATGGGCGGCGCCGGGCTTCCCGACCTGGCGCAAGTGGGACGCGGTGCTCCGCGAGCCGGGGCCTCGCGTCGTGATCGTGAACGCCGACGAGGGCGAGCCCGGGACGATCAAGGACCGCTACGTGATGGAGCTTCGCCCGCAGCTCCTGCTCGAGGGGCTCGAGCTGGCGATGCGCTTCTGCGAGACGGACGAGGCCTACGTCTACCTGCGCGAGGAGTACGCGACCTCCCGCGCGCGCCTCGCCGAGGCGATCGAGGCGCGAGGGCTGCCGGTGCGGATCGTCGTCGGCGCGGGCTCGTACGTCTGCGGCGAGGAGACGGCGATGCTCGAGTCGATGGAGGGCAGGCGCGGGATGCCGCGGCTGCGCCCGCCGTTCCCGGCGCAGTCCGGCTACCTCGGCCGCCCGACGCTGATCAACAACGTCGAGACCCTGGCGCACGTCGCCCGGATCGCGCGCGGCGAGTGGACGCCGTCGCGGCTCTGGTCGGTCTCCGGAACCGTGCGCGAGCCCGGCTGCTACGAGGCGCCGCTCGACGTCACGGCGCGGCAGCTGATCGACGACCACGCGGGCGGAGCGACGCAGGACATCGGCGCGCTCGTGCCCGGCGGCGCAGCGAGCGGGATCCTGCCGCCGGCCGCGCTCGACGTGCCGCTCACCCGCGACGCGCTCGCCGAGTGGGGAGCGTCTCCGGGCTCGGCCGCGCTCCAGGTGTTCCCGGCGACGTACTCGCCGCTCAAGCTGCTGGCCGAGACGATGCGCTTCTTCGCCGAGGAGTCGTGCCAGAAGTGCACGCCGTGCCGCATCGGCACGCGCGGGATCCACCACGTGCTCGAGGAGCTCGCCGGCGGCGAGGCCGCGATGCCGCGCGAGCAGGTCGAGGAGTGGCTCGACGCGATGGTCTCGACCTCGATCTGCGGCCTCGGCCAGGCGGCGCCGGTCCCGGTTCGCAGCGCCTTCCGCCACTGGCCCGGGCTGTTCCTCGATCTGGGGACGCCGTGTACCGTGAACGCCGTGGTCGACTTCACGCTCGACGGCAAGCGCGCCAGCGCTCCCGAGGGCGAGCTGCTCGTCCACGCCGCCGCGCGGCACGGGGTCTTCATCCCGACGCTCTGCCACGACGACAAGCTCGAGCCGTACGGGGGCTGCCGGATGTGCGTGGTCGGCGTCGAGGGCGCGCCGAGGCCGATGCCCGCCTGCGCCACCCGCGTCACCGAGGGGATGGTCGTCTCCACGAACTCGGACGTCCCGCAGTTCCGCAAGACGCTGACGGAGATGCTCCTCGCCGAGCACCTGAACGCGAGCCCGGGCGGCCGGCCGAACGAGCTCCAGGATCTCGCGGGAGAGCTCGACGCCGAGGCGCCGTTCGTCCTCCCGGACGCGAAGCGCGAGGGCTACGAGGACCGCAACCGCCTGATGGGCTACGACCCGGACGCCTGCATCCTCTGCAACCGCTGCGTGCGCTACACGCAGGAGGTGATGCAGTGCTCGGCGCTCACGCTCGAGGGCCGCGGCCCGACGGCGCGCATCGTGCCGACGCACGGCCACTCCTGGCTCGACACCGAGTGCGAGCTCTGCGGCGGCTGCCTCTCGACCTGCCCGACCGGCGCGATCTACGAGAAGTTCCTCGAGGGCGAGCCGGCGGGCCACGAGGCGGGCCTCGACAAGGTCAAGACGACGTGCACGTTCTGCGGCGTCGGCTGCCAGATCGACATCAACGTCGACCCCGAGACGAAGCGGATCGTGAAGATCACCTCCGACCCGAGCTACGTCTCGAACGAGGGCAACCTCTGCGTCAAGGGTCGCTTCGCCTTCAACTTCGTCCACCATCCGGACCGTCTGACAGAGCCGCTCATCCGCGGCGAGGACGGCGAGCTGCACCCGGCGACCTGGGAAGAGGCGCTGGCGGCTGCGGCCAAGGGCCTGAAGGAGGTGAAGGAGCGGCACGGCCCGCAGACAGTCGGCGTCCTCGCCTCGGCGAGGCTGACGATGGAGGAGAACTTCCTCCTCCAGAAGCTCGCCCGCACGGCGCTCAACACGCACTCGATCCACTCCTGCGAGGCCACCTGACACGCGCCGACTCTTTACGGCCTGGTCAGGTCGTTAGGCAGAGGAGCAACTACCAACTCGATCCCGGAGATCGAGCGCGCGCGCTTCCTGCTCGTGATCGGGTCGAACACGACCGAGGCGCACCCGGTGCTGGCGCTGCGGATGAAGAAGGCCGTGCGCGACGGCGCGACCCTCGTCGTCGCCGACCCGCGCAAGATCTGGCTGACGAAGATCGCGAAGCGGCACCTGCAGCTGCGGCCCGGAAGCGACGTCTGGCTGCTGAACGCGATCATGCACGTCATCCTCGAGGAGGGCCTGCAGAACGAGGACTACATCCGCGAGCACACCGAGGACTTCGACGCCGTCGCCGAGGTCGTCTCCCGCTACACGCCCGAGGAGGCCGAGCAGGTGACAGGCGTGCCGGCCGAGGCGATCCGCGCGACCGCCCGCGAGTACGCGTCCGAGCGGCACGCGGCGATCTTCTACACGCTCGGGATCACCGAGCACGCGTCCGCGATCGACAACATCTGGTCGCTCTCGAACCTCGTGCTGATGACCGGCCACCTCGGCTACGAGTCGACCGGGCCTCAACGCGCTGCGCGGGCAGAACAACGTCCAGGGCCTGAACGACGCGGGCGCGAACCCGGCCTACTTCCCCGGCTACCAGGCGGTCGACGAGGAGATGCGGCGCAAGTTCTCGGAGGCCTGGGGCGTCGAGATGCCCGAGACGCCCGGCTACCGGCTCGACCAGATGATGTCCGGCCTCCACGACGACCGGATCAAGGCGCTCTACCTCGTCGGCGAGAACCCGGCGCAGACCGAGCCGAACGCCCACCACGTCGAGGAGGGCCTCGACAGGCTCGAGTTCCTCGTCTCGCAGGACCTGTTCCTGAACGACACCAGCCGCGAGCACGCGGACGTCGTCTTCCCCGCCTCGAGCTTCGCCGAGAAGGACGGCACGTTCACGAACACCGAGCGGCGCGTGAACCGCGTGCGCCGCGCGGTGCCGTGCCCCGGCCAGGCGCGCGAGGACTGGCGGATCGTGATCGACCTCGCACGGGAGCTCGGCGCGGACTGGCCGGAGTACGAGTCGGCCGAGGACGTCTGGAACGAGTTCGCCGACCTCTCGCCGAACTGGTTCGGGATCCGCTACGACCGGATCGAGGAGGTCGGCCTCCAGTGGCCGTGCCTCGACCGCGACGACCCGGGCTCGATGTACCTCCACTCGCCGAGCCCCGCGCGGCCGAACGGCAAGGGCAAGTTCTTCCCGGTCGAGTACCACCCGCCGATCGAGCCGACCGACTCCGAGTACCCGTTCGTGCTCTCGACCGGGCGCACGCTCTACCACTACAACTCGGGGACGATGACCATGCGCGAGGAGGGGGTCGTGCAGAAGCAGGAGGACCCGTTCGTCGAGATGAGCCCGGAGGACGCGGCGGCGCTCGGCGTCGCCGACGGCGACTGGGTGCGCCTGGTCTCGCGCCGCGGCGACCTCGAGGCGCGCGCGGCGATCGGCGACCGCGTCTACCCGGGGCTCGTCTGGATGGCGCTCCACTTCGCGCAGGCGAAGGTCAACTGGCTCACGCACGACGTGGGCGACCCGCTGATCGGCACGCCCGAGTACAAGGTCTGCGCGGTGCGGATCGAGCGGGTGTGACCGATTCGCTGGAGCCGGAGGTCGGTCGAGCCGCTTCTGACGGGGCGGTTCGGGCGGCCGTACGTCTACGAGGAGCGCTGCGAGTCGACCCAGGCTCTGGTCGACCGCTCGGGCCCGGAGGGAGCGGTGGCCGTGACCGACGAGCAGACCGGCGGCCGTGGGCGGCTCGGCCGGACGTGGGAGGCGCCGGCCGGAAGCTCGATCCTCTGCTCGATCCTGCTGCGGCCCCCGCCCGGCCCGGAGATCGCTCAGCTCTCGCTGATCGGAGGCCTCGCAGTCGCCGAGGCCGTCGAGGAGACGCTCGAGCTGGCGACGCAGATCAAGTGGCCGAACGACGTGATGCTCAACAGGCGCAAGGTCGCAGGCGTGCTCGCCGAGGGCCGCGACGGGCGTGATCGTGCTCGGCATGGGCATCAACGTGAACCAGAAGCTCGAGGAGCTGCCCGACTCGCGCGTGGCTCCGGGGTCGCTGCGCACCGCCGACGGCGTCGTCCGCGAGCGCGCGCCGATCCTCGCGCTGCTGCTCGCGCGCCTCGAGCGCGAGTACGACCTCTGGCGCGAGGGCGGGATCGACGCGGTCTTCGACCGGCTCGGCGCGCGCGACTTCCTGCGCGGGCGGGCGGTCTCGGTGGACGGCATCTCCGGGAACGCGGTCGGGATCACCCGCTCGGGCGAGCTCGCGATCGACGTCGACGGCGAGCGCCGCCTCGTCGAGGCGGGCGAGGTGACGTTCGCGCGCTAGAGCACGCGAGGTCTCGATCGGCTCTTCGCCGTCGGGCGTGACGCGGTAGGCGCGCGCGGTCGGCCGGGCGGCTGACGACCTCGGCCAGCTCGGTGCCGTCGTAGCGCAGCGCAACCGTGTCGTCCGCGGCGACCCCGGGCGGAAAGCCCTCGGCCACGAGCCGCGTGTAGACGGGGCGCCGCAGGTCCTCGCCGTCGTAGTGCGGGCACGCGCTCCCGGGGAGGAAGCCGAGGCCGTCGCGCATCCCTTCGAGCTGCGGGCCGAACGAGTCGGTCACCCCGGCCTCGAACCAGCAGATCATCCCCGCGCTCCAGCCTGCGAGCACGATGCCCGCCTCCCAGGCCTCGCGCAGGATCCTGTCGAAGCCGTGCGCGCGCCAGATCGCGAGCGCGTTGGCCGTGTTCCCGCCCGAGATGAAGATCAGGTCCTGGTCGAGCGTGTACTCGCGGAGGCCGGACGGCGGCCACGGGTGGAAGAGCAGGTGCGAGACGTCCGCCTGCCCGGAGAGCTGCGTGTAGGCCATGAGCGTCGCCTCGGCGCTGTCGCCGGTCGCGGTCGGCACGAAGAGCACCCGCGGCCGCTCGCGGCCGGCCGCGCCGAGGAAGTAGTCCTGGAGCCGCCGGCGCTCGCCGTCGTCCCAGCTGAGGCCGCCCATGGCGACGATGGTTCGTCCGGTGTCAGACACGCGAACGAAAGTGTGCCTCGCTCTCCACGATCCCGCTGCGGTAAGGCTTCGGCGTTTCCGCGGTGCCAGACCCGACACAGATGTGTAACGTCGGCGCATGATCGATCCCTCGCGACTCGCCGTCTTCGTGGGCGCCGCGCTGCTGCTGCTCGTCGTCCCGGGCCCGGCCGTCCTCTACGTCGTGACCCAGAGCGTCTCGCACGGGCGGCGGGCCGGGATCGTCGCCGTCGCGGGGATCACGACCGGGACGCTCGTCCACATCCTGGCCGCGACGATCGGCCTCTCCGCGCTGCTCGCGTCGTCGGCGCTCGCGTTCGACGCGGTCAAGTACCTGGGCGCCGCGTACCTGATCGTGATCGGGATCCGCCGCCTGCTCGGCCTCGAGCCCGAGCTCGAGCCGCAGGCCCGGCCCTCGCGCGACCTCGGCCGCCTCTACCGCCAGGGGATCGTCGTCAACACGCTGAACCCGAAGACGGCGCTCTTCTTCCTCGCCTTCCTGCCGCAGTTCGTCGACCCCGACGCTGGCGCGGCCTGGGCGCAGATCCTCGTGCTCGGCCTGCTCTTCGCGATGCTCGGCTTCCTGAGCGACAGCATGTGGGCGCTCGTCTCGGGCACGCTCGGCGAGCGCCTCCGCCTGAGCCCGAGCTTCCCGCGCGTGCAGCGCTACGTGTCGGGCTCCGTGTTCGTCGGCCTCGGCGCGGTCGCCGCGCTGACGGGCCGGGCCGAGCGCTCCTAGCCTCGCTACGATGCCGCCTCCGGGGTGCCGCGCTCGCGGCTGAGATCACACCCGACGAACCTGATCCGGGTAATGCCGGCGGAGGGAGGCGATGGACGACCGGACACCGAGCTGGGGCATCGAGCCGGTGCCCGAGCGCCTGCGCGTGCTCGGGTTCGTCGACCTCTTCCTGCTCTGGAGCAGCCTCTCCGTAAGCCTGCTCGTGATCGTCGCGGGCGCCGTGCTCGTCGACGGCGACTTCGGGCTCGGCCTCTCGCTCCGCTCGGCGCTCGTCGCGATCGTCGCGGCCGCGCTCGTCGGGAACCTGCTGCTCGGGATCGCCGGCGCGATCGGCGCCGACGCGCGCGTGCCGGGGATGGTCGTCCTCCGCGCGCCGCTCGGGCAGCGCGGCTCGTACCTGCCGACCTTCCTCAACGTCGTCCAGAACCTCGGCTGGTCGATCTTCGAGCTGCTGATCATCGCGACGGCGGCGGCCGCGCTCTCCGACCGGGTGCTCGGCTTCCACGCGCGCTGGCTCTGGACGCTGCTCTTCGGCGGGATCTCGGTCGTGCTCGCGCTGCTCGGGCCGATCGGGTTCGTGCGCCGCTACGTCCGCAAGTTCGCGATCTGGGTCGTGCTCGCCTCGCTCCTCTACCTGACCTGGTGGGTGCTCGACCGCTCGAGCCTGGGCGAGTTCTGGCACGGCCACGGGCACGGCGGCTCGGCGTGGGCCGGGTTCGACCTCGTCCTCGCGAGCATCATCTCGTGGACGCCGCTCGCCGCCGACTACACGCGCTTCGGCCGCAACCGGCGCAGCGCGTTCTGGGGCACCGGCCTCGGCTACTTCGTCCCGACGATCTGGATGTTCGGGCTCGGCGCGCTGCTGCTTGCTCTCGCGGAACATCAGCGACGCGGCCGCGATCCCCGCGGCGGTGGCGACGGGCGGCGTCCTGAGCGTGATCGCCCTCCTCGCGCTGACCGTCGACGAGACCGACGAGGCGTTCGCGGACATCTACTCGACGGCCGTCTCGATCCAGAACATCTTCCCGCGCCTCCCGCAGCGGCTCCTGATCGCGCTCGTCGCGGCGACGGCGACCGCGGGCGCGCTGGTGCTCGACCTCCAGAACTACCAGACGTTCCTGTTCCTGCTCGGCTCGTTCTTCGTGCCGCTGCTCGGCGTCCTGATCGCGGACTGGCTGCTCGCCGGGCTGCACTACGACCGGCGCGCGATCTTCGACGGGCCGGCCGTTCGGATCGCCCAGATCGTGGCGTGGCTCGCCGGGTTCGCCGTCTACCAGTGGCTGCTCCCGCAGGGGCCGAGCTGGTGGCTCGACCTGATCCACCACACGAAGGGGCCGGTCGACTTCAGCGCCTCGCTCCCGAGCTTCGCCACCGCGTTCCTCCTGGCCCTGCTCGCCGGGTCGATAGTCTCGGCGCGTGCCGGGGATCGCCGTAGTCGGGAACCTCTCGCGCGATCTCGTTGACGGACAGCCGCCCCGGCCGGGCGGCCCTCCGTACTGGGCGGCGCGCGCGCTGAGAGCCCTGGGCGCGCGGGCGCTCGTGGTCGCGAAGTGCGCCGACGACGACCGGAAGCTGTTCTCCTCCGCGCTCGTCGCGCTCGGCCTCCCCGTGCTCTGGCGACCGGGCGAATCGACCGCGACGTACTCGTTCCACTACGAGGGCGACCACCGCGTGATGGACGTGCTGGAGATCGGCGACCCGTGGACGGCCGAGGACGTGCAGGGGCTCGCCGGCGCGCGCTGGGTGCACGCGGGCGCGCTCGCGCGGTCGGACTTCCCCGCCGAGACGATGGCCGAGCTCGCGCGCGGCCGGCGCGTGTCGCTGGACGGACAGGGGCTCGTCCGCCCGGCGCGGACCGGCCCGCTCGAGCTCGACGCCGACTTCGACCCGGAGGTCCTGCGCCACGTCACGATCCTCAAGCTCGCCGAGGAGGAGGCGGAGGCGCTGCTCGGCGGCGAGCCGACCGAGCAGGCGCTGCGCGAGCTCGGCGTTCCCGAGGTGCTCGTCACGTTCGGCTCGCTCGGGTCGCTGGTGCTCGCGAACGGGAGGCTCGAGCGCGTCGAGGCGCGGGCGATCGAGGGCGACCCGACCGGAGCGGGCGACGCGTTCTCGGCCGCCTACCTCGTCTCGCGCTCGGCCGGGCACGCGCCCCTCGCCGCCGCCCGCCAGGCGAGCGCGCTCGTCGCCGGGATGCTGAGCGGGCGGCTCCGGTGAGAGCGCTCGTCCGGACGGCCGACGCTGTCTACGAGGTCGAGCTCGAGGACGAGGTCGTGCTCGGCCCGACGGACGTCGAGGTCGAGCCCGCGACGCTCTCTCTCCCGCTGCCACGGGTCGTCGCCGCGGCCTCGAACGGGTCCACCGTGATCGCAGTCGTCGACCGGCGCCCGCCGCTCGCGATCTCGAACGACGCGGGCCAGACGTGGCGCGAGGCAGGCGGCGGCCTTCCTCCGGGATTCGCGATCGCGATCGCGGACGACGATCCCGACTACGTCGCTCTACGCGGCCCGGAACCGCCTCTACCTGTCCACCGACGGCGGCGTCTTCTGGCGGTCGCTCGCCCCCGAGCTGCCCGCGATCGAGGCGGTCGCGCTCGATCCGTAGCGTCGCGCGAATCCCAAGTAACAGTCTGTTACTTGCCCAGGTCGAGGCGCTCGGCTCGCGCGGCTTCCAGCGGCCGAGAACCTAGTAACAGTCTGTTACTAAGGCAGCCTGAACTCGCCGCGCGCGACGACGACCGCGCTGCCGCCGACCTCGACGCGCTCGATCTCGTCGCCCGAGCCGTCGACGCGGGCGTAGAGCGTCGAGGGCCGGCCGATCTCGGCGCCCTGCGAGATCTCGATCTCCTCGCCGAACGGGATCCTTCCGTGGCGCGCGAGGTGCACGGCCAGCGGTCCCGCGGCCGAGCCCGTCGCCGGATCCTCCGCGACGCCGCCCGCGGGCGCGAACATGCGCGTCTTCCAGCGCGTGCCGGAGCCGGCGAAGCAGCTCATCCCGAGCACCGGAGGCATCTCCAGGAGCGCCGAGAAGTCCGGCCGCAGCGCGGCCACCTCGTCCTCCGAGCCGAGCGCGACGTACACGTTCCGCATGCCGTTGTCGTAGAGCTCGATCGGCAGCTCGCTCCGCTCGACGCGCAGCCCGCCAGGAGCACGTCCTCGTCCGCGAACGGCTCCCAGGTCGGGAGCGGCTGCTCCATCCGGCCGAAGACGATCCTGCTCCCTCCCGCTCGAGCGCGACGGGGACGACTCCCGCCTTCGTCTCGAGCTTGATCACGGAGAGCTGCAGCGGCGCGGCGAGCACGAAGGCCGTCCCGAGCGTCGGGTGCCCGGCGAACGGCAGCTCGGTCGCGGGCGTGAAGATCCGCATCCGCGCGTGCCCGTCGCTCTCCGGCGGGAGCACGAAGACCGTCTCCGAGAGATTCATCTCGCGCGCGAGCCTCTGCATCTGCTCGGTCTCGAGGCCGCGCCCGTCGGTGAAGACCGCGAGCCCGTTCCCGGCGAGCGGCGTGTCCGTGAAGACGTCGGCGATCACATAGCGCAGCGTCGGCACCCGGCCAGCCTACTCAGGCCACTATGCTCGGCGGCGTGCGACTCGTTCTCGTCCGCCACGCAGAGGCCGCTCCGGGCGAGCCGGACGAGCTGCGGCCGCTGACGCCGGGCGGACGCGAGGCGGCGCGCGCACTCGGCGAGCAGCTCGCCGCGGACGACGTGCGGCCGGACGCCGTGCTGACGAGCCCGCTCCTACGCGCGCGTGAAACCGGTGCCGAGCTGGCACGGGCCCTCGCCGTTCCGGTCGAGCCCGACGAGCGGCTGGCGCCGGGCGCGACCGCCGAGTCCGTCCTCCAGCTCGTCAGAGGGCGCGGCGACACGGTCGTCGTCGTCGGCCACCAGCCCGACTGCGGGCGGATCGCCGCGGAGCTCAGCGGCGGGCCCGAGCCGCCGTTCCCGGCCGGCGGCACCTTCGAGCTTCAGCTCGAGGACTGAGACGGCTCGACGGGCGTCGGCGCCTCGCCGGCCTCGAGCCGCCGTTCGAGCTCGCCGTACCAGTCCGCGACCCAGTCCGCGAAGCCGATCCCGAAGCGCAGCGCGGTGAGCGGGAACACGCGGCCCTCCTCCGCGTCCTCGACCGCGTCGACCTCGATCTCGCGGAACTGCTTCGCGGTCTCCCCCCACCACTCCCGTGTCGCCTGGACGTTCGCGAGCACCTCCTCGCGCGCGATCAGGTCGCCGAAGAAGAGGCGCAGCAGCGGCTCGTCGCGGTACTCGAAGATCCAGTTCTCGCGGTCGGTCAGCCAGTCGTGGAGCGCGGCCTCGCCGGCCTCGGTCAGGTGGTACGCGCGGCGCGCGATCGCCCCGCGCGGATCGTGCTCGCCCTCGATCAGCCCGCGCCGCTCGAGCTTGCGCAGCTCGGGGTAGATCTGGCCGTAGCTCGCGCCCCAGAAGAAGCGCGTCGAGAACTCCGTCACGCGCTTGATGTCGTAGCCGGTGCGTGCTCCGAGCTTGAGCATCCCGAGGATCACGCGCGCTGTGGGTGTGAGCTTGACCATATCGGCTAGATACGTTATACCTATCTTCCAGATATGTTAGACGTCACCGCCGACGACAGCACTGAGACGAGGGCCCAGCCGCTACAGTCGCCGACCGTGGCCTCCGTCAGCGTCCGAGACCTCCGCAAGTCCTACGGCGACCTCGAGGCGATCCGCGGGATCAGCTTCGAGATCGAGCGCGGCGAGGTCTTCGGCCTGCTCGGCCCGAACGGCGCGGGCAAGACGACCACGGTCGAGATCCTCGAGGGCTACCGCAAGCGCGACGCGGGCGAGGTCGAGGTGCTCGGCGTCGACCCGGAGAGCGCGGGCGGCGACTGGCGCGAGCGGATCGGCGTCGTCCTCCAGTCCTCGGCGATGTACGAGACGCTGACCGTCGCCGAGAGCCTGCGCCTGTTCGCCGGCTACTACTCGAGCCCGCGCCCGGTCGACGAGGTCGTCGAGCTGATCGGCCTGACCGACAAGCGAGACGTGCTCGTCCGTCGGCTCTCGGGCGGCCAGCGGCGGCGTCTCGACCTCGGGCTCGGGCTCATCGGCGACCCGGAGCTGATCTTCCTCGACGAGCCGACCACGGGCTTCGACCCGCACGCGCGCCGACAGGCCTGGGAGACGCTGCGCTCGCTGCGGAGCCTCGGCAAGACGATCCTGCTCACGACGCACTACCTCGACGAGGCCGAGCACCTCGCCGACCGCGTCGCCGTTCTCGGGCGCGGCGAGATCGTCGCCGTCGGGCCGCCCTCCGAGCTGATCGGCGACACGCCCGCGACCGAGATCCGCTACCGCGAGAACGGCCGCGAGGTGACGCTCGAGACCGACCGGCCGACCGAGGTCCTGCACGAGCTGACCTCGAAGGCGCTCGCCGAGAACCGCGAGCTCGAAGGGCTCGTCGTCACGAGGCCGACGCTCGAGGACATCTACCTGGAGCTGACCGGCGAGGAGAACGCGTGAGGCTCTTCCGGCACGAGCTCCGCGGCGAGCTGCTGCTCTACGTGCGCAGCCGTGAGCTCGCGTTCTTCACGTTCCTGCTGCCGATGATCTTCTTCGTCCTGCTCGGCTCGACCTATCGCCACGACCGGATCGAGAGCGAGGGCAACGTGCGTGCGATCAACTACCTCCTCGCCGGGATGATCGGCTACGGCGCGATCGCGATCGCCTTCGCGGGCCTTGCGATCGTGCTCGTGATCAGGCGCGAGAGCGGCGTGCTCAAGCGGCTGCGCGCGACTCCCCTGCCCGCCCCCGCCTACATCGCTGCGCTCCTCTCGGCGTTCCTCGCCGCCTTCGCGGTCGAGGCGGTTGCGCTGATCGTCCTCGGGCGGGTCCTGTTCTGAATTGGCGCGCCCGACCATGTCGGCTCGCTCGTGCTGGCGCTGCTGCTCGGGGCGATCTGCTTCTGCGCGCTCGGCGTCGCCGTCGGCTCGCTGATCCGGAGCGCGGAGGGCGCCTCAGCAGTCGTCAACGCGATCTACCTGCCGATGGCATTCATCGCCGGAGCGTTCTTCTCGCCGCACGCGTTCCCGCCCTTCCTGCGCTGGATCGCGGACCTGCTCCCGCTGACGTACTTCATCCGGATCGTGCGCGGGATCATGCTCCACGACCACCAGATCTGGGCCTACCCGGGCTCGGTCGCGATGCTCCTCGCCTGGGGCCTCGTGGGTGCGATCGTCGCGGTGCGCTGGTTCCGCTGGGAACCGCGCGAGCACTAGCGACCCTGGCTAGGCGCCTCGTCCGCCCGGCCCGGGCGGCAGTAAGGCCGAAGCGGACGAGCGCGCGCGGCATCTTCTCGGCGCGGGCGATCGTGTCCTCGAGCCCGGCCACGAGCCAGTCGACGTCCTCCTCGGTCACGACCAGCGGCGGAATCGCCTTGATCACGTTGATCCCGTGGCCGGCGACCTGGCTGAGGATGCGGTGGTCGCGGAAGAGCGGCGCGACCACGAGCTGCGAGAAGAGCCCGGGCTGGATCCGCTCGAGCAGCTTCCAGTGCGCGAGCCGCCCGGCGGCTCCTCGAACTCGATCGCCCACATCAGGCCGAGCCCGCGCACCTCGCGGACGACCTCCGAGCGCTCGACCAGCGGCCGCGTGCGCTCGAGCAGCAGCTCGCCGAGCCGGGCCGAGTGCTCGACCAGGCCCTGCTCGTCGAGCTCGCGCAGCGTCGCCAGCCCCGCGGCCATCGCCAGGTCGTTCGGCGCGAAGGTCGAGCCGTGGGCGATCGCGTTCGGAAGCGTGTCGAAGACGCTCTCGTAGACCTCGCTCGACATCAGCAGCGCGCCCACCGGCACGTAGCCGCCCGAGAGCGACTTGGCGAGCGTGATCAGGTCGGGCTCGAGGCCCCAGTGCTCGAGCGCGAGCATGCGGCCGGTGCGGCCGAGCCCGGTCTGCACCTCGTCGACGCAGAACAGCGCGCCGTAGCGGCGGCAGAGATCCTGCGCGCCCTCGAGGTAGCCGGGCGACGGGATGTTGACGCCCTTGCCCTGCACCGGCTCGACGATGAAGAGCGCGACGTCCTCGCGGGATCAGCTTCTGCTCGAGCGCGTCGAGGTCGTCCCAGGGAACCCGCTCGAACCCGGGCAGGAGCGGGCCGAAGCGGTCGGTGAACTCGGGGTTCGCGTTCGCCGACAGCGCCCCGAGCGTCAGCCCGTGGAAGCCGTGCTCCGCCGAGAGCACGCGCGAGCGCCCGGTCGCCGCGCGGCCGAGCTTGATCGCCGCCTCGACCGACTCGGAGCCCGAGCTCGTGAAGAGCGCGCGCCCGACGCTCGCCGGCGCGCGGCGCAGCAGCTCCTCCGCGAGCAACGCCGGCAGCACGTCGACGCCGATCTGCACCGAGCCCGGCCGCTCCAGCTCGAGCGCCTCGACCAGGGCCTCGCGCACACGGGGATTGTTGCGCCCGACGTTGAACATGCCGAAGCCGCCGAGCACGTCCAGGTAGCGGTTGCCGTCGCTGTCCCAGAGGTACGCGCCCTCGGCCCGCGCCCACTGCCGGTCGAACCCGATCGCCCGCAGCAGCCGGACGAACTGCGGGTTGATCGTCTGCGCGTGGAGGTCGAGCGCCTCGGCGCCGCGCTCGTCGATCAGCTCCGTCAACCAGCCCACGCCGGGATTATCGCGACGCGCCGATCAGCGCGGCGCCGGCGACGATCAGCGCCGCGCCCAGCACGAGCCGTCTTCCCACGAGCTCGGCCCGGCGCAGGAGCAGCGCCGCGAAGAGAACGCCCCACAGCGACTCGGTCGCAACCAGCGGCGCGACGACCGTGACCCGGCCGCGGTAGAAGGCCTCGAAGAGCGCGGCGTACGAGAGGCCGAAGAGCACCCCGGACGGGAGAAAGGCACGAAGCGCCTCGCCGCTTCCGGTCGCCCAGGCGCGGCCGCGTGTCGCGACCAGGTACAGGGCGATCGTCCCCGCACCGGCGAGCAGCGTCACCGGCGCGGTCAGGAGCGCGTGGGTGTCCGTGTGGCCGGCCAGCCAGCGCAGCAGGTTGTCGCGTACAGCGAACATCAGCGTCGCCGCGACGGCGAGCGCGATCCCGAAGTGACGGAAGTCGGCAGGCCGCACCCGCTCGCCTGCGAGGGCGACTCCACCGCCCACGATCAATGCCGCGCCGACGAGCAGCGCGAGGCGGAACGGCTCGTCGAGGACCACGAGCGCAATCGCGACCGTCGCGAGGGGAGCAACTCCCATCACGACCGCCGTCCTCGCTGCGCCCGCTTCGCGGACCGCCTGCGTGAACAGCAGTTGCGAGATGCCCGGCGCGATCGCTCCCGCCACGAGGAACGGCCAGAGCTCGCCTGCGTCGAAGCCGTCGCCCGCGCTCGACGCGAGCCCGATCGCGGTCGTCAGGACGAGCGCGACGGTCACGGTGACGAGCGCGCCGAGCTCCGGATCGTCGACGCTTCGCAACCCGAACCGGACCGCGACCGCCAGCGCGCCGAAGAGCGCCGCCGACGTGCACGCCAGCAGGACGGCACTCACGCCAGGAGCGTAACGGTCAGCCCGAGTGGTGACCCAGCGGTCCGAGCGCGAGCGCGACGACCAGCTCGGCCGTGACCACCGCGGCCGTGCCCGGCCAGAGGCGCACCGCCCAGGCACCGGCCGACGGCATCGCGACGAGCACGCGCCGCGCCGTCAGGCCCACGACGGCCCCGGCCGAGACGACGTAGAGGCCGAGCGCCCAGGCCGTGGTCGAGTCGGTGCCGGCCGCGATCCCATGCACCAGCGCGAGCAGCCAGACGGCGAAGTTGAGGTAGTGCGCCCGCCGCCAGAAGCGGTGCGGGAGCTGCTTCCGGTAGCGGTTCGTGATCGCGAGCGCGACCAGGAGCTCGGCCGAGATCACGCCGGCCGCAACGGCGAGCGGCCGGTAGGGCGCGACCCCCGGCACGAGGATGCTCCGCAGCGAGAACGGCAGGTAGCTGTCGAAGAGGAGCGCGACGACGTGGATCGCGATGAAGCTCCCGGCCAGCAGGCCGACGAAGCGGTGCACATCCTCGAGGGCGAAACGCGGCCAGCGCTCCAGGCGAGCGCGTCCGGAGAGCAGCAGGCCGAGCACGACCGAGGTCGAGAGGAGCGTGAAGGCGAGGATCCCGCCCGCGCGTGCGATGTACCACGTGTAGTTGGCCGCAGCGACTGTCACGCCGCCAGCTCGTGCTCCAGCAGCGCCTTGCTCCAGGCTCGGTTCGGGACTACCTCGCCGCCTGCGAGGAAACGGCCGGGAAGCCCGCGCTCGTCGAGCCAGTCCGGCCCGTCCTTCGAGAGCAGGAAGGCCGCCTTCGCCGCAACGTCGGCGGCAACGCACGAGCCGGCGGCGACGGTCACCTCGTCCCAGCGCGAGGCGGCCGGGCGGCCGGTGCGCGGGTCGAGCAGGTGGTGCTGGGTCTCTCCACCACGGCGCCAGCGGCGTTTCGTCGTCCCGCTCGTCGCGACTCCGCCGGCGAGCAGGCGCAGGGAGTCTCCGCCCGGGAGCCCGACGACCGCCCCTCCGCGAGTGGCCACGTCTCCACCGGCCGCAACGAGGCCGTCTCCCGCGATCAGCTCCAGTGCCGCGTCGACGGCGAGCGCCTTGACGACGCCGTTCAGGTCGAGCGCTGTCCCCGGCGGCCGTGAGAGCAGACGAGCCGAGAGGCGGACGGTCCGCCAGCGCCCAGGCACCGCAGGGCCGACCGGCCGCTCGTCGTCGTCCGCGAGCAGAGCAAAGTCGCGGTCGTAGCCGGCGGCCTCGATCGCGGCCGCCAGTGTCGGGTCGACGAGGCCATCCGTTGCGGCAGCCGCGCCGAGCGCCGTGCGCAGGGCCCCGGCGAAGAGCGGCGAGAGCACGATGACCTCGGAGGGATCACGGTTGACCCGATTCAGCTCGCTCTCGGGCCGGAAGCGCGAGAAGACGCGGTCGTGCTCGTCGAACAGGCACCGAACCGCGGAGTGCTCGTCGTTCGTCGCCCCGCAGACGAGGACGTCGACTCCCATCGAGCGGAAGACACGCCGCTCAGGAGACACTCGTCTGGGCCTGTGTCCCGCCGCTTCCGGTCGAGGGGACGGCGGAGCCCGAGCCGAAGTCGAAGCTGTCGTCGCTCGACTGGGCCTGACCTGCCGATTGCGAGCTGGCACCTGACGAGGACGAGCTCGTGGCGTGGCCGGGATGGCCGGCCCGGGCCAGGAGCAGGACGGCGACGAAGCCCGCGGCGGCCGTGGCGACCGCGAGCTCCTTCGCACCTGCGGCCCGTCGGCGGGCCGCTTCGATCCTCGTCGGCTCGGTCACGTATCCGTCCCGGGCGCAGCAGGCGGCGCCTCGCCACGGAAGCCGAAGCCTGAGCCGGAGTCGTTCCGGTCGTGGAACCAGCCCCTGCCTCCGCGCGGGGGCCCGGGCGGGCCGGCGAACTTGCCGTTGACCATCGCCGTGATCATCTTCCCGGCGCCGCTCAGGATCCGGGCTTCCTGGGACTTCGTCAGGTTTCCGTCGGAGACGGCCTTGTCCAGCTTCTTCTGCAGGTCACCCTTGAGCGCGGAGACGAGCCCCGCGACCGACTTGCCCTCCTGTGCCTTCGCAATAGCAGCGAGCGACTTGCCCGACTCGAGCTTGCTACTGAGCTGGCTCTCGGACAGGCCGAGGTACGTAGCCGCGGTCGAGAGACCGGGGAAGCCGTGGTGGCGTCCGAAGTCGTGGCCGCGAAAGCCCTCGTGACCGAAGCCGAAGCCGAGCCCAGGCCCGGCGAAGAGCGGGAACTCGTTCGAGTCGATCCGCTTCTTCAGCTCGTCGCCCTGGGCCTTCGAGATGCGCTTGTCGGCGACGGCTGCGTCCACGCGGTCCTTGAGCGCCTTCCTGAGCGCGTTCGAGAGCTCGCTCGGCTGCACGCCGAGCTGCTTGGCCGCGTCGCTGACGACGGCCTTGCTCTCCGCACCCGGAGAGCGGTTGAGCTGGGTGGCCGCGATTGCCGCTCCCGCCCCGCCCACAGCGAGCGCGGCAGCGGCTGCTGCAACGAGCTTTCGTCTCACAGAGGTGTCCATGTCTCTCTCCTGTCCTCGGTCACGGAAATCTGTTCGGTCGTACGAATGTTTCGGCCTCCTGCGTCTCGTTATAGACACTCGAAGGGAACCACCTGAGCCTGAGAGCTACCTGAACGGCGGCTAAGAAGTTCCTAAGACGGCCGCATCGGCAAAGCCGACACGGCCTCTCGGTCGGCGTCGCAAGCGAGCGCCTTAGGACGGCCAGCCGTCGAGCCGCAGGCGCATCAGCGTGCCCCCGCCCTCGGCGCGCTCCGCTGCAACCTGGCCGCCGTGCGCCTCGGCGACCTGCTTGACGATCGCGAGACCGAGCCCGGAGCCGGGCAGGCCGCGCGCGGACGACGCGCGGTAGAAGCGGTCGAAGACGTACGGCAGGTCCTCCTCGGCGATCCCGGGCCCGTGATCGCGTACCGTGACCTCGGAGCCTTGGACGCCGACCTCGACCTCACCGCCCTCCGGGCTCCACTTGGCCGCGTTGTCGAGCAGGTTCGCGACCGCGCGCTCGATCGTGGACGGAGCGCCGTGGACCATCGACTCCTGCAGGTCGGTCGTGAAGACGACCTGCGGCCGGTCTCTTCTTGCTCGCTGAACGGCATCGGCCGCGAGTAGATCGAGCCGGACATCCTCGGCCTCCTCGGGGTGCTGCTCCGCGCGCGCGAGCTCGATCAGCTCGGAGATCAGTGTCGTCATCTCACCCAGCTGCTCGACCACGTCGCCGAGCAGCCGCTCGCGATCCTGCGGCGGGAGCGTTCGCTCCCCGGCGAGCACCTCGATGTTCGTGCGTAGGCTCGTCAGCGGCGTACGCAGCTCGTGCGAGGCATCCGCGACGAGCTGCCGCTGCGCGCGGCTCGCTTCCTCGAGCGCAGCGAGCATCGTGTTGTAGCTCGCCGCCAGCCGGCTGAGCTCGTCGTGCCCGCTCGTCTCGATCCGCTCCGAGAGGTCACCGGTCTCGGTCACGCGCTCCGTCGCCTCGGTCAGCCGCTGCACGGGCCTCAACGCAGCCTGGGAGACGAGCAGGCCCAAGCCCGCGGCAACCGCGACCCCGCCCGCCGCGATGATGAATAGGAAGAGCTCGATCCGGTGGAGCGTGTGATCCACTTCGGTCAGAGGCCGGGCGATCTGGAGCGCGTACGGTCGGCCGGTCCCGTCGGAGACACCGGGCATCGTCAGGACGCGGAAGTCGATGCCGTGGACATGCGCGGTGCTGAAATACTGGCCGCCGCGATTGAAGGCCGCCTCTCGGGCCCGAGTGGTGATCGGGAGCGCAGCGGTCTCGTCCTGTGTCACCACCGGCTCTCCGCTCTGCGGAACGAGCTGGAGAAAGTCGGACACCGCGCCGAATCGGGCTCCCGGTGCCTCCAGATAGCCGTTGTCGATGCGGAGGCCCCCCGGCCCGGGTTGCAGGAGCTCGTTGGAGCGGCTCTTGAGCGCCGAGTCGACCTGGCCCAGGAGCTGACCGCGAACGACGAAGAACAGCACGGCCGAGGCGACGACGACCGCGAGCGCCACCGCCACCGCGGCGACCAGCGCCAGCCTTGCCCTGAAACTCACGACTCGCGCAGGGCGTAGCCGACGCCGCGAACGGTCTGGATCAGCCTCGGCCTGCCACCCGCCTCCGTCTTGCGCCGGAGGTAGCCGATGTAGACGTCGAGCGAGTTGGAGCCGTAGCCGAAGTCGTACCCCCAGACGCGCTCGAAGATCACCGAGCGGGTCAGCACCTGGCGCGGATTGAGCATGAACAGCTCGAGCAGCGAAAACTCGGTGCGCGTCAGCTCGATCGTCTCGCCGCCGCGCCTGACCTCGCGTGTGCCCGGGTCGAGCTCGAGATCGTCGAAGCGGAGCGCCTCGCCGGAGCCGTCCGCGGTCCGGCGCAGGAGCGCTCGCAGGCGCGCGAGCAGCTCCTCCAGCGCGAACGGCTTGGTCAGGTAGTCGTCCGCGCCGGCGTCGAGCCCCTCGACGCGGTCCTCGACCTGCGTGCGCGCGGTCAGCATCAGCACAGGGACGCTGCTGCCCGACTTGCGCAGCGTGCGGCAGACCTCGAGCCCGTCGACGCCGGGCATCAGCACGTCGAGGACGACGGCGTCCGGCTGCGGCTCCGAGTCGAGCCGGTCGAGCGCCTCGCGCCCGTCCACGGCGAGCTCGATCTCGTAGCCCTCGAGCTCCAGCGCGCGGCGCAGCGACTCGCGCACCGCCCGTTCGTCATCCACCACCAGGATCGTCACAGGCACCATTGTGTACGTGGAGTCTGAGAACTCCTTGAGAAAGCGCCCACGTTCTTACCCACTTCTTAGATGCGTTTCACGATGCTCTTAGACGTCACTGGTCAGATAGAGCCTGTCAACGACCGAAAGGAAATCTCTCTCCGATGCCCCGTCGCCCGTATCTCCCCCTAATCGCCTCCCTCCTCGCAGTAGCCTGCGTGGCAGCGGGCGGCGGGGCGCTTCTCTACTCCGCCTTCTCCTCGAACGGCGGGACGAAGACGGTCGTGCGCCAGGTGACCGTGAACGACTCCCAGCCTGCTTCGAGCGCGACGCCGCTCTCGATCAACGAGATCTACCGCCGGAGCTACCGCGGCGTCGTCCAGATCAGAGTTTCCAGCCAGGTAGCCTCGCAGTTCGGCGGCTCGCAGACGCAGCAGGCCGAGGGCTCCGGCTTCGTGTACGACATGAACGGGAACATCGTCACGAACGACCACGTCGTGGCCGGCGCGAAGTCGGTCAAGGTCACGTTCTGGAACGGCAAGACCTACAACGCGACGATCGTCGGGACCGACCCGTCGACCGACCTCGCGGTGATCAAGGTCTCGGCGCCGCAGTCTCAGCTGCACCCGCTCCCGGTGGGTGACTCGGCCGCGCTCCAGGTCGGTGACGGCGTGGTCGCGATCGGAAGCCCGTTCGGCCTCTCCGAGACCGTGACGAGCGGAATCGTCAGCGCGCTGCACCGGCAGATCACCTCCCAGAGCCAGTTCACGATCCCCAACTCGATCCAGACCGACGCCGCGATCAACCACGGCAACTCCGGCGGCCCGCTCCTGAACACCGACGCGCAGGTGGTCGGCGTGAACGCACAGATCCAGAGCGACTCCGGCGACAATGCGGGCGTCGGGTTCGCGATCCCGTCGAACACCGTTCGCTCGGTTGCCTCGCAGCTGATCTCGAGCGGCAAGGTCGAGCACGCCTACCTCGGCGTCTCCCTCGACGCGAACGCGAACACGGCGCGCATCGCGGGCGTCAAGGCCAACACTCCGGCCGCGAAGGCCGGGCTGAAGACCGGCGACGTGGTCGTCTCCCTGAACGGCACGCCGGTCTCGACCTCCGACGCGCTCGCGGCGTCGATCTCCGCCCACAAGCCGGGCGAGCAGGTCACGATCACCTACCGCCGCAACGGTTCCCTGCACAGCGTCCAGCTCACGCTGGCCAACCGGCCCTCCTGACCGAGGAGGATCAGACCAGGCCGTCGGCAAGCTCGCCGGCGGCCTGGTCGAACACTTCCGTGTGGAGATCGACGTCGGCCTCGGTCGTCGCCGGCGAGATCAGGGCCATGTTGTGGAACGGCGTCAGCAGGATCCCGCGGTTGAGCGCGTAGAGGTGGATCAGGCGGTCGAGCTCGGCGTCGCCGCCCGCGGCCGCCTCGCTCCCGTTCAGCGGGCGCTCGGCCCGGAAGAGGTATTCGACCCGGCACCCGAGCCGCGTCACGTGCCACGGCAGTTCGTGCCTCTCGATCACGCCGGCCACGCCGGCCTCGAAGCGCTCGCCGAGGGCGATCATCCGCTCGAAGGCCTCGTCGGTCAGCACCTCCGCGAGCGTCGCCCGCATGGCGGCGAACGAGAGGACGTTCGCGGCGACGGTTCCGCCGATTCCGCCGACGTCCGCGCGCTCGTCCCGCGGCATCATCGCCTCAAGCCGCCCGGCGACCTCGGCCGAGAAGCCGTACGCGCCCGCGGGTAGGCCACCGGCGATCGGCTTGCCGATCGTGAGCAGGTCCGGCTCGAGCCCGTACGCCGCCGTGTAGCCGCCGGGGCCGGCGCAGATCGTGTGCGTCTCGTCGATGATCAGGAGCGTCCCGGCCGCTCGGGTCGCCTCGCGGAGAGCGTCGTGGAACCCGGGCTCGGGCAGAACGATCCCGATGTTCGTCAGCGCCGGCTCGGTCAGGACGCAGGCAACGTCGCCGTGGGCGAGCTCGCGCTCCAGCGCCTCGACGTCGTTCCACTCGACGACGCGCGTGGTCTCCGCGAGCGCGACCGGCGGGCCGACATTCCCCTCGCGCGAGACCACCGCATCGCCGTCGAGCGCGGCGAAGGTCTCGTCGACGGTGCCGTGGTAGCACCAGTTGAAGACCAGAATCTTCGGGCGGGCGGTCAGCTCACGTGCGAGCCGAATCGCGAAGCGGTTCGCGTCGGTGGCCGTGAGCGCGAACTGCCAGCTCGGGAGGCCGAAGCGGCGCGCCAGCTCGCTGCTCACCCAGAGCGAGTCCTCGCTCGGCAGCATCAGCGTGATCCCGCGCTTCGCCTGCTCTTCGATCGCGCGCACCGTCGGCTCCGGCGAGTGGCCGGTCATCGCAGCGGTGTCGCCGAGGCAGAAGTCGACGTACTCGTGCCCGTCCACGTCGCGGAAGCGCGCGCCCCGGGCCTCGTCGGCGAAGACCGGGAAACCGCCTGCCCAGCGAATCATCCAGGGCATCGGGACCCCTGCGAGCAGCGACTCCTCCGCGCGCCGGGCGAGCTCTCGCGACTTCGGGTGCTCGCGCTCGAAGAACTCCAGCTCGCGGGTGAGAAGGTCGGCCGTCGTCATTGGAGCGGGATGAGGCTACACGCGGCCCGGTGATCGGTTCCGGCGCCGACAGGCTCGAGGGCGGGGTCGATCGAGCTGCAGTCGCCGATCGCGATCGGGCAGCGTGGATGGAAGCGGCAGCCGGACGGGACGTTCACGGCATCGGGCGCCTCGCCGGTCAGGATCTGCGGATCGAGCCGCTCGCGCGGGTCGCGGCGCGGTACGACCGAGAGGAGCGCCTTCGTGTACGGGTGCTGAGGGTCGCTCACGACCGTCTCTGCCGGACCTTCCTCGACGATCCGCCCCAGGTACATGACCGCGATCCGGTCGGCGAAGCGCGCGGCCGTCGAGAGGTCGTGCGTGATCATCAGGATGCCGAGCCCGCCCTCGCGGAGCCGGTCGAGGAGCGAGAGCACGCCCGCCCGCACCGAGACGTCCAGCATCGAGACCGGCTCGTCCGCGACGAGCAGCTCGGGCCCGAGCACGATGCTGGCGGCGATCGCCACCCGCTGGCGCTGGCCGCCCGAGAGCTCGTGCGGGTAGCGCCCGAGGAAGAGCTCGGGCGGGCTCAGCTCGACGCGTGCCAGCGCGTCGCGAATCAGCTCGGCGCGCGCCTTCTTGGAGCCGCCTTCCCCGTGGATCAGGAGCGGCTCCTCGACGGTCGCGCGCACTCTCAGGCGCGGGTCGAGCGACTCGTACGGATCCTGGTAGATCATCTGCATCCTCCGGCGCAGCGGCCTCAGCGTCCTCGAGGACAGCGTGGTGATGTCCTGGCCCTCGAAGGCGATGCGCCCGCCCACGGGGTCGAGCAGGCGAAGCACGGTCTGCGCGGTGGTCGTCTTGCCGCAGCCGGACTCGCCCACGAGCGCGAGCAGCTCGCCCCGGTCGAGCGAGAAGCTGATGCCCTCGACGGCGCGGACGAGCTTCTCGGGCCGCCGCGACATCGTGCCGATCAGCCCGCGCGGGACCGGGTAGTGGACGACCAGGTCCTCGACCTCGAGCAGCCGGCCGCTCCCGTTCGAGCTCATAGCCCAACCTCCACGGGAACGTCGTTCAGGTGGCACGCAGCCGTGCGGTCAGCCCCCAGTTCCCGCAGCAGCGGCCGCTCCGAGGTGCAGCGCGGGAAGGCCCTGTCGCAGCGGGTGTGGAACGGGCAACCCTCCAGCGTACGGTCGAGCCGCGGCGGCGAGCCGGGAATCGAGACGGGCACGCCGCTCTCGTGCAGATCCGGCGTCGCGGCAAAGAGCAGCCGCGTGTACGGGTGCCGCGGCTCGTGGTAGAGCGCGTCCACCGCGCCGCACTCGACGATCTCGCCCGCGTACATCACCGCCGCCCGGTCGCAGAGGTGCGCAACGACCGGCAGGTCGTGGGTGACGAGCAGGAGCGCAAGGCCGAAGTCGCGGCAGAGCGCGTCGAGTAGCTCGAGGATCTGCGCCTGCACCATCACGTCGAGCGCGGTCGTCGGTTCGTCCGCGATCAGGACGCTCGGGTTGCACGCCAGCGCCATGGCGATCGAGGCCCGCTGCCGCATTCCGCCCGAGAGCTCGTGCGGGTAGCGCTCGGCCCTCGAGGCCGGGATCCCGACCGCCTCCAGAAGCTCGCCCGTCCGCGCTCTGGCACCGGAGCGCCGCGCCTGCCCGTGCAGCTCGAGCGCCTCGACGATCTGGGTGCCGACCGTCTGCACCGGGTTGAGAGCGTTCATCGCTCCCTGGAAGACGATCGCCACGTCGACCCACCGGTGCGGACGCATCGTCTCCTCGCCGCCGGCCAGCACGTCCTTCCCGTTCAGGAGCACTCGGCCGGACGCGCTCGCGTTCGACGGGAGCAGGCCCATGAGCGCGAGCGCGGTCGTGGTCTTGCCGCAGCCCGACTCGCCGACGAGCCCGAGCCGTCCACCGGCGTCGAGCGACATGCTGACGCCCTGGACAGCGTGTAGCTCACCGCCGTCCGGGAGGTCGAACCAGACGTGGAGGTCCTCGATCTCGAGGAGCGCGCTCACACCGCGTCCGGCCCCCGGCCGACGAGCGGTCGCAGACGGAACGTCCGCGCCGAGAGGTGAGCGACCCTCAGCCGCGGGTTGAGCGAGTCCTCGAGCGCCTGGCCGAGGAGGCTGCAGGAGAGGATCAGGAGCATGATCATGATGCCCGGCGGCACGATCGCCCACCAGGCGCCGGTGGAGATGGCGGCGCGCTCGAACGCGTTCTCGATCAGCTTCCCGAGCGAGACACGGGCGGGGTCGCCGAGCCCGAGGAAGCTGAGCGCGGTCTCGTCGAACACGGCGACCGCGATCGTCAGCACGGTGTTCGCGATCAGGAGCGGCGCGACCTGCGGGAGGACGTGCCTGAAGACCAAGCGCGTATGCCCGGCTCCCAGCGCGTGCGACCGCTTCACGTAGACACGTTCGCGGACGCTCTTCACCTGCGCCCGGATCACGCGCGCGGTGCTCGCCCAGAGCAGGATCCCGACCACGATCACGATGTGGAAGAGGCTCGGCCCCCAGATTGCGGCGATCACGATCATCAGGGGCACGTCCGGGATGACGAGGAAGTAGTCGGTGAACCGCATCAGCGCCGTGTCGGTGCGCCCGCCGAAGTAGCCCGAGAGCACGCCGATCGTCCCCCCGATCACCATCGAGACGAAGGTCGCCGCGAGGCCCACGATGAGCGAGACCCGCGCGCCCCACATCAGCAGCGTGACCATGTCGATGCCGCCGTCGTCGAGGCCGAGCGGATGCTTCCAGGACGGATGGCCGAAGACGGAGCCGACCTGCTCGTGCTGGTCGTACGGGGCGACCCACGGCGCGAGCACCGCGAGCAGCACGATCACGGCCAGGATGACCGCGCCGACCAGAGCAGAAGGCCGGTCCTTGATCGTCTGCCAGACGAACCCGCGGCGCGTGCGGACGGGATCCGGCTCTGAGACGGCGCCCGGCTCATGGAGGGCCACGGTCACTCCGTGATCCTCGGGTCGAGCCTGAAGTAGAGGAGATCGGCCAGCAGGTTGAAGAACACGACCGAGACCGTGAGGACAAGGAACGCGCCCTCGAGCATCGGGTAGTCGCGCTGGAGGACCGCCTCGTAGACCGCGCGCCCGATGCCGGGCCACGAGAAGACGGTCTCGATCAGGATCGCTCCCGCCACGATGTACCCGAGCGAGAGAGCGATCAGCGTCACGATCGGGAGCATCGCGTTCGGCAGAGCGTGGCGCCGGACGATCGCCCATGGCTTCAGCCCCTTGGCCCGGGCCGTGAGGATGTAGTCCTCCCCGAGGGTCTCGAGCATCGCCGAGCGCGCGATCAGGGTGTACTCGCCGTAGAGGACGAGGCCCAGCGTGAGGGCGGGTAGGAACATGTGCTCGCCGACGTCCTTCACGTGCGTGAAGAAGGACGGGTTGATCAGGAAGTCGTTCGTCATCCCGCCGGTCGGGAGGGTTCCAGCGAAGAGGATCACGAGCATCAGCCCGAGCCAGTGCGTGGGCATCGAGTAGAAACCGAGCGCGGTCGTCACCGTCGCTCCCTCGACACCGGTCCCGCGACGCCAGGCCGAGACGATCCCGGTCAGCGTCCCGAAGATGATCGCGAACACCGTCCCGAGCAGCACCATCGGGATCGTGTTGAAGAGCGCGACCCGCAGGTTGTACGAGACAGGACGCTGGTTGGCGAACGAGATGCCGAGGTTGCCGTGCGCGAGCTGCTTGAGGTAGATGCCGTACTGGGCCAGCTTCGACTTGTCGAGCCCGAACTCCTTGCGCAGCGCCAGGCGGGTCTGCGGAGTCGCGTGCGGGACGCGTGAGAGATTCGTGACAGCGTCGCCCGGCGCGAGCCGGAAGAGGATGAAGTTGAGCGTGATCGCGATGAAGATCGTGACCAGCGCGAACACAACCCGCTTGATGACGTAGTCGGCGCCTCTCATCTGCTCGCCGCCGCTCCCGCTTGGGCTACTTCTTGTGCACGGTCGTCAAACTGAGGATCGAGAGTTCGTTGAACGGCCCCTGGGGTGTGTTCACGAACCCGGCCCAGCTCGGGCTGACGGCGGCGACGGAGTCGTCGTTTACGAGCCAGATGTAGGGCCGCCGGTCGTACAGGTACTTCTGCATCTTCCAAACGAGCGCGCGGCGGGCTTTCTGGTTCGGCGTCAGCTGCTGCTGCGAATACATCGCGTCGTAGCTCTTGTCGCAGAAGCCGCTGTCGCTCCAGCCGCCGTACTGGGCGCAGGTGACGACCGAGAGCATGAAATCGGGGTCGATCAGCGCCGTCCAGTCCCAGAGCGCGAGGTCGAAGTTGAGGTACTTGTTGTCCGGCGCCGAGATCTCGGCGAACGCGGTCGTCCCGTCGAGCGTCTTCTGCCTCAGCTGAACTCCGATCTTGCGGAAGTCTGGCTGCATGATCTGGAACGTCCGGTTCGTGCTCGGGACGCTCGTCGGCGTGATCACGTCGTACGACATCTTCTTGCCGTCGGCGACCCGGATCCCGTCCGCTCCGCGCTTGTAGCCGAGACCGTCGAGGATCTTGTTCGCCAGGCCGAGGTCGAAGGCCTCCGGCTTGAGGTTCGGATTCGACCAGTCGCCCGTCGTTGCCGGAACGATCGTGTAGGCGGACTTCGCTGTTCCGAGGAAGACGACGCGGATGATCTGTGCCCGGTCGACAGCGTGCGCGAACGCCTCCTTGACCTTCGGGTTGAGCAGCTCGCGATGGTTCGCCTTGTTTGGGTTCGAGTTGATGATGAAGTCCGTCTGGTCGAGCCCGGGCACGTCGGAGACCGTGAAGCCGGCGTCCTTCAGCGTCTTGATCCCCGTCGCCGGAACCACATTGATGGCGTCCAGCTCGTGCGCCTTGAGCGCGGAGATCATCGCGTCGTCGTTGGAGAACATCCGCAGGCCGAAGGCGTCGATCTTCGGCTTCGTCCCCCAGTAGGAGTCGTTGCGCTTGAACAGTGCTATCTGGTCCTTCTTGTACTTGGCGAGCGTGAAAGGCCCCGAGCCGACGACGGGCGGGTTGTTCGCGAACGTCTTCAGGTCAGAACCCTTGTTTCCGGTGTGCTTGCTCCAGATGTGCTTCGGCAAGATGAAGAACTGCTGGAACTGGCCGAGCACGTTGCCGGCCGCCTGCTTGTAGTGGACGACAAGCGTTGTCGGGTTCGGCGCGTCGGCGTGGGTGATGTGCGCGATCAAGCCGGCCTCGTTCGCCGCGCCCCCGGAGGCGTACTTGATGTCCGTGTTGATCGTCCACGCAGCGTCGGCGGCAGTCAGCGGCTGCCCATCGCTCCACTTGGCGTTCGGAACGAGGTGGAACGTCCACGTCTTGCCACCGTCGGTCGCCTTCCACGAGCGCGCGAAGAACGGAACGAAGTGCTTGTTCGTGCGGTCGTACTGGACGAGGATCGGGTAGATGTACTGGAAGGTGGCGTAGGCGTCCTGGTTAAAGGCGACGTACGGGTTGATGGAGTCGATGCCCGAGCTCGTCCCGATCCTGAACGTGCCCCCACTCTTGCCCGAGCTGCTGCCGCCTCCACAACCCGCGAGCACGACGACGGTGCCGAGAAGCGCTGCCAGCTTCAACCCCTTGCCCATGTCCGCCTCCTGCTGAAGCTCACTCGTCGAACGGCGACTCGTCGACCGTCAGTGAGCGAGAGTCGGCGTCGAGCGTATACCGAACGCCGAGCGGAAGCGCTGCCAGGTGCTTGCCGTGGCCGAGCGGTTGTCCGTACGAGCACCGGGACACCGAGCGGCTCGAGGTGCTCCTCCAGGACGTCCTCGATCGAGCGCGAGCGAGCCCAGTCCGAGGCCTCTCTCAGGTCGCCCCAGTCGCACTTCTCCAGCTCGCCGACCACGACCCCCGCAACGCCGTCCAGCTTCCCCGCCTGCTTCAGCTGGGTCAGCATCCCGTCCACGTAGTAGGGCGGCGCCTTGTAGTCCTCGAAGAAGAAGATCGCGCCGTCGAGCTCGACCTCCCAGGGGGTGCCCATCGTCTGGAGGAGGAGCCAGAGGCAGCCGCCGACGAGGGGCGCAGTGACGGAGCCTCCGCGGATCGCGCGGACGTAGGGATCGTCGGGATTCGGCGGCACCGGGCCGGTCGCGTTGCCGGTCAGCAGCGCGACGAGCCGGCTGCGGGTGAACTCGGTCGTTTTCGCGTCGCCGACTCCGATGAGGCCGTTGGCGTAGACCGTCGGCAGCCCCGTGCGACGCGCGACCGCGACGTGGAGCGCGGTGATGTCCGAGAAACCGACCAGCGGCTTGGGGTTGGCGGCGATCACGTCGAAGTCGAGATACGGGATCGTCTGCGCCGAGCCGTAGCCGCCCTGCAGCGCCTGGACGACGTCCACCTCGGGATCGGCGAAGAGCGCGTTGACGTCGGCCGCGCGCTGCTCGGCGTCGCCTGCGACGTAGTCGTCGCGCGCGTAGACGCCGTCGGCGAGCTTCACGCGATAGCCCTGCGACTCCCACCATTCGACCCCGCGCAGCACGTCGGAGCGCGAGTCGTAGGGGCTGGCGGGCGCGGCAACGCCGATCGTCCCGCCCTGAGGGAGTGGCTTCATCGGCGCCTTTCTACCGGAAGGTCCGCCGCGCGGGGCCGCGCGAGCGGGAAGACGCGGCCGGCCGCGGCGTCGGCCATGCGGTCGAGCCGCCGCGCGAGCTCGCGGCGCGAGCGCGCGAGGTGACGGCGCAGGCTGCGCTCGAGCCACGGGCCGGGAGGCCGAGCGCCGGGCTCGCCCCGCAGCGAGGCGAGCTCACGCCAGAGATCCGGGCCGATGTCGGCGTCGCCCTGCACGCCCCAGCAGGCCCGGCGCGCCCGGCGACCGCGGCGAGCGCGCTCGAGCTTGAACGCCTCGTGCGAGAGGTCGGTGCAGAGCCAGTTCAACCCGACGCGCGAGAGCGCGTCCGTCGCCCGCTCCGGTTCCGCGAGCGCGGTCTCGAGCAGCTCGATGTCGGCCTTCGTCTGCTCGTGCGGGTAGCGCGGCGCGTCGATCGCTGCGATCCCGTGCAGCCCACGCCCGACCGCGGTGAAGCGCTTGCGCCCCTCCGCGCGCTCCAGGCTCGCGAGCCCGCGCTCGAGCCTCGCGTGGCGCAGGCCGCCGAGGGAACGCCGCACGTCGCGGGCACGCGCGGCGAAGTCGAGCGCGGGCGAGTCGAGCAGAAGCCGCGCGCAGACCTCGGTCAGGCGAGCGAGGTAGTCGAAATCGACCCGGTCGGTGGTGTCGAACTGCGTGTGGTACTCGGTGCGGTCGAACTCCGAGCTAAAGGTGGAGACGTTGATCCCGGGGATCCCGCCGGTCAGGAACGGCCAGACCTCGGTCCACGTGTTCGGCCGCTCGAGCCCGTAGCCGTGCGGCAGCAGCCCGTCGCGCTGCGCCTGCCGGCAGGTTCGCCGCACCCAGGACGCGAGCTCGGGGGGCGTGTCGAGGACGAATCGGCCCGGCCGGCCCGAGCCCTCGACGTTCAGGTAGAAGGGCGAGCCGGTCGTCCACTCCCGGTGCTCGGCGACGACCTGGTACCAGGCGCCGTAACACCAATCGTAGGCCGACTCGGCGATGCCGTACTCCTCGGCGGTGTGCGAGACGAAGGCGATCGTGCGCTCCGGGCGGATGCCCGCGGCGGTGAATGCACGGGCCAGCTCGAGCGTGACCGCGACGCCTGTCGCGTCGTCGAACGCCGCGCCGAACCAGCCGTCGTGGTGGCCGGCGACGATTGCCGGAGCCCCGCGCCGCCGGCCAGGCAGCTCGCCGACCACGTTCGCGGCCTCGGCGCCACGCGTCAGCGGTGCACGCAGGACGGCGCGCACCGGCTCTCCCACGTGCGAGGCGAGCTTCGCGCCGTCCTCCTTGCGGATCGTCAGGCAGGGCGGCCCCTCCGCGTGCCAGATTCCGTCGAACGTCCCGAGCGCGTCCGGTGCCTGGTAGAACGGCCCGCCCGGCGGCGCGTAGACGACCATCGCTGCCGCGCCTCGCAGGCCGAGCTCGAGGCCGACGTGGAAGGGCCAGAGACGCGCGATCTGCCACTCGACGAGCGCGATCTTCCCCGCGACGTCGACGCGGTCGAGCTGCCTCCGCCCGCCGCGGCCGACGGCGGCGAGCTGGCCGGAGACACCCTTCGCCCCGGTCTCGGGGACGCCGCCGAACGACGCGCACTCGAAGCGCGTCCCGTCGGCGAGCTCGACGAAGGCCTCCTCGAGCCGCCAGGCGTCGACCGGCACGGGCTCCTCCGTCACGTTCTCGAGCCCGAGCCCGCGCATCTCCTCAGCCACGAAGGCGGCCGCCGCGCGCTCCTCGGGCGTGCCCGCCACCCGGAAGCCGAGCGGGTGCGAGCGGAACGACTCGAGCCGCTCGACGACATGGCGCAGGTAGTCGGGCGAGAACTCGATCACGGCCGCCCTTCCTCGAGTCCCAGCAGCGCCTCGCGGACGAGCGTGCCGAGCGACTCGAGGTGGTAGCCACCTTCCTGCACGACCACGGTCGGAACGCCGAGCGCACCGAGCAGCCTCCCCGCCTCGCGAAAACCCGCGGCGCTGACCTGGAGCGGGCTCTCCGGATCCGCAGCCGCGGCGTCCACGCCGAGGGCAACGACGAGACCGGCGGCGCCCCGGCCTCGGGCCCAGGCGGCGAGCTCGGCCACGGCCTCGAGCCACAGCTCGTCGCCGCAGCCCGGGGCCAGCGGGAGGTTCCGGTTCGCGTCGTCGCTCTCGTCGGCAAAGCCGAGGAAGTGCGGAAACCAGCCCGCACCCGGATCGACGTGGACCGAGCCCACGAGCACGTCGCTGCTGTCGCGGAAGATCTCCTGCGTGCCGTTGCCGTGGTGTGCGTCCACGTCGAGGACCGCGACCGGGCCATCGACGCGCGCGCCGAGGGCGGCGGCTGCGGCCGCGGCCGAGTTCAGGTAGCACGAGCCGCCGAAGCACGCGCGCGTGACGTGATGGCCGGGCGGCCGCGTACAGGCGTAGGCCACAGGCTCACCGGCGAGGACGAGGTCGACGGCCGTGAGCGCCGCATCGACGGCCGCGCGCGCCGCTTCCCAGGTACCCGGGCCGACGAGCGTCATCGTGTCGTAGGCGTAGTACCCGGGCTTCGCCCACACCGCCGCGGGTGCCTTCAGCTCCGAGCCGAGGCCTTCGTGGGCGAACACATACGGAACGACGCGATCCTGGCCCGGGTCTCCTGGCAGGCCGGCCGCTTCCCACTCGCTCCAGGCTGTCCGCAGGTACTCGACGAGCCCCGGGTCGTGCACCGCGAGCAGCGCTTCGTCCGGATGGAGCTCCGCCTGGACAAACCGCGCGCCGGCCTCGAGCAGCGCAGCGCGGATCGCCTCGGCGCGGGCCTTCGTCTCGACCGCGGGCGTCCGCACCCCGACCCAGATCTCGCCGCCGGGATCGTGGAGCAGGCAAGCCTCGCTCCAGACGACCGGCATGGCGAGCTTCACCCGGCGACTTTACAGTCCTCTCCCGTGCCCGACGGCCCTCCAGCTCCGCGCGGCCCGCGCCTGCGGGAGCTCGGCCTGCGCATCGGCGAGCTCGAGCCGGGCGCGACGGACTCGATCGCGGACGTGCCCGGCGTCACGGTCGGCCACGTCACCGTCTGGCGGGACGAGCCCGCGCGCCCGGAAGGACGCGGCGTCGCGCGCACCGGCGTGACGGCGATCGTCCCCGCGCCGGTCGGGCCGCTCGTGCAGGAGCCGGTCTGCGCGGGCACCGCGGTCCTGAACGGCGCCGGCGAGCTGACCGGCTCGCTGGAGATCCGCGAGTGGGGCCGCGTCAGGACGCCCGTCTACCTGACCTCGACGATGGCGGTCGGGCGGATCTTCGACGGCGCGGTCGACGTCGCCATCGCTGCAGATCCTTCCGTGGGCGTCGACCGCGTCGTCATCCCGGTCGTGGGCGAGTGCGACGACAGCGACCTGAACGACGCGCGCAATGTTCAGGTCGAGGCGGCGGACGCCGGTCGAGCCGTGGACGCAGCATCGGGGTGGCCGTTCGACGAAGGCGCCGTCGGCGCGGGCACGGGCATGACGGCCCTCGGCTGGAAAGGCGGAATCGGCACCGCAAGCCGCGCGCTGCCCGGGTTAGGCTGCGCCCTCGGTGTCCTCGTGCTCGCCAACTTCGGCTCGGCGCGCCAGCTGCAGGTCGCAGGCGTCCCGGTCGGGCGGCTGCTCCCGGGCGAGTCGCCGCCGGAGCCGGCAGGGAGCTGCATCGCCGTCGTCGCGACCGACGCTGCTCTCGGCCCGGCACAGCTCGAACGCGTCGCCCGCCGAGCCGGTCTCGGCCTCGCGCGAACCGGGTCGGTCGCCCACCACGGCAGCGGCGAGATCTTCCTCGCCTTCTCGACAGCGCGCCGCGAGGGCGTCGAGGACAAAGCGTTGGACGAGCTCTTCGCGGCCACCGTCGAGGCAACCGAGGAGGCCGTGCTGAACGCGCTCTGGGCAGCGCCGGACGTCGAGGGCCGCGAGGGTCGGCTGAAGCGCGGGCTTCCGCACGACGAGGTGCTCGAGCTGCTCGAGCGGCACGGAGCGCTCGCGTCGTGAAGATCCTCGTCGTCGGCACGGGAGGCGTGGGAAGCGCGGTCGCGGCCGTGGCGCAGAAGCGCGACTTCTTCGAGCGCATGACCTTCGCCGACCTCGACCCCGCGCGCCCGGAGGCGCTCGTCGCGCGACTCGACGACCCCCGCTTTGCAGCCGCGCAGGTCGACGCGTCCAACGAGGCGAGCATCGCGGCGCTCGCGACCGACGCCGACGTCGTCCTCAACGCGGCCGATCCACGCTTCAACCCGCCGATCTTCGCGGCCGCCTTCAGGACCCGCTGCACCTACCTCGACATGGCGATGACGCTCTCCTCGCCCCATCCGGAGGAGCCGTACTCGAAGCCGGGCGTGATGCTCGGCGACCTCCAGTTCGCCGAGCACGAGCGCTGGAAGGAGGCGGGCCTGCTCGCGCTCGCCGGGATCGGCGTCGAGCCGGGCCTCTCGGATGTCTTCGCCCGCTACGCCGCCGACCACCTCTTCTCGGAGATCGACGAGGTCGGCATCCGCGACGGCGCCGACCTGGTCATCGAGGGCTACGACTTCGCGCCGACCTTCTCGATCTGGACGACGATCGAGGAGTGCCTCAACCCGCCGCTGATCTGGGAGCGCGAGCGAGGCTTCTACACGACGCCGCCGTTCTCGGAGCCCGAGGTGTTCGACTTCCCCGAGGGCATCGGCCCGATCGAGTGCGTCAACGTCGAGCACGAAGAGGTCGTGCTCGTCCCGCGCGAGGTCGAGTGCAAGCGCGTGACCTTCAAGTACGGGCTCGGCGACGAGTTCATCGACGTGCTCAAGACGCTGCACAAGCTCGGGCTCGACTCGACGGAGCCGGTGTCGGTGCGCGGCGTCGACGTTGCGCCGCGCGACGTCGTCGCGGCCGCGCTCCCCGACCCGGCGACGCTCGGCGACCGCATGCGCGGCAAGACCTGCGCCGGCACCTTCGTCACCGGCACCGGCAAGGACGGGAACCCGCGGACAGACCTACCTCTACCACGTCTCGGACAACGAGACCACGATGCGGGAGTACGGCTCGCAGGCCGTGGTCCTGCAGACCGCCCTCAACCCGGTCGTCGCGCTCGAGCTGCTCGCGAGCGGCACGTGGTCCGGTGCGGGCGTGCTCGGGCCGGAGGCCTTCGACGCCGTGCCGTTCCTCGACCTCCTCGCCGCATACGGAGAGGCGCACGGCCAGCTCGAGCTGAGCTGAGATGACCGAGATCGCCCGGCCGCGCACCTCGCCGGAGGCGCTGTGGCCCGCGTTCGTCCTGATCCTCGGAGCCGTCGTGCTCGTGCTCGTCCTCGCGCACCCGGCCGCCGACGGGCACTGGGAGAACCACCCGGCGCACTTCTGGCTCGTCCTCGGATCGGCAGCGATCGCGGTCGTGCTCGGCTACACGGTCGGGGTCGCAGCGCGGCGCCGCCGCGACGCGCGCCTGCTGCTGGTGTCGCTCGCCTTCGTCTCGGCCGCAGGCTTCCTCGGGTTGCATGCGCTCGCGACCCCCGGAGTGCTGATCGGCAAGAACGCGGGCTTCGAGCTCGCGACTCCGGTCGGGCTCGTGCTCGCAGGCGTGTTCGCGGCCGCATCGTCGCTGCCGCTGCGCCCGAGAACCGCCGAGCGGATCCTGAGCCTGTCGTGGGCGCTGATCCTCGGGCTCTCGGCCGTGCTGGTCGGCTGGGCGGCAGTGTCGCTCGCGGAGCTCGAGCCGCTTGCCGGCCAGCTCGGCGTCGAGGAGCTGAACGGCTGGCAGGTCGCGCTCGCCCTCATCGGCGTCGTCCTCTACGCGATCGCCGCGATCGGCTACTACCGCCTCTACCGCCGCCGCCGGGCCGGGTTCCTGCTCGGGATCGCGCTCGCCTTCGCGCTTCTCGCCGAAGCGATGCTCGTGATCGCGTGGGCCCGAAGCTGGCGGCTCTCCTGGTGGGAGTGGCACCTGCTGATGCTGACCGCCTTCGCAGCCATCGCCGTGAGCGCGCGGACCGAGTGGCACGAGGAGCGGTTCAGCCCGCTCTACCTGGACGAGACGCTCGCCAACACGCGCGAGGTGAGCGTCATCCTCGCCGACCTCCAGGGATTCACGTCGTACTCGGAGAAGACGAGCCCCGCGCAGGTGGCCACGATGCTGAACGGCTACTTCCGGCGGCTCGTGCCGCTGCTCGAGTCCGACGGCGGCATGGTTCACCAGATCATCGGCGACGCGGTGATGGTGATCTTCAACCAGCACGGCGACGAGCCCGACCACGCGCTGCGCGCCGCGCGGACCGCGCTCGCGTTCCAGGCCGCCGCGAGCGAGATCGCGGCCGGCCACGAAGGACTGGCCCCGCTTCCGCGCCGGGGTGAACAGCGGCGAAGTGCTCGCGGGAGTCGTCGGCGGCGGAGAGCGGCCACCGCAAGCACGGCATCGTCGGCGACACGGTCAACCTTGCAGCGCGCCTCGAGGCAGCCGCGCCGGTCGGCGCGGTCGTCGTAGGCGCGGAGACCGCGGCCGCGCTCCCGCCCGGCACGGTCCTCGAACGGCTTCCGGCATTCCAGGTCAAGGGCAAAGAAGAGCCCGTCGACGCGTACATCCTTCGGTCGCTCTGAGCCTTCTACACTGGGCGCGGGCCCCCGTAGCTCAGTGGATAGAGCAGCGGTTTCCTAAACCGCGTGCGCTGGTTCGATTCCGGCCGGGGGCACCTTCAATCCGTTTATTCATCCCGTTTCTCCTCCTTTCCCGACCGGGCTCGAGCCGAGCGGGATTTCCTAAACTCATGTTTCCTAAACTCTCCAACCGCCCGTTGGCCGGAGTGGTCTGACTGTATCGACGCCGTCCTGGGCGCGCCCGATGCTCGCCTCGCAGGGGGGAAGGATCCCTTCTTCAGGCCGCGAACCACGTCCGCCTGGACAACTACTGGGACACCGGCCGAACAGAAGCGTTCAGTGACGGCGTGTTCGCGATCGCGATCACGCTGCTCATCCTCGAAATCAGTGTGCCCGAGACGGCGTTCGACAACCTGTGGCGAGGCATCGCTGACCAGTGGCCTTCCTATCTGGCCTACGCGACGAGCTTCATCACGATCGGAGGGATCTGGCTCGCCCACCACGGCATCTTCCGGCGCCTGCAGTACGCGAACACGCCGCTGATGCTGATCAACCTGCTGCTGCTCATGGCCGTCTCGTTCCTGCCCTTCCCGACCAAGCTGATGGCCGAAGCGATCCATAGCTCCGACGCCGAGCGGGCAGCAGTCATCTTCTACGGCGGATCGCTGCTCGTCATCTCGTGCCTGATCAGCGCGCTGTGGGGTTCTGTTGCGCGCGACCGGCATCTCCTTCGGCCAGAGGTGAGCGCGAAGGAGTTCAATGCGATCGCACTGGCGACAACCCCGAGTATCGGCTTCTACATCGGCGTCATCGTCCTGGCGGTACTGGCGCCCAAGATCGCCGTGTTCGGCTATCTCGTCATCGCCATCGTGGCTGTGCTGCGCGCACGCGGCGACAGCGCGCAACCACTTTCAACGACGTAGCGGTCGCGGGTCGACCTCCGCTCGTCAGCCGTCGTGATCGTTCTCTGACTGCCGCCATTCGGCCCAGACGGGCGAGAAGACGGCGCAGGCCGTGGAGATGGTGATGACGATGAGGATGTAGGCGAAGAGCGCGAGGACGACGCCGAACGAGCCGAACGCCCTGGCGTTCTGGTTGATCGTGGGTCCGATCCACAACGGCGAGGTGGCGACCGTGCCGCCGAGGACGAATGCGGCGAGGAGCGCGCCCGGGAGGAGGGAGCGCAGCGTGACCTTGCGGTGGAGCAGGAAGCGTGGCGTCCAGAGCCAGAAGATCGTCGAGCCCGCGATCCAGACGGGCACGAGTACGAGCCAGCCGTGGCTGCGGAGGTTCGCGGCGGAGACGGTCATCAGCGCGATGAGCCCGCTCGTGACGAAGAACCAGATCGTGAAGAGCAGCTGGTCGGCCGCGCTGCCGACGTGGATGCGCCAGACGCGCGCGTAGAGGTCCTGGTAGAGCTGGCCGATCGCGAGCCCCCAGAGCAGGAAGCCGATCACGATCGTGAGCGTGGCGGCAAGTAGGTTGTTGGAGGTGGTCCCGAACAGGTCATGGACGAGGTTCGCGGTCGTCCCGTCGAGCTTCATGTGGCTGATCAGGCGCTCCGCGAACGCGTTTTCGTTGCCTCGCGCGAGGTTGAAGAACGCGACGATCACGAGCGCGGTCGGGAGGGCGGAGAGCGTGAAGTAGGCCGACGTCGCGGCGCCCGAGTTGCGGCTCGCCTCGAGGTAGCGGCGAAACCAGAGCAGCGCCAGCCGGGTGAGGCTGTTGTTTGCCCGGCCACGCAGCCAGTCCCGCACGGCCGCAAGGCGGCCGCCGCCCGTGCCGGGCGCCTCAACGCTCCGGGGCGCCGCTGGCGGCGGGGCCTCAGGATCGAGCGTCACTGGCTTCCCTCCGAGCACACGGGGCGCCGAGCGGCGAGGTGTCATCGGGCCTGGCGTGGCCTTTGCGCGCCTGTCGCTGCCATAGGGTCGCGTTGATCTTCGCCGAGCCCCCGATCAGGCGTCCCAGGATGACGGGACGATCACGAGCCGCTGCTCGTCAAGGAGTTGCAGGCGCTCGAGCTGGCGAACGCGCTCTTCAGCTCGCCGTTCGCGCCGAGTCCCTGGAGGCTGGTGAACGTCGTCTTGACCTGCTGTCTCCATCGTCGCGAGTGTGCCCGTCACCGCCGGGACGGCGGTGACCGCGCCTTTCACGCCGGAGATCCCTTTGACCGTGTTCTCGATCGTGGTCATGTCCTGCTGCAAGGTCGTGGAGAGCTGGTCGAGCGAGTCCTTCGCCTGCTGCCCGCCCTGGGTGTCGGGCTTGCCCTGCCCCTTCAGGTCGGTGGCGAGCGTCTCGGTCGCCGACTTCGCATCGCCGGCCGCTGTCTGCAGCCCGTTCTTGGTCGGATCGCTCTTCACCGAGCCGGCGGCCGACTTGATCGCGGCCTGCCAGGTCGTGATTGACGAGCAGACGCCGCTTGCCCAGGTGTCAGTGGCAGAGGCACTCGTGGACGACGTCGTCGTTGTCGAGCCGCCCCCGCTCGAGCCACAGCCTGCCGCGAGGAACGCCAACGACGCTGCAAGAGCGATCAGGCTGTGTGTGCGAGTGGGTTTCATCGTCGTGTCCTTTCGGCGGATCGGGAGGGCCGGCATCTGTGCCGGCCCTCCTCCCGCGATCTATGAGGTGATTGCGCCCGACACCTCGTCCTGGGACTTCGCGATCGCCTTCTGCAGCTCCTGGTAGTCGCCCGAGTCGATCGCCTGGTTGATCCGCTTGTCCGAGTTGACGAGGGCAGCCTCGACCTTGTCGGCGTACTGGTCGTCGACGACCGCCACCACCGCCGAGGATCCGGGCGGCAGGTACTCCTCGACATCGACGCCCATCTTCTTCTCCTCATGCCGCTTGCGCAGTGCGCCGAGCCCCGCACCGATCGCCGCCCCGATCGCGGTCGCGGCGAGCAGCGGCGGCGCAAACAGGCCGACCACAAGCCCGGCAGTGCCGCCGAGGACCGCGCCGCCGCTGACGTGCGCGTCACCGTGCTCCTGCACATCGACCTTGCCGCTCGCGTCGCGATTCATCACGACGGCCCCGACCACCTGGTACTCGCCGGCGTCCTGTCCGGCCTTCAGTGCCTTGAAGTCCCCGGCCGCTGCGCCCGCATCGGGGTACGCACCGACC
>CAVVBZ010000004.1:0-61925 GCA_963746635.1 uncultured Actinomycetes bacterium | reverse complement strand
GCCCGCCCAAGGCTCCGGTGACGCCTTCCTAGGGTTCTCGATCTCGAGCCCGAAGCGAGGCAGCCGCCGGTGCACCGCGCGGTTGAACTCGGCCTCGTACTCCTCGGCCGCCTCCTCGTCCAGCGTCGGCGCGAAGTTGTCGCGCAGGTCCGCGAGGATCTCGGTGCCCGTCTCGACGAGATCCTGGTAGTCGCCGAAGCGCTCCTCGGCCTCGTCGCGCTCGGCCCGGTCGTAGGCCGCGCTCTGCCTCGTCGCAGTCGCGGATCAGCTCCGCGTAGTCGCGCACGAAGAGGTCGAGCTGGCGTGAGATCGCGTCGGTGAAGCGCTGCCGCCCAAACACGCGCCTAGACTAGCCCGCCGTTGGCCCTCCTCGTCCGCACCTGGAACGTGTTCCACGGAAACGCCGTGCCGCCGGAGCGCCGCGGCTTCCTCGAGCAGATGGTGCAGCTCGCGACCGAGGACCGGCCGGACGCGCTCTGCCTGCAGGAGGTGCCGGTCTGGGCGCTGTCGAGGCTCGAGGGCTGGAGCGGGATGCAGTCGTTCGGCGTGGTCGCCTCGCGGCCGAAGCTGATCAGCGCGGAGCTCGGCAGGCTGATCACGGAGCTCAACCACGGATTCTTCCGCTCGGCGTTCACCGGCCAGGCGAACGCGATCCTCCTCGCGCCCGGGCTGCGGCCGGTCGGAGAGGATTCGATCGTGCTCAACCCGCGCAGCTTCCGGAAGGCCCAGGCGAAGAAGCTCGGCCTCGACCTCCGCACCCGCCTCAAGTGGGCGCTGGAGCGGCGCGTGTGCCAGGCGGTCCGCGCGCGAGACGGAGGGCCGTTACGTCTCGATCGCGAACCTGCACGCGTCCGGCGTACGACCGCGTGCGCCGACGTCGAGCTGCAGCGGGCGGCCGACTTCGCGGAGGCGTTCGCGCAGGACGGAGACACGCTCGTGCTCGCCGGGCGACTTCAACATCACCCCGGGCAGCCTCGCAGACGCTCAAGCGCCTGGCCAGGGCTACTCGGAGCCGATCCCGGGCATCGACCAGGTGCTCGTCAAGGGAGCGGAGTGCGCTCGGCACGGAGAAGTGGCCTCCCGAGCGGCGCACCGTCGACGGGCGCCTGCTGTCCGACCACGCTCCGGTCGAGACGAGGTTCGAGTGACCTTCGAGGAGGCCCGCGCGCAGTTTCCGGTGCTCGAGCGGCTCGCCTACCTGAACGCGGGCACGAACGGGCCGCTCGCCCGCCCGACGGTCGACGCGATGGCGGCTCAGGAGCAGGCCGACCTCGAGGGCGGCCGCGGCGGGCCGGCCTACTTCGAGACGCGCGCTAGAGCTGCGCGAGCGAGGTGCGCGGCGAAGCTGGCGTCGCTGGTCGGGGTTCCCGCGGAAGCGATGGTGCTCGCGACCTCGACGACAAACGGCTGCAACATCGTTCTCTCGGGCCTCGGCCTGGGGCCGGAGGACGAGGTCGTCACCACGGACGGCGAGCACTTCGGTCTGCTCGGCGCGCTGGCGACGTCGCCTGCCCGCGTGCGGGTGGCGCCCGTGCGCGAGCTTCCGCCCGAAGAGTCGCTTGAGGTCTTGCTCCGCGAAGTGACGCCGCGGACCCGCCTGCTGGCGCTCTCCGACGTGTGCTGGGTGAGCGGCAACCGGTTCCCCGTCGTGGAGCTGAAGGAGGCGACGGGCCTCCCGGTACTCGTGGACGGTGCCCAGTCGGCGGGCGCGATCCCGATCGACGCCTCCCGGTACGACTTCTACGCGTTCGCCTGCCAGAAATGGCTCTGCGGCCCCGACGCGATGGGCGGCCTCACGGTCGCCGACCCCGAGCGGCTCCGGATCGCCGCGCCGAGCTACCTCTCCCAGGCCGGGCTACGAGCCTGACGGCCAGTTCACGCCGCGGCCGGGAGCCGTCCGCTTCGACCCGGGCTGGACGCCGCTGCCCTCGCTCGCCGGCCTGAGCGCCGCCCTCGACCTCGCGCCCGAGTGGCGCTTCGAGCGGCGCCGCGCAGACGGCCGCCCGCTGTCGCGAGCTCCTCGCCGAGCGCTTCGACGTCGTGACCGCGCCCGACCAGGCGACGCTCGTCTCGTTCCGGGTCGACGGCGACTCGGCCGAGCTCGTCGAAGCGGCTCTACGAGCAGGGCGTGGTCGTGCGCGACATCCCGGGCCAGGGCTGGATCCGGGTCTCGTGCGGCTGGTGGACGAGCGACGACGACCTCGAGCGCCTCGTCGCGGCGCTGGACGACTAACCGGTCCGCAACCCGAGCTCGGCCGCGATCGGCCGCATGGCGGCGACCACGAACGCGATGTGCTCGTCGAGGTCGACCCCGAGCTCCTCGGCGCCCTCGTAGACGTCGTCCCGGTTGACGCCGGCCGCGAACGACGGCTGCTTCAGCTTCTTGCGCACCGACTTCGGCTCGAGCGTCGCGATCCCGTCCGGCCGGACGAGCCCGCAGGCGTGGATGAACCCGCTCAGCTCGTCGCAGGCGAAGAGCGTCTTCCTGAGCGGCGTGTCGCGGGGTACGTCGACGTGGTTGGCGTGCGAGAGGACGCCGTCGACCACCTCGTCCGGGCCAGCCCTCCTCGCGCAGGATCGGCGCTCCGTCCTGCGGGTGCTGGTCGAGAGTCGGGTGGATCTCGTAGTCGAAGTCGTGGAGCAGCGCAGTCGACCGCCAGAGCTGCTCGTCCTCCCCGAACCGGACCGCGTAGGCGCCGACAGCGGCCTCGACGGCGAGCGCGTGGCGCAGTAGCGCCTCGCTCTTCGTGTACCGCGTCAGAGTCTCCCAGGCGGCATCGCGGGTCGGCTCCAAGGCGCCGCTAGGATAGCCGTCTCGCATGGCGCAGACCGTCGTCACCGAGTCACTCGCCGAGTCGTTCGTGATCGAAGGGGCCCAGCCTCTCGCGGGCCGGATCAAGGCGGCCGGGAACAAGAACGGCGCGCTGCCGATCCTCGCCGCGTGTCTGCTCACGGCCGAGCCGGTGACGCTCACGAACGTGCCGCGGATTCGCGACGTCGAGACGATGCTCGAGCTGCTCGCGGACATCGGCGCCGACGTCGAGTGGCTCGGCCGGAACGAGGTTCGCGTCCATGCCGCGGAGATCCGCAAGGTCGAGCTCGACGAGGATCTCTGCCGGCGCATCCGGGCCTCGATCCTGCTGGCCGGCCCGCTGCTGGCGCGCCACGGGCGAGCGGTGATCCCGCCGCCGGGCGGGGACGTGATCGGCCGCCGGCGCGTCGACGCGCACATCCACGCGCTCGCGCGGCCTCGGCGCCGAGATCGAGGTCGAGCGCCGCTACACGATGCACACCGACGGGCTCGTCGGCGCCGCGCTGTTCCTCGACGAGGCGAGCGTCACCGGCACCGAGAACACGGTCATGGCCGCCGTGCTGGCGCGCGGGGAGACCGTGATCGGCAACGCGGCCTGCGAGCCGCACATCCAGGACCTCTGCCGCTTCCTGGTCGGGCTCGGCGCGCACATCCAGGGCATCGGGTCGAACGTGCTCCGGATCGAGGGCGTCGAGCGGCTGTGCGGCGGCGAGTTCCGGATCGGGCCCGACCACATCGACGTGGCGAGCTTCATCGGTCTCGGCGCGATCACGCCCGGCGAGATCACGATCGACGACACGCGGCCCGAGGATCTCGTCGCCGATCCGGCCGATGTTCGAGCGGCTCGGGATCGAGATCCACATCGAAGGGACGAGCATCCGGGTCCCGGGAGCCAGGAGCTGGTCGTCGAGGACGACCTCGGCGGTCCGATCCCGAAGATCGACGACGGGCCCTGGCCCCAGTTCCCCGCCGACCTGACCTCGATCGCGGTGACGGTCGCGACGCAGGCGCGCGGCACGATGCTGATCTTCGAGAAGATGTTCGAGAGCCGGCTGTTCTTCGTCGACAAGCTCGTCGGGATGGGCGCGCGGATCATCCTCTGCGACCCGCACCGCGTCGTCGTCACCGGCCCGGCGAGGCTCTACGGCGAGCGGATGGAGAGCCCGGACATCCGCGCGGGCATGGCGATGCTGATCGCGAGCCTCTGCGCCGAGGGCACGTCGACGATCGGCAACATCGGCCAGATCGACCGCGGCTACGAGCGGATCGACGAGCGCCTGCGCTCGCTCGGCGCCCGGATCGAGCGCGTCGAGGGCTAGCGGGCCCGAACTGGCCAAGCCGACGAGGCCGGTCGGCTCCATGCTCGTCTCGATGTCGCGGGCAGCGGGGAGGCGAGCGTCGTCACCGGCGTGGCGGTCCTCGATCACCTGCTCCGGCTCCTGGCCGAGTACGCGTCGTTCGACCTGACGCTCGAGGTAGCGCCCGGGGAGGCGGAGGCCGAGATCGCGGCCGCGGGGCGCGCGCTCGGCAGGCGCGCTCGAGGATGCTCTTCGCTCCGCGGGCGCCGCGGCCACGGCTCGGCCGTCGTCCCGGCCGACGAGGCGCTGGCGCACGTCGTGGTCGAGGCCTCGGGCCGGCCGCTCGTCGTCTCGAACGTCGACCTCAGCGACGCACGTGTGGCCGGTCTCGCCAGCGACGTCGTCGCGACGTTCCTGCAGCGAGCTCGCGGAGGGCGCCGGGCTGACGCTGCACGTTCGGCTGATCGAGGGCTCCGACCCAGACCACGTGCTCGAGGCGATCTTCAAGGCGCTCGGCGTCGCGCTCGCGCAGAGCTGCCGGCCGAGACGACGAAAGGGAGGCTGATGGAGGAGAAGACGGTCATTCGAACGGAGGCGGCGCCGGCGCCGTTCCAGGGCGCGCCGTACTCGCAGGCGATCGCGGCCGGCGGCTTCGTGTTCGTCGCGGGCCAGGTCGGGCTGAGGCCGACACGGCGAGCTCGTCGGCGAGACGATCCAGGAGCAGACCGAGCAGGTCTTCGCGAACCTGAAGGCGATCCTCGAGGCGGCCGGGAGCAGCCTCGACCGCCTCGTGAAGACGACCGTGTACCTGGACGACTTCGGTGACTTCGCCGGGATGAACGAGGTCTATGCGAGGCACGTCGGCGACAAACCGCCTGCGCGCGCGACGGTCGACGTCGCGGCGCTTCCCTCCGGCGCGAAAGTCGAGATCGAGGCGATCGCGACCGTCTAGGGCCTCACGCGAGGGCCCTTTCTGGTCTTAGTACGGTTCGCCCGGCCTCCTCCCCGAGGCGATCGTACGTCGGAAAGGCGCACGTGTCTGTGACGGAAACGTGCCGGATCTGCTCCTTTTCAGCACGGACCGCCGCGGATTCCCGCGACGGCTCGAAGGCACAATGAGTGACGTGCGCGCAGAGACTGTCATCGCGACCCACGGGAACACGGACTTCGACGCGTTCGCGTCGATGCTCGCCGCGCGCCGCCTCTACCCGGAGGCGGTCGCCGTGCCTGACCGGCTCGCTGAACCGCAACGTGCGCGAGTTCTACCGTCTCCACGCCGACGAGCTTGCGCTCACCGAGGCCTCGCGGCTCGAGCTCGACGCGATCCGGCGCCTGATCGTCGTCGAGACCACGCACGCGGGCCGCCTCGGCGAGCTCGAGGCCGTCGCCCTCGACCCGGACGTCGAGAAGGTCGTCTTCGACCACCACGCGGGCGAGCCACCCGAATGGGCCGCCGAGCACACCGTGCTCTCCGAGGACGGCGCGCTCACGACCACCCTCGTCGGCATCCTCGCCGAGCGCGAGATCGCGGTCACGCCGCTCGAGGCGACCGCGTTCGCGCTCGGCATCCACGAGGACACCGGCTCGCTGACGTACCCGACCGCGACCCAGCGTGACGCCGAGGCGCTCGCATGGTGTCTGCGGCACGGAGCCCGTCAGGAGCTGCTGGCCGAGTTCCTGCACACGCCGCTCACCGAGGAGGAGCGGGAGCTCCTCGGCGCGATCCTGGAGGCGCTCGAGCCGCACGAGCTCGCGGGAGTCGAGCTGCTCGTCGCCGCTGTCGCGTGGCCGCGCTACGTGGACGGCGTCTCCAACCTGGCGCACAAGGTCGTCGACCTGACCGACTGCAAGGCGCTCGTGCTGCTGGTCGAGATGGACGAGCGCGTCTTCTGCGTATCCCGCAGCCGGACGCCCGAGCTCGACGCGGCCGCCATCGCGCAGCTCCTGGGCGGCGGCGGGCACGCGCAGGCGGCCTCGGCGATCTTCAGAGGAGGTCTCGAGGACGCGCGGGCGCGACTTGCCGAAGGCCTTCCGCAGACCATTCGCGCAGCCGCTGCTCGCCGGCCGCTTGATGTCGAGCCCGGCTCGTAGCGTCGCGCCGGACGAGACGGTGGCGAGCGCGATCGTCGCGTGCCAGCGCTACGGGCAGAGCGGGATCCTCGTCACGGAGGACGACCGGCTCGTCGGCGTCGTCGGCCGCGAGGACCTCGACCAGGCCAGTCGCGCACGGGCTCTCGCACGCGCCGGTGAAGGGGATCATGAGCGGCAGGTCCCGACCTGCGACGAGGACGCGCCGCTCGCCGAGCTGCAGCGGCTGCTCTCGGGCGGCGACGGCCGCGTGGCGGTCGCTCGAGAACGAGCGAATCGCCGGAGTCGTGACGCGGAGCGACCTGCTGCGGGCGCTCGGCAGCGCACGCGGCTCCGCCCGAGCGGCGAGGCCCGATGCTCACCGACGAGCTTGCTCGCCTCGAGCGCCTGCAGCCGGTCTTCGAGGCCGTTGCTGCGGTCTCCGAGCCCGTTCGACGGCGTCTACCTCGTCGGCGGCACCGTCCGGGACATCCTGCTCGGCGAGCGCAGCTTCGACGTCGACGTCGCGGTCGAGGGCGACGCGATCGCGTTGGCGCAGGCGCTGGCCGACACGCTCGGCGGCCGCGTGCGCGCGCACCGGAAGTTCGGCACGGCGGTCGTGATCTACGGCGAGGACGAGCGCGTGGACGTCGTCACCGCCCGGACCGAGTTCTACGACGCCCCGGCTGCGCTGCCCACCGTCGAGCACGCCTCGATCCGCGAGGACCTCTTCCGCCGCGACTTCACCATCAACGCGATGGCCGTCTCGCTCAAGGGCGCCGACCTCGGCCGGCTCGTCGACCCGTTCGGTGGCAGGCGCGACCTCGACGCCAGGACGATCCGCGTCCTGCACAACCTCTCGTTCATCGACGACCCGACTCGGATCTTCCGCGCGATTCGCTACGAGAACCGCTACGGCTTCCGCATGGACGAGCACACGCTGCGGCTCGCGCGCGGGACGATCGAGATGGGTCTCGTGGGCGATCTCTCCTCGGCGCGGCTGCGCGACGAGCTCGAGGCGCTTCTGGAGGAGGGCGAGATCGAGCACTCGATCCTGCGCCTGGCCGAGCTCGGCGCCGATCGCGCGATCCATCCGCACCTCGCGGCCGACGAGGAGGCCGTCGCGCTCGTGCGGCGCCTGGCCGAGCTGTCAGGGCGCTACGGCCTCGAGATCCCGTCGTGGCGCCTCGGGCTCACGGTCCTCGCGCGGAGGCTGCCCTCGGACGAGGTGTACGAGTGGCTCAAGCGGCTGAAGGTCCGCCGTCGCGACGCGGAGCAGATCGCCGCGGCCGTCAGCGTCGGCCCCAGGCTCGTCGAGCGCCTCCAGAACGGAGCCGAGCCGGCCGACGTCGTCGCGCTTGCCGAGCCCTACGCGCCCGACGCGCCGCTCTTCGCCCTCGGGCTGGCCGATCTCGAGCCGTTGCACGCCTACTTCGAGCGGCTCCGGGACGTGCGGCTCGACGTGACCGGCGCCGATCTCGCCGAGCTCGGGCTGGAGGAGTCGCCGCGGGTGGGGGAGATCCTGGCCGAGCTCCGCCGCCGGAAGCTGAACGGCGAGCTCGAAGGACGGGACTCGGAGCTGGCCGCAGCGCGGGAGCTGATCGCCGAGTGATCCGCTGGAACGCGCCCGACCCGTACGTGGTCGGGTTCACAACCCGGGAGGGCGGAGTCAGCGAGGACGCGTACGAGTCGCTCAACCTCGGTGCGCTGACCGAGGACGACCCAGTGAACGTGGTCGAGAACCGTCGCAGGGCGTGCGCTGCGGTCGACGCGGACGCCGAGCGCGCGACGATGGGCTGGCAGCACCACAGCGCCGAGGTGCGGCGGGCGGAACCTCGTGGGATCGTGACCCCGGGAACGGTGTTCGACCGCTGCGACGGCCTCTGGAGTGACGAGCCCGGGCAGGCCATGATGCTGCTCACCGCCGACTGCCTGCCCGTCGCAGTGGCGCGCGATCCGGGCAACGAGAGGCCTCCGGCGCTGGCGATCCTGCACGTCGGCTGGCGCGGCCTGCTCGCCGGGATAATCGCGGCCGGTGCGCAGGCGCTCGGCGGCGGGCGGCTGACGGGAGCGATCGGCCCGGGAATCGGCCCCTGCTGCTACGAGGTCGGGCCCGAGGTGGCCGAGCCCTTCCGGACCGCGTACGGCGATGACGTCGTCAGCGGTCGCAGCCTCGACCTCTGGAGCGCGGCGGAACGGGCGCTGCACGAGGCCGGCTGCGAGGAGGTCGAGCGCACCGACCTCTGTTCCTCGTGCCACCCGGAGCTCTTCTTCTCCCACCGCCGAGACGCGGGCCGGACCGGCAGGCAGGGCGTTGTCGCCTATATCGGCTGACGACGTCCGCTCGAGCTACGAGCGGATCCGCACGGAGCTCGGCAGCGGCGTGACGGTGGTCGCCGCGATCAAGTACGTGAGCGTCGAGGAGCTGGCCGCACTCGTCGAGGCCGGGATCGAGGTCGTCGGCGAGAACCGCGCGCAGGACCTCGAGGCGAAGCACGCGGCATTCGGCGATGCCTTCCGCTGGCATTTCATCGGCCACCTCCAGAGCCGGAAGGCGAAGACCGTCAACGAGATCTGCGAGCTCTGCCACTCCCTCGCGAGTGAGTCGGCGGCGAAGCGCCTCGAGATCCCGGCCCTGGTCGAGGTCAACCTCTCGGGCGAGGAGACGAAGTCAGGCGTTCCCGAAAGCGGTCTCGAGGACTTCCTGGCCCTCTACGACGACGTGCGCGGCCTGATGACCATGCCCCCGGAAACCGGCGATCCGGAGACCTCGAGGCCGTACTTCCGCCGCCTGCGCGAGCTGGCCGGGCGCTACGGGCTCCCCGAGCTCTCGATGGGCACGAGCCAGGACTACCGCGTGGCCGCCGACGAAGGGGCGACGATGGTCCGGCTGGGATCTGTGCTGTACGGCCGGTAACATCCGCAAATCATGGGATTCGGAGACGTCTGGAACCGCACGCTCGTCTACTTCGGGATCGCCGAAGAGGAGGACGAGTGGGACGAGGACGGCTATCTGACCGAGGAAAACCTCGAGCGCACGTACAGCGAGCGCCCGAACGTCCGCCGTCTGGCCCCGCCGGCCGGGCAGCAGCAGGACTTCGACGACTGGACCGACCCGGAGCCCGAGGAATCGGCACCGAGAACCGCTGTCCTGCGCCCGCGCGGACGACGCGGATCCAACGCGGGCGCCGCCGTCGTCCAGGCCGTTCCGTCGGTGCAGGTCCACCTCGTCGTGCCGCGCAGCTTCAACGACGCGCAGCAGATCGCGGACAAGTTCAAGGACTCGGTGCCGGTCATCCTCAACCTGCAGAGCTCCGACCAGGAGCTCTCGAAGCGTCTGATCGACTTCACGAGCGGCCTCACCTACGCGCTCGACGGCGGCATGCAGCGCGTCGCCGACAAGGTCTTCCTGCTCACCCCGCGCAACGTGGAGGTATCGGCCGAAGAGCGAGCCCGGCTGCTAGAGCGGGGCTTCTTCAACCAGGCCTAGGCGCGAACCGAGCGGCGTGTCCGAGGAGTTCGGCGAGCCGAGCCGAACTCGCACCTGATGGCCACGCTTGCGGTCCTAGCTGACGCTGCCTCCCGGGCGACCCAGTTCGTCGACGTCTTCATCTGGGTCTACATCCTCCTGATCTTCGCCTACGTCCTGACCTCGTGGGTGAGGCTGCCGTACTCGCCCTGGGTGCGCCGCATCTCCGAATTCCTGCGCGACGTCTGTGAGCCCTACCTGCGGCTCTTCCGGCGGTTCATCCCGCCGGTCGGCCCGCTCGACCTCTCGCCGGTGGTGGCGATCATCTTCCTCTACGTCCTGATGGCAGTCGTCAACAAACTCCTGCGCGGCTTCTGAGAGATGGAATTGCCAACGAGTCAGATAGGTGTCGACCGGTCGATTCAGACGGACGCACGAGCACAGCTCGCGCGTCCTGAGGTCGGCATCGCAAGCGACGCCTGAGAGGAGCAGCCATGACAATCACACCCGTCGAGCTCCACCACGTCGTCTTCAAGCGTGGACTGTTCGGCTACCGCCGCCGGCCCGTCGACCAGCTGATCGAGGAGATCGAGCAGTCGTTCGAGAGCGTCTGGCGCGAGCGAGCCGACTTCGCCGACCGGATCGAGGATCTCCAGTCGGAGCTCGCACGACACCGCGATCTCGAGACGCTGCTGCGCACGACGCTCGTCTCGGCGGAGCGATCCGTCCACGAGCTGAAGACGCAGGCGAAGAAAGAAGCCGACCTGATCGTCGAGGAAGCGCACGCCGAAGCACGCGCCGTTACCCGTGCTGCAGTCGCCGAACGCGAGCGGCTCGTGGCCGAGGCACGCAAGGTGCGGGCGCTGCTCGAGGCCGCGCTCGACGCGGCCGAGGACGCCTCCGACGCCCAGGCTGCCTGACCGTCCACCGAACCTATACTTGAGCGCATGGAACCCTCGACACGCCTGCGGCTGCGTGTGTCTCCCGGGTCGCGCCGAAGCGAGATCGTGGGCCGCTACGGCGACGGATGGAAGGTTCGCGTCGCGGCGCCGCCCGAGGGCGGCCGCGCCAACGACGCGGTCATCGAGCTCCTCTCGAAGCGCCTCGGCATCCCGCGCCGGTCGATCTCGATCGTCTCCGGCCACGGTGCGCGGGAGAAGGTCGTCGAGATGGCCGGCATCGACCGTTCCGAGAGCGAGCGCCGCCTGGAGCGCCGATGAGCGCCGCGATCGACACCGAGCATTTCCGTCAGCGGCTGCTCGACGATCGCGCGCGCGCGCAGGGCGCGCTGGACTACCTGCACGAGGAGAATCCCGGCTCGATGGAGGACGAGACGCAGGACATCCCGAGCGACAACCATCCGGGCGACGCCGCGACGATCACACACGACCGGGAGATCGACTACACGCTCGAGGAGAACGAGGAGCGCCTGATCGCGGAGATCGACGCCGCGCTGCAGCGCATCGAGGGCGGGACCTTCGGGATCTGCGGGACCTGCGGGAATCCGATCGGGGAGGAGCGCCTCGAAGCCGTCCCGTACACGACGCAGTGCATCGACTGCAAGCGCAAGGAGGAGGGCGTGTGACCGAGCCCGCCTCGCGGACGCTCGACGTCCGCGTCGGCTCGAGCACGGACGCGCTCACGCCGGTCTCGGTCGCGCACCGCTCCTTTGCCGCGGGCGCGGTCCAGTGGGCCGAGCTGGGCGTTGTCGTCCTGGCCGCGATCGCCGCCGACCAGCTGACGAAGCTGATCGTCTCGAGCCAGCTCGAGCTCGACGAGTCGCTCAAGGTGATCGGCCCGTTCTCGATCCACCACGTGCAGAACTCGGGGATCGCGTTCGGCCTCTTCGCCAGCGCGACGGTGATCGTCACGGCGCTGACCGCGCTCGCGGTCGGGTGGATGCTGGTCTTCTTCGCCCGCTCCGGCGCGCGCCATCCGGTGCTTCCCGTGGCGCTCGGCCTCCTGATCGGGGGCTCGACGTCGAACCTGATCGACCGGATTCGCCTCGGGCACGTGACGGACTTCCTCGACCTGCGCTACTGGCCGGCGTTCAACCTCGCCGACTCCTTCATCGTGATCGGGGTCGGGATCCTGTTCGTCGCCCTTCTCGTGACCGAATCCAGAGGCAAGTCGGCCTGACGGCTAGAAGGGTCGTCGTCCCCGCGGAGGCGGCCGGGGAGCGGCTCGACCGGTTCCTCGCCTCGCTGCCGGAGGTCGAGTCGCGCGCCGCGGCCGAACGCCTGCTCGCCGAGCAGGCCGCGCTCGTCGACGGCGAGGTCAAACCAAAAAGCCACCGGCTCGCGGGCGGAGAGGAGCTCGTCTTCGAGGCGCCGGACGCAGACACGGGTGAGCTCGAGGCAGAGGACGTGCCGCTCAGGATCGCGTTCGAGGACGAGCACCTGCTGGTCGTGGACAAGCCGGCCGGGATCGTGGTTCATCCAGGACCGGGCCACGCGACCGGGACGCTCGTCCACGGGCTCCTCGGGCGTGTAGCGGGGGGCGACGTGCCCGAGCGGCCCGGGATCGTCCACCGGCTCGACCGTGATACCTCCGGCCTGCTCGTCGTCTCCCGCACCGAGGAGGCCTACCGCGGGCTCCGGAACCTCGTCCGCCGGCGCGCGCTCGAGCGGCGTTACAAGGCTCTTGTGCGTGGCCGGCCCCGGTCGTGGCGCGGGCGCATCGAGGCCCCGATCGGCCGCGACCGCCACGAGCCCACCAGGATGTCGCTCGATACCGACACGCCGCGCGATGCCGTCACGCACTTCGAGGTCGAGCGCCTGCTCGAGGGCCACGCCCTGCTCGACGTGCGGCTGGAGACGGGCCGGACGCACCAGATCCGGGTCCATCTGGCCGAGGTCGGGCTCCCGGTCGTGGGCGACCGCGTCTACGGCGTCCCCGACCAGGAGCTGACCCGTCAGTTCCTGCACGCGTGGCGGCTTGCTTTTCCGCACCCGGTCACCAACAAGGCGGTCGAGGTCGAGTCGCCGCTGCCTGCCGACCTGCAGGCGGCTCTGGCCCGTTTCTAGGCGCGGAAGGCGTCAGCTAGACTTTCGCGGCCCTACAACCCGACCCGGCGGAACGGGCGGGTGGCGGTGCCGGCGAGACGGATCGCCGGTTCCACCTGGCTCCCGCCGGAGGAACGACTCAAACCAGAGAAAGGATCGGAAGTGTCCGTCGTAAGCATGCGAGAGCTGCTGGAGTCCGGAGTCCACTTCGGCCACCAAACGCGCCGCTGGAATCCGAAGATGAAGCGGTTCATCTTCGGCGAGCGCGGCGGCATCTACATCATCGACCTTCAGCAGACGCTCCAGCTGCTCGAGGAGGCGCACGATTTCGCCCGCAACGTCGCCGAGCGCAACGGCAACATCCTGTTCGTCGGCACGAAGAAGCAGGCGCAGGACGCCGTCGAGGAGCAGGCCAGGCGCGTCGACATGCCCTACGTCAACCACCGGTGGCTCGGCGGCCTGCTCACCAACTGGCGCACGATCTCCGAGCGGATCGAGCGCCTGCACGAGCTGCGGCGACTGCGCGACGAGGGTCAGCTCGACCTGCTTCCGCCCAAGGAGCGGATGGCCATGCAGAGCGAGCTGGAGAAGCTCGACATGAACCTCGGCGGCGTCGCCGACATGCGCACGCAGCCGGAGGCGGTCTTCGTGGTCGATCTCCGGAAGGAGCAGCTGGCGGTGCGAGAGGCGCGTCGGCTGGGTCTCCCGATCATCGCCCTCGTGGACACCAACTGCGACCCCGACGAGGCCGACTACGTCGTTCCCGGAAACGACGACGCGATCCGCTCGTGCGCTCTCGTGATCCGCGCCGTCGCCGACGGGATCGCAACAGGGAAGGCAAAGGCCGCGCCCGCGGACTTCGAGCCGGCGCCCGCGGAGCCCGACGAGGCCGAAGTCGAGGAAGCCGCGCCCCCCGCAAAGGAACCGGCTCCAGAGGCGCCCGCCGAGGAGGAGCCTGCGCCTGAGCCCGAGGCTGCGCCCGCGCCCATGGCCGAGGCTGTACAGGAGGGCGAATGAGCGTCACCGACATCCCCGCCGACCTCGTCAAGCAGCTTCGCGACGAGACGGGCGCGGGCATGATGGAGTGCAAGCGCGCCCTCCAGGAAGCGGGCGGCGATCTCGAAGCGGCCAAACGGCTCCTGCGCGAGCGCGGGATCGCGGCCGCGGGCAAGAAGGCGGGACGCGAGACGACCGAGGGCGAGGTTCTCGCCACGGTCTCGGGAAATGTCGGCGCGCTGGCCGCGATCGGATGCGAGACGGAGCCCGTCTCCAAGAACGAGGAGTTCCTCCGCTTTGCAGAGACGGTGCTCGAGGCAATCGAGGCGGATGGGCCGGAGGGGGTCGCGAAGGTCGAGGACGAGCGGCTCGAGCTGATCGGGCGGCTGGGCGAGAACATCGAGCTTCGCGGGGCGGCGCGCATGGAGGCGGGAGACGGAGAGCTGCTCGCCGAGTACGTGCACCCGCCGGCCAACAAGATCGGCGTCCTCGTCAAGGTGCGGGGCGACGATCCCTCGACCGCGCGCAGGCTCGCGATGCACATCTCCTTCTCGGCTCCTCGCTACGCGACCGCAGACGAGATCTCCGAGGACGAGCTGGCCTCCGAGCGCGCGATCTACGAGCAGCAGGACGACGTTCTGGAGAAACCCGAGGAGGTGCGCGCCAAGATCGTCGAAGGCCGGCTGCGCAAGGAGTTCCTCGCCACGGCCGTTCTCGCCGAGCAGCCGTGGATCCACGACACGTCGAAGACCGTCGCACAGGCGCTCTCCGAGGAAGGCGCCGAGGCGCTCGAGTTCGTTCGCTACGCCCTCGCCGAGTGAGCAAGGCCGTCGAAGAGCAACACGTCGCCGCGTCGTCGAGGGGCGCGACGCCGGTCTTCCACCGCGTCCTGCTCAAGCTCTCGGGCGAGGCGCTGATGGGCGAGAAGGAGTTCGGGCTCGACCCCGAGCGGATCGCCGCGGTCTCCGACGAGATCGTCGGCGTCCAGGAGCAGGGGGTCGAACTGGCGATCGTGGTCGGCGGCGGGGAACATCTACCGCGGGATCGAGGCGGCCGCGGACGGGATGGATCGCGCCACCGCCGATTACGCCGGCATGCTCGCGACCCTCCTGAACGCGCTCGCGCTCCAGGACGCGCTCGAACGGCGCGGCGTCCACACGCGGGTCATGTCGGCCCTCGCCGCCGCCGAGGTCGCGGAGCCGTACATCCGCCGCCGGGCGATCAGGCATCTCGAGAAGGGCCGCGTGGTCATCTTCGCGGCCGGCACCGGCAACCCGTTCTTCACCACAGACACCGCAGCCGCGCTGCGGGCACTCGAGATCGGAGGCGAGGCGATCCTGATGGCGAAGCACGCGGTCGAGGGCGTTCTCGACGGCGACCCGCGCGAGGATCCGGACGCACGCCTCATCCCCGAGATCACCCATCTGGAGGCGATCGAGCGCGGTTTGAAGGTCATGGACACGACCGCGCTCTCCCTCTGCATGGACAACCGCCTGCCGATCTACGTCTTCGCACTCGCAGGAGAAAACATCCGTAAGGTGGTAGAGGGCGAGCGCGTCGGGACAATCGTCTCGACTCCCTGACAACGGAGGCACCATGGCGATCGATGACCTGATTCAGGACGCGAGTCGGCGAATGGACAAGTCGGTCGAGGCGACACAGGCAGAGTTCGCGACGCTGCGCACAGGGCGTGCGTCTCCGGCGCTGCTGGACCGCGTCCAGATCGACTACTACGGCCAGCAGACGCCGCTCAAGCAGCTCGCCACGATCTCCGCTCCGGAGCCGAGGTTGCTCACGATCCAGCCGTTCGACCCCGGCTCGCTCGGGTCGATCGAGCGCGCGATCCAGGAGTCCGATCTCGGCGTCGTGCCCTCCAACGACGGCAAGATCATCCGCCTGCCGATCCCGCAGCTGACCGAGGAACGGCGCAAGGAGCTTGTCAAGGTCGTCCGCCACATGGCCGAGGAGGGACGCGTCGCCGTGCGCAACGTCCGCCGCGACGTCATGCACCACCTCAAGGAACTTGTCGACAAGGGCGAGGTCGGCAGCGACGAGGAGCATCGGGCCGAGGACCGCGTTCAAAAGCTCACGGACGAGCACACGGAGAAGATCGACGAGCTGCTGAAGCGGAAAGAGGCCGAGATCCTCGAGGTCTGAACGTGATGTGCTCGGGAAGCGCTCAGAGGCCTCGACCGGTCGTCTCAGACGGACGTGCGGGCCGAGCCCACACGTCCTGAGGACGGCGTCGCAAGCGACGCCTTAGCGGCGTGAAGCTGCTCACCCGCATCCGGAGCCTGCGCGGCGTTCGGCCCTCCGTCGAGCCGGAGCTGCCCGAGCTCGCGAAGACCGTCGCGATCATCATGGACGGCAACGGCCGCTGGGCCCGTCGCCGGGCGCTCCCCGTCGCGGCAGGCCACCGCGCGGGGACGCGTGCCCTGCGCCGCACGGTCGAGGCCGCAATCGACCTCGGTGTCGAGACGCTCGTCGTCTACGCGTTCTCGACGGAGAACTGGTCGCGCCCGGCGGGCGAGGTGGACTCGCTGATGGACATCTTCGGCGAGACGATCGAGCGTGAGCTTCCCGATCTCGCGCGACAGGGCGTTCGCACGCGCTTCATCGGCCGCCGCGACCGCGCGCCGGTCGAGTTGCAGGAGCAGATGGCCGGCCTCGAGGGAGACACGGCGGCGAACGATCGCCTCGACCTCTGGATCGCCTTCGACTACGGAGGCCGGGCCGAGCTGGTCGACGCAGCCCGTCGGCTCGTCGAGGCGGGGATCGACCCTGCGGAGATCGACGAGAACGTGTTCCGCTCGAACCTCTACGCGCCGGAGCTGGCCGACCCGGATCTCCTGATCCGCACCTCGGGGGAGCTGCGCATCTCCAACTTCCTCCTCTGGCAGCTCGCGTACTCGGAGCTCGTGTTCGTCGACACGTTGTGGCCGGACTTCGGCCGGCGGGAGCTCGAGCGCGCGCTTGCCGCGTACGCCAGCCGCCGCCGCCGTTTCGGCGGCCGGTGAGCCTTCGGTGAGCTCGTTCTGGTCGCGGATCCTCGTCGCAGTCGTCGGCCTCCCGGTCGTCCTCTACCTCGTCTGGCTCGGCGGCTGGTGGATCTTCGCCCTTGCTGCCGTGGTTGCGGTGATCGCGTTGCACGAGTTCTTCTGGATCGCTCGGCCGTTGCGGCCGCTCGTGCTCGCCGGCTACACGGGGGCCGTGCTGTCCCTGGCGGGAGCCTGGCTCGGCGGCCCGGTCTGGATGACGGCCGGCTTCCTCTCGACCCTGGCGCTCGCATTCCTGCTCAAGGGCGTCTCGCAGACCAGGCAGTCGGTCACCGTTGCCGTCGGCACGACCGTTCTGGGCGCCGGCTGGGTCGGGCTCGGCCTGGCGCACATCGTTCTCTTGCGGGCGATCGCGCCGACCGACGACGGGCGCCTGGCCGTCTTCACCGTCCTGCTCGCCGTGTTTGCCGCGGACACGATCGCCTACGTCGTCGGGCGCCTGATCGGCCGGCACCGGCTGGCGCCGGTGATCTCGCCCGGGAAGACGTGGGAGGGCCTGATCGCGGGCATGATCGCCGCCGTTCTGGTGCCGTTCTTTGCCATGTACAGCTCCGATTTTCTCGACGTCGGACAGTCGCTCGTCCTCGGCGCGGTGATCGCCGTCGCGGCGCCGCTCGGGGACCTGTTCGAGTCTGCGATCAAGCGCGACCTGGGCGTGAAGGACTCCGGTCGGCTGCTGCTCGGCCACGGCGGGATGCTCGACCGGATCGACGCCGTGCTCTTCGCCGCGGTCGCCTCGTATTACGCGATCCTGGCCCTCACGTGAATCCCGATCCGACCAGGTAAACCAGCCGTACACTTCCACTAGATGAGACGCGTCGCTCTTCTCGGCGCCACCGGCTCGATCGGCCGTCAGGCCGTCGAGATCGTGGAGGGCCATCCCGAGCTCGAGCTCGTGGCGGCCGCGTCCGGCTCGCAGCCACTCGACGGGCTTGCGCCGCTCACGCAGGTCGGGGGTGACGTGACCGAGCTGCTCGAGCGCGCAGAGCCGGACGTCGTCCTGAATGCCGTCGTCGGCTTCGCAGGGCTGCCGGCGACGCTCTGGGCCCTCGAGCGCGGTGTCACGCTCGCGCTCGCGAACAAGGAGAGCCTCGTCGCCGCCGGCGAGCTCGCGCTCCGCGCGCGGGAGCGGGGAGGAGGCCTGCTGCTCCCCGTGGACAGCGAGCACTCGGCCGCCTTCCAGTGCCTCGAAGGGCGGCGGTCCGAGGAGGTCCACTCGCTCGTCCTGACCGGTTCCGGCGGGCCCTTCCGTGGGCGGACGCGCGAGGAGCTCGAGGACGTCATCCCTGAGGAGGCGCTGGCGCACCCGACCTGGCAGATGGGCCCGAAGATCACCGTCGACTCGGCGACGCTGGCGAACAAAGGGCTCGAGCTGATCGAGGCCCACTTCCTGTTCGGCCTGCCCTACGAGCGCATCGAGGTCACGCTCCAGCCGACCTCGATCGTCCACGCGCTCGTGCGTTTCCGCGACGGTGCCTCGCTCGCGCACCTCGGCTATCCCGACATGCGCGTGCCGATCTCCTTCGCGCTGACGTACCCGGAGCGCGCCACGACGCGCGTGGCGCCGCTCGACCTCGCGCAGGGCCTCGTCCTGGAGTTCGAGCCCCCCGATCTCGAGACGTTCCCGCTGCTCGCCCTGGCGCGACAGGCGGGCGAGAAGGGCGGCACCTACCCCTGTGCCTTCAACGCCGCCAACGAGGTGGCGGTCGCCGCCTTCCTCGACGGAAAGCTCCCGTTCCTCGGAATCGCCGCAACGGTCGAGGAGACGCTCGCCGAGGCGGACGGCGCGCCCGCGAGGGATCTCGACGATCTGGTCGAAGCGGACGCGGTGGCGCGCAGACTCGCCGAGAGAGGGCTTCCGGTCGCATGACGATCCTCGTAGCGATTGCGGGCCTGGCCTTCCTGATCCTGATCCACGAGGCTGGCCACTTCTTCACGGCGCTCGGCGTGGGGATGACGCCGCGGCGCTTCTACATCGGCTTCCCGCCGGCGCTCGCGAAGAAGACCTACAAGGGCGTCGAGTACGGGATCGGCGTCATTCCGCTCGGCGGCTACGTGAAGATTCCGGGAATGCACAGGCCGGCGGCGTCGGACCTGGACACGTTCTTCGGCCCTGCGGTCCACGAGGAGCCACGCCTCCTGCCGGCGGTCGAGCGGGTCAAGCGGCCGCTCGCCAAGAGCGACTTCGAAGCCGCCCGCAGCGCAATGGCCGCGTTGGAAGAGGCGGTCGACGGCGCCGAACTCTCGCAGGGCGCGCAGCGTTCGGCCCAGCGCGGCCTGAACGAGCTCACCGACGCGCTCGGCCCGGATTCGTACTGGCGCCAGCGCACGTGGAAGCGCCTCGTCGTGATCGGCGCAGGCCCAGCCGCGAACCTGGTCTTCGCGATCCTGCTCCTCTCGCTCGTGTACATGATCGGGATCCCGTCGGCAGCCTCGCGCCGCGTACAGAGCGTCGATCCGAACACGCCGGCCGCACAAGCAGGGCTCGAGCCCGGCGACACGATCGTCGGCGTGAACCGATTAGGCACCACGAGCTTCTCGCAGGTGCGGGACGCGATCCACAACAGCGAGGGCCAACCGATCGTCCTCTCCGTGCTCAGGAACGGCCGCACTTCGTACCTCGAGCTGAGGCCGGTCAAGCCGATGAAGCGCTCAGGCACATACATCCTGGGCTTCCGGCCCGCCGTGATTCGCTACAAGCAGTACGGCCCGATCACAGCGCTCGGCCTGGCCGGGAAGGACACGTGGCTCGTGACCAAGGCGATGGGTAACTGGCTCACCCACGTGACCTCGCCCGCGAACCGCAAGCAGATCTCGACGCCCGTGGGGATCGTGCGCACCTCGAGCGAGGCCGCCCAGAGCGGCTACCGCGACTACCTCGCGATCCTCGCCCTGATCAGCCTCTCGCTCGCGCTCCTGAACCTGCTCCCGCTGTTACCGCTGGACGGCGGCCACATCGCCTTCTCGCTCGTCGAGGGCCTGCGAGGCAAGGCCGTCAGCCGCGTCGTCTACGAACGCGTCTCGATGATCGGGATCGCGCTGATCCTGTTCATCTACGTGATCGGGATCTCGAACGACATCGGCAATCTCCGGGGCGGCTGGTTAGCCGCGGGAACTCCGGCCGCTTTGCGGCCATGACGATATCCCGCGGATCTTCACTGGGCGAGCCGCGCCCGCCATGTCGGTCGCGGCGGCGGATGCCTAGTTCGCGTTCTCTAGCGACAAGGACACTGGCTCTGCCCACGCAAGCGCCCCCTCAGACTGAACTCACCCGTGCACGCCGATCAGGATGCGTTCGACCTTCTGTGCCTTGTTGAGGCAGAAGTCGAGCGCGTCGATCGAGGTTCCGGGCTGGAGGGCGTGGTAGGCCCAGCAGGTTTCCTGCTGACCACGAAAGGTCCCCGAGACCTTCGTGAAGGGCTTGCCGAATATCGTGAGCAGCTGGGCCGCGCTCGTATCGCGTCTGACTCCCTGGACGCCGCTTTGGAGGGCCGACGCTCGCACGCCTCGACCAATCTCAATTGTCTTGCGATGCCCCGTCCGATGAACGGTGACATGGACGGTCGCTTTCCGACCCGAGTGACAGCCAGCCACCGTGAAGACGGTCGCGAGGAATAGCAAGACAAGCAACCCGACACTCTTCGGCTTCCGTGGTCTCGAAGGCACCTTCCGAAGATACGTCGCCGTTGAGAGGATGGTCACGATCGAGCAGGTGCGACTGCTTGGCCAGAACTTCGACCTCTGGTGACATTTGCGTGCGCTGGCCCAGGGAAGCACCACGTCTTCACTAGACTCACCTCGTGGCCAGCGAGCTGGGGATTCGCGTCGGAAACGTGGCGATCGGCGGCGGTGCTCCGGTCGTTGTGCAGTCGATGACGCTCACCAAGACGCACGACGTCGAGGCGACGACGGCGCAGATTGCCGAGCTCGCGTCCGCCGGCTGCGAGGTCGTGCGCGTGGCGGTTCCGAAGGGCGAGGACGCGGATGCGCTGCCGAAGATCGTCCGCCTCTCACCGATCCCGGTGATCGCGGACATCCATTTCAACGCGAGCCTCGCGCTGCGCGCCATCGACGGCGGCGTCGCGGCTGTCCGGATCAACCCGGGGAACATCGGCGGCCCGGACAGGGTCGCGGAGGTCGTGCTGGCGGCCAAGCAGGCCGGCATCCCGATGCGGATCGGCGCCAACTCGGGCTCGCTTCCGAAGCATCTCGCCGACGTCGCGCAGCGCGACCAGGCGGAGGCGCTCGTCGAGGCGGCGCTCGAGGAGGTGCGGCTGCTGGAGAGCCTCGACTTCTTCGAGTTCAAGATCTCGGTCAAGTCGAGCCACGTGCCGACGATGATCCGCGCCTACCGCATGCTCTCGGAGAAGGTTCGATATCCCCTTCACCTCGGAGTGACCGAGGCGGGAACGCCGTTCTCCGGGTCGATCAAGAGCGCGGTCGGCATGGGTTCGCTGCTCGTGGACGGGATCGGCGACACGATCCGCGTCTCGCTCACCGCCGACCCGGTCGAGGAGGTGCGCACGGCCTACGAGATCCTGAAGGCGCTCGGCCTGCGGGAGCGGGGGCCGATCATGATCGCCTGTCCTTCGTGCGGCCGCGACAACGTGGGCGTGCAGACGCTTGCCGAGGCGGTCGAAGAGCGGCTCCATGCCTACTCGCAGCACTTCGAGGTCGCGGTCCTCGGCTGCGCGGTCAACGGCCCCGGTGAGGCGGGCGACGCCGACTTCGGGATCGCCGGCGGCCGCGACGTCGGGTTCGTCTACGCGCACGGCCGCGTGCTGAAGAAGGTCTCATCCGACATCCTGATCGACGAGCTTTTTCACGAGATCGACGTATGGATCGCCGACGGCATGCACCGCCCCAAGCGCCTCAAGATGGCGAAGCCCGCCGCGCTGGCCATGGCGGAGGCCTCATTGATCCCGGTCGAGTAACCCGCGCCGCACCGGCCGCGACCGTTCTTTATTCTGAAAACGTGATTGCCCGGGCGTCGCAGCTGTTCCTGCCGACCGTGCGCGACGACCCGGCCGAGGCCGAGGCCGCCTCGCACAAGCTGCTCGTCCGCGGCGGCTTCATCCGCCAGGTGAGCGCGGGGCTCTGGACGTACCTGCCGCTCGGGTGGCGCGTGCACCAGAAGGTGGTGCAGGTCATCCGCGAGGAGATGAACGCGATCGGGGGGCAGGAGATGCTCGCCCCGGTGCTGACGCCCGCCGAGCTCTGGGAGCGGTCCGGCCGCTACGGAGTCGGAGTGCTCTTCAAGCTCGAGGACGGCGCCGGACGCCGCTTCCTCCTCCCGATGAGCCACGAGGAGACGTTCACGCACCATGCCCTCGAGCTCCAGTCGTACAAGCAGCTACCCCAGATCTGGTACCACTTTCAGACGAAGGACCGGGACGAGCCGCGGCCTCGAGGCGGCCTGCTCCGCGTCCGTGAGTTCATCATGAAGGACGCCTATTCGTTCGACCGCGACCAGGCCGGTCTGGACGAGAGCTTTCGCAAGCACTCCGGGGCGTACCACCGGATCTTCGAGCGATGTGGCCTCGAGTTCTCCGAGGTGCAGGCCGAGAGCGGCGAGATGGGCGGGAACGAGTCGAACGACTTCCTCGCGCCCGCAGGCTCGGGCGAGAACACGCTCGTGACCTGTGTGAACGGCGACTACGCGGCCGACCTCGAGATCGCCGGTGGGATCCCGCCGAAGGCCGAGTTCCCCGAGCCGCTTCCGGAGCCCCAGGCGGTGGAGACTCCTGGGCAGCGGACGATCGAGGACGTCGGCGGGTTCCTCGGCGTGGACGAGAAGGCGACGGCGAAGGCTATGCCGGTGGTAGCCGGCGGCAAGGTCGTGCTCGCGCTGGTGAGAGGCGACGACAGGCTCAACGAGATGAAGCTCCTCGCCGCGCTCGGGCAGGGCTTCCGGCCCGCCGATCCGGACGAGATCCGCAACACGTTCGGCGCGGACGGCGGGTCGATCGGACCGGTGGAGGTCGCCGTCGAGGTCGTCGCCGACGAGGCGCTGAAGGAGGGTCAGTTCGTCGTCGGGGCGAACCGGGACGACTGGCACCTGCGCGGCGTGCAGGCCGGCCGCGACTTCGAGCCGCGCTTTGCCGATCTGCGCGAGGTCCGTGAGGGGGACACGTGCCCGAACTGTGGCGGCGACCTGCGTCTCGAGACCGCGATCGAGGTCGGCCACATCTTCAAGCTCGAGACCTTCTACTCGGATTCCTTCGGCGCGATGTACCTCGACGAGGACGGCAGGGAGCAGCCTCTGGTCATGGGCAGCTACGGGATCGGCCCGGGCCGGGTGATGGCGGCAGCGGTCGAGCAGCACCACGACGAGCTCGGTATCGCGTGGCCGAAGGCGATTGCCCCGTACGATGCGCATGTGGTCGCTCTCCCCGGCGTCGAGGAGCAGGCCGCCGAGGCGGCGCGGTCCCTGGAGGCCGGGGGCGCGGACGTGCTGCTCGACGACCGCGACCAGCGCGCGGGCGAGAAGTTCGCCGACGCCGACCTGATCGGCTGCCCGGTGCGCGTGACCGTCGGCAAGAAGACGGCGGAAGACGGCGCCGCCGATGTGCGCGACCGCGAGAGCGGGGAGGAGCGGCGCGTCCCGATCGCCGAGCTCGGAGGCGTCGTCTGATGGGCCGGCGCCGGAAGTTCAGTGACGAGGCCTTTGGCCCGACGATCGAGCGGCTGATGGCCGAGATGGAGGTCACCTACCGCGCGCTGGCCGACAAGACGAAGCTCTCGGCCGGGTATCTGAACCACCTCGTCCACGGGAACCGGCCGGTGCCCTCCGACAAGGTCGTGCGCCAGCTCGCGAAAGCGCTCGGCGTCGAGCCGGAGCACTTCCTCGAGTACCGCCTACGCGTGATCACGCGCAAGCTCGAGGCGATGCCTGCGCTGATCGACCGCCTCTACCGCCGTCTCGGCTGAGCTCGACGCTAGGCGACGAGCTCGACGCGCGCGCCCGGGTGAAGCGATTCCCAGACCCGCAGGTACGACTCGACCTCCATCCGCGTCCACGAGTCGCGAGCCGTGTCGCCCCCGGGACCCGAGCTCTCGCGGCAGTCGTGACAGCGCGGCGACCCCAGCCGGAAGAGCACGCGCTCGATCTGCTCGCCGCAGCGGTAGCACCGGCCGTCCTGTAGCCGCTGCACGGCGGCGTCGGGGTCGACCGGATGGCCGAGGCCGACGCTGACGCTCGTCGGCCCGAGATGCATGACCTCGCACTGGCACCGGCGCAGGAACGCGACCAGTTCCGGCGTCAGTGAGGGATCGTCGAGTTGCAGTCGCACCATGCCCCAGTAGCTCCCGCGCTGAGTGTGACGCGCGCATCGGCGTTTGTAACCACCGAGAAGGTCAGGATCTCGTCAACATCTCCACAGGCTGTGGATCGACCCGTTCACAGCGCGTTTCCACCCCGTTACCCACAGTCGGACGCGGACGTGCTAGCGGCGGCGGCTGGTAGCCGGGCCCATCTTGTCGAGGAGCCGCACGGCGAGCTGGATCGTGTCCAGGAGGTCGGTCGCAGACGACGGCGTGCCGAGCACGGCGGATGCGCCCGCCACGTGTGCCTCGACCGTGTCGAGCTCCTGCACGTCTGAGCCCTTGAGCATCAGCACCTGCGGCGCGGGCTCTGCCTCGGTGATCCGCTGGACGGCCTCGGTGCCGTTTCGCTCTGGCAGAGACGCGTCCATCAGGACGACGTCAGGCGAGCGTTGCGCAGCCAGCTCGATGGCCTCCTCGCCGTCCACGGCTTCCCCGACGATCTCGAAGCGAGAGTCCGGAGCGAGAAGCGTCTCGAGCGCTTCGATGAAGAGTCGGCGATCACCCGCAAGCAGGATGCGGATGGGCGTCTCGGGGGCGGCACCCGGCACCCGGGAAGTATCTCGCACCCGGCCCGCCGGTGTGAGACCAGGTTTTAGCTAGCCGTCAGCACAGTGACAATCCAACCCGTTCGCGGGAAATCGGGGCCGCGCCGCGACGTACGAGACGGCGGCCCCTTGGGTACAGTGGACGATCGCCGGGGCGTGGCGCAGCCTGGTTAGCGCGCTAGTCTGGGGGACTAGAGGTCCCGAGTTCAAATCTCGGCGCCCCGATCAGAGGAAAGCCCCGCTCAGGCGGGGTTTTCGCTCTCTCAGCGCTCGTTCTCGGTGTTGCGGACCAGCTCGCCGCGCACAGCCTCGGGCGCGAAACGCTCCAGGCTGCGGCCCTGCCGGATCCCGAGCCGAGCATGAACTAGACCGGCTGGTCGCCTAGCCTCGCGTTAGGGATGCGTTAAGAGTCCCGTTTCTAGCTTTTGCCTAACGACCTCAACACACGTTCCACACAATCCTGACGACTAATTGGTTCCGGGTCGAGGAAAAGGGCCCGGTTCGGCTCTTGGGGGGCGACCGAGCCCCCTCGGCCCTTACGCGCTAACTAATCCGGGCGGATGACGCCTAACAGTGGTCGAGCCGGGGATGAACCGGAGGGCGTTGGCGTCGAACACGTCGCCCAGTCGCGCCCATGCCCCGGCTCGCTATCGGCGTTCGGCGCGACTACCAGCACCGAGTCTTCGTCCGGCTCCTGGGTTGCCCGTGTGTCGACCACGCGCCGAGACCCGCTAACCATGCGGGTTTCGTCTTGGATGGCGGCGCTCTGGACAGTCTCGGGCGACTCTTCTATCGTCGCTCCTACGGGAAGGCGGGAACGCACCTCGCTGGTCGCGGCTTGAGCGGTCACAAGCCGTCCGGGTCGAAGCCCAACAACTGGCTGTTGATTCCCGCGGCGATCACCGGGCTCGTGGTCGTCTACTACGCGGCTCCGTTCGCCCTGGCAATCGCGAGCCTGGGCGAGATGTGCCCGTACTCGCCGGCGGGAACCCGATTTTGCGCCGGCCATGTCTCCTCCGCGGAATATGAAGACTCGATATCTGCGAAGCCCGGAACTCCTTTGCCGCCTGATCTGAACAAGGACACGAGGCTCTGCAAGAAGCGCGGCGTCCGTTACAAGGGCGAGACCGCCGAGGGAGCGAAAGTCTGCTTCACGCTTACCGTCGACCGCGCTTCGTGGCTCGAGATCGGCTTCACGTTCACTCGAGCGAGCAACTGCCCGGGCCACGTGACGGGAAGGAAGCAGATCGAGGGCCCGACGCCGCTAAGGCATCCTGGTCTGCTGACCTCGCCCGGCTTCAGGGCGACGGTTCACGGAGCCGTGGCGGCGGGCTTCTTCAGCGAGCGCGAGATCTGCGGTGACAGAACCTTCCGGTGGACCGCTCGACAAGCGGCCTTCGCCGCCGCGCCGTAAGTCAGTTCGCACCGACGACAATCTCGCCGGCCGGGCTCTCGAGGACGATGCCGGCAACGGCGGGCTCGCCTTCCTGCACGGTGATCGGCAGCTGGTGCTCTCCGAGCCAGGCGGCGAGCCGCCGGCGGTCGCCTTCGAGCTTCAGCCGTGCGAGTTCGACCGGGCCTGCAGGATGGAGCACGCGAGCACGACCGGGGAACGGCGTCTTCGTGTCCCACTCGATGAAGAACGGAAGCGCGGGCTCGGCGACTGACTGCTCCAGCCCGGCGCTTCGCCAGCGCAGCACCTCTCCGTCCGGCGTTGTCCTCGAGCCGGCGCTCACAAGGAGGTCGAGCCGTCGGGCGACCTCGCCGAGGTTTCGCGTGCGGACAGCCCAGCCGAGCGGCCGGCCCGGCTGGGCACCGGCGACCCATCGCCCGGGCTCGCTCTGTTCCGCTGTCACGGCGTCCGCGACAGCGATCAGCTCGAGGTACGTCTCGCCGAAGGGGATGATCCGGTTCGCCGTGCCCCAATCGGGATGCTTGCCGCCCTCGACCGAGGCGAGGCCGTGCCGGGCCTCGAGCTCCTGCGCAGCCGCTTCGAGGTCGGCGACCGCGACTACGACGTGGTCGAGCTCGAGCCGGCTCACGCGGTGAACACGTCGGCTGCACACCCGAAGACGAGCGCCGCCGGGACGTCTGCGGTCTCGACGCCGGCGAGCGACCGATGCCCGAGGTCGACCTCGATCTCGGCCCAGCGGTCGAGGCCAAGAGCGTTGGCGCCTTCGGTCGTGCCCGAGGAGAGCAGTGCCTCGACCGAGAGCACGTTGCGGCGCCCAGTGCGGCGGCGCGCGATTCCCCCGAGCTCGCGCAGCTCCTCGAGCGGGTCGATCCGCACGTTCGAGTCGGAGCCGATGCAGACCCCGATCCCGCGGCCGGAGATCTCTTCGACCGGACAGAAGCCGTCGCCGAGGTTGGCCTCGGTCGTCGGGCACACGCAGACCCGCGCGTGCGTCTCGGCGAGGAGATCGAGCTCCCGCGCGTTTGCGTGGGTCGCGTGGACGACGGTCGAGTGCGAGCCTAGGCAGCCCGTTTCCGCCAAGAGCTCGATCGGGCGCAGGCCGTGCTCGGCGAGACACTCCTCGATCTCCCGCGGTTGCTCGTTCGCGTGGACGTGCAGGGGCAGGCTCTCGGCGGCGGCGTACCTGCCCAGCTCCTCGAGCCAGTCGCGCGGGCAGGCGCGTACGGAGTGGGGGGCAAGGCCGACGCGGGCGCCGGTCGCCCGCAGCGTCTCGAGCTCTTCGAGGTAGGCCGCAGGCGAAGCCTGGCGAGAGCGCTCCAGGCCTCCGCGCCCGTAGGCCGCGAGCAACACCATGAGCTCGATCCCCGCTTCCGCGGCCGCCGCGACCGCGGCCTCTGCCTCGGCGAGCCCGAGGTAGTGGAACTCGCCGACGGCCGTGAAGCCGGCCGCGAGCATCTCGCGGTAGACCTCGACGTAGCCTGACCGGACGTGTCCGGGGGACAGACCCCGGGCCAGGTCCAGCATGGACTCGCGCCAGCCCCAGAAGTCGTCACCCTCGGTTCGGCCGCGCAGAGCCCGCTGGAACCCGTGGCTGTGCGCATTGACGAACCCCGGAAGGGTAAGCGTCGCCTCCACGGCCGTATCCTTTCAGCATGGCTACGCGCGCGGTCCCGGCTCCCCTGGCCCAGCTCCCGAACGCTCTCACGGTTCTGCGGCTGGCCCTGATCCCGGTCTTCGTGGCGCTCGTCCTCGCCGCCGACGGCGGTCAGAGCTGGCCGGCGGCGATCGTCTTCGGGCTCGCAGGCGTCACGGACCAGGTGGACGGATGGCTTGCGCGCCGCTGGCGCGTCGAGTCGAGCTTCGGAAAGCTCGCCGACCCGCTCGCCGACCGCCTGATGATCGACGCGGCCGTGATCCTGCTCTGGCACTACGACCGGTTGCCGTGGGTCGCCCTTGCCATTCCTGCGCGTGACGTGGCCCTGATCGCGGGGTGGAAGCTCGTCGCGAACAAGGGGTACGACTTCGCCGTCAACACGGCGGGCAAGGCCGCGACGTGGCTGCTGTACGCGTCGCTCGCCTTCCTGCTCGTCACGCCGAAGGGAACCGACTGGCCACTGTTGATCTTCTGGGCCGGCTTCGCGCTCGCGGTCGTGGCGCTCGTCGGCTACCTGCTCAAGGCGCGGCGCGAGACGAGGGAAGCATGAAAGCGGTCGTCATGGCCGGCGGCGAGGGCACGCGCCTGCGGCCGCTGACGTCGAACCAGCCGAAGCCGATGGTCCCGATCGTCGGGAAGGCCTGCATGGAGCACATCCTCGAGCTGCTCAAGGAGCATGGGCTCGAGGAGGTGATCGTCACGCTGGCGTTCATGCCGCAGGCGATCCGCAGCTACTTCGGCGACGGCGAAGCGCTGGGGATGGCGATCGAGTACTCCGTCGAGGAATCGCCGCTCGGCACGGCCGGCTCGGTCCGCCTCGCGAGCGACAAGCTCGATGAGCCGTTCCTCGTGATCTCCGGCGACGCGCTCTGCGATGTCGACCTGACCGAGCTCGTCCGCACGCACAAGGAGAAGGGCGCAGCGGTGACGATCGGGCTCAAGTCGGTCGACAACCCGCTCGAGTTCGGGATCGTCGTCACGGACGACGAGGGGCGGATCGAGCGTTTCCTCGAGAAGCCCTCCTGGGGCCAGGTCTTCTCGGACACGATCAACACGGGGATCTACGTGCTCGAGCCGGAGGTCCTGCGCCACATCCCGACCGACCGGCCGTTCGACTTCTCGCAGGAGCTCTTCCCACTGCTGCTCGAGATGGGCCGGCCGCTGTACGGCCACGTCTTCGACGGCTACTGGCAGGACATCGGCAACCTCGACCAGTTCAGGCAGGCGAACTTCGACGCGCTCGACGAGCGGGTGAAGCTCAATATCCCCGGGATCCGGCTGCGCGGGAACGTCTGGCTGGGGGAAGGGGTCGAGGTCGACGATCTCGCCGCGATCGAAGGACCGGCCTTCGTCGGCAACTACTGCCGCGTCGCGCCCGAGGCCTCGGTGGGCGCCTACTCGGTCCTATCGGCCAGCGTGACGCTGCTCGAGCGGGCGCGCACGGAGCGCTCCGTGGTGGATGCCTCGACGCACATCGGTCGCAGCGCGCGTGTGGAAGGCGCGGTCGTCGGGCGCAATTGCGACATCCGGGCCCATGCGCACGTGCACGAAGGCGCCGCGATCGGCGACGAGGTGACGCTCGGTGCGCAGAGCGCGGTCCTTCCAGGCGTGCGGATCTACCCGTACAAGGAGGTCGAGACCGGCTCGCAGATCCACGAGAGCCTGATCTGGGAGTCGCGTGGGTCGTCGCACCTGTTCGGCAAGGACGGCGTCTCCGGGCTGGTCAACGTCGATCTGACGCCGGACAAGGCCGTTCAGCTGGCAGCGGCCCTCGGAACGGCCCTGAAGCGCGGCTCGCGCGTCGTGGCGAGCCGTGAGGCACCGGCCGCCTGCCGGATGATCAAGCGCGCGATGATCTCCGGTCTCAACTCGACCGGCGTGCACGTGGCCGACCTGCGCATCCTCCCCTCGGCCGTCAGCCGTCACTTGCTGAAGACGCACGGCTACGACGCGGGCTTCCACGTCTCCGTCAGCCACAGCGATCCCGAGCTGCTCCAGATCCGCTTCTACGAGCAGCCGGGGATCCAGCTCACGTCGGGCCTCCAGAAGGAGATCGAGAAGCACTTCACACGGCACGAGCTGCGCCGAGCGGCCTTCAATGCCGTCGGCGAGGTGACGTACCCCGCGCGCGTGCGCGAGAGCTATACACAGGACCTGCTGGCCGCGCTCGATGTGAACGCGATTCGCGCTCGCGAGTTCCGGATCGTCGTCGACTATGGCTACTCCGCGACCTCGTTTGTCCTCCCGCTCGTGCTCGGCCCGCTCGGGGTCGAGGCCGTCAGCGCGCATGCGTTCTCGCTGGAGGGGGCGGACGCGGCCGCGACCCTGCGCGAGTCGGTCGGCCAGGCCAAGCGGCTCGTGGCCGCGGTAGGCGCGGACCTCGGCGCCGTCTTCGACCGCGCGGGCGAGCGCCTCTTCCTGATCGACGAACAGGCCCAGGAGATCTCCGTCGAGCAGGCACTCCTGCTCTATCTGCGGCTGATGGGCACCGACGGCCGCCGCGGCAAGCTCGCCTTCCCGATCACTGTCACGAGCCAGGTCGAGCAGATGGTCAAGGGCAGCGCCCTCGAGGTGATCCGCACGCCCGCCTCGCTTGCCGAGCTGACGAAGGCTGCGGCCGAGGACGGGGTCATCTTCGCGGGAGCCGTCGGCGGCGGCTACGTCTTCCCGGAGTTCCTGCCCGCCTACGACGCGGTCGCGAGCCTCTGCAAGCTGCTCGAGCTGCTCGCCCCGGTCAAGACGCCGCTTTCGGAGCTCGTCTCCGAGCTCCCGGCCAGCACGCTGGTCCACCGCCAGCTCGCCTGTCCATGGTCGCTGAAGGGCACGGTCATGCGCGTCCTCACCGAGCGACTGCGTAACCGGAAGCTCGACCTCCTGGACGGCGTGAAGGTGTTCGACCGGCGCGGCTGGGCGCAGGTGCTGCCGGACCCGGACGAGCCCGTCGTGCACATCTACGCTGAGGGCAAGACGGAGAAGGCGTCGACGGAGCTCGAAGCCGAGCTGCGCGGCCTCGTCGAGGAGATCATGCAGACGGAAGGGGTGGAGGCCGAGGAGACCAGAGCCTCAAGCTGAGGTTGACCCTTCTACCGTCGCCTGCATAGACTAGGAGCGGCCGCTTCCCCGACGAAAGGCTCTCCGTGGAACCGTTTCCCGATCTTGCCTCGCTCACGGACGACGATCTCAAGAAGCTGATCGACGACCTCACGAAGGAGGAGCAGGAGGTCTCGTACCGGCGACGCATCCTGCACGGCCGGATCGACCTGTTGCGCGCGGAGCTCCAGGCCCGCTTGCGCGAGAAGGGGAGCGGTGTCCTCGACGAGGTCGACGTCGACCGCCTGGCGGCGATCCTCGCGGGCAAAGCAGCTCCGTCCCTCGAAGAATGAGCCGCACGCTCAGCGGATGAGCCACATCTACTGCCCTGAGTGCGGCTTCCAGAACCCGGAAGCCTCCAATTACTGCTCCAAGTGCGGCGCGCTGCTCGTCAAGGACGAGCCGGGCTCCGAGACCACGATGAGCTACACGCCCGAGGAGGGGGAGGAGGAGCACTCGGTCACGCTCGAGGAGCTCGGCACCGAGGGGCCCGCGCTCGTCGTCCGCGCGGGCGGAGGCAGGGCGGGGGAGCATTTTGTTCCGCAGGGGGAGCGCACGACGATCGGGCGCTCGCCGGATTGCGACATCTTCCTCGACGACGTGACGGTCTCCCGAAAGCACGCGGTGCTCACGGAGCAGGACGGCCGCTACGTGATCGAGGACCAGGGGAGCCTCAACGGGACGTTCCTGAACCGGCGGCGGATCGAGACCGGAAAGCTCGAGAACGGCGACGAGGTCCAGATCGGCAAGTACAAGCTGATCTTCCTCGAGAACTGACGGCATGAGTGCTGCGCAGGCACCCGAGCGAACCGAGCAACGGCTGTTGACGATCGGCACGGTCTGCCGCCGGCTGCAGGCGGAGTTCCCGGACATCTCGATCTCGAAGATCCGCTACCTCGAGGACCAGGGGCTGCTCACGCCGAGGCGCACGCAGAGCGGCTACCGGCTCTTCAGCGCAGACGACGTCGAGCGGCTCGAGACGATCCTCCGCCTCCAGCGAGACGAGTTCCTTCCCTTGCGCGTGATTCGCCAGGAGCTCGCCTCGCCTTCAGGCCCGGGCAAGGAGCGACGGCGCCGCCGTGCGGCCGGCATCGCCGACCCGGACGACGAGCTCGACCTGGGGGAGCTCTGCGAGCGTGCGGCCATCACTCCCGAGCTCGCGCGTGAGCTCGAGGAGTATGGATTGCTCCACTCGCGCCGCGAGGGGAGCGAGAAGCTCTATCCAGCCACGGACGTGGAGATCGCGGTTGCCTGCGCGAAGCTCTCCCGCTACGGAATCTCGGCACGGCACCTACGCACCTTCCGGACGGCGGCCGATCGTGAGGCCGGGCTGCTCCACCAGCTCGTGGCGCCGGCGCTGCGGTCACGAAACTCGGATCGCAGGGAGGCCGGCATCGAGGAGCTCCAGACTCTGGCTGAGCTGGCGCAGGAGCTCTCGCAGCTCCTCTTCTGGCGCGATCTCCGTCACCGCGCGGCGGGCTAGCGGTGTCGGACACGCTGAAGGCGAAGATCCGCGACGTTCCGGACTTCCCCGAGAAGGGGATCGTCTTCAAGGACATGATGCCGCTGCTGGCCGATCCGGCCACGCTCCACCAGGCGGTCGACCTTCTCGCCGAGTGGATCGAGCCGCGCAAGCCGGATCTGATCCTGGGAGCCGAGGCCCGCGGGTTCATCCTCGGGGCCTCGCTCGCGTACAAGCTCGGCTGCGGCTTCGTCGCCGCGCGCCGGCCCGGGAAGCTGCCCTGGAAGACCGTCAGCGCCTCGTACGCGCTCGAATACGGCGAGAACACCCTGGAGCTCCATGCCGACGCGATCGCGAGCGGAGCGCGCGTGCTCGTCCACGACGACGTGCTTGCAACAGGGGGGACCGCGGCGGCCATCTGCGACCTGGCCGAGCAGCTCGGGGGAGAGATCGTCGGCGTCGCCTTCCTGATCGAGCTCGCGTTCCTCGACGGACGCAAACATCTCGGCGCGCACGACGTCCACTCGCTCATCACCTACTGAACGAGCGCCTTACGAACGGCGTCCGAGACGCCGATTAAGAAGAGAGCGATGTACGACGTCTTCACGAGCCGATACGCGTTTTCGTGCCCGGAGCGGGGGGAGGCCCGCGTGGCGCTCTCTGCATTTCGGCGGATCGAGCAGCTGGGAGGGGCCGCGCATCCCGCCGTCTTCGAGGTCTCCTTCGACTGCAGCTGCGGTGGGCGGCATCCCGGCCTGGTCTCGCACGACGAGCTCGACTGGGCGCCGCTCGGCCTCCAGGAGGGCGTGTTCCTGAACCTGATGACCGCCAAGCTCGACCCGCTCGAGGACGAGCTCGCCGACCTGGCAGCCCGGCGAATCCAGGCGGGCGAGTGGCCGTGGAGCTTCTTCTGCTACCCGGAGGAGCGGCCCCGGCCGATCTTCCCGTCGTCGTTCTTCCTGCTCGCTCCGGCCCACGACGGCCGGACGATCGGGGTCGCCGTGCGCTGCCCGGTCTGCGGCAGCGTCTCGGTCAATCTCGTGTCGGCCGACCACATCGATCTGCCGTTCCACAACGACCCCGCGGTCGGGGTGGTCGAGCATGTCTTCCCGGCCGACGTCGAGCGCGTGCTCGCCGAGTTCACGGCCGATCTCCATTCGGGCCGCTTCGACTCCCGCCGGCTGGAGCTCTAGTCCCTCACTCCCGGGAGGGATGACCCGCCCCCGGCACGGCGCCGATACGTGCGGAGACGTGTGCGCCGCCCTGTACAGCCCCGATAGCCGAGCCTCGGACCTGCTTCTCGTGCACTGCGCGGCTCTGGAAGCGGACGACCCCGGCTCCCGGCGTCCCGTCCTCGAGCGGCTCAGGGACTCGCTCGGCGCCGATCTCTTGCGCTTCCTCCTCTTCGGCCTGGCTCAGCGAGCCCGCTCGACGCGGCGCTCAGCCTGACTCGCGCCGGCGCCCGCGGGCGCCGTTCACCCGCACGAAGACGAAGATCGCTGCGCCCGAGACTGCTCCGACGATGAACGAGGTCGCGCCCGTGACGCCGACCGCGAGCAACCCGAGCCAGATGAGGACTCCCAGGCTGAGGCCCCAGAGGAACGCCGTGAAACCCGGCGAGAAGGAGGGAGGGCGAGGATGTGACACGGAAGGGGACCCTACCGTGAGGACCTCTACGGCGCCCCTCGCTTGGTTTTCCACAAGCTGCACGGTCTGCTGTGGAAATGTGGAAAATTGAATTTCCGCAAATTGCGGCCTCAACGTGTTCGGACCCCCTTGAAAGGGGCTGGACCAGGCCCTAGATTCACTCCTGCGCCGAGCACGGGACCCAAGTAGGTCGAAGCCAAGCTCGAGGGCTCTACCCGCAAGGGGAAGGTCAGCGAGAGTGGTGGACGAAAGGGAGACCGGCTCGGCGAATTTTTTTGCCCGGGGGTCGCTCGTGGTAGTGGGGTGTGGCTCATGGCAGGTTGCCGACTTGACATAACACCCGTTACCGTGCACATGCAGGCAGGGCGTCAGGAAGAGGGGTTTCCACATGCTCGGCGGTGAGAAGACCGCTCCGGTAGGGGTAGCGACAGTCGAGATCGACACCGTTCTCGCAGCTCCCGAGCTGCAAGAGCTCGTAGAGGCCGCCGAGCAGACGGGCTCGATGCGCGACGCAGAGCTCACGGAAGCGCTCGAGCCGTTGCGGCTGGACGCACTCGAGACCGACGCGGTCTACCGGGGGCTCGAGCAGCGAGGGATCGAGATCGTCGAGCAGGCGGAATCGGCCGCGCCACCCCCACCCCCGCAGCCGGTGGCTCAGGAAACGACCACGGATGCGCTCCAGCTCTTTCTCCGGGACGCCGGCCGCCATCCGCTGCTGACGGCGCCACAGGAGGTCGAGCTCGCGAAGCGGATCGAGCGCGGCGACGGCGAGGCGAAGCAGCGGATGATCCAGTCGAATCTCCGGCTCGTCGTCTCGATCGCGAAGAACTACCGCAACCAGGGCCTCCCGTTCCTCGACCTGATCCAGGAAGGGACGCTCGGGCTGATCCGCGCCGTCGAGAAGTTCGACTGGCGCCGCGGCTACAAGTTCTCGACCTACGCGACCTGGTGGATCCGGCAGGCCGTGGCGCGGGCGCTCGCCGACAAGGCGCGCACGATCCGCATGCCCGTGCACATCGTCGAGCGCATGCAGAAGCTGAACCGTGCCGAGCGGACGCTCTGGACGCAGCTCGGCCGCGAGCCTTCGCTCGAGGAGATCGCCGAGGAAGCGAACCTCCCGATCGCACAGGCGCACGAGGTGAAGGCCGCCGCCCGGGCCTCGACCAGCCTGGACCAGCCCGTCGGCGAGACCGAGGATGCCGTCTTCGGGGACTTCGTCGCCGGCGAGGAGCCCCTGCCCGACGAGCAGGTCGAGGTCTCGATGCGCTGTCAGGCGCTCGCGGAGGCGCTCGACGCCCTCTCCGAGCGCGAGCGCCGGGTGCTGATGCTTCGCTACGGCCTCGGCGACGCGGATCCGAAGACGCTCGAGGAGATCGGCCGACGGCTCGGGTTGACCCGAGAGCGCGTGCGGCAGATCGAGACCGAAGCGCTCAAGCGCCTCTCGCGGCTGCGCGAGATGGAAGCCGTCGTCGGCTAGAGCTACTCGCCGCGCAGATAGAGCTGGAGCCCGGGCGCGACCGTCCGCAACTCGCGCAGTGCTCGCGACTCGAGCTGGCGGACGCGCTCGCGGGTGATCCCGAGGTCGGAACCGACCTCTTCGAGCGTCTGCGGAGCCTGCCCGTCGAGGCCGAACCGGCGGCAGAGCACGTGCCGCATCCGGGGCGAGAGCCGAAGCAGAGCGTCGGAGAGCTCGGCCGAGCGCAACACCACGGCGGTCGCATCGTCCGGCCGGTCGGAGTTCGTGTCCTCGATCAGGTCGCCGTAGAGGCTCTCTCCGTCGCCGACAGGAGTCTCGAGGCTGACCGGATCCTCGACGAGCTCGAGCAGCGTGCGCACGCGCTCGATCGGGAAGCCACTCTCCTTGGCGATCTCCGGCAGCAGAGGCTCACGGTTCAGCTTCTGCGCGAGAACGCGGCGGGCGCGCATGACCTTCCGCACCTGCTCGGCGACGTGGACGGGTAGGCGAATCGTCCGGCCTTGGTCGGCCAGCGCGCGCGTGATCGCCTGGCGGATCCACCAGGTCGCGTAGGTCGAGAGCTTGAAGCCCAGCTTGTAGTCGAACTTCTCGACGGCGCGGATCAGGCCGAGATTTCCCTCCTGGATCAGGTCGAGCAGCGGGACGCCGGCCTTTGTGTAGTTACGCGTGATCGACATCACGAGCCGGAGGTTCGACTCGATCAGCTTCCGCTTGGCCGCCTCGTCGCCCTGGTCCTTGAGGCGCGCGAGCTCGCGCTCCTCCTGCGGGGTGAGCAGCCGTCCGTCGCCGATCTGGCGGACGTAGAGCTTCAGGGGGTCGGCGGTTTGCGGCTCGGTCTCCTCGACCTCGGTCTCCTCGACCTCTTCCTCGGCTGCGACTTCGGGAACCACTTCGAGCCGTGCCTCTGGCCCTTCGGGTTCGGGGAGCGCGTCAGGGAGCGGCCGCTGCGCCATGCTCGGTCTATCGGTATGGCCAGTCCCTCGCTTGAGGTATGCGTGCCCCGCACGAGGGATCAGGGATCTCCGCGTCGAACCGAGTTGCTTATAGCGGTGATTTCTGCGGTGCCTAACTCTCAGCCGAACGCCTCGTCACACTCAGTGGCGGCCGTGAGTCGAGTCGCTAGTCTCGTCGAAGGGGTTTCCTGACAGATGTGTGGCATCGCCGGATACAGCCTGAGCGCAGCGAGCGCGACCGACCGAACACTGGCGGCCCAGGCGCTCCTGGCCGGAATCGCCGAGCGCGGAGCCGACGCGGTCGGGTACGCCTACAGCGCGAACGGCGGCTCGGTCGAGATCCAGAAGCAGCCCTCCGGTGCGAGCGCCCTCCTGGAGGACGTCGTCCTCCCTGCGAGCGTCACTGAGGCGCTCGTGCACGTCCGGGACTACACCAAGGGCCACCCCACCATCGAGGCCAACAACCACCCCATCCGCCACGGTGCGGTCGTCGGGGTGCACAACGGGATCATCTTCAACGACGACGAGCTGATGCTGGCGCACGGATTCGAGCGCGCCGAGCCCGATATGACTGTCGACTCGGAGGCGATCTTCGCGCTCGCCGAGGAGTCGAACGGCCTGCCGGCGTCGCTCGAGGAGCTGCGCGGCTCGATGGCGACCGCCTGGCTCGACGAGCGCCGGCCGGGGCGCGTGTTCCTCGCCCGCGGCGTAGGGCGCCCGCTCTGGATCGGCGCGGGCCGCGAGGAGCTCTTCTTCGCCTCGACGAAGGCCGCGCTCGAGGTCGTCGAGCAGTACCTGCGCCTGAAGCTTCGCAAGCGCGAGATCGGTGAGGGCACGATGGTCGTGGCGGCCGAGGGCCGCGAGCTCGAGCGCGAGCGCTTCCGCCCGAACCGGGACTTCGAAGAGCAGGAGCTGCCGGCCGTGCGTGCTCCCCAGGAGGCTCGCTTCTGCCTCCAGCGCCTGGCCGCGCTCGCGACGCTCTAGAGGCGCTCGCTTGCGACGCCGACCTGGAGGCTGTGCCGGCTTTGCCGGTGCGGCCGTCTAAGGCTTTAGAGAAGGCGTCCGTCGGCCGCCACCTTGGCGCCAGACTCCAGCAGCCGCTCGCGGATCAGGAACTGGAACGTCGACCACGGGCCGCGCCTGCCCTCGAACATGCGGTAGATCTGCCATTCGGTCATGAGCGTCTCGTCCTTCTTGCGCGCTTCCGACCAGTCGGCGAACTTCGGCAGGCGCCCGAGCTGCTTGGCGAGCTCCACGCCCTGCTCAAGCGCCCGTTCCAGCCTCTCCTCCCCCACCGGCACGTCGTAGCCGGCCTCGCGGAGCGCGTTCGCGAGTGAGCCGAACGTGTGCCAGTAGAGCGACTTTGACGGCATGCGGCCCCGGTGCTCTTCGATGTCGCGTGCGGTGGGGATTCGGCCGATCTCCTCCCCCAGCCCCCGCAGGAGCTCCAAGAGCTCCTCACGCGTGGCGAAACGGCGCGGGACGAGCCCGGCCTTGCGCTTGGCCTCGTTCCATTTCCCGAAGTGCTCGATGACCGTCTGCGGGTGGACGGACGTCTCCGGGTCGGCTGCGAACTCGCGCATGGTCGGCGAGCGGCCCAGCCGTTTGGCGGACGCTGCCAGCTCCTCGAGGATCTGGGCGTCTGAATAGCGCTTGCGGATGCCGGCCTGGAAGGCGGCGAGCGCCTCCCGGTCGATGCCCGCCAGCGCGCGGTACTGGGGCTTGCGGGGCATCTGAAGTCAAGAATGGTAGAGCATTTTCGCCTGGATGCAAGATCCGGGCTAGCGTTTGGGCCTGTTTGCTAGAACGGCCGCGCGGTCCGCTTACGAAGCGGCGAGGACCCGCTTGCGGGCGCCCTCGTCGTCGAAGCCCTCGAGCGGGAGAATCCGCTCGAGCGCGGCCACGCACCGCGGACAGAACTGGGTCCCCGCAGCCCGGCGAAGCTCGTCCAGCGCCTCGGAGGCCGGGCGTGCAGCCCGGTAGATACGTGTCGTCAGCATCGAGTCGAGCGCATCCGCGACGTGGATGATGCGCGCCCCGAGGGGGATCTCCTCGCCCTGGAGGCGCTGTGGGTACCCGGTGCCGTCGTAGCGCTCGTGGTGGTGGCGGATGGCCGGAACCGCGTCGTTGAGGAAGCCGAGCCGGTCGATGATGCGGGCGCCCTCGTCCGCGTGGCGCTGCATCAGGTCCCACTCCTCCGCGGTGAGGCTCGCGGGCTTCAGCAGGATCGCATCCGGAATCGCGAGCTTGCCGATGTCGTGGAACAGGGCCGCGTGTCCCAGCAGGTCCAGCTCGGCCTGCGACAGCCCGAGCTCGCGGCCAATGGCGAGCGCAAGCTGCTGGACACGGCGCGAATGGCCTGCGGTGTACGCGTCGCGCGCGTCCACCGTGGCCGAGAGGCTCTCCATCGCGGCCGTGGATCGCTCGCGCAGGAGCTTGTTCGCCTGCTCGAGCGAGACGTTCTGGTTTTGAATCGTCTCCGCGGCCTGGCGGAGCTTCTGCGCGCTCCGCTGGGTGTGCCTGAGGTAGGCCTCCTGCGTCTTGCGCATCAACAGCAGCGGCAATGCGAAGACCGCGAGCGCCCACAGGCCGGCCGCGTCGTGACCGATCCAGATCACGCCGCCGATGAACCCGTAGACGAGATAGTGGGTCGTCAGCCAGGCAAAGCGTTCCCGAAAGACGGAGAGCCACGACTCGTGGCCCTCGATCGCAACGACGAGGCTGATCAGCCCCATGTTGACCGCGAAGTACGTCGCGCCGGCCGCCACGCCCGCGACGACGTAGAGCAGGTTGGCGGCACCCCCGCTCAGGCCTGCCGTCATGAAGACTGCAGCCGCGGCGAGTGAGGAGAGCGAGAGCGCGCCGATGTTGAAGAGCACGGTGTGGAGCGAGGACCGCCGTGCGCTCCATTCGACCACGGCGATCGTGATCGCCAGTGGCAGCGCGGCGCGGGGCCCGAACAGCGCGGCACCCGCGATCGAGCCGACTGCGCTGACAGAGATCGAGCCCTCGTCGATCTCGAGCGCCAGTGCCTGGCCGAAGCCGACCAGCGCCACGATCGCGGCGAGACCGATCCAGTCGGTGCTCGTCCCGAAGATCCAGCCCAGCATCCCGGCGGCGATGCCGATCGCGCTGATCGCGCCGACGAACGTCGCGAGACGCAGCGACAACGAGAGGAAGCGCGGCCCCTGGAGCGCGTGTGACCGCGGGTGGCGCCGTTCCCGCTCGGGCATCGCCTCGACCGCGGGCGGAAGAGGCGTGACGTGCTCGCCCTCCTCCGGGACGGCTACGAGGCGCGTCTGCCGCTTCTCGGGCAGGAGGAGCGGCTCCGAGCTCGCGTCGAGGACGCGATTGCGTCCCTGGAGCTTGGCGCGGTACACGGCGAGGTCGGCCTCGTGGATGAGCGCGTTGCCGTCGGCCCCGTCGCGTGGGAAGGCGGCGACGCCGATCGAGACGGTGGCGCGAATCGGCTCGCTCGAGGTCTCGACGTCGAACGTGCGCTCGGCGACGGCTCGCCGGATGCGCTCGGCGATCTCGAGCGCCTGGTCGGGAGGCGTCTCCGGGAGAAGGATTGCGAACTCCTCCCCTCCGAAGCGCGCCGGAACGTCGTAGTGGCGAAGCTGGGCGCGGAACACCTCGGCGATCCCCTGCAGGACGGCGTCGCCCGCGAGATGGCCGTAGGTGTTGTTGATGTCGCGAAGAAGGTCGAGATCGGCCATGACAAGAGAAAGCGGCCGCTCGAAGCGCGCCGCCCGCGTCAGCTCCTCGTTGAGGGCCGTCGTGAAGTGGCGTGCGTTGAAGAGCCCGGTCTTCGGGTCGACCCTCGCCTCCTCCTGGAGCTGCGGCACGGAGAGCGAGCGGTGGATCAGGAAGAGGGGCGCGAGCGCGAACAGGACGAGCCACGGGTTCACGAGCCAGAACGCGGCCGTCGCCACCCCGAGCATCGCGAGCACGAGATCGGTCGAGAGGCTCTGGAAGGAGAAGAGGCCAGACTCGCGGAGCGAGAGCCCGTTCTTGAGCTTGAGCATCGGCGCCATCAGGACGTGATTGACGGCCACGATCGAGGTGGCGGCTGCGAGGCCGGCGACCGCGAAGGTGTAGTTCGTATCGGGCAACGTGCGCAGGATCGCGTGGAAGCTCGCCCAGGCGGCGAGCATCGCCAGCGTCCAGATGCAGATGTTGAAGACCGCGACGTACCAGCGCTGCCGCGTCTTGAGCCACTCGGGGATGTGCTGGACGACCGCCATCAGCGCGACGAGCTCCGGCGGCAGCAAGATCGCGGCCGGGATCAGGAAGACGATCGTCGTGTGGTACGACTGGCGGCGGCCGGCCCCCACGGCGAAGAGTTGCGCCGTTGCCGCGATCGTCCCCAGGATCAAGAAGGTCGCCCAGCCCGGGGTGCTCGGGCTGAGCTGCATGAGCAACGGGACCGCCGCGGCGGCTGCCGCGGCGGCGACGATGACGAAGTAGGCAGCGGCCTTCGGTGCCAGTTTCGGCGCGTCTGAGCGCGTCGGGCCGACGACTTGGTGTTCGATCGGCGTCGGGAGCGCGCTCACGTCGCCGTATCCGCCTTCCGCCTCAGGCTGAGGTCAACGCTGGACATCGCCTGCCGCTCTATCTCCTATCTCCGCGTCCCGCGGTGCCGCAAATCCTGCTTCCGGTCATGGCGACGCAATGCGCCTTTTCTGTCACCACTTCCGCAAGCTAAGCCGCGCGGAGGCCAGTCACATCCCCCTTTTTGAGTACGCCCTAGAAATCCCCCAAACGAGTGAGGGGCCGGGATCGCTCCCGGCCCCTCACCAGTGTCGCGTTGGCTGGCCCGAAGGCCGCCGCCCCGTCCGTCGATCAACCAGAGCCCGAGACGGCTGCCGGCAAAGCGTCAGGAGACGGTGCGAGGTCCGGATCGGCCATCAGCGCATCCGCCTCGCCCGGCCCGAGCTCGTAGGCGCTCGGCTGGGCGCTGGAGTCGCCTTCGGCCGCGTCCTCGTAGGACGTGTCGCTCCAGGAGACGTCTGCCCAGGACACATCCGACCACGAGACGTCGGCCCAAGACACATCCGACCACGAGACGTCGGCCCAGGAGACCACGTTCCAGGCCGCGTCGTTCCAGGAGACATCGTCCCAGGAGACGTCGTCCCACGAGACGTCCGTCTTGGCGATGTCGAGCCAGCTGACCGCGTCGAACATCGGCGTTGTGGAGCCGGCGACCTGCTTGACGAACGCGTCCAGTCCCTTGTTCGGGTTCGGGGGATGAGTGGCCCACCAAGCTCTGCTCACCTGGACTTCGCCGACACCGACCGAGCCCTGAGGAGCAGCCGGCAGTGGCGTCGCCGTCTCCATCAGAGCACCCTTTACCTCGTCAGGGGTGTATGTCGGATGCTTGGCGAGGATCTGCGCCGCCGCACCTGCGACCACGGGGGCCGCGAACGACGTGCCCGAGAGCTGGATGTAGCCGGGCGCGACGAGCTTGTCCGCCCGCTCGGTGGCCAGCGTCGAGTTGCCGGGCACCGGGCCGACCATGTAGCGGCCGGGTGCGACGACGTCGGGCTTCATGAAGCCGTCCAGCGTCCGCCCGTACGCCGACCACGGAGCCGCCGTGTCGTCGTTGCGGTACAGCGTCCCGCCGAGATCGGCTGCGCCCACGGTGATCACGAAGGGGTCGTTTCCAGGCGCGAACGGAACGCCGCTGGGCGTGTCTCCCGTGCCGTAGTTGCCGGCAGCTGCGACCACGACGACACCGCCGAACCAGAGCTTCTCGACCGCCTGGTCGAGCGGATCGTGGAAGAAGTTGCTCCTCATCGCCGAGTGCAGCGAGAAGTTCGCGACGCGGATGTTGTAGCGATCCTTGTTCGCGAGCAGCCACTGGCAGGCGGCGATCACGTCGCTCGTCCGCGCGACGCCGCTGTCGTCCATGACGTCGAGGGAGACGAGGTTGGCCTGAGGCGTGGTGCCCGCGTAGCCGTCGGCCGCACCGGCGGCGATGCCGGCCACGAACGTTCCGTGTCCGCGACCGTCGCCGGCCGAGTTGTTCGGCAGTGTGCTGAAGTTGACGCTTGCCTTGAGGCGCGAGCCGAAGTCGGCCCGGCCCGGCTGCACGCCGGAGTCGACGATCGCGATCGTCGGAACGTCCGCGGGGTTCAGGGCCTCGTAGCCGTTCCAGGTCCGTGACGCACCTGACTCGAACGGCCAGAGCTGCGTCGACCTGTACGAGCTGACCTTCACCGGGACGTCCGGCGTGATGATCAGGTTCGACTGCTTCATCAGCATGGCGAGCTTGCGTGCCCGGACCTTCACGGCGACGGCGTCGACCACGCCGAGCGTGCGCTTCACGCTCTCGGGATCGTTGGTCGCGTCCTGCTGGTCGGCGCGGTTGAAGGCGCCGAGCGCGGCGGACAGATTGCCGTCGGTGCTCTGGATGATCACCCGCACGAGCTTGTTCGGGTGGCGCTTGGCGCCACGCAGCAGCGCGGGAGACACCCAGGTGCGCTTCGGCGTGAACGCGACTGCGCGCTTCTTGCCCTGTCCTGCGCTGGACGCAAGCGGAACAGCGATCACGAGCATCGCCACGAGCGCGGTCACGAACCCGCGGCCGCCCTTGCCCCAGAGCACGTTCGAGCGAGTCTCGCCGCCGCGGCTACCCGTGCCCCACAGCGCGCTAGACCGCTGTTCTCCTCGCTTCCCGCCGTTCATCCGCACCTTCCGTTCTCCTTTCCGCGCCTCAGCGCGGGCCGCATTTCACTCGTCAGCAGCTCCTGAATGACCCCCCGGGCTGCTAAAGACCAGGCGGAACCTACCCCCCACCGGACCCCGGCTACATCCCCCGGCAGGGTGAGAAAGGACGAAAGTTCCCTCGATCGAGTGATCGGCGGCGCGGACGAGGTAGCGTCCTCGCACGATGGCGCTGCGCCTGCCGCTCTCCGTCGAGATCCTGCTCGCCCGCGCGGCAGCCGGGCTCTCACGGCTGGCCGGAGCCGGCGGCGGGACGACGGTCCCCGGAAAACTGCTCTGGAAGCTCGATCCGGAGGCGGTCGACCGGCTCGCAGCGCGCCTGCCGCAGGGAGCGGCGCTCATCTCCGCGACGAACGGCAAGACGACCACCTCGGCGATGGCCGCGCGGATCCTGGCGCCTTCCGTGCGGCTCGCGCACAACCGTTCCGGCGCGAACCTCGTCTCCGGGGTCGCCTCCGCCCTCCTCGCCGCCCGCGACGCCGAGCTCGGCCTGTTCGAGGTGGACGAGGGTGCGCTGCCAGAGGTGGTGCAGAGGCTGCGGCCGCGAGCCGTCTGCCTCGGCAACCTGTTTCGCGACCAACTCGACCGCTACGGGGAGCTCGAGCTCCTCGCCGGGCGCTGGCGTGACTGCGTCTCCGAGCTTCCCGCCGATGCCGCGCTCGTGGTCAACGGCGACGACCCGCAAGTCGGCGACCTTGCGCGCGGGCGTGATCTGGGGACGCGGAGCGTGTTCGGGGTCGACGATCCGCGCCATGCCTCGTCCGAGCTCCAGCACGCAGCGGACTCCAAGTGGTGCGTCCGCTGTGGCACGCCCTACGTCTACGCAGCCGCCTACATCGGGCATCTCGGCGACTACCGCTGCCCTGCGTGCGGGCACGCGCGCCCGCCGCTGGACATCGTCGCCCGTCAGATCGAGCTGAACGGGCTCGAGAGCGTCTCCTTCGAGCTGGGCACGCCCGAAGGGTCGCGGCGAGTCGAGCTGGCCGTGCCGGGCCTCTACAACGTCTACAACGCCCTCGCGGCCGCCGCGCTCACGCGTGCACTCGGGGTCGAGCTCGACCAGATTGTGCTTGGCTTGCAGGGCTTTTCGGCTGCGTTCGGCCGCTTCGAGCGGATCGCGCTCGCCGATCGCACCCTCCTCGTGCTCCTGATCAAGAACCCGGCCGGCGCGAACGAGGTCGTGCGCACGCTCGTCGCGGCGGGAGCGCCGAGCGTGCTCCTGATCGCGCTCAACGACGAGATCGCGGACGGCCGGGACGTTTCCTGGATCTGGGACGTCGACTTCGAGCCGCTGCTCGACGGTCTGAAGCGGCTGGTCGCGACCGGCGGTCGGGCGGCCGAGCTGGCTCTGCGCTTCAAGTACGCGGGCCTACCGGAGACCTCGATCGACGTCATCCCGTCACTCGAGGCGGCGCTGGATCACGCACTCGAGCTGACGCCGCCGGGCTCGGAGCTCGTGGCGCTCCCCACGTACACGGCGATGCTCGCTCTGCGCGATCTCGTCGCCCGCCGCGGTTTCGCGCGGCCCTACTGGGAGGAGGCCGCGTGAGGATCGTCGTCGGCCACCTGTTTCCCGACTACCTGAACATCTACGCGGATCGCGGCAACATCGCTGTCCTCTCGCGCCGCGCGGCGTGGCGCGGCCACGAGCTCGAGGTGCGGTCGCTCGGAGCGGGCGACGACCTCCGGCCCGGGGAGCACGACCTCTACTACATCGGGGGCGGGCAGGATCGCGAGCAGGAGCTGATCGCCCCCGCGCTCGCGGCGCACGGCAAGGCGCTACGGGCGGCGGTCGGCCAGGGCGCGGCGCTCCTGGCGGTGTGCGGCGGCTACCAGCTCCTCGGCCGTTCCTACCGCGACCAGAGCGGCGACGAGCTGCCCGGGATCGGCCTCTTCCCGCTCCACACCGTCGCCGGAGAGAGGCGCATGATCGGGAACGTGTTGCTCGAATGCGAGCTCGAGCCCGGCGAGCGACGGACGTTGGCCGGCTTCGAGAATCACGCCGGCCGCACCTATCTCGACGAGGGCGCCGAGCCGCTCGGCCGCGTGGTCGCAGGCTTCGGCAACGACGGCGAGAGCGGCTTCGAGGGCTGTCGCGCCGGATCGCGCACTCGGCACGTACCTCCACGGCCCCCTCCTCCCCCGCAACCCGTGGCTCGCAGACTGGCTGCTCGCGCAGGCGATGGCCCACCGCACCGGTGAGACGCCGATCCTCGAGCCGCTGGACGACGCGCTCGAGGCGCAGGCCCATGAGATCTCGGCCGCCCGAGCGCGCGCAAGCAGGAGCCGCTAAGGCTACGGAGCCCAGAGGGCGCCGAGGTAGACGGCCGGGTCTCCAGGCGTCCAGCGTTGGAGGAAGCGCTGGATCGGCGGGTGCAGGACGACCTCGTCGAGCTCCTCGGGAGTGAACAGCCGGTGCCCGCGCACGGCCGCGTCGCGCGAGGTGACGGCTTCCAGCGAGCGTTTGCCGAGATCTCCGGCGAAGATGATGTGCACGACGTGCTTCGCCGCGAAGGAGCGCACCGGGGCGATCGAGTCCACGATCGCGACCGGGCCTTCGACCGGCGGGTCGTCGTCGATCCCGAGCTCCTCGGCCAGCTCGCGGTGGAGCGCGTCGACGAGGCTCTCGCCGGAGTTGACGCCGCCTCCGGGGAGCAGCCAGTACTCGCGGCCACCCTTCTCGTGCCGGCAGAGCAGCAGGCTCCCCTGCCAGCCGAGAATCGCCGACACGCGGATTCTCGGCTCGGCCGTCACGCCTGTCCGAACTGACCGGTCGATCGCTTCATGGTTGACCCGTGCGGCTTGAAGACCCGAAGCCGCGGACGCCGCGCTCGCTCTCCGGAAGTTCTTCGACCTCGACGAGCTCGAGACCCGGGACCGGCAGGACGACGAGCTGGGCGATCCGCATGCCGGGCTCGACCACGAAGGGCTCGTCGCGATCGGTGTTCAGAAGGACGACGCGGATCTCGCCCCGGTAGCCCGAGTCGATCAGGCCCGGCGCGTTCACGACCGAGAGGCCGTGCCGAGCTGCTAGCCCCGAGCGCGGCTGGACGAAGCCGGCGAATCCTTCGGGGATCGCGACGGCCAGGCCCGTCCCCACGACCGCGCGGTCGCCCGGCTCGAGCTCGTGACGGTCGCAGGCCGCCAGGTCGAGCCCTGCGTCGCCCGCGTATGCGCGTTCGGGGATGACCGCCTCCTCGCGCAGGCGACGGACGGGGAGCTCGATCATGCGCGCGAGCGCGCGGAGGCCTCTCGCGGCTCGATGATCAGGTAGGGCGCGAATCGCCGCACCTCGCTTCGTGGGAGACGCGCGCGGATGAAGACCCCCTCCGGACGATCGGCCCGTTCGTCCACCGGCGCGCCGAGCGCGTAGAGCTCGGCCAGGCGGGCCCCGTCGGTGTACGGAATCAGGAGCCGGACGGGCTCGAAGCGCTCGGCGAAACGCTCGGCGACCCTCCGGCGGAGCTCCTCCAGCCCCTCCCCGGTCCGCGCCGAGACCTGGAGCGCGTCCGGGAACCGGTTCGCGAGTCGCCGGCGGCGCAGCGAGTCGGCGGCGTCGATCTTGTTCAGGACGAGCTCGACCGGAAGGTCGCCCGCGCCGATCTCGTCGAGCACACCGACGACGGCGTCCAGCATCTGCTCGAGCCGCTCCTCGGACACGGATGCGTCGGCGACGTGCAGCACGATGTCTGCGACCAGCGTCTCCTCGAGCGTCGCCGCGAAGCCCTCGACGAGCTGATGGGGCAGGCGGCGGATGAACCCGACCGTGTCGGTGACGAGATACCGGCGACCGTCGACGTCGAAGCTCCGCGTCGTCGGATCGAGCGTCTCGAACAGGCTGTCGTTCACCGACACGCCCGCGCCGGTGAGCGCGTTCAAGAGCGTCGACTTGCCCACGTTCGTGTATCCGGCGAGTGCGATCGTGGGCGTGTCGGAGCGCCGCCTCGACTTCCTGCGCGTCGCTCGCTGCTTGCCGAGATCACGCAGCCGGCGGCGCAGCAGCGAGATCCGGCGCCGCGCCAGCCGCCTGTCGGTCTCGAGCTGTGTCTCTCCCGGGCCGCGGGTCCCGACGCCGCCGCCGAGGCGCTCGAGGTGCTTCCAGAGGCCACGCATCCGCGGGAGGTTGTACTCGAGCTGCGCGAGCTCGACCTGGAGCTTGCCCTCGGCGCTCACGGCGTGTTGCGCGAAGATGTCGAGGATCAGCTGCGTCCGGTCGACTACTCGCGCCTGCAACTCGTCCTCCAGTAGCCGCTGCTGGACCGGCGACAGCTCGTCGTCCACGAGCAGCACGTCGGCCCCCGACTCGGGGTACGCGTGTTTCAGCTCGGCGAGCTTGCCTTTGCCGACGTAGGTACGCGGAGCGGGTCGCGCGCGGTGCTGGACGACCGCGCCGGCCGGCTCCACGCCCGCGGTGCGCGCAAGCTCCTCCAGCTCGGGCAGCTCCTCTTCGGGAGAGACCCCCTGGGCCAGCACGGCGAGGACGAACCCGCGCTCGGGCGCGGCGCCCGGCGAGGGATCGGGCTGGTGTGCCGTCACGCTTCGATTATGCCTGCTCGCAGGGAAGATTCGATGCGGCGCACGGCCTCGGCCAGACGATCGTCCGGGACCGTGAGCGAGATGCGGAAGAAGCCTTCGCCGCTCGGCCCGTAGGCAGGCCCCGGAGACACGACGACGGCCGCCTCCTCCAGGACGAGCTCGGCGAAGGACTCGGACGTGTACCCCTCCGGAACCCGGACCCAGAAGTACGGCGTAGCCCTGGGCGGCTCGACCGGCAAGCCGATCGCGGCGAGCGCCTCCGCCACGAGGTCGCGCCTGCGCGTGTAGACCGCGGACATCTCCCCCGGGAAGTCACGCGCGTCGGTCAGCGCGACGGCGGTTGCGTGCTGGACTGCCTCGAACATGCCCGAGTCGAGGTTCGTCTTCAGCTGCCGGTAGCGCTCGACCACCTCCGCGTTGCCCGCCACGACTCCCGAGCGCCAGCCGGTCATGTTCCAACCCTTCGAGAGCGAGAAGATCTCGATCCCGACCTCCTTCGCGCCCGGTGTCTCGAGGAAGCTCGGCGCCCGGTAGCCGTCGAAGCAGATCTCCGAGTACGCATTGTCGTGGACGACGACCAGGTCACTTGCGCGCGCGAACTCGACGGCCTGCTCGAAGTAACCCGGCGCGACGATCGCGCCGGTCGGGTTGTTCGGGTAGTTGAGGAAGAGCACGTTCGCTCGTGATGCAACGTCACCGGGAATCGCCGACAGATCGGGGAGGAAGCCACCGGCCTCGTCCAGCGGCAGGTAGTGCACGTCGGCGCCGGCGAAGAGCGGGCCGGCCGTGTAGGGCGGATAGCCCGGGTCAGGTGAGAGCGCGACGTCACCGGGGTCGAGCAGCGCGAAGGAGACGTGGCCCACAGCCTCCTTGCCGCCGAGCGCAGGGACGATCTCTCCTTCCGGGTCGAGCTCGACTCCGAAGCGGTCGCGGTAGAAACCGGCGGCGGCCGCGCGGAACTCGTCGGAGCCGTGGTTCGTCGGATACCGGTGCGTGCCGGGATCTCTGGCCGCCTCCGCGAGGGCCGCGACCACCGGCTCGGGCGTTGGCAGGTCGGGATCGCCGATGCCGAGGCTGATCACGTCGATCCCTTCACGGCGCTTCTCCGCGATCTTGCGCTCGAGCTCGGCGAACAGGTACGGCGGGACGGCGTCGAGCCGTCGCGCGAACCTCACAGGGCGAACTCCGCGGCGAGCTCGACCGTGCAGATCTCCTCGGCAGGACCGGTGAGAACTGCGCGACCGTCCTCGAGCTCGACCTCCGAGGTCGCCGCCCGCCAGGTGGACCGTGACGGGGCTCGTCGCACCAGCCGCGCGTGATCGCGGCGGCCGATGCGGCCACCGAGCTCGTCCCGGAGGAGAGCGTCTCCCCCGCTCCGCGCTCCCAGACGCCGACGGTCAGCTCATGCGGTCCGTCCACGCGGATCGAACTGGACGTTCGTCCGGTCGGGGAATCGCTCGTGGTTCTCGACCAGCGGTCCGAGGCGCAAGAGGGCCTCGCCCCGCTCGGGCTCCCGGCGGATGACCGCGTGGGGATTGCCGACCGAGACAGGTGTCAGCTCGAGCTCCTCGCCGCCAACGCGAGCGTCTCCGGTGCGCCGACCTCGACCTCGCCGACGTCGAGCTCGACCTGCGCGGTCGCCGTGAACCTGCGCGGCGACCTCTCTCGGCCCGACCCGGATGCGAACGGCGTCCTTGCCGCTCCGGCGGGCCAGCCAGCGCGCGGCGATTCGTGTCCCGTTCCCCGAGAGCTCGGCCGTCGAGCCGTCCGGGTTCCAGATCACGATCTCCGCCTCGGCGCCGTTCGTGGAGACGACCTCGAGGATTCCGTCCGACCCGACGCCGAAGTGGTAGTCGCAGATGCGGCGCACGCGTTCAGGCGTCAACGGGACGGCCAGCTCGGCCCGCTCGACGAGCAGGTAGTCGTTGCCGAGACCGTGCCATTTCGAGAATCTCATCCGCGAGGTCGCCCGGAGGGAGCTGGGCGGGGAGGCTAACAATGCCCGGAATCCGCCGCATCCATTTCAGCTGGTAGACCGCGTAGCGGCGCGTGCGGGCAGTGAGCGCCTCGATCGCTTCGTCGCGTGGCAGCTCCGCGACCTCGCGTAGCCCGTAGATGTGGCGCGCGGTCGTCGAGATGGCTCCCTCGAGGGCTCGGCGCACCTCGTCCTCGACCCCGCGCTCGAACATCTCGCGCGTCCGCGCCTCGATGCGAGCACTCAGCTCCTCGCGCGGGAGATCAAGTCCGACGACGAGCGTCGGGTGGCGTGGCGCACCCTCCCAGAGGCGGTCTTCGGTCGGGCGCAGCGACGACCCGGCCGCCGCGAGCTCGAAGGCACGTACGACGCGGCGGCGGTCGTTCGGATGCACCGCCGCGGCTGCCCCCGGGTCGCGCTCGGCGAGCAGCTCGTGGGCCCGCTCGGCGCCGATGCTGTCGTAGAGCTGCTCGAGGCGCTCCCGCGTCCCGGGAGTAGGCGCCGGCGGGAGGTCGAGGTCGGCGAGAGCAGCACGGAGATACAGGCCGGTCCCGCCCACGACGACGGGCGTGTGACCGGCGTCGAGGATCTCGTCGATCGCTGCGTGCGCCAGCTCCTGGTACTCGCCGACGGAGGCCTCGTGCTCGAGCTCCCAGATCCCGACCAGGCGCGTCGGGAACGCGGACTGGTTGGTCAGGATGGGCAGGCCGCGGTAGACCTGCATGGAGTCGGCCGAGACGAGCTCTGCGTCGATTCGGCCGGCGATCCCCTCCGCGACCGCGCTCTTTCCCGACGCGGTCGGGCCGAAGATCGCGATGACCGTCGGTGGCGGTTCAGGCACGGAGACGACCGGCGGCCAGCGCGAGCTCTTCGTCGCTCACCCCTGCCGAGCGGAGGTATCCCTCGACACTGCCATAGCTTCGGTCGAGCTCGGCGAACACGCCGACCATAGACTCCGCGGGCGTCTGGGCGATCCGGCGCAGGCGCTCCAGCTCTTCCTCCGTCTGGGCGGCGGCGAACCAGGCCTCGTGCCGCGGGCGCAATCGTTCCTCGCTCAGCGCGTAGTCGGCCGCGATGTCCTCCGGCGCGACTCCGGCGAGATCGAGTAGGAAGGCCGAGAGGAGGCCTGTTCGATCCTTGCCGCCGACGCAGTGCACGACGATGCCGCCCTCGCGCGCGCGCGCGACGGCCCTGATCGCCGCGGCGACGTTGGCCCTGAAGCGCTCGAGGAAGATCAGGTAGACGTCCCGCGTCGAGGTCTCGACGTCGGGCGCCGCAGCCGCTGCCTCCTCGATCTCGGCCCCGATCTCCTCCCACTCGGCCTCCGTCGCCTCCATGAACGGGATGTGGAGGACGTCCACGGGAACCTCGGCGGGCGGGTCCTCCTCTCGCTCGTGGTGCCCGCGCAGGTCGAGGACGGTCCGGATGCCGTAGTCGACGAGCGCCGCCCAGCCGGCCTCGCTCAGAAGTCGGACGCTGTCTGCCCGGACAATCGCGCCGTACCTCGTCTCCCCGCCGTCGCGCGTGGGATGGCCGCCGAGGTCGCGAACGTTGATGCAGCCTTCCCAGGCGAGCTCGCGTTCGTGCAATGCCACGTTAGGCGGCGGCTACGGCGAGCTGTGCGCCACGAAGGGTCGTGGAGGTAGCGCCGTCGACGCGGACGCCGACCAGTTCCCCCGGCTCGGCGCTTCCGGAGAAGACGGCGGTGGTGTTGCGCCGCGTCCGGCCGCGAAGCATCGCCGGATCGGTCCGGCTCGGACCCTCGACGAGCACCTCCTCGACCCGGCCGACGCGCTCACGGTTGCGCCGTTCAGCGACGACCTGGACCGCCTCGATCAGCCGCTCGATCCGTTCGCGCTTGACGTCCTCGGGGATCTGGCCGGGCATCGCCGCCGCCTCCGTCCCCTGCCGCGGCGAATAGACGAAGGTGAACGCGCCGTCGTAGCCGACCTCCTCGACCGCGCTGAGCGTCTCCGCGAAGTCGCTCTCGGTCTCGCCGGGAAAACCGACGATCAGGTCGGTCGTGAGCGCGAGGTCCGGGATGGCCGCCCGCAGCTCCTCCACCAGGCGGAGGTAGCGCTCGCGCGAGTACGTGCGGCGCATCGCCTTCAGGATCCGGGTCGAGCCGGACTGGAGCGGGAGATGCGCGTGCTCGCAGACCGCGCGGCACGCTGCCATCGCCTCGATCACCGGCGGCCGGAAGTCCTTCGGATGCGGGCTCGTGAAGCGGATCCGCTCGATGCCTGCGATCTCGTCAGAGGCGCGCAACAGCGCCGCGAAGCCGGCTCGCGCCTCGGGCGGCAGGTCGCGGCCGTAGGAGTTCACGTTCTGGCCGAGCAGCGTGATCTCGCGCACGCCCTCGCGCGCAAGGCCCTCGATCTCGGCGACGATCTCGCCCTGCGGCCGGGACACCTCGCGCCCGCGCACGGCCGGGACGATGCAGTACGCGCACTTCGAGTTGCAGCCCATCGAGATCTGCACCCAGGCCTGAAACGCCCGCTCGCGCCGTTTCGGCAGCCGCCCCGCGAAGCTCCGCGCGTCGAGCCCGAATGCCCCTCGTGCGACGCCGAGCCCACCCGCGCCGAGCCACTCGCCCAGATGCGGGATCGAGCCCGGGCCGAAGGCCACGTCCACGTACGGGTAGAGCGTGAACAACCGCTCCTGCTGGGCTTCCGCGTAGCAGCCGCCCACCGCGATCACCTTCTCGGGCTCGCGCTCCTTCAGCGCCCTCGCCTGGGCGAGGTGAGCCGCGAAGCGCTGATCGGGCTTCTCCCGGATGGTGCAGGTGTTGAAGACGAGCACGTCCGCCTCCTCCTGCGCTGTCGCCTCTCCGAGGCCGAGCTCCTCGAGCATGCCCTTGATCCGCTCCGAGTCGTGCGCGTTCATCTGACAGCCGAAGGTCGTGACGTGGTAGCGGCGCATCGGCCGAACTCTAGCCGCGGCCGACGAAGACCTCGATCGGCAACTCGGGGTCGTCCGGCGCGACGTGCGTGCTCACCTGAAAGCCGCCCCCCTCGATCAGCTCCAGCCATGTCGCGCGCGGGAAGAGGCCGCAGACGTGCCTGTCGTGCAGGCACCTCACCGAGCCGCTCCCGTCGCGGAGGAGATAGGCGAAATCGGCGAGGTACGTCGTGTCGCCAGGATCGGGATCCCAGGTCCACTCGACGTACCGCAGCGCTCGGTCTTCACCGTCGTGACCCCCGGCCTTGGTGCTCGGCTCAAACCGCTCCGCGACACAATCCGGGACGAACAGCGCCGCTCCTCCGGGGCGACAGTGCTCTCGCGCAGTCGCGACCGTGGCGGCCAGGTCGGTCTCGGTCGTGATGTACGCGATCGCGTCGTGCACGAAGACGGCGTCGAAGGCCTCCCCGAGACGGACGGTGCGCATGTCGCCTTCTACGTGGCGGCACTCCGGGTTGAGCGACTGGCTCAGCTCGAGCATCTGCGGCGAGCGGTCGACCAGCGTCAACTCGAAGTGCGCCTTCAGGTGCGAGGCGTTGTTCCCGCCTCCGCTCCCGAGCTCGAGCACCGTCCGGACCGGGCCGTCACACGTGTCGACGAGCAGGCCGCGGTACAGCTCGGCCTCGTCCGCGTAGTCCTCCGGCGACGTGAGGAGATGGAACCAGCCGGCCAGCTCGCCGTACAGGATCGGGGTCTCGCCCGACCCGGAGGTCACTTCGCGTACTCGACCGCCCGGGACTCCCGGATCACCGTCACCTTGATCTGGCCCGGGTACTCGAGCTGGTCCTCGATCTCCCGCGCGATCTCGTGCGCGAGCAGAACGGCGCCGTCGTCGTCGACGTCCGTGGGTTTCACGATCACGCGGATCTCGCGGCCGGCCTGGAGCGCGTAGACCTTCTCGACGCCTTCGTGCCGCGCCGCGACCTCCTCGAGCGCCTCGAGCCGGTTGATGTACTGCTCGAGGTTCTCGCCGCGCGCGCCCGGCCGTGACGCCGAGATCGCGTCGGCTGCGATCAGGAGCACGGCCTCGACCGTCTGCGGCTCGACCTCGTAGTGATGGGCCTCGATCGCGTGGACGACCGCCGGCGACTCGCCGTAGCGACGCGCGTACTGCGCCGACAGGATCGCGTGGGAGCCCTCTGCTTCATGGGTCAGCGCCTTGCCCAGGTCGTGCAGGAGCGCGGCGCGCTTGGCGGTCTTGACGCTCGCCCCCAGCTCGGCGGCCATGATCCCGGTGAGGTGCACGACCTCGAGCGTGTGCCGTAGGACGTTCTGGCCGTAGCTCGTGCGGAAGCGCAAACGCCCGAGGATCTTCACCAGCTCCTCGTGGAACTCGCCGCAGTTGGCCTCGAAGACCGCCTGCTCGCCGGACTGCTTCATGAGGTCGTCGATCTCGGCCTTCGACTGGTAGTACATCTCCTCGATTCGTGCCGGGTGGATGCGGCCGTCCTCGATCAGCTTGGTCAGCGTCAACTTCGCCACCTCGCGCCGGATGCCGTCGAACGACGAGAGGACGACGGCCTGCGGGGTGTCATCGATGATCACGTCCACGCCTGTCAGATGCTCGAGCGCGCGGATGTTGCGTCCCTCTCGGCCGATGATGCGGCCCTTCATGTCGTCGGACGGAAGCTCGATCAGCGACACAGTGGTCTCGGAGGCATGACTTGCGGCCACCCGCTGGAGCGCGTCCGCGACGAGGTTCCTCGCCCGCCGCTTCGCCTCGCTCCTCGCCTCCTCCTCCGCCTGCCGAACGTGGCGCGCGAGCTCGTGCCGGACCAGCTCCTCGGAGCGCTCGAGGAGATGGGCCTTCGCCTCGTTGACGGTCATCCCGGAGATCCGCTCGAGCTCGGCGAGCTCACCCTCGCGCGCCTCCTTCAGCTGCTCCTGGAGCTCTTTCGTGTGCAGCTCCCGGTCCGCGATCCCCTGCTCGCGCCGCCCCATCTCCGTCATCTTGCGGTCGATCTCGTCCTCCTTGGCGAGCAGCCGCTCCTCGATCTTGATCGTCTCCGATCGGCGGGACGCGACCTCTTCCTCGATCGTCGCGCGCAGGCGGACGGCCTCCTCGCGCGCCTCGATCTGTGTCTCGCGCCGCAGCGCGTCGGCATCGGTCTTCGCCTCGGTGAGAAGCAGCTGGCGTGTGCGACGCGCAGCCGCAAGCCGTGAGCCGGTCAGGGCGTAGAGCGAGAGAAAGGCAAGGCTGACTCCGAGGGCCAGACCGATCGCAATCCCGATGACGACGAACATGCACGCTCCCTCACCTCGCGCCGGGGTTGGCCCGGCTGGGACCGGTTGTCCGCGCCTGAGCGCGGCGCTCATCCGGCACCGCTGCAACGGACGTGCTCGAATCGGGAGTCGCGAGGCGCGCGTGAGCCTCGCGGGCGGTCAGCTCACCGCCGCTCTGCCTTCGCCTCCTTCGCGCTCATTGCACAGGTCCTTCGCTGGAGTTACAGGATCCGATTCGGAAACTCGTGAGATGCAGGCTAAATGTCGAATGAAGCGATTTCTATCCTAGCGCCGGTCACGACCCGGGCGCAACGATGCCGTGGGCCGCGCGCTCGGCGAGCTCCGCATCGAAGCCGCGGCCGGCGAGGAGGCGTGCCGTCTTCGGCCCGGCGCCGTGTCGCGAGACGATCCGCGCGGCGCGCTCTCGCTCGGGCTCGAGTGCGGCGACCACGGCTTCGGCGAGCTCGGCGTCGACGCCCTGGCGCTCGAGATCGAATCGAATCGCAGCATTGCCCTTTCCGCGTTCGGCAAGCGCCTGGGCACGCCGTTCGGCGAAGCGCGCGTCGCTGACGAGTCCAGCGTGCTCCAGGGCTGCAAGCGCCTCGTCCGCGTCGGCCGGCTCGACGCCGGCGCGCTCCAGGCGCTCGCGGAGGCCGCGCAGGGAGTAGTCGCGCTTCGCGAGCGCCCGCGTCGCCACCGCGAGAGCCTGCGAGCGCTCGTCTTCCACTAGGCCTTTGAGCCGACCTCTGCGGGGACTTCGATCTCGTCGTCCTCCGCCGCCTGCGCCGTTTCGGGGGTCTCCGCCTCCGACTCGAGCCTGGGCAGGAGGCGCGCCGAGACGACCTGCTCCGGTCCGGCGAGTGCCTGGATCCGCACGAGGACCTGCTCCGCGACGTCCGGGTGCTCGCGCAGGAACGCCGTCGCGTTCTGGCGTCCCTGGCCGAGCCGTTCGTCCTCGAAGCTGAAGTGAGAGCCCGACTTCTGCACGATCTTCCGCTCGAGCGCCGCGTCCAGCACCGTGCCCTCCCAGGAGATGCCGGTGCCGTAGATGATGTCGAACTCGGCCTGCTTGAACGGCGGCGCGACCTTGTTCTTGACCACCTTGACGCGGACGCGGTTGCCGAACGCCTCGACACCGTCCTTGAGCGTCTCGATCCGCCTGATGTCGAGCCGCACCGACGAGTAGAACTTCAGCGCCCGTCCGCCGGGCGTCGTCTCGGGGTTGCCGAACATGACGCCGATCTTCTCGCGCAGCTGGTTCACGAAGATGCAGATCGTGTCGGTGCGGTTGAGCGTGCCGGCAAGCTTGCGCAGCGCCTGGCTCATCAGGCGCGCCTGGAGGCCGACGTGCGAGTCGCCCATCTCGCCTTCGATCTCGGCCTTCGGGGTCAGCGCCGCGACCGAGTCGATCGCGACGATGTCGAGGGCGCCCGAGCGCACCAGCAGCTCCGCGATCTCGAGCGCCTGCTCGCCGGTGTCCGGCTGCGAGACGAGCAGGTTGTCGATGTCCACGCCGATCCTCTTCGCGTAGGCCGGGTCCATCGAGTGCTCGGCGTCGATGAACGCGCAGATTCCCCCGCGGCGCTGCGCCTCGGCGATCACGTGGTAGACGAGCGTCGTCTTGCCCGAGGACTCCGGGCCGAAGATCTCGACGATGCGGCCGCGCGGGACCCCGCCGATCCCGAGTGCGAGATCGAGCGAGAGCGAGCCGGTCGAGACCGCCCCGATCGCGACCTGGGCCTGGTCGCTCATGCGCATCACCGACCCCTTGCCGAACTGCCGCTCGATCTGGCCGAGGGCGGTGTCGAGAGCCTCCTCGCGGTCCAACGTCATCAACCTCCTAGGGCGACCGATTCAATGACTTCGTACTGCGCTCCGCCGGACCGCAGCACCGAATGATAGAGAGCGGCATCGGACGGACTGAACGGCCCCAGCTCGGGTAGTGGCGGCTCGATCCGGGGGCGTGTGCGGAAACGCAGGACGGTCACGTGCGGGAGCCATTTCCGCCGCTCTGGCTCGTACACGCCGAGCGCCTCGAGCCGGGCGTGGAGGTCACCCGCGAGCGCCTGCGCCCGGCCTTCCTCGTCGCGGAGCGCCAGCATGCCCACCGATCGCGTCTCGCGGTAGCGGTCCACTGAGAGCCGTGGGATCTTCGCGACCGCAGCTGACTCGCGCAGGGCAGCGACGACTCTCTCGACATCCCCGACCGGTCGGTGGCCAAGGAAGGCGAGCGTGACGTGCAGGTGCGCGGCCGAGAGCGCTCTTGCGTCACGCACGCCCGCGAGGGCCTCGCCCTGCCACGCGACGAAAGCTTCGCTCGTCTCGGCGGGCAGGCGCAACGCGCAGAACAGACGGATTCGCTCACCGCCCTCGACGCTAGCAGCGGGGCTCACCCGTCTTCGTAACGATTCTGTGCCAACAGCCGAAGCACGAAGTGGAGCGCCGCAGCCGTCGCCCGGCCGCGCACGGCGTTGCGGCCGCCCGGCAGGCTCAGCTCCACCCCACGCCCTCCGTCCGGGCCTTCCGCATGCAGGTAGACGAGACCGACCGGCTTCTCCGCCGTGCCGCCGCCCGGGCCTGCCACCCCGGTGACCGCCACCCCCACATCGGTCTCGAGCTGGGTCCGTATTCCTTCGGCCATGGCTGCCGCAACCTCGGCCGAGACCGCTCCATGCCGAGCCAGCAACGCCTCCGGCACGCCCAACTCGGCGCTCTTGACCTCGTTCGCGTAGGCGACGATCCCACCGCGGAAGACATCGCTCGAGCCTGCAACGGAGGTGAGCCGCGACGCAACGAGACCCCCGGTACACGACTCGGCTGCGGCAAGTGAGAGCCCTCGCACCCGGCACGCCGCGAGCACCAGCTCCTCGACCGGCCGTTCGTCCTCGGCGAACAGTTGCTGCCCGAGGCGTTCACGCAGCTCCGACGTCAGCGCCGCCGCCCCTTCGCGCCCCTCCTCCTCGGCGAGAAGGTCGACATGGATCTCGAAGTCGCGGGCGCAGATGGTCGCTCGAAGCCCCTCGCTCTCCCCTCCGGCGTCGGCCAGAGCTCGGGCGACCGTCGATTCGCTGACGCCGTAGAAGCGAAGCACGCTCCGCTCGGGAACACGCGCACGCTCGAGGACCGTCTGGACCGGAGCAGACTCCACCGCGTCGGGCCAGAGCCGCTGCAGCTCGGGCGGGGGGCCGGGAAGCAGGACAGCTACGGCCCTCTCGGTCTGGAGCACGAGCCCGGGCGCAGTGCCCGCGACGCCGATCACGACAGCCCCCTCGGGCAGCGTCGCCTGCTTGCGAACGCCGTCGGCGAAGTCCGTGTAGGGGCGGCGCAGGCGTTCTGCGAACGCACGCGAGACCGCCTCGATCTGCGCCTCGAGCTCCGCGTCGACGAAGAGCTTGCGGCCGGCGGCCTTCGCCAGCAGCTCGACGGTGCGGTCGTCATGGGTCGGGCCGAGCCCCCCGGAGACCACGCACAGGTCGGCTTCGAGGCCCTCCCGCAACGCCGCCTCGAGCTCCTCCGCATCGTCGCCGACGATCGCGATCCGCGCCGGCTCGATGCCCAGTCGCAGCAGCTCCCCGGCGAGGAACGGCCCGTTCCGGTCAGTCCGTTCGCCGCGGACGAGCTCGCTGCCCGTCACGACGACGACCCCGCGCGGGCGGCTCAAGCGGTCGGTGGTGCGACCGAGACGCCCTGCCGCGTCACGAGCACGACGACCGAGCCGCCGCTGCCCGGGATCGCAACGGGCCGGCCGTTCAGGCTCGCCTTCAGGTGTCCCGAGTTGCCGAGGCTGATCCAGAGCCGTCGCGCGATGAAGCGATGGCTCTGTCCCGGGTCGACGGTGCCCGTGAAGAGCGTCCGGCCGCTCGACCCATAGTTGCGCACGTCCATCCAGCAGCTTCCGCCGACCGCGACCACGAAGAACCGGAACCGCGCAGCACGGGTGACCGTGCTCTTCTGTGTGCGGGCGGGCACGACCGGCTTGGTCGGCTTGGCCGGGATCGTGCCGAGGTTCGGGATCGGATTGCTGTCGTTGCCGCTGAACTTCCAGGCCGCGATCACGAGCGCGAACAGGATGCCGATCCCCACGAGCGCGAGCAGCACGCCTCGCCGCTCCACACGCCGATGGCGGGCGCCCACGCGCGAGGTACGCCGCGCGACGACGGGCTCACGCGGCTCGTCCTCGCCAACCGCGTAGCGCGAGTTGTACTCGTCGACGTAAAGCTGTCCGTCGAGGCCGAGGTACTCGGCGTAGTTGTGCAGGAAGCCCTTGACGTACGCCTGCGCCGGGAGCGCGTCGAAGCTCTCCTCTTCGAGGGCCTGCAGGTAGCGGGCCCTGATCTTGGTCGCCTGCTCGATCTCGGAGAGCTCGAGCTGCTGGCGGTAGCGCGCTTCTCGGAGGCTGTTGCCGATCTCGAACACGGGAGGACAGCGATTGTAGTGACCTTCGGCTCTAGCCGAAGACGTTCAGCACCTCGTAGAAGCCAAGAGCGAGCGCGGCGGTCAGGCCGATGCACAGCGCCAGGAAGCCGCCCAACCGCCCCACGCGGGCCGCTTCCTCGCCGCCGAGGCGACCGATCGAACGTTCGATATTGCGCCGCGCCCGCCTGGACAGGACGATTGCGACGAGACCGAGCACGACCGACGCGCACGCGACTGCGGTCGCCTGCAGCAGCGTCACCTGCTCGAGCTGGCGCGCCGCCGCGAACGCGACAACCGGAAGCGCGAGCCCGAGCAGCGCGAGCACGACGGACGCCCGCGCCGCGTCGTTCCGCGCCGGGCTACTGCTTCTTGTAAGGCCGACCATCGGCGGCAGGCGGAACGGTGCGGCCGATAACGCCGGCGACCGCGATCAGCGTGAGCACGTACGGCAGCGCCTTGAAGAGCGTGGCCGCGTTTGCGGAGTCGAGGTCGAGGCGATAGGCGAGCGCGGTCGAGAACCCGAACAAGAGGCACGCCGCCGAAGGCGCCGAACGGTCGCCAGTTGCCGAAGATGACCGCGGCGAGCGCGATGAAGCCGCGCCCCGCTGTGATGTTCTCGTTGTAGCCGTTCACGTAGGCGACCGTGATGTAGACGCCGCCGAGCGAAGCGAGCATGCCCGAGAGCGCGACCGACACGTAACGGACGCGTAGACATCGATGCCGACCGTGTCCGCCGCGCGAGGGTGCTCGCCGCACGCACCGGATGCGCAGCCCGATCGGTGTCTTGAACAGCACGATCGGGTCAGAGCAGACGAACAGGATGCCGAGCCAGATCATCAGGTTCAAGTGCCGAACGAATCGCGAGAAGGAACCGATCAGCGGGATGTGCGAGTCGTTGGTCAGGTTCACGTCGGGGACCTGCGAGATGCCGATCGGGACGTTCCCTGCCGTGGTAGAGCGTCGACGAAGAAGATAGCCGGTGATCCCGAGTGCCAGGAAGTTCATCGCCATGCCGACCACGATCTGGTCGGCGCGGAGGTGGATCGCGAAGAACGCGCCAGCACGAAGCGCGAGTAGCACCGCCGAGCCGCCCTGCGATCGGAGGCCGCCTACCCAGAGCCCGTTTTGTCGGCGCCCCAGATCGCGCCGCAGAAGGCTCCCATCAGCATCATTCCCTCGAGGCCGATGTTCACGACTCCCGCTGCGCTCGGAAAAGATTCCGCCGAGTGCCGCGAACGTGAGCGGCGTCGACCAGCGCGAGCGTCGAGGCGATCAGGGTCGACCAGATGAAGACGCGGTCGAGGTTGCCCGAGCTCGAGCCTGCGTCGAGGGATCGGCGAGGCCGAGGCCTATCACCCCCGAGGCGATCGCTCCCCCGCTGACCCGTCCGCCGCCGCGGCTCGCCAAGGCCCGACCCCGAAGAGCACCGCGAGCATCCCGGCGACGATCGGCCCCGTCGATCGAGCGAACGCCTCGACAGGGCGGAATCGTCAATGTGAAGGCGAGGACGCCGAGAACGATCCCGATGATTCCGAGCGCCCTCGCGTCCAGCAGCCGGGACGAAGACCCGGTCGACACCGCCTGCGTAGGTGCTCACGTCTCGTCGCCTCCGCCGCTTCGACCGGTGGACGGCGCTCCCGGCGCAGCTTCCGCCGCGCATTCCAGACAGCGAGGATCAGGACGTCGGCGCCGACGAAGAGCACGACAAGCCCCTGGATGATCTCGGTCAGGTGGCCCGCACAGGCTGGGGTCGATCACGTTGGACTGCAGGCCGTGCGTCGTCCCGAACAGGAGCGCGCCGAAGAGCAACGCGGCGATGACGACGCCGACCGCCGTGCTTCGGCCGAGGAGGGCGACGGCGATCCCGAGGAAGCCGATCGAGGAAGCCTGTACGTCGGAAGTGCCGAAGCGGAACAGGTAGCCGACCATGTCGATGCCACCCGCGAGCCCGGCGAAGGCGCCGGAGATCGCCATCGCGCGGAATGTAGTTCGGTGCATACTCGGATGCCGCCGTAAGCGGCCGCGTCCGGGTTGTAGCCGACCGCGCGCACCTCGTAGCCGAGGGTCGTCCGGTTGAGGATCAGCCAGAAGACGACGAGCGCGCCGATCGCGATGAAGAAGCCGATGTGGAGTCCCTGCAAGACCGGGTTGCCCCAGAAGACCGGCAGTTTCGCGCTGGCGGCGACGTCCCGTAATCGGGATGTCGAGAGGCTTGTTCTGTGCGCCCTGCAGCGGACCGCCCTGCTCGAAGAGGTAGCTGCCGAGCCAGTAGGCGACCCAGTTGAGCATGATCGTCGTGATCACCTCGTGGGCGCCGACGGTCGCCTTCAGCAACCCTGCGATCCCTGCCCAGACGGCGCCGGCGAGCGTCGCGATCACGACACGATCGCCACAGGAGTACACCGGGCAGGCGCCGTGCGAACCAGACGCCGAACTGGACGCCCACCAGCGCCCGACGTGTACTGACCGTTGCCCCCGATGTTGAAGAGCCCGCAACGGAAGGCGAACGCGACCGCGAGCCCGGTCAGGATCAGCGGGGTGACTCTGACGAACGTCTGCTGGAGCTTGAGCCCGGGAACGACCCCGTGTCCCAGGGGAACCAGACCCGCGAATCGCTGAACGGCACGCCGACCGAGTGGGAGCCCACGTGGAAGAACCAGTTCAGGCCGGTGCCGTTGAAGATCGCCTGGTACGTCGACAGGGGGTTCGTATGCGTCGTGACGAGGATGACCAGGCCACCGATGAAGAAGGCGAGGATCGCGGTCAGGAGCGGCGTGACGAATCCTCCTGCGCGCTGATAGACGGCAAACCGCC
>CAVVBZ010000003.1:0-55308 GCA_963746635.1 uncultured Actinomycetes bacterium | reverse complement strand
GAGCTGACCATGACCACAGCGACAGAGTCGACGACCACACCGACACACAACGGACGCCCGATCGTGAAGGAGCGGCAGACGGGCCTGGGCCTCTACGTCACCGCCAAGGAGGCGTACGACATGTGGCAGGAGGATCCCGAGGGCGTGAAGATCCTCGACGTCCGCACACCCGAGGAGTGGGTCTTCACCGGCCACGCCCCGATGGCGGTGAACATCCCGCTCGCCTTCCTGGCATATGCCTGGGACGACGAGAAGAAGGCCTTTCCGTGGTCGGTGAACCCTGACTTCGTCGAGCTCGTCAATGAGCGGTTCTCTCCGGACGACACGCTCCTCGTGACGTGCCGCGCCGGTGGCCGCGGGGCGATGGCGGTCAACATGCTGGCAGCCGCGGGCTTCACGAACGCCTACAACGTCCTCGACGGGATGGAGGGCAGTCGGGTCACCGATCCCGACAGCGTCTTCGACGGCATGCGCAGGAAGAACGGCTGGACGATGTCCGGCCTGCCGTGGACGTACGAGCTCGATCCCGACCAGATGGCGCTCCCCGAGCGTGATGCCGAGAACCTCCACCCGGGCAACGCCGAGGACTGAGGACGTGTGAGGGGCGGTGGGAAAGAGATCCCCATCGCCCCTCACGATGAGAAGGAGGAGAGATGGCTACGCAGACGGTGACGTCGTTACCGGATCAGGAACTGGAGGAGCTGTCGGCGCTGATCAAGCGTGCGGACAGCGTGGAGCTGAAGCTGAGCGTGCCGCTGTCCGACCGGAGCCGGGCGGGTACGGCGCTCGGGGTGGATCCCCTCGACGGCGAGATCCGGCAGGTCTTCTTCCTCGACACGCCTGACCTGGCACTCAACAAGAGCGGTGTCGTCGTTCGTGCCCGTCGGGTGCAGCGGCGCGGGGACGACTCCGTCGTGAAGCTGCGACCGGTGGTTCCGGACGAGTTGCCCAAGAAGGTGCGCAAGTCGCCGAACTTCGGTGTCGAGGTCGATGCGATGCCGGGCGGGTTCGTCTGCTCGGGCTCGATGAAGCACAGGATGGGCTCGCCGAGGGTCAAGGACGCGATGATGGGGGCGCTGCCGCTCCACAAGCTCTTCTCCAAGGAGCAGCGGGCCTTCTATACGGCGCATGCTCCCGAGGGGATCGAGCTCGACGACCTCTCGATCCTGGGCCCGGTCCCCGTGCTCAAGGTGAAGTTCGCGCCCGAGGAGTACGGCCGCCGGATGGTTGCGGAGCTGTGGATGTACCCGGACAACTCGCAGCTCCTCGAGCTCTCGACCAAGTGCGAGCCCTCCGAGGCGTTCCAGATCGGCATCGAGACGAGAACGTTCCTGACCCAGCACGGGATCGACCTCACGGGCGAGCAGGCGACCAAGACGAAGAAGGCACTGGAGTTCTTCTCCAAGCGGCTGGAGGAAGGAGTCGAGTAAAGACGTGTGAGTGGATAAGGAGGTGACCGAAGTGGAAAGCGGGTCCGCAGCTCTCACGCCGATGGGCGAGACGAGTATGGGCCGGACACTGAGAACACCCGGGTCGGCAGCCGTTGCGGGCATCGTCTTCTCGGTCATCTTCACGGTCGCGCTCGTGCTCGTCCGCACGGCCGTCCCCTCCGATCCGAGCGACGCAGGGGACTGGCTGTCGGACAGCTCGCGACGCGACGCGGTCCTGTTCGCGCTCGCTCTCGTGCCGTTCGCGGGAATCGCGTTCCTCTGGTTCGTCGGGGTGCTGCGCGACCGGGTCGGCGAATCCGAGGATCGGTTCTTCGCGACGGTCTTCCTCGGCAGCGGCTTGCTGTTCGTGGGCATGCTCTTCGTCACTGCGGCCCTCGCGGCGGGCCTGGTCGCGAGCGCCGGAGACAACGCCGACAGCCTCGTGTCCTCCGGCGCCTGGGAGTTCGGGCGCCGCGCCACCCACGAGCTGATGGTGGTCTACGCGATCCGGATGGCCGCCGTGTTCATGATCGCCACGTCGACGATCCTGCGACGCCTGACGCTCGCGCCGCGATGGCTCGCCGCCTCTGGCTACGCGATCGCGTTCGTTCTCCTCGTCGCCGTCGGCTTCTTCCCCTGGATCGAGCTCGCGTTCCCGGCCTGGGTGCTGGCGCTGAGCCTGTACATCCTGGTAGCCGGGTCCAGGCGCGATCGGGTGGTCGATCCAGCCGAGATCGAGGCGACGCAGCCTTGAACGTCTCCGTTGCTCGAGACAAGGACGAGCCTTTCTGGAGACGACACCTCGTCCTCCTGCTCGTCGGAGGGTTTGCCTGCCTCCTCGTCGTGATCGTTCTCATTCAGCTGCTGGACGTGGACATTGCCGCATTGCTGGAGGAGGTTCCGCCAGAGGTCGCCTACCTGCTGACCTTCCTCTTGGTGTGGTTCGACGCGGTCATTCCGATCTTCCCGGGCGAGACGACCCTGAGCGCCGCCTCGACGATGGCAGCGCAGGGCGAGCTCCAGCTCGGACTCGTCATGCTGGCAGGGGCGCTCGGCGCGATCGTTGGAGACTCCTCGCTCTTCTGGATCGCCCGCAGAAACGCGCACAGAGTGCAAAGCCAGCTCGACAGGGCGCTCGAGAACCCCAAGGTCAGTGTCGCCTGGGATGCGCTCCATCGCTCCACGGGCCTTCTGCTCGTCGCCGGACGCTTCGTCCCCGGCATGCGATTCGCGGTCAATGCGACGATGGGCCTCTCCGATATCCCCTACCGTCGCTTCCTGCTCTGGTCGATCGTCGGGGGACCCTCTGGTCGGTCTATACGTGCGCGCTGGCATACAAAGTCGCGACGACCCTCTCCGGTTATCCGCTGGCGTCGATCGTCATCTCCTCGCTCATCACCTCTGCCGCCCTCTGCGCGGTCTTCTTCGTCGATCGCCACCGGAGGAGGTCGCAGGTTGCAGCGTCCAGGTCGGATTCGGACCCGAACGGCGGAATCGCGATCGCCTTGATGTTGCTCGTGCGCCGCCGTGCACCGGAGGGAAGCTACTTCACCGACGGCGACCGGGCCTCGGGCGTGTTCGGCGTGATTGCGACCGGTTTCTCGGTGTTTCTCGGGTTCATCATCTTCCTGGCCTTCACGAGCTACGACCAGTCGCGCTCGGGAGCCGAGACGGAGGCATTGATGGTCGTGCAGCAGGTCGAGACCGCGCAACTCTTCCCAGCACCCGCCGCCGGGGCGCTGACGGGCCAGCTCATTTGCTACGGGCGCTTCGTTGTTCACGACGAGTGGCCGCGGATGCGGGCCGAGACAATCGGGAACAGGATCAACCCGTGGGGCGTCGCGATGTTCAAGACTGCGGAGAAGGTCGATCCCAAGACCGCGACCGAGCAGTCGGCCTACGACCAGTGGCTCGGCCAGACCTCGCAGCGGGAGGAGGCGCGGCTGGACCGTACCCACGGGGCAGTGGGCGTGATCCCGACGCCGCTCTGGTTCGTCCTGTTCTTCATCGGGTCCATCATCGTCGCGTACATGCTGTTCTTCGCCGACCCGGGCGAGGGGCGGGTGACGCAATCGATGCTGATGGGAGGGGTGGTGGCGGTGGTGACAGTGCTGCTCCTACTGCTCGCCTCCTTCAACCACCCGTTCCATAGCGGCGTCGGCGGCCTCCAGCCCACTTCGATGGAGCGCTCGCTCGACTTGATCAACCGGGCGCTCGCAGCCACCGACGGCACCGTCGAGGTTCCCTGCGACGTGAACGGCGTGAGGACCGGCCGGTGACCGAGGCGACGAACCCGGGTCGGCGGCTGGAGCTGGTCGCGACGCTCTTGCTTGCCGCGGCGACAGTCGCGACTGCGTGGAGCGGCTACCAGGCGAGCCGCTGGAACGGCGAGCAGGCGAAGGCGTTCAGCCGCGCCGGCGGGTTGAGGGTCGAGTCGGCGAAGGCGGACTCGCTCGCGAACACGCAGACCGAGCTCGATGTCACGACGTTCACTCGGTCGTTCGCGGCGCGAGACGCCCTCAGGCGTGATGCTCGACGTGGAGGAGCAGCCTATGCCCTCATGACGGCAGCAGCCGTGAGGGATGTCGTCGGCGCGCCATCGCTGGCCCATCGATCCAGGCACGGCCGGTGAGTGGGGCGCCAGTAGGCTGCGTGGCCTAGCGGCGACCAAGGTGAGAAGTGATACCGGCTGCCGGTTTCGGGCATAGACGCGAGGTGTTCCTGGAGTGGAAACCGTGCTGCAAGTCCTGTTCTACGCACTTGTCGCGGCCGCCAGCCCGCTCGCGCTCACTTCGACCCTGGTCGTCCTCAGAAGCCGGCGCGGGCGGCTGAACGGGTTCATCTTTGCGGCCGCCTTCCTGTTCGGCGGGGGTTTCGTCTGGCTCATCCTGCTCTCGCTCGGTGCGGTCACCTCGCTGAACGAGGGCGACCGGCACGCCACTGCGATCTTCGAGCTCGCCCTCGGACTGCTGCTCCTCGCCGCGGCCTGGCGGGTTCGCCGCGGGTTCGCGCCCAAGAGAGGCGCAGGTGCGGGGCGTACGCGAGCGCTGCTCGCCAGGCTCGAGCAGCTCACGCCCGCGGCGGCCTTCCCGGTCGGCGCGCTACTCGGCATCGGCGGCCCGAAGCGGTTGACGATAGCCATTGTCGCGGCGACCACGGTCTCCGTCGCCGGACTGAGCACGGGAGAGGAAATCGGTCTGGCCGTGCTCTACGTGCTCGTGGCGGGTGTGCTGGTCTGGGTGCCGGTCGCCATGTATCTCGTCGCGGGCCAGCGGGCGGCAGGCTGGCTTGGCGACGCCCAGGAGGGGCTGCGGTCGAACCAACGCGCGATCACGATCTACTCGCTCGTCGTCCTAGGGAGTGTGCTGGTCGCCGAAGCCCTGGTCGAGCTCTTGTGAGCCCGGTGGTGCTCACGGACCGCGGACGACGGTGACCATCTCGCCGAGAGCCCACTCCTTGACGAAGTCCTCGCGTCCCTCCACTCGCAACGTGGCGCGCACGGTTCTGTCGGTCCGCTCGATCCCTCGCACGACGGTGGCCTCCACCTCCTCGCCCTGCTCAGGGAGGTCGGTCAGAACAACATCACCGATCTGAAGCCTTTGGGCGACGAACTCGATCGCCATCGGCCGATTGTAGGGTCTGGCGGAGCGTCACAAGGGTGCCGAAGCATCGAGGCGTTCGGCCGCCTCAACGCATCGGCGCGCATCAACCGACACATCAACGTAAGGAACTCTGCAAACCGGCTGTCCTGGAGCCATGACGACTTCGGCCGGCTCCCGCTCACGCCTCCGGCCGCGTGCTCCCGCCCATTCCGAGCCGCCGCTTCCAGGTGCTCCAGCTCAGGTTGCTCTGCTTCTCTTGCTTAGTCAGCCGAACGCCGACTTTGTCGGTCAAGTCCTCTTGCGCGCGCTCAGCGACGTTCTGAACCTCGTGGGATCCTTCGGTCGGGCTCATTGCTGCTCCTCTCTCGATCAAGGCGAGCAAGCCCGGATGGGCTCTCTCGGCACTCAGGCCTGGTGTGGAGTCGGAGAGGAAGTTCGGAGCCTCGGCGCTTCCGCGCTAGGTCTACGCGCTAGACCAGTGTAGCCACTAATTCGTATCCACGATCACAAGAATCACCGTAGGGGCGCTTTCGGGCCCTCGAACAAGAGAAGGCCCCTGGCTACGGGGGCCTTCTCTTCGCTCGAGCTGCGGGGTACTACGCGATCGCGACCCCGTCCTTCTTGTGCGCGATTACCTCGCCGCTCGTGATCTTCGGCGCATTGGGAAGCGCGGTCTCCAGCTTCTCCTCACGCACCCATCCCTCGGCGACACGAGTCGATTCGTCGGCCTGAGCCGAGGTCTCGAACAGGCCGATGGACGTCATGACGCCGTTGCCTGCTTCGATCAGGTAGTAGCCGCTGAAACCGGGCAGCTTGCTCAGGCGCGGCAGGAGGGTCTCGTTGACCTTCTTGCTCAGTTCCTCGGTGCGACTCGCGTCGACACCCTCGTAGCGTCGTACGGTGGCATGCAACATTGCGCTCCCAACTTTCGCGGTGCAGGGTGGAGAACGTCGGATCGGCTCTCCTGGTGTACGCCTCGAGGGGCCCCCGAGGGACGCGCGAAAGTCTTCAGGAGAGGGCTCTCGCAACAAGGAAAAGAAAGAAACGACGCCTTGGTCAGCTGCGGCGTTGCAAGCGGTTCTTCTCGCTGCTAACAACCACACTACAGGCGGTGCCGACCGAGCGCAGGCATCGGACTCTCTCGAGCGTTACGTATCCCGCTCGTTGCGGTATTCGCTCGACGGAGCTGCTAACTGGCGGTGAGCCGTCAGCCGGCGAGCGGCTCAGATTGTTTCTCTGAGAGCGTTCGCAGCAGCCTGAAGGCGGTCACTGACTTCGGTTAGTTCGCGCGCCGCGAGGTCAATGCGCTCTTGCTGGGTGTCTGCGCGCTCTTGCGCGTCGTCAGCGCGCTCGCGAAACCCCTTCAGCTGTTCCGCCAACTCTTCGACCGTCGCGGTGAGATCTGCCAGCTGGCTAGCGATCAGCGCTGTGTCCTCTTCGGTCGACATCTACGGTCTGCCGAATTTTACCTCGCCTGCCTAGCTTCTAATTCGCCGTAGGCTCCGAGAGACGGCCGTCATCAAGGCTTGCGCCTTGACCGGCCCGGTTCGGTCCCGAACAAGGCGATCTGCTTCGCTACGGGGACCTCTGCGCCGAGCATACGCAGCACCCCGTGTAGCTGTTGCTCCTCTTCGTCTCCATCCTCGACGGCGATCGCAAGCCGCAATCGGCCTAGGGCCGCTTCATCCACGGTTGGCGCAGAGTTCCGCATATTTCCAACAGGTCCAGTCAACGTACAGCCGAGCGACGCGCTGCGCCTCGCTGCCCACCGGGACTTGTCGGAGTTTGCGGGAACGGGCCCTCAGCGACGGCAGGGCGCGCGCCGGAGATCAGCCGATACCGATGTGGGTCGCCCAGACCGTGGCGGCGTCTCGTCCGAGCTGCGAGATCGTCTTGTAACCGTGACGGTCCATGACTCGGATCAGGCTTCCGAGTGCGACCTCGTCGAGGAGCGATCGGCGCTTGATGCGACTGTTCGCGAAGTCCGCCGAGAGGTCGCGCAGATCTTCGAAACCCATCTGAAGAAAGTGTCCGAGCGGAATCCGCTCGAGGGAAATCTGGCTCACCGCAGTCCTTCCATGGAGTTGCTTGGTGCCCGGCGCGCCGCCAGCACCTCGTCGTTTGGGCTCTAGAGTGCTGGCCCTGCGCGCCGAACTCTGTTCGCCTAGGCTCATGTGCCTCGCGCGACAGCGCGCGTTGGCTGCCTTCGGGCTTTCGGCCGGGGTTCTGGCCACAGGGCCAGTCCAGGCAGCCTACCTTCTCTGAGCCGGCTCCGGGGTTATGCGCTCTCCAGATCCTCGATACGCCGGGCAAGCAAGTGAAACGAGCGCTGCGTCGCGACAGCCAGGCCCATGAGCAGATGATTCATCTCGTCCACTGGCGGTGCGACCCCAGAGCCACTCGCAGCCTGCGCCTTCTCGTAAGCGGGCAGAGATTTCACCTCGCGCCGGAAGATCTCGTCGATTTCGTCGCTTAGCGCCATAACGCCGTCTCCTGTTTGGGTGACACCAACATTAGAAGAGAGGAGGGCGATCGACGCGGCCTACACGGCCGCCGCCTCAACGCACGACGAGCGACGCCCAGCTCAGCTTGCTCTTGTTCCGCGCTGCGTCGACGGAGCGGACCGAGTAGCGCAGCCGGCCGCGGAGTCCGCGTGGTACGCGCCAGGCGACATGAGAGAGGACGAACGGGTTCGAGTTACCAAGCGGCCTGCGAATCGTCTTCAAGAGACGGCTGCGGCGGTAGATCCTGATTGTGTCGGCGGTCGTGCCGCGACCCTCTAGCACCCAGTAGCCGATCCTTGCGAGCTTGCCGTGGACGGAGCTCGCGGGCAACGCGAGCACGTGCGGGGCACGGGTATCCGGGCCGAGAGCGGGAGGTTGTGTGCCCGGCACCGGCTGGTAGTTGTAGGTACGGACGTCCGGTGCGGTGTCCGCGTGCGTACCGAGGGTCGCGACCACCACGTTGAAGCCCGCGTTCGGCGCGAGACCGAGAGCGGTTCCGTCGACGAAGTAGCCCATCTCGTGGGGACCACACGACCAGCCGATGCCCTCCGGGAACGGCGCGCCGCGGAAGCCCCAGCCGCTGGCGCGTAGCAAGCTGGGTTCGCCAATGGCGTCGGGAGCGAGCTCGACCTCCGTCCCATAGAACGCGCTTCCCGTGTCGGGGTTCTGGTCGAGATCGAGTGCGACGACGATCTGCAAGCCGTCGCCGTCGCTCGTGCAGTAATTCGGGCCAGAGAGAGTCACGGTGAACTCGAGATAGCGCTCGTCGAACCATTTCTCGAGGATGTCCACCCGATTGATGTCGAGCGCCTTACCCGCATCCCCGACCGGATCAGAGAAGGACCGCGAGATGTCTGCACCCGCCACACCAACGAGGAACAGGGCAGCCACTGCGCAGGCGAACAAGGCCCGTAGCCACCGGCCGAGGTGGAACTTCATGGAAACCCTCCCTCCGCTTGAAGCGGGATCCTCGAGAGACCGTTGCTCGTGAGGCTTGAAACTAGATCGTAGCGCCAGCGCGACACCGCGTTCCTAACGCGTGACTGGACTTGGAACCTGTTGCCCTCTCCGGACAGGTCTGTAATACTGAACTCAATGGTTCAGTATCCGACCGTCGACCGCGCGTTCGCGGCCCTCGCCGACCCGACCCGGCGCGCCGTGCTCGAACGGCTCGGCGCGGGCAGCGCGACGATCAGCGAGCTCGCCGAGCCCTTCGGCATGTCGCTGACCGGGATGAAGAAGCACATCCGGCTGCTCGAGGAGGCGGACCTCGTCGCCACGGAGAAGGTCGGCCGTGCCCGCAGCTGCGCACTCGTGCCCTATGCCTTCGAGGGCATCAGTACGTGGCTGCAGCGGCTCGACCGCTTCGCGGCGGTTGTCCAACGCACGAAAGGAGCACGATGAGCACCACCGTCACCACCCCGAACGAGCTCGAGATCCGCGTCGAGCGGGTCTTCGACGCACCGCGCACGCACGTCTACTCCGTCTGGACGGATCCGGAGCTGATCCCCGAATGGTGGGGCGACGGCACCGTCGTCGAGGAGATGGACGTCCGTCCCGGCGGCAGCTACCGGTTCCGAACTGCCTTCGGCGTCGTCGAGGGCGAGTTCCGTGAGGTAGAGCCACCCGCGCGCCTCGTGCAGACGTTCCAGAATCACCTGCAGACGCTCGAGTTCGAAGATCTCGGCGAGCAGACGAAGCTGACCCAGACGATGAGCTTCGAGACGGCCGAGCAGCGAGACACCACCATGCAGTACGGCGTCGAGGATGGCGCGAAGGCGGGCTTCGCGCGAATCGACGCGTTGCTGGAGAAGATCGCGGCGTGACGCCGACCTACGGGCGTTAGAGCGTTCTTCTGGGCGAACGGCTTGCACTCCTCCGACCATGGACAGCGCGGTCGCGATGAGCGCGCAGGGCTCCGGCGACGAACAGCGCCCCCGCGGGGAGAAGGAGCAGGTACATGAAGCTCACGTCGCTCGTCTTCGTCGTCCGGTTGTTGATGGAGAAGTGAACGTCTGCCGAATCGGCAGCAACGAGCGCTAGCGCGACGGCGATCCCGATCACGCCAAGGCATTCGAGAACGATCAGGACCCGCGGGAAGTCGCGGGCAAGGAGCGAGCCGATCAAGAGCACTACGCCGACGGCGAGTGCAACCTCGAGCCCGACCCCGAGCAGGTCGGCGTCCCGGGTCGTATCGGTGCACGAGCTGATGCAGATGGCCCCGGTCAGGCTGTCCTTCGAGACGACCACGAGCGCGAGAAGCGCACCGGCCGCCACGACGAGCCCGCCGGTCATGCCCATCCTCGCTGAGTCGAAGCCTCTTGGCTTCTTGGCGGCCGAGGCTGGCAACGTGCCTCCCTTCTCCAAGAGATGACCGCGCTCGTTGAGAGTGGACCGGCGCGTCGCGTTCGTCAAGGACCGGCAGCTAGCCGAAACGCCGCGGGTTACGCTCGCCGAGAGGACGGGGTGCCACCCCGCCCTCTCGGCTGTTAGCCGACCGCCCGCGCCTAGGAGGGGCAGTTGCCGGGATCCGGCATGTCGGTCCGTCGAACGGCACCGGTCGGCAGGAACTGCACCGCGATCGTCTCCACCGGGACGCTGCCATCGTTGCGGAGCATGTGCACGTCGGTCCCGCCCGGATCGGTGAAGCCGCTCCCTGCGCTGTAGGACTCACCGGTGCAGGTTGGATCGTCGCCTATGTAGTTCGTGACCGTTCCGGCCACGACGAAGATCATGCTCGGCCCCGGATGCGAGTGCCAGCCGGTCGTTCCTCCCGGCGCGATCTTGTTGTCGACGACGTAGACGTCCGAGAGCCCGTGCGTCTTGATCCGGGCCGAACATCGACGGCTACCGGCGCTACTGCCCCTACACGCTCCACCCGAGCCTGGCCGGAACCTACGACGGGCCCGACTTGGCCACGGCGCAGCGACTCGTGGCGGCATCCGGCACGAAGGGGCAGTCCGTCACCGTCTGGTTCCTGGCCATCCCGATCGGCCGGCGGAACGGCGGCTATATCGTCTCGGTGCTCCGAAGGCTCGGCTACAAAGCACGACTCGAGACCGTCCCGCCGCAAGGCGACACGTGGAGCCCGACCCGACAGGCCGGCGTTGGCGGCCAGATAGCGGACTATCCGTCGGCCAACAACTTCCTCACGCCGGCGTTCACGTGTGGGGCCTCATACAACTCGGCCGAGTTCTGCAACAGGCGGATCGACGCCGAGATCGCCCGCGCCCGTGCGCTCCAGACCACCGACCCGGCCACCGCCTCGCGGCTCTGGAGCAAGATCGACCACGAGATCACCGACCAGGCACCCTGGGTTGTCATCCGCACCTCCCTCGCAACGGACTTCGTCTCCCGGCGGACCGGTAACTACACGTACTGCTACCTGTCCGCCAACATCAGTGCCACCGGCGCCTGCCTCGACCAGCTCTGGGTCCGCTAGCGTCGCGACGGCTTCAGCGCGGTCTGCCCGTCGACACCCCGCGGTACGGGTCGTACGGCGTACCCGGACAGCGGCCCCAGAGCCCGAGCTTGCGCGCGCGGGCACGTTTCGCCACGCGCTCGAGCTTCGTCGCGAAGCGGCCGCGCCGGTGGCGGTAGAAGTACGGAGCGGCCGCGCCCACGGCAACAAGGCGGATGTTGACGTCGAGCCCGTCGCGGATGCGGATCACGTAACGCAAAAGCCGCCCGTAACGATCGACCCGGTCGGTCGCCGGCTCGGGGAGCAGGCGAACGAGCGTCCCCGCGGGAAGCAGCCGCTTGGTAACGGCCGAGGCTGCACGGCCGTAGCACTCCCGGCCGAACGAGACCTCGGGCGTGTCGATCTGGACGAGCCTCACGCGTGATCCGCTCCTGAGCGCAATCGTGTCTCCGTCGACGACGCGGTCGATGCGGAACGCGGGTGGATTCAGGGCCGGCGCCCGGGCCGCCCCTGCGAGTGCCGGTAAGAGGACGAGCAAGACGAGCCCAGGCTTGCTCACGACGACCCACGCTAGTCCCCTCGTCGGCCGTGCAGCCGTTCCGTGTTCGCAATGATGGCAGCGTGCGTTCCGGTTCCTCGAAGTCCGCGTGAGCGTGGTCGGCTCTCGGCCCCTGGCGCCGACGGCAGGGCTCGGCTTTGCGATCGGCGGGTCGCTCGTCCTTGCCGTCGTGGCCGCATCCGCGCACGGCTCGCCGCTCTCCCCCGGCCGACCGGAGTTGACCGATCTCCCCGGGGTCGTCTTCCTGGCCGCAGCGGGAGGCGCGTTCGCCCTCTACGTCCTGGCGCTGGTCGTCATCCGCAGACGCGGACCGAGCCTGCCCCTGGTGTGCGGCGTCGCCGTCGCGATCCAACTGATCCCGCTGGCCGGGCCCCTGCTCCTCTCACGTGACGTCTATGCGTACTGGACCTACGGCCGCCTGGTCGCCGCCCACGACGCGAACCCGTACGCCGTGGCTCCCTCGACCTACGCCTCCGATCCGGGTGAGCGACAGATGGCGCCTGCCTGGCGGGGAACGCGATCGGTGTACGGCCCGGTCTTCACGACCGCCTCGGCGGGTCTCGCGACGGCGACCGGCCGGTCCGCCGAGACCTCGGCCTTCACGTACCGGTTGCTCGCTGCCTTCGGGATGCTCGCCGTCGTCGGCTTGGCGGCCCTCGGAGGACCGATGCCTGCATTTGCCGCGGCGTTCGTCGGCTGGAACCCGCTGCTCGCTCTGCAGTTCGGCGGAGGCGGGCACAACGACGTCTGGATGGTCGCCTTCGTCCTCGGCGCGCTGGTGCTCGCGTCGCGACATCGGCCCGTGCTTGCGGGCGGCAGCTGGGCGGTCGCCGCCGGCGTGAAATGGGTGCCGCTCCTGCTCCTGCCTCTGACCCTGGCCGCGGCCCGTGGGCAAACCGCGCGTCGCATCGCCGTCGGCTTCCTGGTCACCGTGGCCGCCATCGGCGCCGCCGCCTCTCTCGCCTTCGGGTCGGCGTGGCTCTCTGCGCTCGCGCCGGTCGCCCACCACCGTGCCGGCTTCTCGCTCCCTTCACGCCTCGCTCAGCTCGGTCTGCCTCGACTGCTCGCAGACGTGCTGGCGGCGGCCCCGCTGCTCATCGCCCTCCCGTGGCTTGTGAGCGACGCTCGCGCCGGGCGTGCCCGACTCGGCGTCGCAACGGCGCTGCTGGTGATTGCGAGCCCGTGGGTGCTCCCGTGGTACGCCGTCTGGATCGTCCCTCTCGCAGCGGTCGAGGAGGATCAGCTCGCCTGGGTGCTGGCGCTCGTCGTCTGCGCCGGCCTCTTGCCCGACCGCATCCCGCTCTGAGCGCGTTAGTCGCCCGCGACGTCGCGGCGCAGGAAGACGACGTAGGCGGCGAGGAGCGGAAGCGCGATGTACAGCGCGCACACCCAGACCGCTCGGATCACGGGAGCCCAGTCAGCGGGCACGCGGAGGAACCCGTGCCACGCCTCGAACTGCGTCCCGAGCAGGTACGGGCGGAAGCTCTCCGTGCCGGGAAGCACGCCCAGGAGCTGCATCAGCAGGGCCCACATCAGCGTCCCGACCACCGACGCGGCGCTGTTCCGGGTCACGGTCGAGAGCATCACCCCGAACGCGGCAATGCCGACGAGCGGCAGCACGTAGACGCCGAGGCTCGCGGCGAGCAGGGCGAGCCCGTGTGGAGCGGAGATCTTCGTGCCGGAGAGCGAGGTCAAGGGGTGAAAGCCCCAGGCGATGCTGCCGGCGATCAGGCCGACCAGCCCCATCGCGAGAACGACCGTGACCGTGTAGCTGAACGCGGCGAGCACCTTGCCTGCGAAGACCTCGCCGCGATCTCTCGAACGGGTGAGGATCGTCTTCAGAGTGCCGTTGTGGCTCTCCGACGCGACGATGTCGCCGGCGACCAGGGCGGTGATCAGCGGAAGCCCCCAGATCGACATGAAGAAGAGGACGACGAAGGGAACGGCCAGGCCCGTGTCACGGATGTAGCGGCCGAGCGGCACGTCATTCGGTCCCCCCGTCTGCGTGACGAGCACGAGGACGAAGACAAGCGGGACGAGCATGGCGGCTCCGAGCCCGAGGTAGGTTCGCTTCTGGGCGAGGAGCTTCGCGAGCTCCCAGCGGTAGACCTTCACGACCGCGCCCATCAGGCGACCGCCTCCCGGTCGTGGTCGCTCGACTCGCCGCCGGTGAGACGAAGGAAGAGATCCTCGAGGCTCGCGGTCTCGGGAACCAGCGCCGTGACGCCGATCTCCGCCCCGCCGAGCGCGATCGAGAGCGCGGCTACAGCCTGCTCCCCGGCGCTGAAGCGAAGATCGCCGTTGGCGAGCTCGACGTTCTCGATGCCGGCCTGAGCGAGGCAGACGGCGCGTGCCCGCTCCAGCTCAGGGGAGCGAAGCCGGAAGCCGGTGGCTGCCGTCGCAAGCAGCTCGCCGAGGCCGCCCTGGTAGACGATCTTCCCTCTGCGGATGATCGCCACCCGGTTGCAAAGGTCCTCGACCTCGTTGAGGAGGTGGCTCGAGAGCAGGATCGTGATCCCCTCGCCGGCAAGGCGCCGCACGAGGGCCCGCATGTCTCGCATCCCGGCCGGATCCAGTCCCGTGGTCGGCTCGTCCAGGAGCAGCAGGCGTGGCGCGCGCAGCAGGGCGGCGGCGATCCCGAGTCGCTGGCGCATGCCGTGCGAGTAGCCTCCGACCTTGTCCTTCGCCCGGTCGCGCAGCTCGACGAGCTCCAAGACCTCGTCGATGCGCGAGCTCGAGTCCGGGTCGTCATAGTCGGCCAGAAGCCGCAGGTTCTTGCGGCCGGAGAGGTACGGGTAGAACGTCGGCCCCTCGACGAAACCGGCCACGCCGTCGAGGGCCTTCGTGCCGTCGCGGAGCGGGTCGCGCCCGAACAGTCGCACCGAGCCGCTCGTCGGCCGGATGAGGCCGAGCATCATCCGCAGCGAGGTCGTCTTGCCGGCGCCGTTCGGGCCGAGGTAGCCGAAGACGTCTCCCGGCTCGACCACGAGGTCGACATGGTCGACGGCGAGGATCTCGCCGTATGTCTTGACGAGCCCCTGCGCCTCGACTGGAAGCGGCTCGCTCACTTGAGCTGGCGGGCGGCTGCCTCGGCGGCGGCGGGCGGCAGCGAGCCCGCCAGCACGTAGGCGGTGCCGCCGCTCCGCCACTCGATCACGGTTCCGAGCTGAGTCGCCAGCTCATGCGCGGTTACGCCGTCGAGCGAGACTGCCGGCAAGCTGGAGAGGGCGCTTCCCTGCTGCGCCGTGTCGGCCTTGCGCTCGACGACGAGGATCGCTCCCAGGCCCTGGCCGTAGATGACAAGCGCCGTCCTCGAGTCGGCTCCACCGACGAGGCGCACGTCCTTTCGCGGCAGCCCCACGAGCGCGTCCGGCGCGACGACCGGGAAGTCGGCCGCAGCCTGCACCCCCGCAAGCCCGGTTACGGGCGCCCCGTGATCGCCCGCTGACGACCCCTTGGTCGGAGCGCTCAGCTCGACGACCTTCGCGTCGGCGGGAGGCGAGATGTCGACGTCGCTCGCCGAGACCGGCCCGTAGGAGATGTCGGTCGCCTCCAGCGCAAGCGCCGGCGAGGAGCTCCCCTGTGCGTAGATCGCGATGCGCAGCGGGACACCGTGGGCGGCGTCCCAGGCGAGCTGGGCCGATGCGAGCAGGCCTCCGTCGTGCTTGGGTGAGACGGTGACGCTGTACGCCGGCTGTCCGGCCACGTTGTCGGGCTGGGCAGCCGAGATCGCTCGCGTGGTCTCCCAGCCGGCTCAGGAAATCGTCGATCGCGGACAGCGCGGGCGGCGCGCCTTTGTCGGCAGAGGCGGCCGAGTCGCCTGTGTGGCTGGGCAGCTTGGCCCGATAGACGGTGTTCGAGGAGGCGTCGTAGACGCTGACCGTCGTCGCGTTCCAGACGATCTGCACGTCACCCGCATCGGACTGGAGCTCGATGCGGCCGCGGCCGTCGTTCGTCGCCCAGAGCCGCCCGGTGGCACCGGACATCAAGGCCGAGCCCACGTTGCCGAGCAGCGCGCCCGAGGGGAAGAGCTTGTTCGTGAACTTGACGCGGGCCGTGATCCCGCCCGGGGCTGTCGAGGAGAGAGCGTCGTGGATGGCCTGGTCTAGCGGCTTCGCCGGCGGCGTCGGGCCTCCGCCGCCCGCGGCGACGGCGATCGCGGCAACCCCGGCGGCGAGCGCCAACACGGCGGCGATGAGCAGAATGAGGCGTTGCGTGGGAAGTATCCGGAGGAGTCTCACGGCGATCCTTTCGACGATTCTCCCTTCCTTGTAGCCGAAGACTCTGAGAGATCTCTGAGAACCGGCAGCTCGATCGTGAAGCAGGCGCCTGCGGCGTAGGCGCGACCGCCGTGGCGTTCTGCCGTCGCTCGCACGATCGCGAGCCCGAGACCCGATCCGGGTCGGCTCTTGTCGCCACGCCAGAAGCGCTCGAAGGCACGGTCCGCCTGGGAGGGCTCCAGCCCACCGCCCTCGTCCTGCACGCTCAGGTGGGCGAGGCCGTCAGCCTGCTCGGCGACGACCGTGATCCTGCCGTCCGAAGGCCCGTGGCTGTGAGCGTTCTGGACGAGATTCGCGAGTGCGCGCTCGAGCGCCGCGCGGTCGCCGCGGACCGCCACCGGGCCGGAGGTGACCGCCTGGACTGCGGGGTCGGCCTTCGCCGCGGCCCGGGCGAGCTCGTCGAGTTGCACCTCCTCCACCGGCCACTCCGCGGTTTCTTCACGTGAAAGAACGAGCAAGTCGTCGGCGAGCCTGGCCAACCGGTCGGCATCCTGCTCCAGCTCCTCGACGAGATCCGGACTCACGCCGTGGCGCCTGAGGTAGGCGACGTTGCCCCGCAGCGCCGTCAGCGGGGTTCGCAGCTCATGCGAGGCGTCGGCAAGGAAGCGGCGCTCGGACTCGCGCGCCCGCTCGAGGCTTGCGAGCATCGCGTTCAGGGTCGCTCCAAGCCGCCCGACTTCGTCCGCCGCCACGGGTTGCGGGAGCCGGCGCCCCGGGTCGCCCGTGCGCTCGATCTCGGAAGCGGCGTCGGCGAGCTCTCCGAGCGGTCGCAACGCACGGCGCATGAGGAGAGCCACTGCGCCGGCCGCCAGCGCCGCGGCAACCAGTGCGGAGAGCAGGACAACCAGGCGCAGGCTGGCGAGCGTCTCGTTCAGGTCGGCGGTCGATGCCGCCACGACAACGGCGCCGCCTGCAGCCTGACCACCGAAGTCCGCGAGCGGCGCGGCGTACACACGCAGATGCTCGTCGCCCAGCCGGACGTTCGAGTACGCCGTCCGGCCCTGCGCGATCGCCGCGTGGACGAGCGCGCGGGTTGGCAATACGCGTCCACCTAGCGAGAGCGAGCGGGTGACGATTCGCCCGTGGCGATCGAGCACCTCGACCGAGAGCTGCGTCGAGCCGAGCGGTGAATCGAGCGCTCCGGGCGTCGCCAGAAGAGCAGGCGCCGACGCGCTCAGCTGCGCGGCCTCGACCGCGCGCTGCCGCAAGGTCCGGTCGAGCGACCGGTGCAGGTGTCGCGCCACGAGCAGGTCGACGCCCACCCCGACCACGACGAGCGCGAGCAGGATCGCGAGCGCTGCCGCAACGACCGATCGGAGCTGGATCGACCAACGGCTCACCGGCCGAGCACAAAGCCGGTTCCGCGCACGGCCTCGATCAGCGGCGGATCGCCGAGCTTGCGGCGGAGGTAGAGCACGTAGCGGTCGACGACGTTCGGGCTCGCCGCCCCCGCTCCGCCCCAGACACGCTCCAGGGCAAGCTCGCGGCTCACGACCTGTCGCGAGTTGCGCAGGAGGAGCTCGAGCAGATCGGCCTCGCGGCCGCTCAGACCGAGGTCACGACCGGCGCGCGCTGCCGAGCGCGAGTCCACGTCCAGGACGAGGTCAGCGTAGGCGAGCCTCTCGTGAGGCTCTCGTCCGCGACGCAGAAGGGCGCGGACGCGCGCCAGCAACTCTTCGGACGCGAACGGCTTGACGAGGTAGTCGTCCGCGCCCGCGTCCAGACCGGCCACGCGCTCGCCGAGGGCGTCACGCGCAGTCAACAGGAGCACCGGGAATCCGAGGCCCTTAGCGCGCAATCGACGGCACACAGAGAGGCCGTCGAGCGCCGGCATCGCGACGTCGAGAACGAGGAGATCAGGTGCCGAGCGCTCGACTTCGACCAGAGCTGAACCTCCGTCCGCCGCCGTCCTCACCTGGTACCCCTCGGCGACGAGCGTCCGCTCGAGCATGCGCCGGATCGGTGGATCGTCATCCACGACGAGAATCCCAACCCCTGACACGACTCCAGCGTAGCCCTCCGGGCGACGTGGGCGTTCGCCCGGGTCGCCGTTGGTTACGCGCTCTTCAAGCGCCCCAGATGAACTCTGGGTCGATGTGCGTGATCCGCAGGGCGCTCATGCAGGGCTCGCGACCGCCCGGTTCGCGTGCTCGGCCGTCCAGGACAGCGCGAAGTCCGCGACCTCCTCCCACCCGTCCTGGCCCGGGAAGTGGCAGCGGCCCGGGTACTCCCTGTGCTCGGTGGCCGAAGGCGCGTGACGCTGCTTCTTGAAGTTCGCCTTGTTGACCGACGGGGGACAGATGCGGTCTTCGGTCCCGGTGACGAGCAGCAGCGGCGGCCGTGCCGGGTTCCGATAGTCGACCTTCGTCACCGCCTTCGGGTTGAAGTTGGCGAAGCCGGCCTGGAAGAAGGGACGAGCCGAGCCCGGAATGTAGTAGCGCTGATAGACGGCGTCCGACGCTTCTCTGCTGAGCGCGTTCGTGAAGCACCAGTGGAACTGCTCGAGCATCAAGGGGGTTTCCTTCTTCAGGTTCGCGGGGTTGCCGAGGGCGGGCCACGCGGCCCTGAGGGTCGAGAACGGCAGCTTCAGAACGCCCTTTGGCGCGCCGGTGCCCAGTGCGACGCCCGCGGCGCCCAGGCCGCGATCGAGCAGGAGTTGCGTGAACAGCCCGCCGAAGGAGTGGCCAATGATGATCGGCGGCTGATCGAGGCCGCGGATGATCCTGCCGTAGTGGTCGACGACGTCCGTAATGCTGAGGTTTCGAAGCGGCGAGGGATCTCGGCGCAGCTGCTCGGGCTCAGCGTCGAGCCCGGGCCAGGCAGGCGCGATGACCTGGTGGCCGCGGTCGGTGTAGCGGCCGATCCAGTGCTCCCAGCTGAGCGGTGTCATCCACATTCCGTGGATCAGCACGATCGTCTCAGCGCCGGCGCGATCCGGAGCTGCTGAGCTCATGTGGTTACCTCCCCGACTTGCTTGCGACCCCGTATGAGCCTACGCGTTCGGCGGCGGCGGTTGGAGCAGCTCGAGCTGAACGCCGTTCGGGTCGCGCACGTAGGCGATCCAGACCGTGTCGCTAACGCGCTTTACGTGACGCGGAGGTTCACGTACGCGGGCTGGAAGCCGGCCTTCGTCGCGGTGAAGAAGAGCTTGCCGCGCTTCTTGGGCCGCACCTTGAAGACCGCGTTGCCGACCGCGTTCGTCCGCTTCGTGATCGGCTTCATGCCCGGTCCGGTAACGCGGACGAGCACGCCTCCGACCCAGCTGCCGGTCGTCGTCGAGACCTTGATCGTGACCCGCGTCTTCTTCTTGTGCCTGGCGTTGCCGATCACCGCCATGCGCATTCTCGGCAGGAGGTTGATCTGCTGGGCCGTCGACCAGTCGCCCTGGTTGCGGTCCTCATCCACGCCGGCCACGCGCCAGAAGAGCGTCCCGCCCGACTGGTAGCCGTACTGCGTCATCGTCGGCGCGTAGCTCGTGTTGTCGGTGTTCGCGTCCTCGACCTTGTTGCTGAAGTCGGGGGTCTTGGCGATCTGCACCTTGTAGTTCGAGACGCCGATGCGCGGGTCCCAGCTGAGCACGACATGGTCCGGGTTGGCGTCCGTGTGCGGGTTCAGCGGCTGCCCGATCGTACGTGTGAAGGTCTGCGTCGCTGAGTACGGGCCGGGTGTCTCGCCGTTGCCCGCGTTCGGGAACTCCGCGCGGACGCGCCAGTGGAAGACCCCGGTGCCGGTCATTTTGATGAACGAGATCGCTGGCGTCCTGAGGTTCGGGAAGTCACGGTGGCTGCCGTTCGGGAGATCGATCGAGACGTCGTAGGACGACGCGCCCTGGACCGGTGACCACGACCAAACGGGCAGCATGCCGCCCGAGGTCGGGTTCGACGGGCTCGGCGTCGGCTTGACCAGCGTCTTCTGGAAGGTACCGACCGCCGACCAGGTCAGGCCGAACTTGTTCTCGTCGTCCGCGCGAACACGCCAGTAGAGGACGGTGTTCGCGGGGTAGGTCGTGTTGCTCGAGTACGCGGTCGAGTCGGTGACGATGTCGTCGAGCAGGTTGCTGAAGCTCGAGTCAGAGGCGACCTGGAGGTGGTAGCGGCGCGCGCCTTCTGTCGCCGTCCACTGGAGCCGCGGCTGGTCGGGGAAGACCTGGACGGCAGACGGGTAGACGAGGGTCGGCGGCAGCGACTGCTTTTGGAAGTCCTGCGGGGATCCCAGCCCGGCGCTCAGAGCAGGCGCCCCTCCGCCGTGAAGGTCGGTAGACGGCAGGACCTCCCAGTAGTACTTCGTCGTCTCGTCGGTGTAGGTGGTCGGCCCGTCCTGGTTCCTCGGAGCGTAGGCCGGGATCGTCGTGAACGCCTCGTCGACGATCGTGCCGAAGCTCGGATCCTTGGCGACGACCACGAAGTAGCTCTGCGCTCCGGCGACCGGCGTCCACGTGAAGAACGGCGTGCGCCTGTTCACCGACCCGCTCTGCGGCAGGAGGTAGTCGTCGGTGCAAAGGTAGCTCTGGCTGCCGGCGATGTTGCAGCCGGGGTTGCTCGGGTCGCTCGGGTCGGGGTAGTCGCTCCAGGTGAACGAGGGGCCGACCGGCAGGGACGAGTCGGTCGCGCCGTTCTGGAGGTACGTGTAGTCACCCCAGACCTCGACACTGCTGGCGGCGCGGTCGCTCTCGGCACGGACCCTGAGACAGTAAGTGCCGGGGTCCAGCGTGCTGGAGCCGTCGTCGGCGAGCGTGCCCGACCACACCACCGGGTTCGCGTGCGCGAGCCCGAGCGGCGTCCACTCGGGGACAGCGGTCTGCTTGACGTAGTCGGAGGTGGCCCACTGGCAGGCACCCGAGCTCCAGTCGGCGACCTGGACCTCGTAGTTCGAGGCTCCTGGAACAGGATCCCAGGCGAGGACCGGGACGCGGGTCGAGTAGCCATCGCTCAGGTCCTGGTTGGCGTCGGCCGTCGTCGTGTCGTCGGTCAGGTTGTCGCGCATGTGCAGGTTCTTGATGCTGGTGTCCGGGACCGGGCCGCTGGGCGGGCCCTTGTCGAACGTCTTCACGAACGACGGGCCGAGGTTCCACACGCCGGCGTTCCCGTCCGGGTCGATCGCGCGGACGCGCCAGTAGTACGTGTTGTCCAGCAGCACCGTGGTCGGCGAGACCGACGTGGCGACCATGGTGCCGTTGCAGCAGACCTTGGAGCCAGGCGCGAAGTCGACGGACGAGTTGATCTCGACCTCGTAGCGCGCGGCCCCGGGGACCGGGTCCCACGATAGCTTCGCGTCGACGACCTCCGGGTCGGTGTTCAGGTCGGTCATCGTCGAAGCCGACGCAGAGGGCCAAACCCAGCTGAACGGCTGAACGGGTGTGGCGACGCCGCGGTTTCCCTCGGCGTCGAGCGGCACCACACCCCAGTAGTAGGAGCCGGGCGCGAGCGCGGCCGTGATCGCGGCCGAGGTCGAGGCGACGTTGGGCGGGCCGTTCGGGTCGTCCTGATTCTGGTACTTGAACACCAGCGAGCCGAGCGCGGGGTCGCTCGCAACCGAGACGAGGTACTGCGCCGCCCCGGGAACGCCCGACCAGCTGAGCACGACCGGGTTCGCCGGGAAGGTGAGCGCGGCGCCTGAGCTCGGCGTCTGGATCGTCGGCTGCAACGTCCACAGCTTCTGGAACGGGCGCGGCGCCGTCCACGGCGAGACCGAGCTGTCGGCGCCGATCGCGCGGACGCGCCAGTAGTAGGTCCCGTTCGGGACCGTCTGCGTCAGCGTCGCGCGCGTGTTCTTGGTGAGGAAGTCGTCCTTGCCCGGGCCAAGGACGGGCGAGTCCATGCCTGCGTCGGCGCTGACTTGGACCTCGTACTTGTCCGCGCCCTTCACCGGGGTCCACGCGAGCGTCGGAAGGAACTGGAGAGTCGCGCCTACCGCGGGTGCGGTCGGGGTCGGCCGGTCGACGGCAGCCCGAGCGGGCCCTGCCATCAGGAAGGCAAGGGCGGCGAAAGCGGCGGCGAGAAGTCTGCGGTCAGAGCTCATGTGTTCGGAACCGAGCCCGGCCGCTGGGCTCAGCGTTACTGCGTTGTACTTCCGTAGTCCCCCAATCGGGAGTCCGCGTCAGGGGGTCATCCCTCGAACGAGGGAGTTCGGGTCAGCGGGTCCCGATGCGCAGGCCCAGGAGGCGCGGGAGGGCCGCGCCGGCCCGGGCGGGAAACGAGGCGCGGCGTCCTTCCTCCTCGGCCTCTTCGCAGGCGAGGATCGAGGCGCGGACGAGGCCCCCGCCGAGGCGGCGGAGCGGCTCGGGCGGAAGCTTCGGAACGCGACGGGTGACGAGCGGCAGGCGCGTCAGCTCATCCTCGACGCCGAGTACGAGCCGGGCCAGGATCTGACCGCCGAGCCAGGTCGGGCCTGCGCCGTGGCCCGAGTAGCCGGCGCCGTAGTGGATGCGCGTGCCCGTGACGGTGCCGAAGAACGGCAGGTGGTCTGACGAGACGTCGATCGGGCCGCCCCAGGTGTTGGTGACGCGCGCCTCCGCGAGGTCGGGCAGGAGCCGGCGGAGACCCAGCTCGGCACGCGCTGCGGTCGGCTTGTCGTGGGTGAAGCGCCGGTCGACCCGACCACCGAAGCCGATCGGGCCAGAGCCGCTGCCCATCAGGACACGGCCGTCGTTGGTGGTGCGGAAGTAGTGCAGGAACATGCGCCCGTCGAAGACCGCCTCGCCCCCGGTCCAGTTGATCCGCTCCAGGAGCTCGGGGACCGGCTCGGTGAGGACGACGTAGCTGCCGAAGATCGTGACCTGCCGGCGAAGGGGCTTCCAGCCCGCAGCGGCCGCGTTGATGGCGACGACGACCTCCTTCGCCTGGACTCGCCCTCGCGCCGTCTCGAGCAGGCCGGGACGGATGTCGGTCGACGCGCGTGTGCTCGTGCACGTCCGCAGCGGCGATGGCCGCGCGGCGCAGCGCGCGGGCCAGTCGGGCCGGCTGGATCGTCGCGCACTCCCGCATGAAGACACCCGACCGGAAGCGCGGCGAGCGGATTCGCTGCGCCAGCTCCTCGCGCGAGAGCATCACGGCCTGCGTCGGGAACGCCGACCTCCCGCGCCGCCTGGACCTCCTCGTCGGCCGTCTCGTCCTGGCCGGGAGTGGTCGAGACGCGGATCATCCCGCGCCTCGCGCAGCCAGACGTCGGCGCCGTGCTGCTCGCAGAAGGCCCGGATCCCGGGAACGATCAGCGCTCCTGCGCGACCGACGGCCAGCGCGCCCTCGTCGCCGAAGCGCTCGCGCAGGCGGGGGAGGTAGCTCCAGTAGCCGTGGACGAACCCTCCGTTGCGACCGCTCGGCCCGACCCCGCACTCCTCCGCCTCGAGGACGACCACGCGCAGTCGCGGCTCGCGCTCCTTCAGCGCGAGCGCCGTCCAGAGCCCCGTGTAGCCGCCGCCGACGATCGCGACGTCGGCCTCGACGTCACCGTCCAGCGGCGGGGCCGGTGCTGGCTCCATCCCGGCCTCTGCGGCAAGCGCCTCCTCGATCCACCATGGCGTCGCCTCGCCGGGGAACGGGCTCAGATTCGCTCCCAGGCCTCCGCCAGCACGTCGCCGAGAATGCCGGTCATCTCGTCGAACTCGGCCTGGCCGGCGATCAGCGGCGGCGAGATCTGAACGACCGCGTCGCCCCGGTCGTCGGAGCGGCAGATCAGCCCCTTCTCGAAGAGGCGCGGCGAGAGGAAGCCGCGCAAAAGCGTCTCCGACTCCTCGTCCGAGAAGGTCGCCTTCGTCACCTTGTCCTTGACGAGCTCGAGCGCCCAGAAGTAGCCCGCCCCGCGCAGGTCGCCGACGATCGGCAGCTCGAGCAGCTGCGCCAGCGACGCGTGCAGCGCCGCCTCGTTGTCGCGCACGCGCTCGACGATCCGCTCGCGCTTCATGATCTCGAGGTTCTTGAGCGCGATCGCGGCCTGAACCGGGTGGCCGCCGAACGTGAGCCCGTGCGTGTACATGTCCTTCTCGCCGAGGAACGGCTCGATGATGTGGTCCGCGGCGACGACCGCGCCGATCGATCCGTAGGCGGACGAGAGGCCCTTCGCGCAGGTGAGGAGGTCGGGCCTGATGTCGTAGAGCTCGGAGCCGAACCACGCGCCGAGCCGTCCGAAACCGTTGATCACCTCGTCTGCGCAGAGGAGGATCTGGTAGCGGTCGCAGATCTCGCGGACGCCCTTGAAGTAGCCCGGCGGCGGCGTCAGGCAACCGCCCGCGCTCTGGACGGGCTCCATGATCACCATCGCGACCGCGTCCGGGCCGGCGCCCTGGATCGCGCTCTCGAGGTCGTCGAGGAGCATGCGCGTGAACTCCTCGTCGGTCTCGCCCTCCGGCCGGTGGTAGCGGCCCGTGTTGCGGACGTGCGACACCCCGGGGACGAGCGGCTCGAACGGGTTGCGCAGGGCCGGGATCCCGTTGATCGAGAGCGCGCCCATCGTCGTCCCGTGGTAGGCGACCTGGCGCGCGATCGCCTTCCAGCGCCGCTCGCCCCTCGCGCGGTGGAACTGCCGCGCGAGCTTCCAGGCCGACTCGACCGCTTCGGAGCCGCCCGAGACGAAGAAGACGCGGTTCAGGTCGCCGGGCGTGAGCGACGCGATCTCGGCCGCGAGCTCGATCGCGCGGGGGTGCGCGTACGACCAGTTCGTGTAGAACGGCAGCTCGCGCATCTGGGCAGCCGCGGCCTCGCCGATCTCGTCGCCGTACGAGTAGCCGATCTGGACGGCGAACAGGCCGGCGAGCGCGTCGAGATAGCGCTTGCCGTTGATGTCCTCGAGGTAGCAGCCCTCGCCGCGAACGATGACGGGCACCTCCTCGCCTTCGGAGTAGGAGCCCATGCGCGTGAAGTGGAGCCAGAGGTGGTCGCGCGCAGCCTTCTGCAGCTCCGCGGGCGAGAGCCCGCTCGACACGGTGGTCACGCAGCTCGCTTCTCGCGCTGCATCTGGACGAGGACGTTGATGAGCATGAACGTGAGCGCGATGATGAAGATCGCCGAGCCGATCACGTTCACCTGCGGCGGCGCACCGACACGCGCGGCGCCCCACACGAAGAGCGGGAAGGTGACGCTCGAGCCCGAGTTGAAGTACGTGACGACGAAGTCGTCGATCGAGATCGCGAAGCAGAGCAGGAGCGCGGCGAGAATCGCCGGAGCGATCAGGGGCAGCGTCACCTTCGTGAAGGTCGTCAGCTCGGTCGCACCCAGGTCCATCGCGGCCTCCTCGAGATGGCGGTCGAAGCCGATCAGGCGGGCCTTCACGGTCACGACGGCGAAGCTGATGCAGAACATGATGTGGGCGATCAGGATCGTCCAGAAGCCGAAGGTGACGAAGCTGAAGTTCAGGAAGAGCGTGAGGAGCGAGGCGCCGAGAACGATCTCAGGAGTCGCGAGGGGCAGGAAGATGAGGATGTTCGTCGTCGCCCGGCCGCGGAAGCGGTAGCGCACGAGCGCGAGCGCAATCCAGGTTCCGAGCGAGGTCGCGAGGATGCTCGCGAGCAGCGCGATCTTGAGCGAGAGCTCGATCGAGCTGCGGATCCCCGGGGAGCCGTCCCAGTGTCGCCAGTTGTTCAGTGTGAAGCCGTGCCAGACGTAGTTGAACTTGCCCGGCGGATTGTTGAACGAGAAGAGGACGACGATCGCGATCGGGAGCAGGAGATACGCGAAGAAGAGCAGCGAGTAGACGGTCAGGACATGGCGTTTGACGAAGGACCAGGTCCTCGCGAGGACCGACCGCCGCGGACGCCCGGCTTCGACGACGGCCGTGGTCATCCCGTCAGCTGCTCCGTGCCCACTGCGCGGGCGTAGAGGAGCACCATGAGCACGATGATCGCCATCAGGACGAACGACATCGCGGCCGCGGCCGGGTAGTCGGTCAGCTCGAGGAACTTCGACTGGATCACGTTGCCGATCATGTGGTTCTTCGGCGAGCCGAGCAGCTGCGCGTTGATGAAGTCACCCGCGGCGGGGATGAACGTGAGCAGCGTCCCGGCGACGATGCCCGGGAGCGATAGCGGGAGCGTCACGCGCAGGAAGGCGTGGAGCTTGCTCGCGTACAGATCCTCCGCCGCCTCGATCAGCCGCCCGTCGATCTGCTCGAGCGAGACGTAGAGCGGCAGCGCCATGAACGGCAGGAAGTTGTAGGTGATGCCCGCGACGACGGCGGTCGACGTTGCGAGAACACGTCCGTTCGTGCTCACGAGGTGCAGATGTCGAAGCGTGTTCACGACGAGGCCGTGGTCGGCGAGGATCGTCTCCCAGGCGAGCGTCCGGATCAGGTAGGTGACGAAGAACGGCGCGACGATCCCGAGCAGGAGCAGGTTCTTCCAGCGCCCGCCGCGGAATGCGATCCAGTAGGCGACGGGGTAGCTGACGACGAGCGCGATCGCGGTCGCGATCCCCGCGTACAGGAACGAGCGCTCGAAGTGCCCGCGGTAGTCGTGGATCGCGTTCCAGTAGTTCCCCCACGACCAGGTAAAGGCGTAGCCGAAGTCGATCGAGCCGGACTGCAGCGACTGGTAGCCCAGGAACCCGAGCGGGACGAGGAAGAAGACGCCGAGGAAGAGCAGGCCCGGTACCAGCAGCAGGTACGGCGTCAGCCCTCGGTGCCGATGGAAGAAGCCCATGCTCCCCTAGCCCGAGATCAGGTTCTGCCAGGCTGTGAGGTACTTCGGGTTGTTGAGCGCCAGCGGGTCGAAGAGGTGGAGGTTGTCGAGCTCCTTCTGCGTCGGGAAGATGAGCGGGTTGTTGGCGACTGATGGGTTGATCTTGAGGGCCTCTGCTTTCGCCCCGACCACCGGAGGGATGTAGTAGATGCCGACGATCTTCTTCTTCGGGTCGCCGGCCACCATCAGCGCCTGCACCTTCGGGTCGTAGACGTAGTTCATGTAGACGGACGCCGTGTACGCGTTGCCGCCGGTCGGGATCAGCATGTTGTCGGTCCACGTGTCGCCGCCGTCTGTCGCCAGGTTCCAGTGGATGTTCTTGTTCCCGAGCTGCGCGATGTCGCCCGACCAGGACATCGCCGCGGCGAGGTCGCCCTTGGCGAGCGGCGGCGCGTAGTCGTTGCCGGTGAACTGCCGGATCTGGCCCGAGTCGACCGCCTTCTTGATCTTCGCCAGGGCCTTGTTGAACGTCTGGTCGGTCACCTTGGCCGGATCGTCGCCGTTCGAGAGCATGACCAGCGACATGGCGTCAGCCATCTCGTTCAGGACCGTGATCTTCCCCTTCAGCTTGGGGTTGCCGAAGAGGTCGTCGATCGAAAGCACGGGTCCGGTGAGGGTGTCGTTGTAGGCGATCCCGGTCATCCCGGACTGCCACGGCAGGCTGTAGTCGCGGTTCGGGTCCCAGGCCGGGTGCCTCTGGAGGGGCACCAGGTTCTTGATGTTCGGGAGCGCGCTCTTGTCGAGCTTCTCGACCCAGCCCTTCCTGACGAGGAGCGACGGGTAGCGCGAGTTGTCGGTCATGACGATGATGTCGCGCCCGACCGACTGCCCGCGCCTGAGCTGCCCCTGGATCTTGCCGAAGAACGACGCGTTGTCGTTGATGTCCTCGACGTAGTCGACGTGCGTCCCGTACTTCTTCTGGAACTCGTCGAGCGACGGGTGCGCCTGCCCCTTGGTGTCGATGTACAGCGTCCAGTTGGAGAAGTGCAGGGTCTTCGCAAGCTGCTGCTTGCCGGCGGCCGTCGAGCCGGCCGACTTGCCGGAGGTGCCGCCGCAGGCGGCTGCGATGCTGGGGAACGCGATCGCAGCTCCGCCGAGCACGCCGCGCTCGAGGAGCTTTCGCCGGGTGAGGTGGTGGGTCATTCCGCTCCTTCCGTGGAATCGACGACGAAGGTGGAGTCGGGACTCCACGAGATCTCGCTCGGCGCTCGCTCCAATCGCGCGCCGGGCTCGCTGTTCTGAACGTAGAGGCTCACGTTGCCTGCCTTCGTCTCGAGCACGTACTGCGTCGCCACCCCCACGTACGCGGTCTCCAGCAGCCTGCCGGTGAGGCGGTTCTCCTCACCGTGGTCGAGACGGATCTTCTCCGGGCGAACCCCGACGGCGACGCGGCCGTTGCGTCCCTGGAGCGCGTCGGACGGCACCCGCACGGCCGTCCCGTCGTCGAGGCGCACGCTGTCTGCGCCCGTGACCGTGCCCGGAAGCAGGTTCGAGATGCCGAGGAAGCCGGCGACGAACGCCGTCTTCGGCTGCTCGTAGAGCTCCGTCGGGCTGCCGAGCTGCTCGATCTTGCCGGCGTTCATGATCGCGATCCGGTCCGCCATCGTCATCGCCTCTTCCTGGTCGTGCGTGACGTGGACGAACGTGATGCCGACGTCGTGCTGGATCGCCTTGAGCTCGAGCTGCATCTGCTTGCGCAACTTGAGGTCGAGCGCGCCGAGCGGCTCGTCCAGGAGGAGCACGCGCGGCTTGTTCACGAGCGCGCGCGCGAGCGCGACGCGCTGCTGCTGGCCGCCGGAGAGCTGCCGCGGCTTGCGCGACTCCATGCCGGAGAGCCCGACGAGGCGCAGGATCTCGGTCACGCGGCCGCGCACGTCCTGCTTGCCCACTCCGCGACGGCGCAGGCCGAACGCGACGTTCTCGAAGATCGTCAGATGCGGGAAGAGCGCGTACGACTGGAAGACGGTGTTGACGTCGCGCCTGTAGGGCGGCTTCCCCGTGACCGGCTCCTCGCCGAGGTAGATCGTCCCCGCGGTCGGCTCCTCGAACCCGCCGATCATCCGCAGCGTCGTGGTCTTGCCGCAGCCGGACGGGCCGAGCAGCGCGAAGAAGCTGCCGCGCTCGATCTCGAGCGAGAGGTCGTCGACCGCGCTCACCTCATCGAACTGCTTGGTCACGTGGTCGAGGCGGACGTCGATGTTGTCCGACGTCGAAAGGGTGGGCTGCTCCTGCTCGACCGTGCTCTCGACCGCCATCAACCCGCCTTCGCCGGGGTGAGGCCGGCCGGCTCGCCCGTGCCCCAGTCGTAGAGCTGCTTCCACATCTCGAGGTAGAGGAACGTCTCCGTCGAGACGACGCCGTCCAGCCCGCGGATGCGATTGGTCACGTCGAGCAGGTGGCGCCGGTCGGCGCAGACGACCTCGACGAGGATGTCGAACTGGCCCGCGGTGACCACGACGTAGTCCGCCTCCTCCCACCTGGCGATCTCGTCCGAGACGGGCTCGGGCGCGCCGGTCGTGCGGATCCCGACCATCGCCATCGCCTCGAAGCCGAGACCAAGCGGATTCGTCACGCCCGTGACCTGGAGGATGTTGTCCTCGCAGAGCCGCGAGTAGCGCGAGCGCACGGTTGCCTCCGAGACGCCGATCCGCCGCGCGATGCGCCGGAACGACTCGCGCCCGTTCTTCTGCAACGCCTCGATGATCGACCGATCGACCTCGTCGATGCTCCGGTCCCGCGAGACGGGGCCACGCTGCATACGCTCGATCACGCTGCCTCGCAATGCGAGGCGATTCGTACCACGCTTCTGCGCATGTCGTCAATCCCGAACGGTCGACCTCTCGGAATCGGTGGCTTCAGCTCAGTCCTTCCCCGGAACGCACAGAATCGGGATCGTCGATGCGTGCAGGAGCTTGTGCGGAACCGAACCGAGGATCGCCCCGGTGAGCGGGTGCTCCCCCTGCGTGCCGACGACGATCATCTGCGCATCGCGTTCCTTCGCGACGCCGAGCAGCGCGTCTACCGGCCGCTTGGGAACGAGCTCCACCTCGTAGTCGACCCCGGTGTCGCGAATCCGCTCGACGGCTTCGTTCGTGGCGTTCTCGGCGACCTCCTTGAGCGCGCGGCGGTAGTCGCCTGTCTCGCCGCCTCCATAGGCAGCCGGGATTTCATACGCGAAGACGATCACCAGCTTCGAGCCCGAAAGTTTCGCAAGCTCCGCAGCCTCCATCAGCGCCGCCTGCGCGCCCGGCGACGAGACGTACCCGATCACGATCGGCCTAGGCACCGCTGACCGCCCCCTCCCTCGCTTCCTCGAGAATGCCCGGCTTCGCCACCTCGGTCTTGCGCCGGAAGAACGGGTCCGGCGCGAAGATCCGCTGCAGGACGAGCAGCACGACCCCGAGGACGAGCGAGAAGATCGCGATCGCGAGCGCCGTCGAGATCCCGAACGTCGAGCTGCTGTAGTTGTCGGAGTTCGTCTGCAGGTAGACGCTGTAGCCGAGGATCCCGAACAGGAAGATCCCTCCGAGCAGCGGCATGAGGCCGACGTAGAAGAGGTTGCGCGCGCCGTTTCGCAGCTCGCGCCGGAAGTACCAGGTGCACGCGAACCCCGTCAGCCCGTAGTAGAAGGCGATCCCGAAGCCGGTCGCGGTCACCGAGTCCTCGAGGATCGAGCTGCTCAAAGAGTTGAGCGTCACGAAGCAGATGATCGAGAGGATGCACATCCAGATCGTCGAGGCGCTCGGGGTCAGGAAGCGCGGGTGGATCCGGCCGAAGTGCTTGGGGATCGCACCGTGCGCGGCCATCGAGAGGCTCGCGCGCGTGGTAGGCAGGATCGTGGTCTGCGTCGAGGCCGATGCCGATGTCAGCACCGCGATGATCAGGAGCTTGTCGAGCCCCCACGGCAGTACCGAGCTGCCGAGCGCGCTGAGCACGTCGTCCTGGTTCTTGTTCAGGAAGTCGACGCCGTGGTAGGCCTGGGCCGCGAAGGAGACGATCACGTAGATGCCGAGCAGGAGGAAGGTGCTGACGACGGCCGCTCTCCCCGGGGTCTTGGTGGCGTCCTCGGTCTCCTCGTTGACCGAGACGGCCGTGTCCCAGCCCCAGTAGATGAAGATCGCGAGCAGGAGGCCGTCGGTGAGCGCGCCGAACGACTGGATGTCGAACGGGTTCAGCCAGCTCAGCGACGGATGCACGCTCCCGACCGGGTCCTGCGTGTACACGCGCACGATCGCGACGACCGCGAAGAGCGTGAGCGCCAAGATCTCGGCGGCGAGCAGGAACCACTGCGTCTTGGCGGAGGCCTCGACCCCGACGTAGCAGATCAGGCTCATCAGGATGATCCAGATGACGCCGGCGACGCCGACCCAGAACGTGTTCCCCGCGAGGCTGTCGGCGCCAAATAGCAGGAACGTGTAGGAGCCGGCGATCTGCGACAGGCTCGCCATCACGAGCACGTCGGCGTAGATCACGCCCCAGCCGCCGAGCCAGCCGGTGGTTGGCCCGAAGGCCCGCGTGCACCACGAGAACGTCGTCCCGCAGTCCGGGTCGGCCTGGTTCAGGTACTTGAACGAGAGCGCGATCAGGAACATCGGGATGAACGCGATCACCATCACGACCGGCGCCTGGTAGCCGATTCCGACGATCGCCGTGACGAAGCCGAGCGTCGCGGCGAGGCTGTAGGCAGGAGCGGTCGACGCGACGCCGATGACGACGCTCGAGACGAACCCGAGCGCGCCCGCCTTCAGGCCCTTCTCGCCCGGAGCCTCGTGCTCCCCGGGACTCGCCGTGACGCCGATTACGGCTTCGGCGGGCACCGACACTCCACCTCCGTCTCGCGCAACACGCAGCTAGTTACGTCGATCAGTACGCAAAGCGGGGCGTTTCTACCACTTCGCCGCGCATTGCGTCAAGAGGCGAGGCGACCGACGACTAGTCGATCTTCGCCATCACGTGCTTGATCTGCGTGTAGTCCTCGAGCGAGTAGGCGGAGAGATCCTTGCCGTAGCCCGACTGTTTGTAGCCGCCGTGCGGCATCTCGGAGACAAGCGGAATGTGGTCGTTGATCCACACCGTCCCGAACTGGAGCTTGCGCGCCGCGTTCAGCGCCCGCCCGACGTCGCGCGTCCAGACCGAGGCGGCCAGGCCGTAGTTGACGTCGTTCGCCCAGGCGATCGCCTGGTCGTCGTCCGCGAACCGCTGCACGGTCACGACCGGGCCGAACACCTCGCGCTGGACGATCTCGTCCTCCTGGCCGACGTCCGTGATCACGGTCGGCTTGACGAAGAAGCCGCGATCCCCGTTCGTCCCGCCACCGGTGAGCACCGTGGCGCCCTTCGCGCGGTCGAGGAAGCCGAGCACGCGCTCCTGCTGCGCTTTCGAGATCACCGGCCCCATCTCGATCTCGTCGCCCTCGGCCGGATCGCCGACGTGCAGCGACTCGACCATCGGGACGAGCTCGTCGATCAGCTTCTCGTAGACCTTCGGCCCCGCGACGACACGCGATGCGGCCGTGCAGTCCTGGCCGGAGTTCCAGTAGCCGGCGATCTTGATCGCCTCAGCGACCGCGGCCGGGTCGGCGTCGTCGAACACGACCACGGGCGCCTTGCCGCCGAGCTCGAGGTGCACGCGCTTGAGCGTGTCCGCCGCCGCACGAGCGATCTCCTTGCCGGTCGCGACATCACCGGTCAGCGAGACCAGGCGCACGTCCGGGTGCCGGACGATCCCCGCGCCGACGGGCTCGCCGTCGCCGGTGATCACGTTCAGCACGCCGGCCGGGAGGATCTCGCCGGCCAGCTCGGCGAACCGCAGCGTCGTGAGCGGCGTCTGCTCGGAGGGCTTCAGCACCTGCACGTTGCCGGCCGCCAGCGCAGGCGCGACCTTCCAGACCGCCATCATCAGCGGGTAGTTCCAGGGCGCAATCCCGCCGACGATCCCGAGCGGCTCCCGCCGGATCATCGACGTGTAGCCGCGCATGTACTCGCCCGCGGACTTGCCCTCAAGCATCCGCGCGGCGCCGGCGAAGAAGCGGATGTTGTCTGCGCAGACCGGGATCTCGTCCTTCGCGTACGAGAGCGGCTTGCCCACGTTCGCCGACTCCAGCTCGGCAAGCTCGTCTCCGTGCTCCTCGATCGTGTCGGCGAGCTTCAACAGGGCCTCCGCGCGCTCGCCCGGTGTCGTCTCGAGCCACTCCGGCAGCGCGGTCTTCGCAGCCTCGACGGCGCGCTCGACGTCCGCCTCGGTCCCGCGCGGAACGTCGGCGATCGTCTCGCCGTTGGCCGGGTTCAGGACCTCCATCGTCCCGCCCTCGACCGCGTCGACCCAGTTCCCGCCGACGAAGTTCTTGTACTGGGAAACCGTCACGCTCATGAAAGAACCTCCCGGTTCGCGTCGCCGATCAGGTTACCGCGCTAACGGCCCGTGAGCACACCCGAGTCGCGCGTCAGCCGTTGCGCGATCACCACGGGAATGACCGTGAGGACGATCACGATGAAGACGACCGCGTTCACGATCGGGAGCTGCTGGCCGCGCTGGATGCTGCTGAGGATGAAGATCGGGAGCGTCGTCTGCGCGCCCGCGGTGAACGTGGTCACGATCACCTCGTCGAACGAGAGCGCGAACGCCAGCAGGCCGCCCGCGACGAGCGCGGTCGAGATCACCGGCCAGATCACGAACCGGAAGGTCTGCCAGCCGTCGGCGCCTAGGTCCATCGAGGCCTCGACGATCGAGGGCGAGGTGCGCCGTAGCCGCGCGAGCACGTTGTTGTAGACGACGACCACGCAGAACGTCGCGTGCCCGATCACGATCGTCCAGATCGAGAACCCGATCCCGGCGAAGTTGTAGAACGAGCTCAGGGCCATCCCCGTGATGATCCCCGGCAGGGCGATCGGCAGGAGCAGCAGGAACGAGATCCCCTCGCGGCCGAAGAAGTGGAAGCGGCTGATCGCGAACGATGCCGCGGTGCCCAGGACGATCGCGACCGCGGTTGCTATCAGCCCGATCTTGACCGAGAGCCAGAGCGACGAACGCACCTCCTGGTCGACCCACGCCTCGTGGAACCAGTGCAGCGTGAGGTTTTGGATCGGCCACGTCTGCAGCACCGAGCCGTTGAACGCGTAGGCGAGGATGATCAGGATCGGGATCCAGAGGAACAGGATCACGAGCGTGGTCGCGATCGCGAGGCCGATGCGGGTGGCTCGAGTCTCCACGCTCAGAGCGCCTCGAACGCGCCCAGTCGTTTCGCGATCGCGAGGTAGATCGCCATCACGACGACGGGCACGGTTGCGAATGCGGCCGCGAGCGGCACGTTGTTGCTGATCCCGACGTAGTTGTGGACGACGTTCCCGATGAACTGCGAGTCCGCGCCACCGACGAGAGCGGGCGTGATGAAGTCGCCGAGCGTCAGTGAGAACGTGAAGATCGACCCCGCCACGAGCCCCGGAAGCGCGAGGGGCAGGATCACCGTTCTGAATGTCCGGAAGCTCCGCGCCCCGAGATCCTGCGAGGCCTCGAGGTAGCTCGGCGGGATCCGCTCGAGCGCGGCGTAGACCGGTAGCACCATGAACGGCAGCCAGACGTACGAGAACACGATCCACATCGCCTTGTTCGTGTAGGCGAGGTTCGCGTCGGGAAGGCCAATCCCGTTCAGCGCCCAGTTGAGCGCCCCGTCCTTGGCGAGGATCAGGCGCCAGGCGTAGATCCGGACGAGGTAGCTCGACCAGAGCGGGAGCAGCACGAGCACGAAGAGCAGCGCTCGGAGTCGCGGCGAGGCGAGGCGGGCCATGAAGTAGGCGAGCGGGAAGGCGAGAATCGCGTCGGTGACGGTGACCGCCGCGGCGATTCCGATCGTCCGGAAGGCGATCCGGCGGTAGATCGGGTCGTGGACGAGCGTGCTGAAGTTACCGAGGCTCCAGGTGTGTACGACCTTGCCCGTGAACGAGTCCACCTGCCAGAACGAGGAGATGAAAAGCGCGAAGAGCGACCCCAGATAAACGAACGCGAAGGCCAGCACTGGCAGCGCGAGCAGCGCCGCCACCTTCAGCCACGGCCGTCGCCAGAGAGCGGCCGAGATGCGAAGACGGGCTCCCCGATCGGGGAGCCCGTCTCGGCGACCTCAGCCACCAGAACGGCTGCGCCAGCAAAGCTGGCGCAGCCTCCATGTCGGCATCGCAAGCGACGCCTTAGGGTTATCCGGTGATTTCGGTCCACGCCGTCTGCCAGGCGTTGTAGTCCATGCAGTCGTTCTTGCCGTTGCCGCAGTCGGCGATCGGCGTCTTCCAGAACTTGATCGTGTTGTAGTAGCTGAGCGGCTCGTTGAGGTGGTACTTCGCGCACGAGCCGGCCTGGATCTTGTTCATGAAGGAGCAGGCCTGCGGGTTGACCGGGGTCTCGCCGAAGACCAGCGCCTGCTGCGCCTGCACCGGTGGCGTAGTGACGTACTTCATCCAGAGATACGCGCAGTTCGGATGCGGGGCCTTCTTGGCCAGCATCCACGTATCGGACCAGCCTGTCGCTCCGTCCTTCGGGATGACCTCCGTGACCGGGACCTTCTTCGCCTGGAGGGCGAGCGTGTCGACCGGCCAGATTGCGCCGAGGGAGACGTCGCCGTTCGCGAACGCCGACCGGCCGTCCGTGTCGTAGTTCCAGTAGAGCTTGACGAGCTTCTTCTGCTGCTTGAGCAGGTTGACCGTCGCGTCGAACTGCTTCTTGTTCAGCTCGTACGGATCCGTGATCCCGAGACTCGGGTTCGAGTGCATCAGGTAGAAGGCCGCGTCCGCGATCTGGATCGGGTTGTTCGGAATCGTGATCTGGCCCTTGTACTTCGAGGAGTACAGCGCGTTCCAGTCGGTCGGCCCGGGCTTCACCTTCTGGTTGTTGTAGAGCAGGACGTTCGGCCCCCACTGGACCGAGGTGCCGTAGTGGACGCCGTCAACCGTGTTGTTCGCCGGCGACTTGAAGATCGGGATGAAGTTCTTCCAGCTCGGGATCAGGTTGACGTTCACCGCCTTGACGTCGCCGCCCTTGATCAGCCGGAGGCTGGCGTCGCCCGAGGCCGAGACGAGATCCCACTGACCGCCGCCTCCACCGCCGCCGGCACGCATCAGCGCGACCATCTCGTTGGACGAGCCCGCGTCCTTGCGGTGGATGATGCAGCCGGTCTGGTTCTCGAACTTCTTCGCGAACGACGGGTCCGAGTAGTACGGCCACTCGATCAGGTTGAGCTTGCCCTCGCCCTTCCCGATCGAAGCCTGACCCGACGTCGTCGTCGACGCCGTCGACGAGGCGGACTTCTTGCCGCCGCAGCCCGCGGCGACGAGCGCAAGCGCCCCGACGAGGAGCGCCGCTGCACCCCAGCCGAGGACGTACCTGTAACGCTTCGTCATCTCTCTCCTTCCGTTTCCTCCGGTTCGTTGTCGATCTCGAGTGTGTGCTCTGGGCTCCATTCCAGGACAACCGCTTTGCCCTTCGCGTTAAGCGCCTCGGACGAAGAGGTCTCGAGGTTCTGCCTGACGACCTGGAGCTCGCCCCCACGGTCGAGGGCGACGTGGTACCGGGTGACCATGCCCGCGTAGACGACGTCGCGAATGCGCCCGGTCTCCGCGTGCTCACCGGAGGCGGCGGAGGCCTCGCCGGACTCGGTCATGCGGATCTTCTCCGGGCGGACGGCGAAGCGCTTGCCGTCGCGCTCGATCACATTCGAGACGCCGACGAAGCCGGCCACGAACGCGTTCGTGGGGTGCTCGTACACTTCTGCGGGCGAGCCGATCTGCTCGATGCGACCACGGTCGAAGACGGCGAGGCGATCGCTCATGGTCAGCGCCTCGTCCTGGTCATGGGTGACGTAGATGAAGGTAATTCCGAGGTCCTGCTGCAGGCTCTTGAGGAAGAGCTGCATCTCCTGCCGCAGCTTCAGGTCGAGGGCGCCGAGCGGCTCGTCGAGCAGCAGCACCTGGGGCCGGTTGACGAGCGCACGGGCAAGCGCGACGCGCTGGCGCTGTCCGCCGGAGAGCTGGCTCGGCTTTCTCCCGCCGACGTCCGGGAGTCGCATCCGCCTGAGCATCTCCGCAACCCGTCCTCCCCGCTCGGCCTTGCCGATCCCCTTCACGCGCAGGCCGTAGGCCACGTTTTCCGCGATCGTCATGTGCGGGAAGAGCGCGTAGTCCTGGAAGACGGTGTTCACGTCACGCGCGTACGGAGGCTGGGAGGTCACGTCGGTTCCGTCGAGCTCGACCCGCCCCGCGTCCGGCTGCTCGAAGCCGGCGATCAGGCGCAAGGTGGTCGTCTTGCCGGAGCCCGACGGGCCGAGCATCGTGAAGAACTCACCGGCCGGGATCTCGAGGTCGACGCCGTCGACGGCCACGACCTCTCCGTACGACTTCCGCAGGCCAACGAGCCGGATGGCCGCCGCCGGGGGAAAGGAGTCGAGAGGCTGCTCCGCCGAGGTTCGCTCCTGCACAGACACGCGCGCCCGCGATTATCGCCTGTCGGCGGCCGGGGACGAACACGACTGCGGCTGGCCCTCGCAGCAGCCGAGCTTGAACGCGCAGCGCGGGCACTGCCAGGTCTGATGCCGCCACTCCATGGCCGCTCCGCAGCGGAGGCACAGCTCGCTGTCGCGCTTCCCGTCCAGGAGCGCGACTCTAACCGGTCGAGGTGACGCTACTCGGGTGCGGGAGCTGGGCCGGCCGGCGTCTGCAGGAGGCTCTCGACCTGCTCGACGCCTTCGACCTTGTGCGCCCTCGCCACGAGCTCGTCGATCAGCTCGGGCGAGTCCGCCTCGCCGCTGAGGACGATCTTCCCGCTCTCGGCGTTGACGTCGATCCTGTCCGTCGGCAGCTCGGCATCGCTGAAGAGCTCCGCCTCCACCTTGCGGGCGAGCAGCTCGTCCTCGGGCTTCGACTTGACCTTCTGCCCGATGCGGTCGACGGCGTGCGCGAGCTTCTTGGTCGCGGCCTTTCGCCGCTCCTTGCCGTTGGCGGGATCGAAGAAGTAGGCGAGTGTCGCGCCGAGCGCGATGAGGCGGATCCGTCTCATCAGGCCCATCTCAGTCGCCCCAGTCGAAGTCGCGCGACCTGGTCCAGAGCCCCTCTTCCTGAGGCTCCTCCCCCTGCGACACGGACTCCTCGGTCGGCCACGTGTCCGGGACGAGGGCTTTCTCGTCGGAGATGGCCGGCTCCTCGCCGTCCATCGTCTCCTCGATCCTCGCCTGCTCCTCGGTCTTGAACAGCGGATGGTTCTCGAACGGGTCTTCGCTCTTGTAGCTAGCGAGCGGCTTCTCGTCCTCGAGCTCGGAGTTTCTCTCCTTCAGCGCGAGGTGATCCTGGATCACTTGTGAAAATAGCGACGGCGTCTCCAACGGGTTACATCCTCCCCTTTTCGTTCAACGGCGGACGATTCTAGCGCCTCCCGCGCGCGGAGCACTAACCCTGGTGTGCGTGGGGCCGCGCCGTGACGACGCGGTTCTTGCCCGCGCGCTTCGCCTCGTAGAGGGCACCGTCGGCGGCAGCGACGAGGTTGTCAGAGCCCGAGGCCTCGGGACAAGCGGCGACGCCGAAGCTGACCGTGACGTAAATGCGGCTGCCGTCGGGAGCGAGGATCGTGCGCGACTCGAACGACGACCGCGCTCGCTCGGCCAGGTGCGCCGCGCCTTCGAGATCGGTTCCGGGAAGCACGATCGCGAACTCCTCGCCGCCCCAGCGCGCGGCGATGTCGATCTCGCGCACGCACTCGCGCAGCGTCTCGGCGAACTCGATCAACACGCTGTCCCCGACCGGATGGCCGAAGCGGTCGTTGACGGACTTGAAGCTGTCGAGGTCGGCGAGCGCGAAGGAGACGGAGCCGCCGAAGCGCTCTGCGCGCCTGAGCTCGCTCGCCAGCACCTCCTCGCAGTGGCGCCGGTTGGCGAGGCCCGTGAGCATGTCCACGAGCGCCTGCCGCGTGACGATCCGGTGCAGGCGCGCGTTCTCGAGCGCGATCGCCGCGTGAGCCACGAGCGTCGCGGCCGCCCGGCGCTGGTCGACCGAGAAATCCCGCCCGGCGAGCGTGAGCGTGCCGAAGCTCTGGCGGCCTGCGGTCAGCGGCAGCTCGAAGCGCTCCCCGCGCCCGGAGAGCGTGCCCACCTGGACGACCTCGCCGCCGAGACCGACGATGAGCCCACCGGTTGCGCCGGTCGCCTCGACCGCGGTCTCGACGATCACGCGCAGGAGCTGGTCGACGTCGTGGGTTGCCGCGAGCGCCTCGCCGAACCGGACGGTCGTCTCTCTCACGCGCGCGCGTTCGGCGCCGAGCTCCTCCGCGCGCGCCTGGAGCTGGTCGGCCATCTCGTTGAAGGCCATGCCGAGCCGCGCGAACTCGTCTCCGCCGTGCACGTCGACCCGCTGGTCGAGCCGCCCGCGCGCGATCGCGTTCGCGGCCTCGGCGAATCGCGCAAGCGAGCCGACGATCGAGCCGCCGACGACGTACGCGACGAAGGCGATCAGGGCGAGCGAGCCGAGGAGGCCGATCAGCAGCCGCCGGTCGGCTCGTGCCACCGCGTCGTCGATCTGCGTCTGCGGACTGAGCAGCGCGAGGGCGGTGTTCTTGGTTCGCGGATCGGGCCTGGTCGCGAGCGCTCGGTACGCCCGCTTGCCGACCGGCAGGGTCTCGGCCGACGCTGGAACCGCCATCGCCTCACCGCGCACCGCGGGCGAGCCGGCCACGACGCGTCCCTCCTTGACCACGACCAGCTCGTCACCGGTTCCGTTCAGCCCCGAGCGGAAGCTGATGCCCTCGAGCGCCTTCTCTCCGAGCGGAACGCCCGCGAACAGCGTTCCGAGAGTGCGGCCGCCGTGAACCACGGCGACCTCCGTCGGCTTCCCGATCGTCCGGACGGGCCCGAGGCTGACCGCCGGAGACTCGAGCCTCACCCCCGGCGATCGTGCGAGCAGGCGCTTCAGTGTCGGAGCGTCGTGCGCGGCCAGGGCTCGCTGGAAGCTCGGGTTGGTCGCGAGCGTGGCGGCGCGCCCAGTGGCGGCCAGGTACTCCTCGCGGTAGCTCGCGCCGACCGCGCGCAGGCCCGCCTGGAGACGTACGTCCACCTTCCTCGTCTCGCTCCTACCGGCGACCACATGGAGTCCCCACCCGGCGGCGCTCAGCGGCAGCAGTGAGACGAGCAAGAAGTACGCGACGAGCTTGAGCCTGAAGCTCACGACCCACAATTTAGGTTCTATGGAGGAGTGACCGATACCCACGCTAGAGTGAATCGGTCGTGGGAGGGACGATTATGAGCCGGATTTTGGCGGTTCTTGCGATCACCCTCGTGGTTGGCTCGGCGCTTGCAGCCGCCGTCGTGCTTCCCGGGGTGGTCGTCAACAACGACGGCGGGTCTCCTCCGTCCGCGCTTTCGCTCGCCATTCCCGAGGCCGGAAAGAAGACCATCGTCCACGCATCGGCGCTGCCGAGCCTCTCCACAAGGGCCGCGCGCAAGGCCAGGGCACACATCTCGCCGTTGCTGAGCATCGCACCCTCCGCGCTGGTCGCAGGGCTCGTAGACCATGCCGCCGCATCGATCGTGCCGACGCTGGCGACCGCCGGGCCCACAGGAGGCCGCCCCTCCACGTCGCCGCCTCCCCCGCCTCCGCCTCCGCCACCTCCCCCGCCTCCGCCTCCGCCACCTCCTCCGCCACCTCCTCCGCCACCCCCACCTCCACCTCCTCCGCCACCCCCACCTCCGCCACCCCCACCTCCGCCACCACCTCCGCCTCCACCTCCACCCCCGCCGCCGCCTCCTCCTCCGCCCCCACCCGGGCACGGCGGTGGCGACGGCGACAACCATCACGGTCACCACGATCAGAGGCACTGTGGCGGCGGTCAGGGCAGTGGGCACCATGGCCGCGGCGGCGATAAGCACGGCGGAGGGGGTCAGGGCGACGGCGGTCAGAGCGGCGGCGGTCAGAGCGGCGGCGGTCAGGGCGGCGGCGGTCAGGGCGGCGGCGGTCAGGGCGGCGGCGACCACCAGGGCCGTGGCGGAGACGGTCAGCACGGCGGCGGTGGCCACGACCGGGGCGGCGGGCACGACTCCGGTGGCGGCAAGCACCGGGGGCGCTAGGCTCTCCGAGTGGCGCCCTTCCGAAACCTCCGCCGGCCGAGCGCGGTCGGCATCGCATTGACCGCCTGGGAGATCTGGCGCCGGCTTCCGCCGGAGCACCGCAACGCGATGATGAAGCAGGCGGGCCAGTTCAGCTCGAAGCTCGTCGAACAGCTTCGCGCGAAGCGCCGCCCGAGCTAGACCTTCAGTGCCTCGCGCAGGATCCGGTCCTGCTCGCGGACGTGCGCGGTCGGGTAGCCCTCACTCGGACTTGCACGCCACGGCCGGCCGACATAGCGAAGCTTGACGCCCAGGGGCAGCGCCTCCTCGAGCCGGTGCCTGATCGCACGCCACGCGCCCATGTTCTGCGGCTCCTCCTGAACCCAGACGACCTCCTCGAGCAGTTGGTACGAGCGCGTAAGCGCGGCTGCCGCCTCGACCGGGAACGGGTAGAGCTGCTCGAGCCTGCCGACCGCGATCCTGCCCGACGCGGACCGGAGCTCGTGCCCGATCAGGTCGTAGGCGATCTTTCCGGAGCAGAGGATGAGCCGCCGCACCTCTTCCGGGGAGACGTCCGGGTCGGGCAGGACCGGGTGGAACGATCCATGCGTGAGATCGTCGAGCGTGGACGCAGCTTCCTTCAAGCGGAGGAGCCCCTTCGGCGTCATCACGATCAACGGGCGGGCACTGGCCTCGAGCGCCTGGCGGCGGAGCAGATGGAAGTACTGCGCCGCGGTCGTGCAGTTGGCGATGCGGATGTTCTCCTGCGCTGCGAGCTGGAGGAACCGCTCGAGCCTGGCGCTCGAGTGCTCGGGCCCGTTGCCCTCGTAGCCGTGGGGAAGCAGCAGTGTCAGCCGGGAGGTCTGGCCCCACTTCGAGAGCCCCGAGACGATGAACTGGTCGATCGCCACCTGCGCCCCGTTGACGAAGTCGCCGAACTGGGCCTCCCAGCAGACGAGGCTCTCGGGGGCGGCGACCGAGTAGCCGTACTCGAAGGCGAGGCAGGCGGCCTCGGAGAGCGGCGAGTTGTGCACCTCGAACGACGAGGTCGCCTCGCGGAGGTTCTGGACCGGCGCGTAGAACTCACCGTTCTCCGCGTCGTGGAGAACGAGGTGGCGGTGCGAGAACGTGCCTCGCTCCGTGTCCTGGCCGGTCAGCCGCACGGGGATGCCCTCGACGAGCAGGCTGGCAAACGCGAGCTGCTCGCCCTGGCCCCAGTCGATCCCGCCCTCGTCGAGAGCGACCCGTCGCCGCTGGAGCTGCTTCGCCAGCTTCGGATTGACCGTGAACCCGTCGGGAACCTGGAGCAGCTCCTCGTTCAGGGCGCGCAGCCTCTCGTCGTCGACCGCGGTGACGACCTCGCCGTCGGGCGAAGCCGGGATGCGCCCCTCGTACGCCACCGCCGGAATCGCCTCGCCGAAGGACTCCTTGAGACGCTCGTGGGATTCCTTGAGCCGTGCTTCCGCGCGCCCGGCGAGGCCGTCGGCCTCCTCCTTCGAGACGACGCCCTCGGCCTCGAGCGCCTCGGCGTATTGCTGACGCACGCTCGGCTGGCGCTCGATCCGCGCCGCCATCAGCGGCTGCGTGTAGGCGGGCTCGTCCTGCTCGTTGTGCCCGAAGCGCCGGTAGCCGACGAGGTCGATCACGATGTCGGTGCAGAAGCGACGCCTGAACTCCATGGCGAGACGAACGGCCGCGAGGGCAGCCTCCGCATCGTCGGCATTGACGTGGACGATCGGGATGTCGAAGCCCTTGGCGAGGTCGCTCGAGTAGCGGGTCGAGCGCCCGTCGACGGGGTCGGTCGTGAAGCCGATCTGGTTGTTGGCGATCAGATGGAGCGTGCCGCCCGTCGAGTAGCCGGTCAGGTCGGCGAGATTCAGCGTCTCGGCGACGACGCCCTGGGCGGGGAACGACGCGTCGCCGTGGATCAGGATCGGCATCGCGACCGAGGAGTCGTGGTAGCCCGTGCGGGTCGAGCGATCGGTCTGCTCCGCGCGCGTGCGGCCCTCGACGACCGGGTCGACCGCTTCGAGATGGCTCGGGTTCGAGGCCAGCGTGAGCGTGATCTCTCCCGCCGGCGTGCGGCCCAGGCCCTCGGCCCCGAGGTGGTACTTGACGTCGCCCGTCCCGCCCCGGGGGTCGTCGACGACCGCGTCGAGCGTGCGCTCGCCCTCGAACTCGCGCAGGATCGACTCGTAGGGGCGGCCGAGCACGTGGGCGAGGACGTTCAACCGTCCGCGGTGCGCCATCCCGAAGACGACTTCGTGCGCTCCCTCCTCTGCGGCAAGGGCGATCGCCTCGTCGAGCATTGGCACCATCACGTCGAGACCCTCGATCGAGAACTGCTTCTGGCCGAGGAAGGCGCGGCGGAGGTAGTGCTCGAAGCCCTCGACCTCCGTCAGGCGCTCGAGCAGGCGCCGCTTCTCCTCGTCCGAGAGCGCCTGGCGGTAGCGGCCGGACTCGATCACGGCGCGCAACCAGACGCGCTGCTCGTGGTCTGAGATGTGCTCGACCTCGTACGCGCTCGTGCCGCAGTAGATCTCGCGTAGGCGCGGGAGGATGTCGGCCGCCGTCTCGCCCGGGACGTGCACACCGAGGAGCGCGGCCGGGATACGCGCCTGGAGCTCCGGCGTCAGCGGCGGCACGAGCCGCTCGGGCTCGAGTGCGGGATCGCCGATCGGCTCGGAGCCGAGCGGGTCGAGCCGCGCAGCGAGATGGCCGTGCCTGCGGATCGCCTGAACGATCGCGACGGCGGCCGCGACCGCGGCGAACAGCTCGTCACCGGCCTCCGGAACGCCGGCGCGACGGAGCAGGCGTGGGCGGGGCCGTGGTCGGCTCCGCGCGCGGAGGCGGGGGCGCGACGGCGTGGCCGTTGCCGTCCTCGCGCAGCAGATCGAGCATGCGCGCCAGTCCGGGGTGCGTGGCGACGAGCTCGCTCGAGCCGCTCTCGAAGAGCGAGCGCCACTCGGGAGACACCGCTTCGGGGTTCTCTAGGTACTGCTCGAGCAGCGCCCTCGCGTAGCCAGCGTTCAGGCCGTCAACGTCCAGCATGCTCACGGTCTTTGTTGTACCAGCGCGGTTCCCTCTCGAAGCGAATGCTTCGGCTCAGAGATGGTTCGACTGAGCGCACGCGGATCGACCGGTCATCTCCGGCGGCCACGCGGCATTCAGACGGCATCTCCGGCAAAGCCGGCCCGGCCTCCAAACGGCATCGCAAGCGATGCCGCCGGCCGCACGTCCTGAGGTCGGCAGCGCAAGTGACGCCTTAGAAGATCGGGTTTCCCGTGGTGACCGCCACAGCCATCCCGACCATGAAGCACGCACCGCCCACGATGAGCGCAGCAGCCGCCAGACGCGAGTGCCGGCCACCCATTGCGGTGGCGATCAGCGCCAGGGCGAGCGCGAACGGGATCAGACGCGCCGGCCGGTAGGCGACGCCGATCAGGCTCACGAACACCGCGAGCGCCGCGAGCAGGCCGGCGATCGATTCGCCGACCCGGTCCTGGGTGACGGACGGAGCGCTCACGAGCGGGCGGCCGTCCGACGAGGACGCCCGAGCCCGCGGACAGGCGAACCGTGCGGGCCTGACCGCGGCGGCCGCGGACTGAGCGGCTGCCAGGGCTCACGTGGAGCCGGCTCCAGGATGGCCGGCAGAAGCGCAGGCTCGGGTGGCTCCGGCTCGGCCTTCACGGCCCAGTAGACAACCAGGCCGAGGTACACGATCGGGATCTTCAGGATCACCATCATGAAGACGAACTCCCAGACCATCGGCGCAGTGTACGGAACTCCGAGGCCGGTGCGAGGAGGGGCGTCCTCGGGGGTACGCCCCTCGCTCCAGAGTCGACTAGCCGAGCCCGATGCCGCTCGAACCGGAGCCACAGCCCGGCACCGCGAGCACGAACCAGACACCGAGCGCGACCGCGACCACGATCAGCACGACGACGATCCAGCTACGCCCCGGAGGCAGACGCACCACTCCCTCCATCTCCGTGCACCCAGATATCCACGATGGGGTACTTGTAGAGGCAGAACTGGGGGAGACAGGCGTGGAAACCCCCCTGTGTCCAGGCGTCGGTCGAGTACGTGCCGACACCTCGCCCGCTGCAGTGCTCGTAGATGCAGTTGCTGCCGATGTGACCGTCGAACGCCCAGCCGAAGCTCGTGTTCGCCGGCCACCGGTCGCGCCAGAAGTACGTGATCTTCCCGTTCTTCCAGCACCAGCGGACCTGCTCGTAGTAGCGAAACACCACCATCCAGACGAGGTTCTTGCGTGTCGCCCTCGCCCACCGGGTCCGGCATGTGCCACTTGAGCGCTCGTAGGCGTCCCAGGACTCCGTCATCACATCGCTGTCGAACTCGGCGACTCCACAGTCGATGCTCACGTCGTAACAGGAATCGGCCGGGTAGTCAGGTTGCGGCAGCCCGGGCTCAGCTGCACGCGCGGCGCCTGGCAGAAGCACGAGGAGCGCCACCAGCCCGGCGAGAATGACGGCGGCGCCGACCGCCCGAGAATGTCTGTTCCTTGTCTCCAATGTCCACCTCCCGTCGACTCCTGTCGACGGTAGGCGTGGCCGGCGCACACGTGTGAAACAGAAACGTGTCGAAAGTGGAACATCTCTTCGAAGAGGTCTAAAGCATCGGGCCGGCCCTGCCTAGTGGCCGTTTTGGACCGGTCCGAAACCACCACCGCCCGGCGTTTCGACCCGGACGAGGTCGCCTGCGGCAAGGTCGAGGCTGGCCTTCGCGGGAACCTCCTCTCCGTTTAGGAAGTTGCGGCCGGGGGCTCCCGGCTCGCCGCCTCGTGCGCCCTGCGGGGCACGTGTGCGCCGTTCGCCCACGAGCGAGAGCCGGCAGTCCTCCAGCACCCGCAACTCCCGTACGACGCCGTCGCCTCCGCGATGGCGCCCGAGCCCGCCGGAGCCGAGCCGAAGCTCGTGGCGTTCGACCCTCAAAGGGAAGGCGAGCTCGAGCGCCTCCGCGGGAGTCGAGAGCGTGTTCGACATCGCGACATGCACGCCGGAAGGGCCGTCCGCCTCCGGGCAGGCGCCCTGGCCGCCCCCGACCGTCTCGTAGTAGGTGAACCGGTCGTTCCCGAGGGTGAGGTTGTTCATCGTCCCCTGTCCCTGTGCGGGCACATCGAGCGCACCGGCCGAAGGCGGCAAAGACGACGTCGACGATGCGGCTCGAAGTCTCCACGTTCCCGGCGGCGACCGCGGCGGGCGGGCGGGCGTTGACGAGGCAGCCCTCGCGCGCGCGCACGTGAACCGGGGCAAACGCCCCGCCCGAGGCGGGAGCGTCAGGGTCGGTCAGACAGCGGACGACGAAGTAGCAAGCCGACCGCGTGACCGCGAGCGGGCAGTTGAGGTTGCCGTCGTGCTGCTGTGCCGTGCCGGCGAAGTCGATCTCGACCTTGTCTCCAGCGACGGCGACCGCTGCGCGTATCTCGAGCTCGGAGCCGTCGGCGGCCTCGAGCGCGTCGGCAGCCTCGAAGCGGCCGTCCGGGAGTGCCGCGATCGCCGCGCGGACCCTGCGCTCCGAGTAGGCGTGGAGCTCGTCCATGGCGGCCTCGACTCGGGCAGTTCCGCGCCGCTCGCAGAGCTCGTCGAGCCTGTGGGCTGCCAGCCGGTGGGCTGCGAGTTGCGCGCGGAGATCGCCGCGGCGCTCGTCGGGGTTGCGCATCCTTGCGACAAGGCTCTCGAGGGCGGCCTCGTCCAGTCGTGTGGGTGGGATCACGACGCCCTCCTCGTCCAGCCGGCGCGAGAGCGGCCGGAAGACTCCCGGGCTCGACGGCGCCGACGTCGGCATGGTGTGCGCGCGTGACCGCGAAGCCGACGCGGGTTCTCGTCACCAGCGTGATGTCAGGGAGGTGCGTGCCGCCGGCGAACGGGTCGTTGAGGATGAAGACGTCGTCGGGAGCGGGATCGTGGGCGCGGACTGCCGCGACCGCATCGGGCATCGCGCCGAGGTGGACCGGGATGTGCTCGGCCTGCGCGATCATGCGGCCGCGCCGGTCGAAGACGGCGGTCGAGCAGTCGCGCCGCTCCTTGATGTTCGCGGAGAACGCCGAGCGGATCAGAACCGCGCCCATCTCGTCCGCAATCGAGCGCAGCGCCGAGCCGATCAGCTGGAGCTCAAGTTCCACTATTTCCACGCTCTCGTGACACTCTCGTGAGCCGTAGCGTGCTACTGGTCCCATCCCTAACCCCCACCCACCCCGGGGGAACCCAGCACGTGGCGCCGTCCAGCTCGAGTCTGGTCGGGCCTCGGGCCTCGATGGGCTCCGCGCGCGGGAGCGACAGCGGCGGGCCAGGGCGAACCTCCGCGGTGCGGACGGTGACGAGCTCGACCGGGCGCTCGGGATCGGAGTACCCGTAGCGGGCCTCGTGGGCGCGATGGAACGCGCACGCCAGGTCGGCCTCGAGCGGAACCGTCAGCTCGAACGACTGGCCCTTGTAGCGAAGGTCGGCTTCGCCGCGACCAGGCAGCTCACCCGCCTCCTTCAGCAGGCAGACGCGTGACTCGACCCGGTCGCGCCGTTCATCGCTCACCGCGAGCCCGACCGCCGAGAGCACCCCCGCCGCCGCCGGCACCAGCACGGTCTCGATCCCGAGCTCCTCAGCGAGCGCGCAGGCGTGCAGCGGCCCGGCGCCGCCGAAGGCGACCAGCGTGAACTCCACGCGGATCGAGCCCGCGCTCGACCGAGACGAGCCGCAACGCCCTCAGCATCTCCGCGTTGACGACCTCGATCGCCTCCGCCGGGTCGACTCCGGCGAACGCGCGCTCCGCGGCCGCGCGGTCGAGCTCCAGCTCGCCCGCGATCCGGTCCGGCAACCGCCCGAGCAGCAGGTTCGCGTCCGTCACCGTCGGCCGCTCGCCGCCGTGCCCGTAACACGCAGGCCCTGGCTCGGCCCCCGCGCTCTCCGGACCGACCCGCAACGCGCCGCCCGAGTCTCGCCAGACGATCGAGCCGCCTCCGGCACCGACGGTCTGCAGGTCGACGGTCGGGCAGTCGGAGTGGCAACCCCGCCACCTCGCGCTCCGGGCGCCCGCCCGACCTCGCCTCCGACGATCAGGCACACATCCGTGGACGTGCCGCCCATGTCGAGCGAGATCGCATCGTCGACCCCGGCGAGCCGCGCGATCCGCGCCGCCCCGACGACGCCCGCCGCCGGCCCGGACACGAGCGCGAGAGCCGGATGGGCCGCCGCCTCCGCCGAGCGTCGCCACGCCGCCGGAGGACCGCATGACGAGCGGCTCCGGGCAGCCCGGCCGCCGCACACGCAGTCGCCGAGTGCCTCGGAGGTAGCCGGAGACAGCGTCGGGCCGAGGTAGGCGTCGACGGCCGTCGTCGAGGCCCGCTCGTACTCGCGGAACTCCGGCGCGAGCTCGTGCGAGGCGACCACACGGGCTCGAGGCAGCCTCCGCCGCACCTCCGTCGGCGACCGCGCGCTCGTGCGAGGCGTCGCGAAAGGCGAAGAGCAGGCAGACCGCGACCGCCTCCACGTCGTCGCCGAGCACCGGCAACGAGTCGAGCTCGAGCGGCGCGATCACGCCCTCCGGCCCGATCCGCTCGCGCACGCCGTGGCAGCGCTCCAGCGGAACGAGCGGCTCCGGGTGCGCCTCGCACAGGCGGTACAGGTGCGCGCGATTCTGGCGACGGAGGTGAAGCAGATGCTCGAAGCCCTCCGTCGCCACGAAGGCGGTGCGCGCCCCCTTGCGCTCGAGGAGCGCGTTCGTCGCAACCGTCGTTCCGTGCGTGAACCGGTCGAGGCCATCCGCGCCGACCGCGCGAGCCGCAGCGAGCACCGACTCCTCCTGACGCCTCGCCGTCGGCACCTTGGCCGTCCGCAGGCCGTCGCCCGAGAGCAGCACCGCGTCGGTGAAGGTGCCACCGACGTCCACGCCAAGAACGGTCATCGCCACAACATGCCTATCTAACGCGAGAACGAGAAACTGCCGCACAAAGCGGGATCGCCTAGCCGATCGGCGAGGGGGGTCGACCCCGCCCGATGATCGGTCTTTTCAAGCCGGACTTCCCAGGGACCTCGTACTTTTCTAGTCTCGGTACATGGCTTCGGTACCTGCGCAGGTTTCAACCGACAGCGGGGCTTTCGCCTCCACTGCGTCGCACGCGGCGGTCATCGACCAGGATCCGCATCGCGCGCGCCGGCTCGTGCGCGATCCTGGGGACTCGCGCTGGGCTCGACCCGTCGGACGCCGACCTGCTCGTCCTCGGCTTCGACCGGCTCGGCCCCGAGGAGCGCGACGCGGTGGCCCGGTTCCGCGAGGAATCGCCCGACACGCCGTTGCTCGTCGTCGTGGAGCGGTCCGATCCGCGCACCGCGCGCGATGTCCTTTCCGCAGGAGCGGACGCACTCGTGCTCAGCGACGAGGCGGGCGGCTGCCTCGCCCCCGCGGCACAGGCGGCGCTCGCGGGCCAGATCTCCCTCCCGCACAGCTTCGGCGACGGCTTCCGGCGGCCCTCGCTCTCGCGGCGGGAGAAGCAGGTGCTAGGCCTCGTCGTCATGGGTCTCCTCAACGCCGAGATCGCCGCCAAGCTGCACGTCACCGAGAGCACCGTCAAGAGCCACCTGACGTCGTGCTTCGCCAAGCTCGGAGTCCGCACGAGAAGCGAGGCGACCGCGCTGATCCTCGACCCCGAGGGCGGGCTCGGCCTCGGCGTGCTCGCGATCTCCACGACCGATGACGACGATGACGCCTGAGCAGCTCAATCCGAACGGCGACCTGCTCTCGGCACGCCTGCGCGTTCCCGAGCACGTCGTCTACCGCGACTTCGTGTCGGAGACCGTGGTGCTGAACCTCGAGACCGGCCGCTACCACGGGCTGAACCCGACCGGAGGACGCATCCTCGACGCGCTCGAGCGCTCGGAGACGGTCGCCGAGGCGGCCGAGAAGCTTGCGGTCGAGTACGAGCAGGGACAGGAGGAGGTCGAGGCCGACGTGCTGGCCTTCTGCTCCGACCTGCTCACGCGGGGGCTCGTCGAGCTCCGCCCCCATGACTGAGCCAGAACGCTGGCGCGGCCGGGCCTTCGGTGTCGTCGTCGAGTCGAGCACGCCCCTCTCCGGGTTGCTCGCCGACACGAACGGCGTCGAGGCGCGGCTGGTCGAGTGGCAAGCCGTTCCCGAAGGCGACCTCGGCGCAGACGGTCATTCGGAGCCGCTCGTCGACCGCCGATACCCCGACGGACGGCCGTTCATGAGCATCGAGCACGATCCCGAGCTCGGCTACCGGATCGCTGCGCCCGGCTTCGGCGCGCATCTCGTCGCGAACGACGGATCTTTGATCCGGTCGAGCCTTCCGGCGGAGGAAGGCGAGATCTGGAAGCGCCTCTTCTTCGCGCAGGCACTGCCGCTCGCCGCGGCACTGAACGGCCTGGCCCTGTTCCACGCGAGCGCGGTCGTCCTAGACGGGAGGGCATACGCGTTCGTGGGCCTGAGCGGCAGCGGCAAGACGTCGATCGCAGCCCAACTCGTCGCGCGCGGCGCGCGGATGCTGACCGACGACGTCCTTGCCCTCGAGTCCGCCGGAGGCGAGCTTCGAGCCCACACAGGCCCCGCCCGCATCAGCATCGAGCGTGCCGAGCTCGACGGCCTGGGAGCCGACGGCCGCGAGCGACTCGGAGACCCACTCGAGACTCCGACCGAGGACGGCAAGGTCCAGCTCGAGACCCGGCCCGCGGCGGAGCCTGTACCGCTCGGCGGGGTCTTCCTCCTCGGGCGCTCGCCGTCGAGAGGAGTCGCGATCAAGCGGGATCCGAGGAACCGGACGCAGGCGCTCCTCGCCGCCGCCTTCCTCGGCTACCTCATGCTTCCGCGCCGACTCGCCCTCCACCTCGAGGTCTGCGCCCGAATCGCGGCGAGCGTTCCCACGTTCTCGGTCGAGATCGGCGAGACCACCGCCGCCAGCGAGGTCGCGGAGACGATCGAGAGCCTGGTCGAGCCCATCGGGGAGCCCCTGTGAGCGTTGCGCGCCTGGGACGGCGGATCTCGCTCACGATCGAGATCGTGGCCACGTTCGTCATGGTCCGGCTCACGATGCGCGAGCCGGACATCCGCCGGACACTCGAGCGCCTCCGAGGTGACGCGCCCCCAACCGCGAGTGACCGGCAGGTCGCGCTGTACCTCGCACACGCGGTCGGCCGCGTTCTTGCGCCGATTCCGCGCCGGTCGCGATGTTTGGTCCAGTCGCTCGTTCTCACGAAGATGCTCGCACGCCGGGGAATCTCCTCGTCTCTCGTCATCGCGGTCGCCCCGGGCCCCCAGCTCGAGGCGCACGCGTGGGTGGAGAGCGGCCATATCCCGCTTTTGCGCCCCGCCACCCGCGAGCAGGGCCAGCTTGTCCGACTCTAGGGAGTTCAGACTTTTTCCGTCCTTGCGCGTCGTCCGGCCCCTCTCTAAGTTTCGGTCTGCAGGCAATTACGCCGACTCAGACACGCGAGAGGGTGACAATGAAGGACCATCGAGAGCCACAGGAGTACGAAGCCCCGGCCGTGATCGACTACGGCGATCTGAACGACTTGACCGGCGGCTCGAACGACGGGGACTCCTTGGACGCCGACTTCCCGGTTCACACCAAGAAGAGCGATCTGACCTTCTCGTAAGCCGCAGCGCCGCGCGACGCTGCGGCGAAGGTCGCCGGTGAGCAGGTCGCTCGCTGGCGTTTTTTCTCGCTCAGGGATTGCGGGGACCGCCTCGATCGGGCAGAGCGAAGGCGCCGTCTGGTGCGTCGCCGAGGGCCGACTCGAGGGCGTGTCCGTGCTCGCGGCCAATCTCGGCCTCGACGCAACCGTCTCGATCGAGGTCGTTCTCGCGGCCGCGTTCTCCGGGCAGAAGGAGGCGATGCTCGAGCGGCTCAGCGGAAGCTTCGCGCTGCTCGTGTGGGACAGCTCGACCCGCACGGGCCTCCTTGCGGTCGACCCGCTCGGGTCGCGCTCGCTCTTCTTCCACGACGATGGTGGCGCACGGCTGCGTTTCGCGACCGAGGTCAACGAGCTTCTAGGGGAGCTGCCACATGAGCCCGGACCTGACGAGAGCGCCGTCGTGCGCTGGCTCGCCTCGGGGACGCTCGAGCCCGAGCAGACGCTGTTCGCGGGAGTCCGACGGCTGCCCGGCGGCTGCCATCTGCGGCTGGCCGAGGGCGACTGGAGCATGCACCGCCACTGGCGCCCACGGTTCACCAAGCCGATGGGCGTGACTCTCGAAGAGGCGGGGAAGACGGTCCGTGAAGAGCTCGAGCGAAGCGTCGCCGAGCAGTGCGGCGGACGAGCAACGGGTGTGCTCCTCAGCGGAGGACTCGACTCGACGTCGGTCGCGGCCGTGGCTGCGGCCCCGGGCCGCGCCGCGACACTGCGGGCCTACTCGGCTCTCTTCCCAGCGGATGCTGCCGCTGACGAGTCCGAGTTCGTGGGGATAGCGGTGGAGGAGCTGGGCATTCCGTCGAGCCGACGGCCGGCCAAGGCGGCGGGCGTACTCGACGCCTCCGCCGCGCACGTGCGCGAATGGCGGCTCCCGGCCGCGTCTCCGAACCTCTTCTTCCAACGCCCACTCCTAGAGCGCGCCCGAGCCGACGGCGTGGAGATCATCCTGGACGGCCAGGGCGGAGACGAGCTGTTCGGCTCCTCGCCGTACCTGCTCGGCGACCTCCTACGCGGCTTGCGGCTGCGCTCCCTCCGCGCGCGCTCGCAGGAGCTGGCCGAAGGGGACGCAGACGCCGCGCGTGACCTGCGCCGTACCTACGCCCTTCGCGGTGCCGCTCCGCGTTGGCTCCACGCGGTCTCGCGGGCTCGGCGGCGTCCTCCGCTCCACTGGCTCACTCCACACGCCGCGGCGCTCGCCACCGATCGCCGACTGCCCTGGCTGGACCTCGACGGCCCGCGCTGGTGGGCGTGGCTCGCCGACACGCTCACGGCCGGGCGCGAGCGGATGGGCGTGCACGACCACCTCCGCAGAAAGCTGGCATCGGAACGGCTCACAGGCGCCCACCCGCTGCTGGCCGACCTTCGACTGATCGAGCTCGTCCTACGGCTCCCGCCGGAGCTCGCGTACGACGAGGAGCTCGACAGGCCCGTCTTGCGCGAGAGCATGCGCGGGCTCGTGCCGGAGCCGATTCGCCTGCGGCGTACAAAGAGCTTCTTCGACACGCTCCTCGTCGACGCGCTCAGCGGACCGGATCGACCTCAGCTGAGAAGCCTGCTCGAACCACGAGACGCCGAGATTCGTGCCTATGTCACCGAAGACCGGCTCCGAGATGTCGTGGATGGCCCGGTCGCGCGCGACCACCCGTACCTCTGGGCGCGGAATGCCTGGCGGCTTGCTTCGACGGAGCTCTGGCTGCGGTCGCTGGGAGCCGACCTAGTCCCGGCTACTTGATCCCAGCCTCGTGCTCGTGGTCGGAGCGGGGCTTGGCCGCGTTCCGAAGTGCGAGCGTGCTGCGCGCGAGCTTGCGGCGCCAGCCTTCTCCTCGGTCGGGAGTGAGCTCCAGCGAGATCGTCCTTGGCACTTGGCGCAACGCAAGGCTGTATGGCAATGCTGAGAAATCGGCCAGCCAGCGTGCGAGGTGTGCCTCGAGCACGGTGCGCTCACGGACCAGCGCAAGGTTCTTGGCCCAGATCCGAAGAGCAGCGGGGGGCTGGGCGCCCGCGAAGATGCAATCCTGCGCAGCCACGGTAGTGGCCCAGAGACGCTCGACGCCCCATTCCCGGGCCACCTCGAACGTCTCCTCGCGTGAGGCTTCCCGCTCCAGCGCAGCGACGTCGACCATGTCGCGCAGGATCCTGAGAGGCTCGTGAGCCCACGAGTGAACCGCGAGCAGCACCGCATGCCTGGCCGGGGAGGGGGCCAACACGCCCTCGGGGCCTGCAACCGCGGGCCGCGAATCCTCGAACAACGACGACAGGTCAGGGGGCGCGAGCGGCTCGACCCACTTGGGCTCCGAGTGAAGCTCGACGACCAGCGGCAGGCCGGGCCATTTCAGCGGCCGCAGGTGGTGGGCTGCTGCGAGCGTGCGCGGAGGGAGAGTCGCGCGCGGCGCGTGCGTCCCCATGTCCCGGTAGAGATCCGGGTCGGCGACTTCCTGAAAACCCGCAGCGAGAAGCGCCCGTTGTGCCTCGGCGGCGTCGGGGGCGATCAGGTCGACGTCGCGGAACATCCGGAGCGCCGGGTCCGGGTAACGAGCGGCGACCTCCGGCCCCTTGAAGAGGAGAAGTGGTACGTCGGTTGCCGCTCGCGCCCGGGCGAGCACTGCGGGGACGGAGAGCGCCAGCGCAGCCGAACGGCGCTCGTGCATCGCCAACGAAGGCGGCACCGGCCTCCCGTTCTTTCTCAACCACTGCGCGCCGAAGAACTCGAGCCGGTGGCTGTAGAGATCAGACGGCCGCGGCGCACGCTCGACCAGCCGGTCGACCGCGTCCCAAAGCCCACCGGCCTGTCCGTCCCCGTGGCCGGGATCCAAGGCGACCGCGTGTCCGCCGACCGTCGTCACGTCAGTAGAGCCCGATCGTCCCGAGACGGCGCTCGCGGCGGAGCGCGACCGCGAAGACCCAGAAGCCGACCACGAGCGAGATCGCCGAGAACGGTGCGAGCTTCGCGACGGCGATCATCGCGTCGGTGAGCCCGGCGCCGCCGAGCAGGCTCTCGCCTGATCGACTCGATCGCGATCGCGAGCGGGTTGATCTTCGCGATGACCTCCAGCCAGTGCGGAAGCAGGTTCAGCGGGAAGAGCGTCCCGGACAACAGCGTCAGCACCGCCGTTCCGAAGCCGAGGATTACCGTGCCGCGGCGGAACGTCAGCACGAGGCCGGCCGTCGCGACGCCGATGCCCCAGACGAACGGCAGCAGCGCGAGCAGGACGACGAGCGCGGGCACAACGCCGCTCGCGTCGAAGTCGAGCCCGAACAGCAGCCCAGTGACGAGGAGGAACACCGCCGTCCTGACCGGGATGAAGAGCAGGTCGTAGAGCACCGAGCCGAGCTGCATCGTCTTCGTCGAGGTCGGCGTGACGAGCAGCGACTCGAGCGTCCCGAGCATCTGCTCGTTCCGGATTCCCGCCGGCGACGCGCACGAGGGCCAGCGACGTGAACCCGGCGAGCGCAACGCCCACGATCGCGAACTGCGTGTAGCTCACCGGCTGGCCTCCGTACCTGGGCAGCTCGTTGGAATGGACCATCAGCCCGACGAAGCTGATCGTGACCGCCTGGATCAGGAGCCCGAACCAGTCGGTGACGAATCCGAGCCGGTAGCTGAGCGCGTTGAGAAGGTCGCGCCGGAAGAAGGCTGGGAGCTTCGCCAGCTCGTCCGCGAGCACCGACCACCGCGACTGGGCCTCGTACTGCTGCGCGATCACGACTGCCCCGTCAGTTGGATGAATGCCTCCTCGAGTTCGGGGCGTTCGTCGCGGCACGACAGCACCTGGACGCCCGCGCTCGAGAGCATGGTCAGCGCCTCGCCGAGGACGGCGCCGTCGGCGAGCTCGAGCACGTACTCGTTCTCGTAGTCCTCGTTGCCGCTCGAGGTGATGGTCGCAACGCTCCCCAGGCTCCGCTGAAGCGCGGCCTGCATCGGAAAGCCCGCTCGGCCGTCGCTCCCCAGGCGCACGAGGTGCCGACGGACTGGAACCTCGTCGGCGAGCGCGGAGACGCTTCCGGTGAACGCGACCTCGCCCTCGCGCAGAAGCGTCACCCGATCGGCGAAGCCGCGGATCTCCTCGATGCGCTGCGTCGCCCACAGTGCGGCGGTCCCCTCGCGCGCGAGATCCTGAGCCAG
>CAVVBZ010000002.1:0-135000 GCA_963746635.1 uncultured Actinomycetes bacterium | reverse complement strand
CGGTCCCGGTTCGGATTGGAGGCTGAAACTCGCCTCCATGAAGGCGGAGTTGCTAGTAATCGCGGATCAGCAACGCCGCGGTGAATGCGTTCTCGGGCCTTGTACACACCGCCCGTCACACCACGGAAGCCGGTAACACCCGAAGCCGGTGTTCTAACCCGCAAGGGAGGAAGCCGTCGAAGGTGGGATCGGTGACTGGGGTGAAGTCGTAACAAGGTAGCCGTAGCGGAAGCTGCGGCTGGATCACCTCCTTTCTAGGGAATACCGGAGCTCTTACTCCGGTGGGCGCTCGCCCGTGATGAATACGTCCGGTAGCGAGCTCGCCTAGAAGAACGTCGACCTCGACTGGTCGTACTGCTGAGTTTTGAGAGACCGCGCCAGCCGGCGAGGTTGTCTCGTTCGGTCGATACTTCGACTGGGCGCGCACCTTGAAAACTCCATAGCGGCATACAACGTGTTCTTCACGATCAAGAGACGAAGGGCACACGGTGGATGCCTTGGCGCCAAGAGCCGATGAAGGACGTGGGCGGCTGCGATAAGCCCGGGTTAGGTGCTGACCAACCTTTGACCCCGGGATTTCCGAATGGGGAAACCTACGCGTGGTAATGCGCGCGTGTTTCCGTCTGAATACATAGGACGGATAACGGTAAGCGGGCGAACTGAAACATCTTAGTAGCCCGAGGAAAGGAAAGAAACCTCGATTCCCTGAGTAGTGGCGAGCGAAAGGGGATCAGCCCAAACCTACGTGATGCCGAAAGCGGCAGCTGTTGTCACGTAGGGGTTGTAGGACCTGCTTCGATCCGTCTGCCGGCGGGTCGGGAAGTTACAAAGTCGTGTGTTAGCCGAAGCGACTGGAACGTCGCACCACAGAGGGCAATAGTCCCGTAGGCGAAAATGCATGGCCTTCCTTAGCAGGCACCTGAGTACGGCCGGGCACGGGAAACCCGGTCGGAACCCGCGGGGACCACCCCGCAAGGCTAAATACTCCTTGGCGACCGATAGTGAACTAGTACCGTGAGGGAAAGGTGAAAAGTACCCCGGAAGGGGAGTGAAATAGTACCTGAAACCGTGTGCTTACAAGCGGTCGGAGCGGTCTTGTGCCGTGACGGCGTGCTTTTTGCATAACGAGCCAGCGAGTTACTCTTCAGCGGCAAGGTTAAGGAAACGGAGCCGTAGCGAAAGCGAGTCTGAATAGGGCGATTTAGTCGTTGGAGGTAGACCCGAAACTGAGTGATCTACCCATGGGCAGGTTGAAGCGGGGGTAAGACCCCGTGGAGGACCGAACCGACTTAGGTTGAAAACTGAGCGGATGACCTGTGGGTCGGAGTGAAAGGCTAATCAAACTCAGAGATATCTGGTTCTCCCCGAAATATATTTAGGTATAGCGTCGCGTGTTCAATTTCAGTTGTAGAGCACTGTTCGGGCTAGGGGGCCTACCAGCTTACTGAACTCGGGCAAACTCCGAATGCTGGAATTCCAGAACGCGGCAGTCAGAGTGTGGGGGATAAGCTTCATGCTCGAAAGGGAAACAGCCCAGACCGTCGGCTAAGGTCCCTAATTTCTGGCTAAGTGGGAAACGATGTCTGATTGCTGAGACAACCAGGATGTTGGCTTAGAAGCAGCCACCATTGAAAGAGTGCGTAACAGCTCACTGGTCAAGTGATCGGGCGCGGAAGATGTAACGGGGCTCAAGCCAGAAACCGAAGCCACGGACTTCGCTTTTGCGGAGTGGTAGGGGAGCGTTCCCAGGCCGGCGAAGCGGCGGCGGAAGCCAGCCGTGGAGGGCTGGGAAGTGAGAATGCTGGCACGAGTAACGAAAGACGGGTGAGAAACTCGTCCGCCGAATGCCCAAGGGTTCCTGAGTAAAGCTAATCTGCTCAGGGTTAGTCGGGACCTAAGCCGAGGCCGAAAGGCGTAGGCGATGGCCAACAGGTTGATATTCCTGTACCACGTACCCACTGCTTGACCGATGGCGGGACGGGGTAGGCTAGGGAAACCCAGGCGATGGTCGACCTGGGGTAACCGCGTAGGGCGACCGGTAGGGAAATCCGCCGGTCATTAAGCCTGAGACGGGATGCCGAGGTCCGCGAGGACCGAAGTTCCTGAAGCCATGCCTCCAAGAAAAGCGTCTAGGAAGGTGGGGCGTGCCCGTACCTAAACCGACACAGGTGGGCAGGTAGAGAATACCAAGGCGATCGGAAGAACCCTCGTTAAGGAACTCGGCAAAATGGCCCCGTAACTTCGGGAGAAGGGGCGCCCCGGTAGAGTGACGCCTTTACAGGCTGAGCTCGAGGGGGCCGCAGTGAAACGGCCCAAGCGACTGTTTATCAAAAACACAGGTCTCTGCGAAGTCGAAAGACGACGTATAGGGGCTGACGCCTGCCCGGTGCCGGAAGGTCACGGGGAGAGGTTAGTTTTCGGACGAAGCCTCAAACCTAAGCCCCGGTAAACGGCGGCGGTAACTATAACCGTCCTAAGGTAGCGAAATTCCTTGTCGGGTAAGTTCCGACCTGCACGAATGGCGTAACGACTTGGGCGCTGTCTCAACGAGGGATCCGGTGAAACTGTAGTCTCGGTGAAGATGCCGAGTACCCGTGGTTGGACGGAAAGACCCCGTGAACCTTTACTACAGCTAGATGTTGGAGTTTGGGGCGTGTTGTCCAGGATAGGTGGGAGGCTGTGAAGCGGCGGCGCCAGCTGTCGTGGAGCCACCCTTGGGATACCACCCTTCGCGTACTGGGCTTCTAACTCGATGCCGTGATCCGGGTCGGGAACAGCATCTGGTGGGTAGTTTGACTGGGGCGGTCGCCTCCCAAAACGTAACGGAGGCGTGCAAAGGTTCCCTCAGCACGGTTGGAAATCGTGCGTAGAGTGCAAAGGCATAAGGGAGCTTGACTGCGAGACCGACAGGTCGAGCAGGTGCGAAAGCAGGCCTTAGTGATCCGACGGTAGAGAGTGGAATTGCCGTCGCTCAACGGACAAAAGGTACTCCGGGGATAACAGGCTTATCCTTCCCAAGAGTCCACATCGACGGAAGGGTTTGGCACCTCGATGTCGGCTTGGCGCATCCTGGGGCTGGAGTAGGTCCCAAGGGTTGGGCTGTCCGCCCATTAAAGCGCTACGCGAGCTGGGTTCAGAACGTCGTGAGACAGTTCGGTCCCTATCCACCATGGGCGTTGGAAGCTTGAGAGGAGTCGTCCTCAGTACGAGAGGACCGGGACGAACAGACCTCTGGTGTATCAGTCGTCGTGCCAACGGCGCTGCTGATTAGCCACGTCTGGATGGGATAACCGCTGAAAGCATCTAAGCGGGAAGCCCACCTCGAGATGAGGCTTCCCATCCCCTCGAGGGAGTAAGGGCCGTGGGAGACCACCACGTTGATAGGCGGGACGTGCAAGCGCAGCGATGCGTTCAGCGTACCCGTACTAATTGCCCGAGGTCTTGATTATGAACACGTTGAGTCGCTATGGAGTTTTGAGGGTGCACGCCACGCGCATGCATTCGGCACGAAGTTGAAATTTCGGCGGTGATAGCGGCGGGGGTACACCTCTTCCCATTCCGAACAGAGCAGTTAAGCCCGCCTGCGCCGATGGTACTCGGAGGGCAACCTCCCGGGAGAGTAGGTCGCCGCCGAATTATTCGAGAGGTCGCCGCAAGGCGGCCTCTCCTTGTGGTCCCGTACCATCCCCAGGGTGGAGATTCGTGACGAGGAGCTCGTGCTACGTCCGATCGAGCCCGCGGATGTCGATGCGCTCATCATGGCGTTGAACGATCCGGACATCGTCCGGTTTATCCCGGGAGTCCCCTCTCCGTACACGCGCGCCGACGCGAAGGCCTGGGTCCGGCGTTGCGCAGAGGTGTGGCGGACTGGAGAGTCTTGTCCTCTCGCGATCGTCGACGCCGAGACCGGCGAGCTGCTCGGCTCGGTCGAGCTGCATTTCGCCGGGCCGACCGTCGGCTACTGGGTGACCCGGGATGCTCGCGGTCGCGGCATCGCGACGCGTGCGCTCAAGCTCGTCTGCGGCTCGGCCCCGGAGACGCGTCCGCTTCGTTTGACCACGCACCCGGACAACCACGCCTCCCAGCGAGTCGCGGAAAAGGCGGGTTTTACGCGCATCGGCAGCACGGCCGACCATCCGGCGTTCCGCGACGGCACACGGACGGCCGCCCTCTTCGAGCTCGCCTGAGCGAGCGACAGCCTTATGCGGCGCGCAGCTTCTCGCGCCAGTCGGGGTCGAGCTCGCGCAGCCGGCGAACGCGGTCTCCCACAGGCGGGTGGGTCGAGAAGAGCGCGGCCAGCCCTTGCTCGGGGAACGGGTTGAACGGGTAGAGCGGCTCGGTCGCGGGGTTCGCGCGGAACTCGACCAGTTCCGAGGCGTGGTCGAGCCGGAGGAGCGCGTCGGCGAGCGCGTGGGGGGAGCCGCACACCGCCGCCGCCGCGCGGTCTGCCTCGAACTCTCGCTTCGGCGAGAGGACCACGCTGACGAGGGCGCCCGCGACCGGGCCGAGCACGAACAGCAGGGGACGCTCGAACCACCCGCCGATCCGACTGAGCTCGATCAGGGCGGCTGCGAGCACGACCACCGAGGTCTGCGGGATCACGTCCCGGCTTCGGATGTGCGAGAGCTCGTGGGCGAGGATTCCCTCGAGCTCGGCGGGCGGTGCCGCTCCGAGGAGCCCACTGCTGACCGCGATTGCGGAGCCCCGAAGGCCCCGGCCGGCAGTCAGAGAGCGCGGATGGCCGTCAGCAAGCAGATACAGCCGCGGCTTCGGCACGCCTGTAAGCGTGGCCAGGCGCGCGACGCTTGCGTGCGCGACCGGCGCCTCTGCGAGCGGCAGCTCCCGCGCGCCGACCATCCCGAGCACGACGCGGTCTCCGTACCAGTAGGCGCCGAGCCCGACGAGTAGCCCGAAGAAGGCGAGCAGCGACGCCAGCCGATAGCCGCCGATCCCCCAGCCGATCGCCCCGAGAACCGCGCACCCGGCGGCGAGCAGGAGCCAGGCCTTGAACACGTTCCAGGCGACGAGCAGCCTGCGTCGCACTAGCTCTCGTCCTGCTGCTCGTCCTCCAGCCCGCGCGGCGGCCAGTCCGGCTCGGGTGCGTCGCAGCGGCTCGAGCAGTGGAGCGAGGCGATGTTCTGCAGCGGAATCAGGATGTGACCGTTCAACTCGAGGTGAGCCACGTCCTCGATCAGGCAATAGGCGGTCAACACACCGTCCTGGTAGTCGCCGCCGAAGAGCGCAACCTCGACCTGTTCGCCCTTGTACTTGTTGGTGTAGTCCTCCACCGGGGGCGAGCTCAGTCTATCCGGCGGAGGTTCCCGTTTTCGACGGCGAGCTCGATGACGAAGCCGTTAACGATCGCGGGGCCTCGCTTGCGCGCCTCGGCGTGGCTCACGGCGTCGACGTGAGCGAGGGCCGCACGGATCGGGCCGCCGTGCGTGACGGCGAGGATCCGCTCGCCGGGATGCGTCTCCTCAAACCCGAGGAGTGCAGGCATGACGCGGCCGCTCAGCTGCTCGTAGGTCTCGCCGTCCTCGTACCCCTGTTCATGGTCGAGCCACCGTGCGAATTGCTCGGGATAGCGCTCCTCGACCTCTGTCCTCGTCAGGCCCTCCCACGCGCCGACGTCCACCTCCTGTAGCGCGTCGATCGTCACCGCCTCCTGGGCGTGCGCCGCGGCGACGATCTCCGCGGTCTCGAGCGCGCGGCGAAGCGGGCTCGAGTAGATGGCGGCGAGCTCCTCGGCGGCAAGTCGGACAGAGAGGTCGACGGCTTGAGCCCGACCCTTCTGGTTCAGCGGTGGGTCGGCCCGGCCCTGGAAACGGTTCTCGCGGTTCCAATCCGTCTCTCCGTGGCGAACGAGGAGGATCGTCGTCATGGCGCTAGGCTAGACGCGTGGGTCGCTATCGGCCAAGGTGTCGACCGGTCGGTTCGGACGGATGCGCGGCTGAGCCACGCATCCTGAGGCTCGGCATCGCGAGCGACGCCTAGGGCGCATTGGATCTCGGCCTGCGCGACCGTTGCTGCGTCGTCACCGGCTCGACCGGGGGGATCGGGCGCGCCACCGCCCGGCTGCTGGCGGCCGAGGGAGCGAGGGTCGTCACCTGCGGGCGCAGCGAGGCGCCTGAGGTCGGTGAGGCGCTCCACGTTCGCGCCGATCTCGCTCGGCCCGGTGGGCCCGAGCGCGTGGTGGCAGAGGCCGGAGAGGTCGACGTGCTCGTCAACAACGTCGGGCTCGCGGTCCAGCGCGACCTGCTCGAGGTCACCGACGAGGAGTGGGATGACGTCTGGCAGCTCAACGTGATGAGCTACCTGCGCGCGATCCGCGCGGTGCTTCCGGCGATGCGCGGTCGTGGCCGCGGCGTGATCGTCAACGTCTCCTCGACCTCCGGCAAGCGACCGTCGACCTCGATGCCGGACTACTCGGTGACAAAGGCCGCGGTGCTGTCGCTCTCGCGGCTGGTCGCCGACCTCTACGGAGGCGACGGCATCCGCTGCAACGCCGTCGCGCCCGGGCCGACCGCGACCGACGCCTGGCTCGCCGACGGAGGGCTCGCCGACCAGCAGGCCCGACGAAGCGGCAAGACGCGCGAGGAGGTGCTCGCCGCTGTCGCCAAGGGTCGCCCGCTCGGACGCCTCGCCGAGGCCGAGGAGATCGCGGCCGTGGTTGCGTTTCTGTGCTCGGACCGCGCCTCGTACGTCACGGGTGCGGCCTGGAGTGCCGACGGCGGAACGGTCCCGATCATCATTTGAGACGCCTTCGCAGCGGCCGTAACGACGTCTAGGCTAGGCGCGATGCCCGAGCTTGCGGGACGGACAGCCGACGCCTTCGAGGCAGGCGTCCGCGAGCACGAGGAGCGGTGGCTCTCGCCGCTCGCGGTCCGCTCGTACGAGACGCGTGGCCGCGCCGAGCCGGAGGAGGAATGCCGCTTGCGGACGCCCTTCCAGCGTGACCGCGACCGGATCGTGCACGCGAAAGCGTTCCGGCGGCTGATGCACAAGACGCAGGTCTTCATCGACCCGGCCGGCGACCACTACCGCACGCGGCTCACGCACACGCTCGAGACGGCCGGAATCTCCCGGGGCGTCGCTCGCGCGCTGCGCCTGAACGAGGATCTGGTCGAGGCGATCGGGCTTGGCCACGACCTCGGGCACACGCCGTTCGGGCACGCGGGCGAGGAGGCGCTCGACGAAGTGTTGCAGGAGCGCTTCGGCCGCAGCTTCCGCCACAACGAGCACTCCTTGCGCGTGGTCGACGTGCTCGAGCGCGACGGCCGCGGCCTGAACCTCACCGCAGAGGTTCGCGACGGGATCCTGAACCACACCGGGCCGAACGAGCCGGACACGCACGAGGGCAGGATCGTCCGCCTCGTCGATCGCGTGGCGTACATCAACCACGACATCGACGACGCCGTCCGCGCGGGCGTGCTCGAGCCCGAGGATCTGCCTCGCGCGGAGATCGAGCTGCTCGGGCCGACGGGCTCGCGGCGGATCGACTCACTCGTACACGATCTGGTCGAAACCTCCGCAGACGCTGGCGACATCCGCCAGAGCGAGGAGGTCGGGGCGGCGATGCTCGCGCTGCGCTCGTACATGTTCGAGCACGTGTACCTGGCCGAGGCCTCGCGCGGGGAGCACGAGGGCGCCCGGGCGACGGTTCGACGGATCTTCGAGCACCTGATCGATCGCGGCGACTCCGTCGACGATGTGATCGACTACGTGGCGGGCATGACCGACCGCTTCGCGCTCAGCTACGCCGAGTCGCTCGACTAGTGGCACGCATTCGCGACGCATCGGTGCGCGAGGCGGTCGAGGCGGCCGACATGGTCGAGGTCGTCTCGGCTCGTACCCAGCTGCGGCGCTCGGGCGTGCGCTACGTCGGGCTCTGCCCCTTCCACGACGAGAAGACGCCGAGTTTCTCGGTCAACCCGCAGGAGAAGCTCTTCTACTGCTTCGGCTGCGGGAAAGGCGGCGACCTGATCACTTTCGTGCGGGAAACGGAACAGCTCGACTTCGCCGAGGCGGTCGAGTGGCTGGCCGAGCGCTACCGCGTCACGCTCGAGTACGAGGAGTCTTCGCCGGAACGTGACGCCGAGCGGAGCCGACGCGAACGGCTGCTGGCGCTGCTGGAGCAGGCGACGAGCTTCTATGAGCGGCACCTCTGGGCCGCGGGCGGCGAGACGGTGCGCGAGTACCTGACCGGCCGCGGGCTGGGCGAGGAGATCTGCCGCGAGTACCGGCTCGGACTGGCTCCGGGCGGCGCGACGCTCGCACGCAAGGCGCGGGAGAAGGGCTTCTCGGCCGAGGAGCTGCGCGCGGCCGGTCTGGTCAACCGGCGCGGCAACGACTACTTCTCGGGGCGGTTACTCTTCCCGCTCGCAGATGCGCGCGGGCGCGTACGCGGGTTCCAGGCGCGGAAGCTGCGCGACGACGATCCGCTGCGCGCGAAGTACGTCAACTCGCCCGAGGGCGAGCTCTTCCGCAAGGGCGACCTCCTGTACGGGCTAGACCGCGCGCGCGCGTCGATCGCCAAGCAGGAGCAAGCGATCGTCGTCGAGGGCAACACCGACGTGCTCGCGCTGCGGCAGGCGGGACTGGAGCCCGTGGTCGCCTCGATGGGGACGGCGCTGACGGAGCGCCAGCTGAAGGAGCTCTCGCACCTGACGCACAAGGTCTTCCTCTGTTTCGACGGCGACGCCGCCGGCGAGGCGGCCGCGCTGCGCGGGATGGAGCTCGCGGCGGGACAGGGGCTCGACGTGCGTGTCGTCGCGCTGCCGCCCGGGACCGATCCCGCCGACGAGGCCGACCGGTTTGCGGATCGGCTAGCAGGCGCCGAGAGCTACCTCGGCTACCGCGTGCGGCTGGAGATCGACCGCGCCGCCGATCGTCAAGAGGCGTTCGTGCGCGTCCGCGAGGCGCTGGCGCAGTTCGAGGATTCGCCGGAGCGTCAGGACGCGGTCCGTCTCGCCGCGGACCGGCTCGACCTGCCGAAGGAGACGCAGGCGGGTCTTTCTCCCGGCCGCGGCCGGGCGACGACGGGCTCGATCTCGCCGCGGCTGCTCGAGGCGGGCGAGCGGCTCGAGCGCGACGCGCTGGCCGGCGTTGCCGCACATCCGGACCTGCAGAGCCTCCTGACCGAGCTCGCACCGGAACACTTCGACTCGGAGCTGCATCGCAGAGCCCGCGCGTACCTGATCGAGCCGGACGAGCCCGCCGACGCCGAGCTCGTGCCGCTGCTCGCGGAGCTGGACGCGCGCGCAGCCGACGGTGGAATCGACGACGAGACGGCGAAGGAGCTCCTGCTACGCCTGCGCGAGCGCCAGCTCCGCCGCGAGCTGCCAGGCGCCGACCCCGAGCGCACCAAGGAGCTCCAGGAGCAGCTCGAACGGATCCGCGCAACGGCCGCGAATCTGGCTTAGACGCCGCTACAATTCGCGCTCGCCGAGCACCGTTCCCCGGTAGCTCAATTGGCAGAGCATCCGGCTGTTAACCGGAGGGTTGTTGGTTCGAGTCCAACCCGGGGAGCTTCACCCTTCGCAGGAAAGCGCGAAACGGCATTCCTCCATGAGTCAGGTGTGCCACCCGTGCCGGAAATGCGCGTGCGGTGCCTACCCCGGTGCCTACCCCGGGAAACCGCCTAGCGTGGCAACGAGAGCCGCCCTTGAACACGATCGCGCATCATGCGATGATTCTTCGAGCGGCTGATGCGGTTTCGCACGTTCACCGTGGTTCTCATCGCCGGCGTATCGATTGCTCTGGCGATTGCGCCTGCGACTTCGGCGTACAGCATCCATCAACGCCACGGACGGCCCGGCAGAACAGTGATGGCTGCCATACAAGGACTGGCTCCCCTCAACACGGCTCCGCAGGTCGTCAATCCCTTCTTCGCCAAAGGGGGCGTTTACCGGTCGCCGGCCTCCCGTGCTGCGCAGAGAATCTGCATCCGCTTCCGGATCTGGTCGTCCAACTCCACGGTCGCCACCTGGAACGTCGTCTCGACCTGGCCAACAGACTGCGCGTGGGCAAGGCGCGGCCGACGGATCGTTCCCCATGCCCACAGCCAGCAGTTTGAGGCGCTCAAGGGATACCGGGTGACGGCGCTGATCACCTGGCGGACACGGACGCGTTTCCTCGCCAGCGAGGTCTTGGATTACGACCAGACGGGTGACTACTACTGCCGGAGCAATCGCTGCTCGGTCCAGCAGGCTGGCGACGGCCGCGCCTTCCTCTATTTCATCAATTGACTGGATGCGGCGGTCGCGGCGTCGCTTGAAATGGACGTGGCCTCGAGGCGGCCGAGCACGAGCCCGTCGGCCTCGACCGGCCGCTCGAGCACGTAGCCGGCCTGAGCGAGCTCCTCGAGCTCGGCGGCCGCGTCGAGCGGTTGCGCGAGCACGACGTCGAGCGTCTCGGCGCCGTCGACGTATTGCCGAAGCTGAACCCAGCGGGGCTCGCCCTCGCCTGCCTCGACGGCCTCCGCGGTATCGCGAAGGCGTGCAAAGCGGCGGCGATCCCACTCTGGTCGCCGCACGACCTGCGGCACCGCCGGATCTCGCTCCTGCACCTGCGCGGCGTGCCCTGGGCCCGGATCGGTGAGTTCGTCGGCCAGCGCGACCTGACGGTCACCGCTAACACCTACACCCATGTCATCGCCGACGAGGCTGAACTCGATTACGCGGCGCTGCTTCGATCATGAGCAGGCGGCGGAAACGGGAGCGGCTGGGAGGAGGACTTCCTGGAAATGGACAGGCTGCATCGGGCATTCGAGTTCGGGGAGATGTGGGGCCGTATGCGTGCCGAGACCGCCACCGAGGAAGAGGTGGCGGCTCAGCTGGCGCGCATACGCGCTTCGCGTAAGAGGCGGTGGGATCTCGGCCGCGAGTTTGGGTGGCGATACGCCGACGGGGTTGAGGTGAAGTTCAACTGCAAGTCCGACGCCGAGATCCAGGCTCTAGCCGATGGGTACGAGGCTGGCGTTAAGGCTGAGATGCCGCGAATACGTGCGGAGCGCCTGCGGGATATCAGCGACGAGATCGAGGAGTTGAAAGAGGAGGCACGCCGACTCGGTGGTGACGCCGGGATCGCATGAGATCCGCGCCGCGAAGAGCCCAGACGCGCTCGCACGGTGCCTACCCCGGTGCCACCTCGGCGCTGAAACTATGCCGCTTTGCAGGCTGCTTCGAATCCAACCCGGGGAGTAAGAAAGCCTGAATCTATTTGCCGATCATCACTTCGGTGGCTTTGATCAGGACCGTGACTGCATCGCCTTCGGCGAGCCCCAATTGCTCGACGCTCCCACGCGTGATCGCCGCGACAACATCCTGGCCGCCAACCTCGACGACGACTTCCGCCATGATCGTCCCTGCCTTCACGCTCTTCACGGTGCCCTTCAATTGATTGCGAGTGCTGAGCTCCACTGCGCCTCCCAGGATCCAATCGACCGGCTTCTCCGACAGTCTAGGGTCGAACCGGCAATCCGACGGCCTGCACCCTAGGAACCCGCGGCAGCTGAGCGTGGGCAACGCCGGCCTCAGGAAAGGAGCCTGTCGTGGAACGCGATGAGCTGCGGGCCGTCCAGGGCCCGCTGAAGGCGAAGTATCGAGACGACGCCGAGTCCGCGCAGCTGACGCTGCGGGCCGAGGGTGAACTTGGATCTCGAGGCGTCTCGTGCTCGGTCGAGACCGGCCGGGCACTTGTCGAGGCTGGCCTGCATCCGGCCAGCGGCGGGGACGGAGCCCTAGCCTGCTCCGGCGACATGCTGCTCCAAGCGCTCGTCGCGTGCGCCGGAGTGACGCTGCGGTCTGTCGCCGTCAACCGCGCAATCCCGCTGACAGGCGGCCGCGTCATCGCAGAGGGCGACCTGGACTTTCGCGGCACCATGGCGGTGGACGCTGATGCTCCGGTTGGCTTCCGTGAGATCCGGCTGCGCTTCGAGCTGATCTCGGCTGCTCCCGAGGAGGATCTCGACACCTTGCTCGCGCTGACCGAGCGCTTCTGCGTCGTCTACCAGACGCTCAGAAGCGGCGTCTCCGTGGAGGTGAGCCGCAACCGCGATGTGTAGCGGTCAGCTCGGCGCCGGGCGCTCGACGATGAGCGTGAGCCTGTCGCGAGCGGTCACGACTACCGTGTCGCCCGGGTCGGCGGTCCCGTTCTCGCAACGCGCATGCCAGATCTCGCCCGCGAGCCGCACCTGGCCGTCCGGCCGGCAGGCCGAGACGACTGTCGCCGTCTGCCCGATCAAGGTCTGAGCGCCGACTCGAGCCTGCTTGCCGCGCACCTTCGAGTTCCAGAAGAACACCTCGCCGATGAAGAGAAAGAAACAGATCGCGAATCCGACGACGTTCCACGGCGAGGACAGAACGAGCAGCAGAGCGATTCCGACCAGAAGAAACACAGGGGAACCGTACTTGGCCGCTCCGATGACCTCCAGGTCGAGACCTAGCATTCACTGAACGTGACACGCCTTGCGGCACAGCGGCTCGGTCTTGTCGTCGGCCTCGTGATGGGCGTTCTGCTGACGCTCGGCGTGCTTGCCGTTCTCGTGCTCGTCGGAAGCCGCGACAGCACGCGGAACCTGCCGGCGCGGCCCGCCGCTCGAGGGCGGGTCTTCTACACGCTTCGGACGGGAGACGTGGCGCGCGCCCCGCTGGCGGCGACGCGCTGCGAGGCGAGCGGTGAAGACGGGACGCCGAACCTCTTCTGCACGCGCATGCCATCTGGTCGCTACCAGGTCGTCTTCTACAGGGACGACGTCCTGATCTACCGAGTGGGCAACCCTGACCACCCTCGCGTTTTCCACTGGAAGCCGTGACCGTTCGTACATAGGCATTGCCTTGGTATAGTCCCGCGCGATGGAGGTGGGGTTCAGCAGGGGCGCGCTGTTGGCGCGCGGTGGAACGGGTGCTGCAGCGCTGCTGGCAGGGTCCGCGCTCGGGGGCGCTCTGCCGTCCAGGGCCCGCGCTGCCGACACACCGTCCGACGCTGACCTTGCGTACGCGCGGCTGCTGGTGGCAGTCGAGCTGCTCGCGATCGACTTCTACTCGAACGCGATCGCGTCGAAGCAGTTCACCGGCGCCGCTCTCGGGAACCTGAGACGCGCCCGGGATGACGAGCAGCGGCACTACGACTCGGCCGCGGCGGTCCTGACCGGGGCGGGTCAGACACCGGCCACAGCGGACGACATCGATTTCTCGTACCCACGCCGTTCGTTCGCGTCTCGGCGCTCGATGGCGCGGCTCGGAAGCCGACTCGAGTCGCTGTTCGTCGGCGCCTATCTCGGAGCCGTCGACGGCTACGAGGCGAGCTCGCTGAAGCAGCTCGCAGCGCGGGCGGCGGCGAGCGAGGCGCAGCACCTGAGCTTCTTCGCCGCGGCAGCCGGAGGGCAGCGGTTCGGAGCCGCCTTCCCGCGACCGCTCACGGTCGATCGCGTGTCCGACGCCCTCGACGTCTTCACGAGCTAGGAGGGCGGCGATGCCGAGACAGTTCTACGCGGCCGGGGAAGCCGCCAAGACACTGGGCATCAGCCTCGACACGCTGCGGCGCTGGGACAGCGCCGGCAAGATCAAGACGGCGCGGGACGCCAGCAACCGCCGGATCGTCCCGGCCGCCGAGATCGATCGCCTGCGCGGCGAGCCCGACAGCGCCCACTTCAGCGCACGCAACCGGCTCTCCGGGACGGTCACCTCGCTCAAGGTCGATGGACTGGTCGCCCAGGTCGAGCTCGTGATCGACGCTCCGGCCCGCGTGGTCGCGATCGTCACGGCCGACGCGGTCGAGGATCTCGGGCTCGCGCGAAGGAATGGCGGCGACCGCCGTCGTGAAGGCCACGTCGGTGATGGTGCAGCACTGATGAAGGGGAGGAGCCGCATGAAGCTCGGAACGCTCGCACTCGCCATCGCACTCGCAGCCTTTGCCGTCACCGGCGCCGCCGCGCGCCCGGGCGGTGCGCGCTCGGCCAAGGCGACCGTCGACCGTCTACGCGGCCGCGTCGCTGACCGACGCGTTCCCGAAGATCGCGCCGGGCGCGAAGTTCTCGTTCGCGGGCTCGAACGCCCTGGCCACGCAGATCCGCAAGGGCGCGCCGGCAGACGTGTTCGCCTCGGCGAACATGACGCTGCCGAAGGGCCTGAACAAGGACGGCTTCTGCTCGAAGCCGGTCGTCTTCACGCGGAACACGCTCGTCGTGATCGTTCCGAAGTCGAACCCGGCGAACATCCACAGCGTCTACGACCTGCGGAAGCCCGGCGTCAAGGTCGTGATCGCGGCCTCGGGCGTCCCGGTCGGCACGTACACGCTGCAGGTGCTGAAGAACATGAACCTGATCGCAGCCGTGCTCGCCAACGTCGTCAGCAAGGAGACCGACGTCCGCGAGGTGCTGGCGAAGATCGCACTCGGCGAGGGCGACGCCGGCTTCGTCTACTCGACCGACGCGAAGACCGTGCCGGGCAAGGTCAAGACGCTGAAGATCCCCGCCTGGGCGCAGCCGAAGGTGCAGTACGGGATCTGCACGGTCTCGGCGAGCAACAACAAGGCCGCGGCCGCCGCGTTCATCAAGAAGGTGCTGAGCAAGAAGGGCCAGAAGATCCTGCGCTCGTACGGCTTCCTGCCGCGCGTGAAGCCGAAGCCGAAGAAGAAGTAGCCCGTGCGGCGTCCGCGCCTGAGAGACGCCCTGCTCGCGGTCCTCTTCTTCGGCGCCTCGGCTGTCGCGTTCGTGTTCCTCGCGCTGCCGGTCGTCGCGATCTTCACGCAGGTCCCGCCCGGCCGGCTGGTCAGGCTCCTGTCGAACCCGGTCGTCACCGACGCGCTCGTCGTCTCGTTCAAGACGACGGTGAGGCGCTCAGCGCTGATCCTGCTCTTCGGCACGCCTGCCGCCTACCTGATCGCGAGCCGGCGCTTCCGCGGGACGCACGCTGCTCGTGACGCTCGTCGAGCTGCCGCTCGTCCTGCCGCCGGCCGTCGCCGGGCTCGGGCTGCTCGCGACCTTCGGCCGCTTCGGCCTGCTGGGCTCGACGCTGGGCGCGCTCGGGCTGAGCATCTCGTTCACGCAGACGGCGGTCGTTCTCGCGATCGCGTTCGTCGCGAGCCCGCTCTACGTCCGGACGGCGATCGCCGCCTTCCAGGCGGTCGACCCGAACCTCGTGGCCGCCTCGAGGACCCTGGGCGCGGGCTCGACGCGCACGTTCTTCCGAGTCGTGCTGCCGCTCGCGTTCAACGGGCTCGCCGCGGGCGGGGCGCTCGCCTTCGCGCGCAGTCTCGGCGAGTTCGGCGCCACGATCATGTTCGCCGGGAGCCTCCAGGGAGTCACGCAGACGCTGCCGCTCGCGATCTACGAGCAGTTCGCGGTCAACTTCGACGTCGCGGTCGCGATGGGCGCGCTCCTCGTCGCGATCAGCGCCGTCCTGCTCGTTTCGTTGAGACTGATCCTCTCGTGGCAACCCTCTCGACGGACTTCTCCCTCGCTCTTCGCTCCTTTGAGCTGAGGCTGGCGCTCGAGGTCGAGCGCACCGTCGCGCTCGTCGGGCCCTCGGGTGCAGGCAAGACCTCGGTCCTGCGCGTGATCGCGGGGCTCGTCCGGCCGGGGTCCGGGCGCGTCGCTCTCGACGACGACGTCTGGGTGGACGTCGAGCCGCGGGCTCTTCCGCAAGCCCGACGAGCGGCGTGTCGGCCTCGTCTTCCAGGAGTACGCGCTCTTCCCGCACCTGAGCGTGCAGGCGAACGTTGCGTACGGCGGCAAGGAGCGGGTGGGGGAGCTGCTCGAGCGCTTTCACATCTCACACCTGGCGAAGGCGCGGCCGGGTGAGCTCTCGGGCGGCGAGCGGCAGCGCGTTGCCCTCGCGCGGGCGCTCGCGCGCGACCCGGGCGTCCTGCTCCTCGACGAGCCGCTGGCGGCCCTCGACGCCCACACGAAGGCGAGCGTGCGCGCCGAGCTCCAGGAGCTCCTGCGCGCGTTCGAGCTGCCGACGCTGATCGTCACGCACGACTACGAGGACGCCGCGGCGCTCGCGGGCACGGTCGGCGTCCTGATCGAGGGCAGCCTGCGCCAGGTCGGAACGCCGGACGAGCTGGTCTCCCGCCCGAAGCGATCCGTTCGTCGCCTCCTTCACGGGCGCGAACCTCCTGCGGGGCCGGGCCGACGGCCAGGACGACGGGCTGACCACGGTCGCTGCTCGAGAGCGGCGAGCGCGTGTACTCGACCGACCGCGCGAGCGGCGAGGTCGGCGTCGTCGTCTATCCATGGGATGTCTCTGTCGGGCGCGTGCACGTCGACGACTCGGCGCTGAACCTGATCCGGGGGGAGATCGCCTCGGTCGTTCGGGTCGGCAACCGTGTCCGCGTGCGCATCGGACCGGTGACAGCGGAGGTCACCGAGGCCTCCGCCGACAGGCTCGAGCTCGAGCGCGGCGGGACGGCCTTCGCGTCGTTCAAGGCGACCGGGACGAAGCTCGTCGAGTTCTCCGGGCTATCGTTCGGAGCCGTGAAGACCCTGGTGACAGGCGGCGCGGGCTTCATCGGCTCGCACCTCGTGCGCGGCTCGTGGCCGACGGCGATCGAGGTCGTCGTGCTCGACAGCCTCGAGCCCCAGGTGCACGGCGACGAGCGGCCGGTTCTGCCCGAGGGCGTCGAGCTGCTCGAGGGAAACGTCGCCGACGCCGACGCTCGTCGACCGCGCGCTCGACGGCGTCGACCGGGTCGTCCATCTCGCCGCGGCCGTCGGGCGTGGGGCAGTCGATGTACGAGATCGCCGCCTACGTCCGTGAGAACACGATGGCGACGGCGAGCCTTCCTCGAGCGGGTCGTCGCGCGGTCGCCGCTGCCGAAGCGGCTCGTCGTCGCCTCGTCGATGTCGATCTACGGCGAGGGCGAGTACGAATGCCCCGAGCACGGCGCGGTCGCGCCGCGGCCTGCGCGGCGAGGAGCAGCTGCTCGCGCGCGAGTGGGAGTGCCTGCTGCCCGGAGTGCGGCCGGCCGCTCGACCCGCGGCCGACGCGCGAGACGAAACCGCTGATCCCGACGTCGATCTACGCGATCACGAAGCGCGACCACGAGGAGCTGTGCCTCGTGACGGGCGCGGCCTACGGCATCCCGACGGTTGCGCTCCGACTCTTCAACGTCTACGGCCCCGGGCAGGCGCTCTCCAATCCGTACACCGGCGTCGCCGCGATCTTCGCGTCGCGGCTCCTGAACGGGCGACCGCCGGTGATCTTCGAAGACGGTCGCCAGTCGCGCGACTTCATCCACGTCGAGCGACATCGTCGAGGGAATCGTCCTCGCGCTTGGGTCGGATCGCGCCGTCGGGCACAGCGGTCAATCTGGGAACCGGGACGCCGAGCACGGTCGACGACATCGCCCGTCTGCTGGCGGATGGGCTCGATGTCGAGGTCGAGCCCGAGCGGACGGCCCGGTACCGCGCCGGCGACATCCGGCACTGCTACGCGGACACCGCCCGTGCGGAGGAGCTGCTCGGCTTTCGCGCCCGCGTGCAGCTCGAGCCCGGGATCGGCGAGCTCGTCGAGTGGCTGGCCGGCCGGGAAGCCGTCGATCGCGTCGACGTGGCGACCAGCGAGCTCGCGCCGCGCGGCCTCACGCTCTAGACGGTTCGTAGCACCGGCTTCGGCGTCGTCTAAGCTCTACGGCGATGCTCCGGGCATCAGCGCTGGCCTTCGGGCTCGCTCTCGTCGTCGCCGGAGGTTCTTCGGCGGAGATCGTGGCGCGCGGCGTTCAGGACGGGATGCTCGCGCTCGGGGCCACGGGACGCCGTACGTCGCGTACGTCCGCGGGCACGAAGGTCGTCGTCTCGACCCGTAACGGCAAGGGCCGCTGGCGTGCGGCGAACATCAGCTCGGCCGCAGCCGGCTCGAAGGTCATGGCTTTCGCGGTCGGCGCCCGCGGGCCGGTCGCGCTCGTGCAGAGCGCCGACGGCCGCAAGCTCTTTCTCGTTCGCCGGATCACCGTCGGCTGGCAGACGATCCGTCTCGACGGCAACCTCCCGGCCGGGGTGCCCGGCTCGGCTGGCCGGGCCTCGCGCTCGACCGGCAAGGGCCTGCCGGTCGTCGCCTACACGCGCTGGAACAGCACGACCTTCGGTAGCCGTCTGCTGCTCGTTGGCGTCGATGCCCGGGGCCGGATCGCGTCGCGGCGGATCACGCTCGAAGGCTTTCCGCAGAGCTTCGTCCCGCCGCCGGCCGTGCCTGTCTTCGTCGCGCGGGCGCGTCGACGTGGTCGAGTCCTACGGCTTCAGCGGGTGTCGTCGGGACGATCGAGTGGTACCCGAACAAGCGCACCTGGACCGGCCTCTTCCTCACCGCGGGGATCGGCGACTTCCCCCTCGGCCCGGTGCTCGCCGTCCACAACCGCACCGGAACGGATCTACGCGGCCTGGACGGAGTCGATGCTCCGGATCGGCGACGCGCCGGTCGCGCTTGCCCAGCGAGGGACGTAGGCACGGCCGACTACGTCCTCGACCGCGCGCTCACGACCGGGCTGGTGCTCTCGCGCTCCGGTCCCGGAAGTTGCGGCGAACGAATGGGTCGAGCCCGCCGAGCTCGGCCTCGAGGGTGACGCCCGGCTCTGGGCCGGGACCGTGCGTTCGAGGGAAGACCGGCCGATCGAGCTCGACGGCTGGATAGCCGGTCTCGCGACCGCTCCGCGCGGCGGCGCGACCTCCTCCTGGGCGGCCCGGCCGGTCTCCGCTGGTTCCGTCGCCTCCGTGAGCTGAGACTCGCGTGAGCCTCGACGCAGCCGACGAGAAGCGCGAGCGTGCACCTGAGCGGGAGCGTGGCCGGCGTCCGGACCGGCCGGGTGGCGTTGTTCAGGGAGCGGCCGGGCATCGCTCGGCAGGCGATCGGCAAGGCCCATCGCCGATGGTGCGTTCTCATTCGTCGACAATCCGACAGTGCGGCCGTTGCTCTACCGCGCGGTCTACACGGATCCCGCGACCGGGATCCCGTACGCCTCGCTGCTACGCGAGCCGGTCAGCTAAGGCGCTCGCTTGCGACGCCGACCGGAGAGGCCGTGCCGGCTTGGCCGGGTCGGCCGTCTTTATCGGCTGCAAGAGCAGATGACCTCGCCCAGCTCCCGCCGCTCGAAGTGGAGCCCACAACGCGCACAGGTCGCCGGGAGGATGGCGGCCCGGACGAGGAGCGCTCTCATCAGCGCAGCCCAGACCGCGAGGTACGGAGAGGATGACCACAGGTGAGCTCATGGAGGGAATATCGGCTGCCGCGTCGTTTCGGTTTAGGGGGCTAGAATGGGTGACGTGAGCTGGCTCTCGGTTGCCCTTCTCGCCTGTGCTGTCCTGGCGGTGATCGGCGCCGAGTGGCCGCGACTCCGCGAGCGGCTCGGGCTCGAGGGCCGGCACAAGCGACAGCGGGCGCGCCGCAAGTCGCAGTGGAAGGTCGTGCGCGGGCGAGGGCGAGGACGTCGACGCGGAGGACTTCGCCGCGAGCGTCGAGCGCGACCTCGAGCAGCTGCCCACGCTGGACGAGTCCGACCGCTACTAGTCCGGACGACGGCTGCGCAGGGTGAAGGTCGCCGAGAGCCGGCTGGTGTTCGGCAGCGTTGCCGGAGGCGTTCTCGTCGTTCTTCGTCTCCTGGTAGTCGGCGACGCTGAAGAAGAGTCGGTGCCGGCCGCGCGTGAGCCGCCCGAGCACGACCTCGACGCGACCGCTCGCCGGCGCGTAGACGATCCGGTGGGAGTGGCCGTCGATCATCGCGAGCAGCGACTGCGGATCGACTCCGGAGCCGCGGTCGCGGACGACCAGCGCGCAGCCGGCCGCCTCTCGGGACGGCGTGCGCGACCAGCCGGGCCGTGGGCGGCGTCGTGTCGTTGAGCCAGAAGCGGAAGGTGAACGGGCCCGGCGAGCGGCCGCGCGGCGTGTCGAAGACGACGTCGTAGGTGCCGGGGTTCGGGCGGAAGACGCCGACGGCCGGCGTGGCGCCGAAGAAGTGCCCCTGGTACGGGTTGATCCGGATCGGGAGCCCCGGATAGCCGGCGATCCGGTCCTCGTCGCCGGCCCGGACGAGCCGCGGCGAGACGCGGACGCCGCGGCGCGTGCCAGAGAACGACCGCGCCGGCGTTGGCGGCCGGCTTCCGGAGCACGAACCGGAAGACCTGCTCCGGGCCGGTGAGGCTGCTCCGGCACTCCCAGGCGCGCCGGGTGGCTCGGGGAATCGGTACGAGGAGACGAGCGCCTTCCCGCGGCGCGTGTCGCCGTGGTAGACGCCAGGCCGGCGCAGCAGCTGGCTGCCGCTCTCGGGCGAGCGCGCGCGCCGACACGTGCAGCCAGTACGGGATCCGCCGCTCGTCACTACCGTGCCTGAGGACGAGGAAGCCGCTCGAGTCGCCCGCGGGCGCTCGTGCCGAGACCGAGGCTCGGAGCGACACCGTGTGCGGAACGATCACGCTGGAGGGCGCCGACAGCGTCACTCCACGCGTCGTGGCCATTCGCCGAATCGAGACGCTCCAGGTGCCCGCGCCGCCGCCCGCGTCCGTGAGCCGAACGCGCAGGCTGCGATGCCCGGCCGCGCCGCACGTAGCCGAGCGAGAGGCTCGAAGGGCTCGCGAACACAAGTGGCTGGTCGGCCCGCGGCAGCCAGATCATCCCTCCGCCTTCCCGGGTCGGCATCGCCTCACCTTTGTGGCCTCGCACCGGGTTGCCCGTCAGCATCAGCGCGGACTTGATCTGCGCGACCGTCCAGCCGGGATGCCGCTGCCGTAGCACGGCCGCTGCGCCCGCGACGTGCGGGGCCGCCATGCTCGTGCCGTCGAACGTATCCCAGAGCCCGAGGTGGGCGGGCACCGAGGAGAGGATCGAGACTCCGGGAGCGGAGACGTCGGGCTTGAGTTCCAGCGAGTACGGCGTCGGCCCGGCCGACGAGAAGTATGCGATCGAGCCGCCCTTCGTCGCGGCGGCGACCGCGATCGCCTTCGCCGCCGTGGCCGGCGATCCGACCGTGCCGAAGCCGAGCGCGTCGAAGTCGTTTCCGGCCGAGACCACCGGCACGACTCCCGCCTCGGCGGCGCCGTTGATCGCCTGGACGACGATGTCGCGCGACGGCGTGATCTCCGGTTCGCCGTACGAGAAGTTGATCACGTCCATCCCGTCCTTCACGGCCTGCTCGATCGCCGCGACGATCTCGGGCGAGTTGCCGTCGAGACCGACGCCGTTCGTGGGGATCGTCCCGATGCGGTAGTTGCCGAGGTACGCGCGCGGCGCGATCCCGGACACGATCTCCGGGCCGAAGTCGCCGACGGCCGTCGTGTCGTGATCGCCGGCCGCGATGCCCGGCGACGTGCGTTCGCGTGCTCGGACTCGACCGGGTCGAACGGCAGCTTCGCGTAGCGGTACTTGGCCCCGGGCGGCGGGAAGGAGCGGGCGACGATCACCTTCGCGGACGTGTAGGCCGTCTGCCCCTTCGGGAAGCCAGGCGGCATCGTCATGCCGGCCGGCGAGAAGAACGGGTGGGTGGCGTCGATGCCGTCGTCGATGATCCCGATCTTGATCCCCTGGCCCGCGGTGGCCAGCGTCGGCCCCCAGACCTGCGGCGCCCCGATCGTCTGCGGGCTGCGGTAGAGCGTGCGCTCGTAGCGGACGCTCGGATAGACGTTCGCGACCCCCGGGAGCGTCGGCGATGCGGGCCGGCCGAGTCGGCGGGCGCGAGCACCGCGAGCCCGTCCAGCACGACCTGGTAACGCCAGCGCACGGTCGCGCCAGGGACGGCCTGTCCGAGGCGCGCCTCGAACCGCTGCTGAGCCTGCGCCACCGCGCGCAGGTACGCGTCTTTGCGCGTGGCCGAGGCCAGCCCCGCTTGCGCAAGCGAGGGCTTGCGGAGGATGACGACCTGCTCGACCAGCGAGCGCGCGTGCGGCGAGGACGCGCCGGCCGAGGCCGCGCAGAGCGGCAGCGTGAGACCGAGCGCCGCAAGCACGAGAAGACCCCTGTTCAAGCCGAAAATGGTAGTCGGCACGCCGCTACACTGTCCGTCCGCGCGGATGTGGCGGAATTGGTAGACGCGCACGGTTCAGGGCCGTGTGGGGGAAACCCCGTGGAGGTTCAAGTCCTCTCATCCGCACTCTTTTGACGGGTAGCGCCTCGCCCGGTTAGCGGAAGGTTGTGCTGGCCGTTCCCGGCAAGTAAGGAGCCAGCTCTTCGAGAAGTCGCCCGACGGGTTCCTGCGCCCTCTGTCCGGCGAACTGCGCGATGTACGCCTCCCGCTGCTGGGGCTCGTGCTTCGACATCCTTGGCTTCGGCATTCGCTCGACCGGGAGCCAGAACCAGTCCAGCGAGACGGTGTGCCCATTGATCTGGCTGCTCTCGCTCGCCCTGACCGGCCGAGGGACGAGCACGCCGCGTGGCTCGAGCGCCTTGGTCCATTGAAGGTGAACCGCGTTTCGCGCCCACCGCAGCCCTTGTGCGATCGCGACGTCGCGATGTCCGAGGCTGTCGATGAGCCTCACGGCCCAGTTCAAGGTCTCGAATAGAGGCAGATATGTCTGTTCGGGCCGATCGCCGCGATCGGCGGCTTCCGTGAGGCGACCCAAGGCAGCGCGGTATCCCGTCACGAAGGTCTCCATCGTGACGACGTCTGCGGCACCGTTCGTCGAAGCAACACTTCGAGGGACCGCGGCCAAGTGAGAAGGCGGGTCCGGTCCGGGAGCCGGGCGCTCCGTCTGCTGAGGGGAGCTCACGGTTGAGGTGCCGCGCCGGAAGCGACGCTCGTACCACTCGCCACCCGGCGCGGGCTCGATGCGGTCCCATCCGTTCGCCAATAGATCAGCCTCGAGAGCCGCGAGTGCAGCGAGGGCGCTGGGATCGTCCCGCAAGGCCGTCTTCACTTGCCCCGGAAAACGCCATCTTCGAAAGGCCTGCGAGAGGACGAGCGGATCGTCGCGCCCCTCGATTCGGACGTAGAACTGCGCTGCGACGTAGCCGCGCCAAAGCGCGATCGAGCATTGGTGTGTTGGCGGCGTAAGCATCACGACCCTCAGACGGACAAGAGATGAAGAGTCCGAGCGCCGCAGTCTTCTCGGAAGGCTGCACCCTGTCCTCCCGTCGAGCTGTAGACCACCATCTTGGCGAACCAGGCCCGAGGAGACAACTGACCGATAGGCGAGTTCATCCAAGCGATCCGCGCTCGGCGCAGCCAGATGGAATCCAGGGGTTTTACGCGGCGGGAAGCGCGGCCAAGACCTCGTCCGCGTGGTTGTCCGGGTTCACCCGGCGCATGATCTTCGCCACGTTGCCATCTGCGTCGATGACGAACGTCGAACGCTCGTAGGACGACTTGCCCTCCTGACCGACCCCGTACGGCTCGGCCAGCGTGTGCTCCGGGTCGGCCAGGAGCGTGAACGGGAGCTCGTACTTCGACTTGAAGCGCTCGTGCGAGGCCTGTGAGTCGGCGCTGATCCCGAACACCTCCGCGCCGGCGCGCTGAAACTCGCCCCAGGCGTCGCGGATGCCGCAGGCCTGGCGCGTGCAGCCGGGCGTGTCGTCCTTGGGATAGAAGTAGAGGACAACCGGCTTGCCGCGGAGGTCCGAGAGCCGAACGGTCTCGCCGCTGTCGCTCTCGAGTGCGAAATCCGGCGCCTGCTTGCCCTCCTCGACCACCCCGAGACTCTAGCTACCCTGGCTCGCATGAGGCGTGCCTTCCGCGACATGAACCCGACGGTCCGCGGATTTCTCGTGATCGCCCTGATCGCCGCGGTTGTCGTCGTGCTCCAGCTCGAGTCGACATTGACGGCGCTGTTCCTGATCGCGCAGATCGCGTTCTTCCTCGCGATCGCGTTCTTCATCTACCTGGTCTGGCGCGAGCGGCGGGACGAGATCTCGATGTGGTCGACGCGCGCGCGGGTGGTGTTCTACGGCTCTGCGCTGCTGATGGTCGTGAACGTGGCCGCTCGCTTCTTCGTCCCGATCGGGAACGGCTGGAGGCTGATCACGTTCGTGGCGGTCTTCGTCCTGGCCGGCTTCGCCATGTGGCGCGTCTGGCGCGACGAGCACACCTACGGCTACTAACCGTCGGCTGCGCGGCTTGCTGCGCAGAGCACAATCCGCTTAGCTGCAACCCGAATGCGCCCACGACGCGTGCTCGTGCTACTCGGCGTGCTGATGTTTCACGCCTTCGGCGCTCTTACGTGGGTTGTCGCGTTGGGGTTCAGCTCCGACAACGCTGGAACGGATCGCCAGTTCTATGAAGCCGTCATGCTCGGGGCGGCGACCTGGCTGGTGGCTGCCCTCCTCATAGCGTGGCTGTGCTGGTCCGGGAGGTGGGCTTTCTCTCTGGCTGTTCCGTTTGTGTGGTGGCTCCCTTCGTTTCTTCTCATGGTCGCTGTTGTGTACAGCGGGAGCAGCGGCGGATACCAATCCGAGGTCAACTCCACAGCCACGTTCGACGAGTCGGCCGGCTGCCTTCACTACTGGCGTAGCTCAGAGGGCTGGAGATTGAACGACGACAACGTTGCTGATTGTTTCCCGACGCAGACAGCGGTGAAGAAACAAGCTCTGATCGCCTGCTTCAACACGTATGAGCAAAACCACTCGGACCACGACGGTTGGCCCGAGAAGAACATGCGAGGGTGTACGTGGGACGGGCTGACGGCCGTTCCCGCCCGGAATGTTGCGAGTCTGGCCTTCGGCAACGTGGTGGCTATGCCCGCCGCGCCGCGTGCAGGAAAGCGCTTCGTCCTCAGCGTCCCCCTAACGCGCAGTGACTCAGCTGCGAAAGAACGTCAACGCCTGCTCGAAGACACAGACAACCCGGTCCTGGGCGCCGCCGTGACGATTGACGGAAAGAGCGTCCCGATCGAATCGGTGGACGGGTGCTCGTCCTGTCGGCTCCCGGGTAACCCAACGGCGGAATACTGGTTCTCCGAGCCCAGGATGCGGATGAGGTTCATGGTGCCCCAGACGGCCGAGGGCAAGCGCCTGAAGATCAAAATGACGGCTGCGCAGGGCGACACACCGACGGCCAGGAAGGTCGTAACTTTTACAGTGCGCCCGTAGTCGACCCGGCTCTGATCGACGCTCCGTCGAGCTCGTCGAGGGCGGCGCGGATGTCGCAGTAGCGCCCGACGAAGATCGGGGTATCTCGCTCGGTGTAGCGGCTCGCCTCGGAGTCGCGCAGGGTCAGCATCAGGTGCATGAAGTCGGCGGGCTCCTCGCACTCGAAGGCGGTCATGAACTCCTGGTCGTCGATCCCGAACGAGTAGGTCGTGTGGTTCACGATCGTCGTGAACTCGTGCCCGATCCGCATGTGCTCGTCCATCGCCCGCTGCCGGTCCTCGTGCGGGAGCGCATACCAGGGGCGCAGCTTCACGAACGGGTAGACGACGAGGTACGGGGAGCCCTTCGGGGTCACCTGCCGCGGCTTGCGGGCCTTCGTGTACTCGGACGCTTTGGTGGTGGCCAGGTACGAGTAGGGCGTCTCGAGCCAGCCCGCGAGCGGCGTCGCGTTCAGCGCCGCGCCGAGCTCGCCGAGGTCCTCGTAGCGCTCGGTGATCGTCCAGAAGAAGAAGTCCGCGTCCGGACGCACGCCCGCGAGCGAGTACACCCGAAGCGAGGCCATCCGCTCGCTCCAGTCCTCGACGACCTCCGCGAACGCGTCCTTGCCCGCGCGGCGCTCGTCGATCGGCAGCCTCCGCCAGGCGGGGTCGACCTTGAAGAACCTGTACGCGACGTACTGCCCGGCCACAGCGCGAAAGCCTAGCGAGCGCAGGTCACGAGCTTGCCGTCCCGGAGGTCGGCGACCGCGCGGCGGAAGCCGCGCACGCTCGGCTTGGCGGTGTGGTCGGCGTAGTAGAGGCCGGACTGCCAGCCGTTCATGTTCGGCTCGTCGAAGGTGTGGAAGACGAACAGGCCGCGGACGGTCGGCTGGCAGTAGGCGAGTGCCAGCGCCTGCCGGTAGTACGCGGCCTGGGTGGCCGCGCTCACTCCCCAGTCGGCGTCGAGTGCGGTCCCCGGCTGGTACGCGTCGAGCTCCGAGTCCGGGACGACGGTCTGCACCCCGAACTCGCTGTAGAAGATCGGGAGCGTGCGACCGCGCTGGTGCGTGCCGCGGAAGGCCTCGTCCAGCAGGGTGACGAGCTTCGGGTAGTCGGCGAACGTGATCTCGGCCGTGCCCGGATGGGCGACCTTCGGCGAGATCCACGGCGCGACCATGTACGGGTGGATTCCGAAGGCGTCCATCAGCGGGCGGCGCCGGCCGCTCGCGCGGTAGGCCTTTCCGAGGTCGCGGATGAAGACGGTCGGCGAGTGGGTGGGCCTGATCCCGTTCGGGTTGTCCGCGCCGCGCGGCGAGACCGCGCCGCCGATCACGCGCACGTGCGGCGCAACCTCCTTGACGGCGTCGTAGGTTCGCGCGAGGAGATCCTCGTACGCAGGCGCGGCGACGTCGTGCCCGGCCGGGCCGAACTGCGGCATCCAGAACGTGTTCAGGTTCGGCTCGTTGCCGACCGTCACGGCGACCACGTCCGGGAGTGCCTGGACGGTTGCGGCGGCGAACGTCGCGAACTGCTCGCGCTCGGATGCGTCGCGGGGCGTGTTGCGTGAGTACCCGTGCCAGACGACGAGGAAGAGCCGCATGTGTCGCGAGCGGGTGGCGGCGGCGACGTTCCGGATCGCATGCAGGACGTTGGCGGGAGGCCGCGTCAGGCCCCGGCTCCAGCCCGCGGAGACGACGACGGTGTCGAAGCCTGCACGGCGGGAGGTCTCGACCGCTGCGCTCGCCGCGGCCGGGCTCTGCTGCGCGAGCGAGTCGTCGACGACTCCCACGCTGAACGTGTGGGTGCGGTGGCTCTGCGGCGGTGGCGGCGGCGGGATCGCGGCCGTCGTCGTCGGGAGCGAAACGGTCGAGTCAGAGTCGGCCACAGCGGCGGGAATGACCGGGTGAGTCACGCGTGAGTTGGTGGAACCAGTCGTGCCCGCTGAAGGGGTAGTCCCAGTCTGACCAGTCGACCCAACTACGGCTGCGCGCGTCGACGGCGCCGCCTGTGAAACCGGCAACGCCCTCTGACCGCCGCCGCCGGACGAGACCACGACCGCCGCGACGACGCCGGCCACGGACGCCACGGCGACACCCGCGGCAATCAGGGCGTTCCTCACGAGGCCGCAGGCTACCCTTGCCCGGGGTGAGGAAGCAGGTCGAGGAGCAGCTGAAAGGGCTACCGGCGAAGCCGGGCGTCTACCTCTTTCGCGGCGAGCGGGGCGAGCTGCTCTACATCGGCAAGGCCAAGTCGCTGCGGCCGCGCGTGCGGAGCTACTTCCAGGCCGGCTCCGACACCCGAGCGACGATCGCGCAGCTGCCCGAGCGGGTCGCCGACGTCGAGGTGATCGTGACCGACACCGAGGTCGAGGCGCTCCACCTCGAGCAGAACCTGGTCAAGCGCCACCGACCGCCGTTCAACGTCCGCCTGCGCGACGACAAGTCGTTCCCGTACATCGCCGTCACCGTCGAGGACGACTACCCGCGCGTCATGTTCACGCGCGAGCGGCACCGCCGCGGGGTCGTCTACTTCGGGCCGTACGCGAACGCGAAGAAGGTGCGCGAGACGCTCGACGTGCTCAACCGCGTCTTCCCGTACCGGCCCTGCGAGGGGCCGCGGCCCGGCCGTCACTCGGGGATCCCGTGCCTCGACTACCACATCGAGCGCTGCCTGGCCCCGTGCGTCGGCTACATCTCGAAGAAGGACTACCGCGAGATCATCGACCGCGTGATCGAGTTCCTCTCCGGCGAGACGCGGCCGATCCTGCGCGAGCTCGAGCGGAAGATGAAGGACGCCGCCGAGGGCGAGCGCTTCGAGGAAGCGGCGCGCTACCGCAACCGGCTGTTCGCGGTCCAGCACCTGGTCGAGCGGCAGGCGGCGGACAAGCGCTCGGTCGGGACCGTCGACGTGATCGGGATCGCGGCCGACGGCGACCGTGCGGCGGTGCAGGTCTTCCCGCTCCGCGACGGCCGGCTGATCGACCGCTACGGCTTCCACCTCGAGAACACGGGCGGGCAGGACACGAGCTCGCTGCTCGAGACCTTCTGCCTCGAGTACTACGGCTCGGCGCCGAGCGTGCCGCCGCAGATCGTCGTCCCGCGCGACTCGGGCGACACGGGCGCGCTGGCCGCAGTTCCTCTCGGAGCGGCGCGGCTCGCGGGTCGAGGTGCGCGCGCCGGTGCGCGGCGAGAAGCGGCGGCTCCAGGAGCTCGCGACGCAGAACGCGCGGCTTGCGCTCGAGTCGGACGCGCTCCAGACGGAGCGGCGGCGGCTGCGGCGCGTCGAGGCGCTCGAGGAGCTGCGCGAGGCGCTGAACCTCGAGAGCCTGCCGCTGCGGATCGAGTGCTACGACGTCTCGAACATCCAGGGCGAGGCGGTCGTCGGCTCGATGGTCGTCTTCCAGGACGCGCTGCCGAAGAAGGCGCACTACCGCAAGTTCGGCGTGCGCAGCCTCGACGGGCAGGACGACTACGCGGCGCTGGCCGAGGTGATCTCGCGGCGGTTCTCGCGGGTCGGAGACGCCTCCGGCGCGAGGACTACGACGAGTCGTTCGCGACGACGCCGAACCTGGTCGTGATCGACGGCGGCAAGGGCCAGCTCGCGGCGGCGCTGCGAGGCGATGCACGCGTACGACCTGCCGCGCGTGGCCGTGATCTCGCTGGCCAAGCGGATCGAGGAGGTGTTCGTCCCGGACCGGCGCGACCCGATCCTGCTGGCGCGCGACTCGGCCGGGCTCCAGCTGCTGCAGCGGATCCGCGACGAGGCGCACCGCTTCGCGGTCGGCTTCCACCGCCAGCGCCGCGACGCGAAGTCGCGCGAGTCGATCTTCGACACGCTGCCCGGCGTCGGCCCGGCGAGGCGGCGGGCGCTGCTCCAGCACTTCGGCTCGGCCGAGCGATTCCTCGCCGCATCGCAGGAGGAGCTCGAGGGCGTCCCCGGGATCCCCGAGAAGACGGCGCGGGAGATCTACGCCCAGCTCCACAAGGCCGGCCGAGCCTAGGCGAGCCGGCCGATTTGAAGCGAGTGCGAAGGCGGAGTACCGTGTGATCGGGAGGCCACGTGGTCGAGCCGCCGAGCGGGACCGTGACTCTGATGTTCGCCGATGTCGAGGGGTCGACCCAGCTCGTCCAGCGGCTCGGGGAGGAGTACGCGGCCACCCTCAACGACGTTACGGCGTTTACTCCGAGAGGCTGTCGGAGGCGAGAGTGGATACGAGGTCGACTGCCGTGCGGACGAGTTCTTCGGCGCCTTCCAGAGGGCGAAGGACGCGCTCGCGGCAGCGGTCTCCGTTCAGCGGAGTTTCGCCGCCTTCGCGTGGCCGCAGGGGGTCCGAGTGCGGCCTGCGCATAGGTCTCCACACCGGCGAGCCCGTCGTCGAGGGCGGCGCCTACCTCGGTCTGGACGTCAACCGGGCGGCCCGAATCTGCTCGGCCGGCCACGGTGGGCAGATCCTCGTATCCGCGTCAACGCACGAGCTCGTCGCAGCTGAAGCCGAGTTCAAGGATCTGGGAGCCCACACCCTTCCCGGCTTGCCGCGCCCTGAACGGATCTTCCAACTACTCGCGCCGGGCCTGCGGTCGAGCTTTCCACCGCTTCGAGCCGAGAGCGCCGAGCGCGGCCTGCTGAAGAGGATCCTGCCAAGTGCCCGGACGCGCAACAACCACCCTCGAGGAGGAAGCCTGGCGGGCGCGGGCACTGGTGGCGAAGGTCGGAGGCCCACGCCAGAAGCCGTTGACCCTGCTGGGCGCGGCGCTCTTCACCGCCCACCGGGCCGCGACCCAGGCGGACGACCTCCTCGGCCGGATCGACCGCAAGGGCCTGGTTCGGCGGGCCGGCGCCCAGCGCGAGGCGGCCGTCATCTCGCCTCGAGCCCGCGACGAGGTTGTGAAGCTCGAGAGGCAGATCTCCTCGGTCGATCGGCTGCTCGAGTGCCGGCAGGCGCTCGCCGAGCTGGCGGCGGAGGTCAGGAGCAAGCTGGACGAGTCGCTCGAAGAACGAGGGATCGTGTCGCTTCGGGAGCGGGTCGCCGCGGCGACGGCAGAGCTCGACGAGGCTCTCGCGCAGGCCACAAGAACGCTCGATCCCTTGAGCTTCAAGCTGCAGCGCACCCGTCACCGCGGCGTCTACCGTTCCGGCCGAACGTACGTCGTCCCGTTCGTGGACACCGTCGGAATCGACCGCCGGAGGGAGTTTTCGACGCGCGCGGAGGCGCGCGCCTTCAGGACAATGGTCGTCGAGGAGCGCGAGGGTCGAAACGGCCCCTAGGGAGTGGAGTTATGGGCCGTGAAAGAGATGTCCACCAGGCGGCTTCGTTAGAAGGATGTCCGGCGGCACTGTCCCCCGATTTCCGGTGGGCGGGCTCTCAAACCAAGTACTAGCCTGTTGCTAGGAGTCAGGGCACCGGCGAGCGAGGTGGCGAACATCGACTCCCGGAGACGTCCCGCGCGAGGCTTCGAGGCGAGCGCGAACACCGGAACCGCGCGGCCGCCCGCGAACGACGTCGAGATGTAGTCACCGACCATCGAGCCCTGCGACGTGCGCGCGATTCCGGAGACGGGGACGTGTCGCGAGTTCAGGAGCTGCGGCTTGCTCCAGGTCGTCCCGGCGTTGCGGGACGAGACGAAGCGCACGTCGAGCGACGACCCGCGCAGGACGTAGCAGGTGAGCGCGAGCCGGCCCTTGCGCGCGGGATCGGCATCCAGGCCGGGCAGCTCAGCGTCGCCGGCGCCGGTCGGGATCCGCGTCACCGGCGTCCAGGTCACGCCGTCGACTGAGGTCGTGTAGACGATGGTGTTCGCCGTACAGCCGGCGTGGAACGAGCAGTCAGCCCAGGCCACGTACGCGCGCCCGTCGGAGCTGACGGCAGATGTGGGGAGCGGCGCGGCGCGAATGCCGTTGTGCGGCCGGTAGCTCGCCGGCGCGACGCCGAACTTCTCCGTCCACGTCAGGCCGCCGTCGTCTGACCAGACCACCGAGATCTGGCCCTCGTCGTAGAACGCGATCACGGCACGCCCGCTCGGCAGCACGAGCGGCTGCACGCCGGGCGCGTAGGAGCCGCGGATCGACTGGCGTCCCGGGAACCCGGGCGCCGCGGTCGGCGTCGACCACGTGAGTCCGCCGTCGCCCGACCACTGGGCCACGACCTGCTCACCGATGATGTCGCTGTAGCTGATGTAGCAGCGGCCGTAGTAGGGGCTCTGGGGCCAGTTGTCGCAGGCGATCCACTGCTTGTCCTGGCCGAACGTCGACGTCTCGACCGAAGTCACCGGGTTGCTCCAGGTCGAGCCGTTCGTCGAGCGGCTGACGCGCAGAGACGACCCGGTCGGCCCGAACACGAGCGAGACGGCCAGCCAGACGCCGTCCTTGCGGTCGTAGGAGATCGTCGGATCGGTCGCAGGAGTGGGGAGGCCCTTCAGGACGCCGTGCTTCCAGGTCTTCCCGCGGTTGCGCGAGACCGCGAAGCCGATGCTGCGAGCGCCGCCGTCGAAGATCCGGCCCGACCTGGAAGACGGCCACCACGGTGTTGCCATTGGCGAACGAGTCGGGCTCGACCTCGGTCTCGTGCTGGCTCTCCGAGTTCGCGTACGTGTCGCGCGACGCCTGCCGCGTGACCACCTCGCAGCCGAGCACCCGGTCGAACGGGTCGACCGTGGCGAGGTCGTGGCCGCGCCCGCAGTTGACGGTGTCGCGGATCCCGTTAGCGGCCTGCAGCTTGTCGGGGCCGCGCCGTGCCGCGGATGCGCGCGGCGGTGGCCACGGAGGCGCAGACGAGCAGGAAGGCGAGCGCGACGAGGAGCGGGCGTTTCAGCTTGAACCGTCGAGGAACGGATAGCGGTAGTCGTGCGGCGGGACGAAGGTCTCCTTGATCGTGCGCGGGCTGACCCAGCGGATCAGGTTCCACATCGAGCCGGCCTTGTCGTTCGTGCCCGAGGCGCGCGCGCCGCCGAACGGCTGCTGCCCGACGACCGCGCCGGTCGGCTTGTCGTTGACGTAGAAGTTGCCGGCCGCGTAGCGCAGCGCCTCCTGCGCCTCGTCGATCGCCTCGCGGTCCTGGGCGAAGATCGCGCCGGTGAGCGCCGTAGGGCGCCGTCTCGTCGACGAGCTCGAGCGTCTGCTCCCACTCGTTCTCGGGGTAGACGTACGTCGTCACGATCGGGCCGAAGAACTCCTCGCGCATCAGCCGGTCGCGCGGGTCCTTGGTCTGGATCACGGTCGGCTCGACGAAGTAGCCCTCGCTGTCGTCGGATGCCGCCGCCGGCGATCACCTCGGCGTCGTTGGCCGCGCGCGTGCTCGATCGCCTCCCGCTGGCGCGCGAACGAGCTGCCGTCGATCACCGCGCCCATGAAGTTCGAGAAGTCGCTGACGTCGCCCATCTTGATCGTCCCGATCTCCTCGACCAGCCGCTCGCGCAGGTCGGGCCAGAGGTTCGCGGGCGCGTACACGCGCGAGGCGGCCGAGCACTTCTGCCCCTGGTACTCGAACGAGCCGCGGACGATCGCGGTCGCGAGCGCGTCCACGTCCGCGCTCGGGTGGGCGACGATGAAGTCCTTGCCGCCGGTCTCGCCGACGATCCGCGGGTAGTTCCGGTAGCGGTCGATGTTGTCGCCGACGGTCTTCCAGATCGAATGGAAGACCTCGGTCGAGCCGGTGAAGTGCACGCCTGCCAGGTGCTCGCTCGCCAGGACGGGGTCGCCGACCTCGGCGCCGCTGCCGTAGACGAGGTTGATCACGCCCGGCGGCAGCCCAGCCTCCTCGAGCAGGCGCATCGTCCAGAAGGCGGAGAAGGCGGCGGTCGAGGCGGGCTTCCAGATGATCGTGTTGCCCATCAGCGCCGGGCTCGCCGTGAGGTTGGCGCCGATCGCCGTGAAGTTGAACGGGCTGATCGCGAAGACGAAGCCCTCGAGCGGGCGGTACTCCATCCGGTTCCAGACCCCGGGCGAGGAGATCGGCTGCTCCGCGTAGATGCGGAGCATGAACTCGACGTTGAAGCGCCAGAAGTCGATCACCTCGCAGGCCGCGTCGATCTCGGCCTGGTGCGCGGTCTTCGACTGGTTCAGCATCGTCGCGGCGACGAGCGTGGAGCGCCAGGGGCCGGCCAGGAGCTCGGCTGCGCGGAGAAAGACCGCGGCCCGCTCTTCCCAGGGGAGCCGGTGCCAGTCCTCCCAGGCCTGAGCCGCGGCTGCGATCGCGCCGTCGACCTCGGTCGCGCCTGCCTTGTGCACGCTGGCGAGCACATGGTCCTTGTCGTGCGGCATGACCGCCTCGTACGTGTCGCCTGTGCGGATCTCCTCGCCGCCGATGATGCACGGGATCTCGAGCCGGTCGGCCTTCAGCTCGGCGAGGCGGCCCTCGAGCTCGGCGCGCTCGGGAGAGCCGGGCGCATAGTCGCGGACAGGGTCGTTCACGGCGGGCGGCGGGCGGAAGAGTCCGGGGCGGCTCATCGGAGGGATTCTACGATTCCGGGAATGGTCGAGCGGGTTGCGTACGAGGTCGAGGGCTGGGGTGTCGGTGAGCTGTGGTTCTCCGGGACGGCGCTCGCCTGGCACGAGTTCCCGTGTGACGCCACTGCGTCCGGGCACGATCCGCTCGTCGACCGCGTGCGCGACTACCTCGCGGGCGCGCGGGACACCTTCGCCGACGTCGAGCTCGATCTCTCGTGGTGCACGCCGTTCCAGCGGCGCGTGGTCGAGACGATGCGCGCGATCCCCTACGGCGAGACGGCGACCTACGGCGAGGTCGCTGCGCTGGCCGGCCATCCCAACGCGCAGCGCGCGGTCGGGTCGGTGTGCGCCGCGAACCGGTTCGCGCTCGTCGTGCCCTGTCACCGCGTCGTCGCGGCCGACGGGCTCGGCTCGTACGGCTCGCTCGGGCCCGACTACAAGCGGCGGCTGCTGGAGCTCGAGCATGTCGTTCTCTGAGGACGTCCGCAGCGAGCTCGCCTCGATCGCGCCCGAGCGCGAGTGCGACCGGCTGGCCGAGCTCTCGGCGCTGTTCCACTTCGCCGGCCGTCTGCACCTCCACGGCCGCGGCGAGGTGTCGCTGCACCTGGACCTCGCGAGCGCCGCGGTCGCGAGACGCGCGTTCGCCCTGTTGAGGTCGTTCGGCGTCGGCTCGGAGATCCGCACGTATCGCCGCCGTGCGTTCGAGCAGGAGACGCGCTACGAGCTCCACGTCGAGACCGGGCCGCGGTCTCTCGACCTGCTCAGGGAGTGTGGGATCGTCGACGCGAGGCTCGTGCCGCGCGAGCGCCCTCCGAGGCGGGTGCTTGGCCGCGGCTGTTGCCGGGCGGCGTATCTCCGCGGCGCGCTGCTCGCGGCCGGCTCGGTGAGCGCTCCGCCCTCGCCGCACCTCGAGGTGCGGAGCGAGAGCCGCGCAGGTGCGGAGACGGTCGCAGACTGCGCAGAGCTTCGCGTCTCCGGTCGGGGCGACTATTCCTTCGCCTACGCAAAGGGCATCGACCGGATCGCGGGCGTTCTCGCCGCCGCCGGAGCGAGCGACGCGGCGCTGGCCCTGCAGGAGCGCGCGGTCGTCGGCGCTACGCGCGCCCAGGCGAACCGGCTCGCGAACGCCGACCACGCCAACCTCGTCCGCTCGGGCCGTGCCGCGCACACGCAACTCGAGGCGGTCCGGCGGCTGCAGGAAACGGGCCGGCTGGGAGAGCTCTCACCCCGCCTGCGCGAGATCGCCGAGCTCAGGCTCAAGCACCCCTCGCTCTCACTCCGCGAGCTCGGCGCGAAGTGCGACCCGCCGGCAAGCAAGTCGGCCGCGCATCGTCGTCTAGTTGCACTTGTACGCCTGGCCAGCATCTAGGGCCAGAGCGACCCCCCGAGAGGCATCGCTTGCGATGCCGCCCAAGAGGCCGTGCGGGCTTCTGCCCGCGCGGCCGTCGTCCCGCCTTTGCCCTGCGGGCAAAGGCGGGCCGGAGGGGAAGCTCCGAGGACGACCTCCCCCTCCGCATTGTCGCGCTCCGGACCTTGGCGACGGACGGGGTCTGAATCCATCGCCGGACGAGCGCAAACCCGCCGGCCCGAAGTATGACGCACCATGCAAGCGAAAAACTACGCGCTTGAAAACCATAAACATCGGACGGCTCCCGAGTTCAACGCCCTGCGGCCGTTAGACTCGTAAGCGGAATCGACGGGGGAGGAATCAGTGGCTGTTCGGGTTGGGATCAACGGTTTCGGGCGGATCGGGCGCAACTTCTTCCGGGCTCACCTGCAGCGCGGAGGCGACTTCGAGGTGGTCGCCGCGAACGACCTCGGCGATGCGAGCACGATGGCCCACCTCCTCAAGCACGACTCCGTGCTCGGGACGCTCGACCAGGACGTCGCGGCCGGCGACGGCTCGATCACGGTCGGCGGCAACGAGCTGAAGATCCTCGCCGAGCGCGATCCCGCGGGCCTGCCCTGGGGCGATCTCGGCGTCGACGTCGTGATCGAGTCGACCGGCCTCTTCACCAAGCGCGAGGGCGCCGAGAAGCACCTCGAGGCCGGCGCGAAGAAGGTCGTCATCTCCGCGCCCGCGACGGACCCGGACGTGACGATCGTGCTCGGCGTCAACGAGGGTGTCTACGAGCCCGAGTCGCACCACATCATCTCGAACGCCTCGTGCACGACGAACTGCGTCGCGCCGCTCGCGAAGGTGCTCCACGACGAGCTCACCATCGAGCAGGGGTTCATGACGACCATCCATGCGTACACGAACGACCAGCAGATCCTCGACTTGCCGCACAAGGACCTGCGTCGGGCCAGGGCGGCCGCGATCAACCTGATCCCGACCTCGACCGGCGCCGCCCGGGCGATCGGGATCGTGATGCCCGACCTGAAGGGCAAGGTCGACGGAATGTCCATGCGGGCCCCGGTGCCGACCGGGTCGATCGTCGATCTCGTCTGCCGCCTCGGTCGCGAGACGAGCGCCGAGGAGATCAACGGCCTCTATCGCTCGAAGGCAGACACGGGGGAGCTCGAAGGGATCATGCGGTACTCCGACGAGCCGCTCGTCTCGACCGACATCCAGCACTCCTCCTACTCGTGCATCGTCGACAGCGGCCTGACGATGGCGAACGGGTCGATGGTCAAGGTCTTCGGCTGGTACGACAACGAGTGGGGCTATTCGTGCCGGCTGGTCGACCTCGTCGCCAAGGTCGCGGCGACGCTTCCGGCGACCGTCTCGGCCTAGGTGCGAAAGCCCGCGGTCGGTCCGCGAAGCCGATGTCGGCGGCAAGCAGCGTGCTCGTCCGCGCCGACCTGAACGTGCCGCTCGAGGGCGGCCGGGTTGCCGACGACACGCGCATCCGCGCCTCGCTGCCGACCCTGCGCTACCTGCTCGAGCACGAAGCGGCCGGGATCGCCGTCTGCTCGCACCTCGGTAGGCCGAAAGGGCCGGACCCGGCCTACGCGATGGAGCCGGTACGCGAGCGGCTGGGCGAGTTGCTCCCCGACGAGCGGATCGAGGTGCTCGAGAACACGCGCTTCGACCCGGGCGAGACGAAGAACGATCCGGCCTTCGCGCAAAGCCTCGCCGAGGGCCGGAACCTGTTCGTCGAGGACGCGTTCGGCTCGGTGCACCGGGCGCACGCGTCGACGGTCGGCGTGGCCGAGCTGTTGCCTGCGTACGCGGGGCTGCTGCTCGAGCGCGAGCTGGACGAGCTCGGGAAGTTGCTCGGTGACGTCGAGCGGCCGTTCGTGCATCGTCTCCGGCGGCGCGAAGGTCGAGGACAAGCTCGGCGTGTTGCGCAACCTCGGCGGCAAGGCGGACACGGTGCTGGTCGGCGGCAAGATGGCCGAAGAGCTGCGCCACGAGAACCCGCTCGGCTTCCCGGTGGAGCTGCCGCTAGACGTGGTTGCAGCCGCGGCATTCGAGGAGGACGCCGAGTCGAAGATCGTCGCCTACGACGCCCTTCCCGAGGGCTGGCTCGGGCTCGACATCGGCCCCGAGACGCGCAAGGCGTTCGCCGCCGAGCTCGCGGCCGCGAGGACGATCTTCTGGAACGGGCCGATGGGCGTCTTCGAGTGGCCGCGCTTTGCAGAAGGGACGAAGGCCGTCGCGGAGGCGGTCGCGAGCTCCGAGGCCTACTCGGTCGTCGGCGGCGCCGACTCCGCCCGCGCGCTGAGAGAGCTGGGCCTCGAGGACGAGGTCTCGTGGCTCTCGACGGGCGGCGGCGCCGCGCTCGAGCTCCTGGAGGGCAAGGACCTTCCGGGCGTCGCGGTCATCCCCGTCACCTGAGACATACCCGCTTGACACGGCCGCCGGGCGAGGAGGACACTCGCCGACCGAGGAAGGGAAACGAGAGAGCTTCTCGACGTGTTCCCCAGCGAGAGCTGTCTCATGGGAACGGAAGGAGGAGCCATGGCACGACCCACAACGGGTCGAACAGGACTTCCGCTTGGCGTGTTTGCTCGCGCAGCTGTGCTGATGGTGGCGATCGGAGGGTTGCTAGCGCTCGGTCCAGCCACCGCGCGACCGAGTCTCCCGAAGGCGTTTTCGCCGGTCTCGTCGCTCGGCGGCTACGCGGAGCCTCTCTGCCAGAGCCATTCGTCGCTGTGTCGCGACACCTATGACAGTCCGGGCGACGAGTACGTGGGCCACGACGAGCCTTCGCTCGCGTTCAAATCGTCCCGGCCAGGGTCGGGGAACGACATCACCTATGACCTCCGTCTGCCGAAGGAGGCGCCGGTGCAGCCGCGGAACGACGGTTCCGGCGGGACCTGGACCTTCGAGCTGCGCCCGACGTTCTGGCTCGGGCTCACGCTCTGCGACTCGGAGTCCGCGCCGGAATACACGAAGAAGTGCACGCCCGACTCCGACAAGAACGACCTCGTGGGGTCGAACCCGGCGAAGAAGGACTACATCGGCAAGCACCCCGGGAATGCATTCCTCGAGCTCCAGTTCTACGGGCCGGGCTACGTCCCGCAGTTCGAGGGGTTCGGCTGCTCGGCCCATCAGTACTGCGCGGCGATGACGATCGACAGCCTCGGCGAGGACCAGAACACCGGCACGTTCAATACCGGGGCCTGTGACAACTACATCCTGGGCGGGGCCGAGCCGATCAACTGGGCGTACATCACCAAGAGCGGCGTCTCCCAGGCGCCGGCCGATCCACTCTTCACCGGGACGTTCGACGACCCGAACCTCGACGCGGTCAATCCCGACTACGGGAAGGACCTGCTGATGAGCCCGGGCGACCGGATCACGATCCACATGCACGACACGCCGGCCGGGTACCGGGTCGATCTGTTCGACCGCACGACGCATCAGAGCGGGTCGATGACTGCGTCCGTCGCCAACGGCTTTGCTCATGTCCTGTTCACGCCCGATGCGAGCACGTGTCAGTCGAAGCCCTACGCCTTCCATGCGGAGTACAGCACCGCGAACCCGCGCGGGAACACGTGGTCGGCACACACGACGAACGTGTCGTTCTCGGATGAGATCGGGCACTTCGAGCACTGTCTCCAGCTGGACGAGAACTTCAACTGCGCGGTGGCCGGCTCCGACGACCCGGGCGGCCTCGATGAGGACGACGACCACAACTTCTGCGTTCCCGGCGAGGACGCGCTCGTCGTTCACATCAACGGGTGCTTCTCGGACGACGCGGACTTCGACGGGCCCTCGTACCAGAACGACTGGCCGGGCACGTTCAAGAACGTCAAGCTCGACCAGAAGCTCCATCCGCAGCCGGTCATGTTCACCAGCCCGACGACGGACGGCGGCAAGAATTACTCGAAGATCATGTTCGAGGCCGACCTGCCGCGAATCGAGGCCTCGGACTCGCAGGACAACCCGCCGTTCTGCGATCGGACAACCGGTGAAAACTGCGTCAACCCGCCGCTAGGGCGCGCAGTTCTATCCCTTCTACTCGACCACGTTCAGCAATGGAACCTGCACGTGGCAGGAGGGCGGGCGCTTCCTTCCGGGCACGATCAACGACTTCGGCGGGAGCTCGACGACGGAGTTCGGGCCACTGCTGAAGACGACGTACCCGGGGCCGGGCTTCATGCCCTTCCAGCGGTACAACAACTTCAACAGCGGCGAGCTGCACAACGTCTGTCCCGTCGGCTGAGTCGACGGATCAGCGGAGGAGCGGCCCACACCGGGCCGCTCCTCCTTCCGCCCTTAACATGCCCGCGTGGCGCTCCTCGCGGCGAACTGGAAGATGTACAAGGGACCGGGGGAGACGCGGGCGTTCCTGGCCGCGTTCCGTCCGCCTGACGGCGTCGAGGCCGTCGTCTGTCCGCCCTTCGGGTCGCTCGGCGCGGCCGTCGCCAGCGGCCGGACGATCTTCGCCCAGAACGTGCACTGGGAGGACGAGGGCGCGTTCACCGGAGAGGTCTCCACGAAGATCCTGCTCGAGCTCGGGGTGCAGGGCGCGATCGTCGGCCATTCCGAGCGACGGCAGTACTTCGGAGACACCGACGAGACGGTGAGGCTGCGCGCCGAGCACGCGCTCGAGGCCGGCCTGCGAGTGATCGCCTGCGTGGGCGAGCTCGACGAGGAGCGCGAGAACGGCGAGACCGAGGACGTGCTGCGCCGTCAGGTGTCCGTCCTGCCCGACCACGACGCGCTCGTCGTCGCGTACGAGCCGGTCTGGGCGATCGGAACCGGCAAGACGGCGACGCCGGAACAGGCGCAGGAGGCGCACGCGCTGATCAAGAGCCTGCTCGACGTCCCGGTTCTCTACGGCGGCTCGGTCAAGCCGGAGAACGCGGCGGAGCTGCTCTCGCAGCCGGACGTGGACGGCGCTCTCGTCGGCGGCGCCTCGCTCGACGTGGAATCGTTCACCGCGCTTTGCCAGACAGCAGCCGGTATCCGCTCGTAGCGCTCGTGATCCTCGACGGCTGGGGCTGCGCTCCGCCCGGCCCGGGGAACGCGATCGAGCTGGCGGACACCCCGGTCTTCGACCGGCTCTGGGCCGAGTATCCGCACACGACCCTGAAGGCCTCGGGCGAGGCCGTCGGGCTGCCGCCGGGACAGATGGGCAACTCTGAGGTAGGGCACCTGACGATCGGCTCGGGCCGGGTGCTCGACCAGGACCTGCAACGAGTCAACCGCGCGATCGCGGACGGCTCCTTCTTCGAGAGCCGGGCGCTCAAGGCCGTGTTCGAGAAAGGCGGCGAGGTCCACCTGCTCGGGCTCGTCTCTCACGGCGGCGTCCACTCGCACATCGACCACCTCCAGGCGTTGCTCCGCTTCGCGCCCGAGCGAACGTGGATCCACGCGTTCACGGACGGCCGCGACGTCTCGCCGCACGCGGCCGCGGACGATCTCGCCGAGCTCCCGGCCGACCGGATCGCGACCGTGTGCGGCCGCTACTACGCGATGGACCGCGACGCTCGCTGGGAGCGGACCCAGCGCGCCTACGACGCGATCGTCGACGGGAAGGGCGAGCACGCGAACGACCCGATCGCCGCGGTTCGCGCCAGCTACGAGCGCGGGGTCACGGACGAGTTCATCGAGCCGGTCGTGCTCGAGGGCCGGCCGCGCCTGACCACCGAGGACAGCACGATCTTCTTCAACTTCCGCCCCGACCGCGCCAGGCAGCTGAGCCAGATGCTGCTCGAGAACGGATTCGACCTGACGACGATGACCCGCTACCGCGACGATCTCGGCTGCCCCGTCGTGTTCGAGCCGCAGGAGGTCGGCGAGACGATGGCCGAGGTCCTCGCTGCGAACGGGCTGCGCCAGCTCCACGTCGCCGAGACCGAGAAGTACGCGCACGTGACCTACTTCTTCAACGGCGGCCGCGAGCGGGAGTGGCCGGGGGAGACGCGGATCCTCGTCCCGAGCCCGCGCGACGTCGGGACCTACGACCGCAAGCCGGAGATGTCGGCCGCCGAGGTGACCGACCGCTTCTGCAGTGCGCTGGAGGACGACGGCTACAGCTTCGCGGTCGTCAACTTCGCCAACCCGGACATGGTCGGCCACTCGGGCGTGATCCCGGCCGTCGTGAAGGCGGTCGAGACCGCGGACGCCTGCCTGGGCCGTGTCGTCGAGACGGTCGAGCGCCTCGGCGGCGTGGTCCTGATCACCGCCGACCACGGCAACGCGGAGCAGATGCTCGAGCCGGACGGCACGAGCCCGCACACCGCGCACACCTCGAATCCGGTACCGCTCATCGTCACGGATCCCGCTGCAAATCTGCGCGAGGGGGGCGAGCTCGCCGATCTGGTGCCGACCGCGATTTCTTACCTGAATCTTTCGAAACCTTTACAGATGAGGGGTGAAAATCTCTGCATCTGACCGATTTCCGGTCTATACTCGGCGAGCCTTGAGCCTGGCGCAACCTGACCCCGGAGTCCTCCGCAAAGCACAGCGCGGCGACGAACGAGCCTTCTCTCTGATCCTGAGGGCGTACGAGACTCCGGTCTTCAACTACGTGCTCCGGCTGGTCAACGGCGATCGCTCCCTGGCCGAGGATCTGACCCAGGAGGTCTTCCTCCGCGTCTTCCAGGGCCTGCCGAAGTTCTCGGCCCGCTGCAAGTTCACGACCTGGCTCTTCCAGGTCACGAAGAACCGGGTTCTGGACGAGCTTCGTGCCTCCGAGCGGCGGCCGCGGGCGCTCGTCGCGCTCGACGACATCGCCCCGCTCGAGGTGCTCGACACTCCCATCGAGCAGCTCGAGGAGATGGATTCCCTCTGGCGCGCGGTCGAGAACCTGACCGTCGACCTGAAGATGGCGCTGCTGCTGCGCGACGTCGTCGGCCTCTCCTACACCGAGATCGCGGACTCGCTCGAGATCACGCTCGCCACCGTCAAGTGGCGCATCTACAAGGCCCGCGAAGAGGTCCAGCTCGCGCTCGCCCGCGAGGGCATCACCTTCGGCACCGGCACCGGTACCCCGGCCGTCGCCGAGCCCAAGCAGCAACAGGCTTAGCCGCCGCGCCCGCGAATATGACCCGCGCAACGGCGCGGCTTTCAGGCACCCATTCGGGGGATTCTCGCCTCCAGGCTGCAAGTTTTCCGAGCCGATTCGCTCTAGCAGGGTGATCCGATCGCCTCACCTCCCCGAAAGGACTCCCAGATGAAACGGATTCTGCTCGCGTTCGCCCTTGTGGCAGGCGTCCTCGCCGTGCCGGCGACCGCATCTGCGTTCAGCGGCGTCGTCATCGCCAAGAGCCCGTCCCGCCACGCCTTCGCGGTCGTCTCGCGCGGCGGCGTCGTCCGGACGGTCAGGGCGCCGAAGCGCCTGGGCTCGATTCGGCTCGGCCAGCGGCTCGTCTTCTCGGCGCGGCGGCTGTCCGACGGAACGTTCAAGGCCGGCGCGCTACGCGTCAGCGGTCGCGCACGCGGCGCAGCTCTGCGCGGCGTGGTCGTCCGGCACCGCGGCTCGACCTACCTCCTCTCGTCAGGCGGCAGCATGCTTGCCGTCAAGGTCTCCTCGCGCGGCTTCGCGATGGCCGGCAGCCGCGGGCACCGTCCCGGAGACATCGTCTCGGGCCGCGTGCAGATTGGCCCCAACGGCCTCAGCGCGAAGGGCTTTCACGGCGAAGGTCACGCCAACGGCATGGAGCTCGAGGGCATCTTCCTCGGCGTGACCGAGTCGGGGCAGCTCCGGCTCGCCGTCAGGCACCGCGGCGAGGTCTTCGTCACCGTGCCCGACGGCTTCCAGCTCCCGCAGCTCGCCCCGGGCGACGAGATCGAGCTGATCGTGTCGGTCGGCGCCGACGGGTCCTTCACACTGGTCTCGGTCCAGCAGGACGACGAGAATGACGACGACCACGAAGGGATCGACGAGCACCAGGGCAAGATCGAGGTCGAAGGGACGATCGGCGACCTCACCGACAAGACGATCACCGTCCAGTCCCACGAAGCGTCGCCCGTTACCTGCAACATTCCCGCCGGCATGAGCCTCACTGGCTTCGCCGTAAACGACCGGGTCGAGATGAAGTGCCGTCTGGTCGACGGCCAGCTCACCCTGGTCAAGCTCGAGCACCAGGACGGCAATGGCGGCGGCGATGACGACGGCGGTGGCGGTGGTGGCGACGACGAAGGCTAATCGGTGACCCCAGGGCCACTCTCATTCTCCGGCCGCCGGCGACAGCGGGCGGCCGGAGAGCGCATTGCAGAGCTCTTCGAGGAGCACGGGCGGATGGTCTACGGCGTCTGCCGCCTGATCCTCCGTGACTCGACCGACGCCGAGGACGCGGCGCAGCAGACGTTCCTCTCCGCCTACCGCGCGCTGCTGTCCGGCCAGGAGCCGCGCGAGCCGTCGGCCTGGCTCGGCACGATCGCGCGCAACGAGTGCCGTGGCCGCCTGCGCAGCCGGAGTGTCGAGCCGCTCACGCTCGTCACGGCGGCGGCCGTGGGTGACGAGACGCAGCGTGAGGTGGCGAGGCGCGCTGAAGTGGAGGCACTCAGCGCCGCGCTTGCGGAGTTGCCCCAGCATCAGCGCGACGCGATCGTGCTGCGTGAGTTCTACGGCCTCTCGTACGCCGAGGTGGCTACTGCGCTTGGCGTTTCCGCGGCGGCGGTCGAGTCGCTGCTCTTCCGCAGCCGCCGCCGTCTCCAGGAGCATCTGCGTCCGCTGCGGGTCGCGCTCGGCGCGCTGGCGCCGCCGCCGACGCTGAGCCAGTCGCTCGCCCAGGCCCTGCCGGGTTTCGGCGGGGGCGCCGGTGCGAGTGCGGGTGCCGTCGCGCTGGCAAAGATCGGCTCGGCTCCGTTCGCGGCCAAGCTCGCCGCATTGACGCTCGCCGTCGGGACGGTAGGTACCGTCGCCGGCATCGAGACGGGCGTGCGCCATCGAACGCCTCAGCGCGTCCCCCGGGCCGCTCGTCCTGCTGCCGTTCCGCCGCGGGTTTTCAAGGTACCGCTCGCCGCCGCCGCCGTTCCCGTCTCGGCAACGACGCGGTCGCCACGGACCTCACACGAGACCGCCGGGCGCTCGGACCGCCAGAAACCCGTCGGCGACGAGCGGGCACAGCACGGTGACGACAACTCGACGGAGACCCGCAAGAGCGAGCCGGAGCACGAAGTCCAGACGTCGACGCAGACCGAGCAGCAGAGCGCGGACGACGGAGAATCGTCTGCAACCAAGGGTTCCGGTGGCGATAGTGGTGGCGATCACCAGTCCGGCTCCGGCGGCGACGATCACCACGGCTGACGACGGCTCGGGCGGCGGATCCGGCGACTGACCCGGGTCGCTAGACGCCCCGGGCCAGACGCTCGGCCAGCGACTCCGGGAGCCCTCGCTCCCTGATCTCGTCCTGCGTGCGCTCGACCGGGTAGGCGACGCGCCGAAACGATCCCCGGCCGGCGCCGAAGTCGAGCAGCAGCCAGGCCGCCCGCGGATCACCGTCACGCGGCTGGCCGACCGAGCCCGGGTTGAGGACGAGTCGCGCGCCCGCGCCCAGCTCGACCTCGGTGCCCTCCGGCGCAAGCCCACCGCTGAGCGTGCCCTCGGCGGACGCGAGCGCCAGCGGGATGTGGCTGTGCCCCACCAGGACGAGCGGCTCCTTCGTGAGCTCGAAGGTCGCCTCGATCGCCTCGAAGGAGAGCACGTACTCCCAGACCGGGTCGCGCGGGCTGCCGTGGAAGAGCTCGACGCCCTCGCGGCGGCCGGTGGGGCTCGAGGACTCGAGCTGCGCGCGCGCCTCGGGAGTCAGCACGCCGCGCGTCCACTCCGCAGCCGCTGCCGCCTCCGGCGTGAACTCCTCGAGGTCGAGCCGGCCGAGAACGCCGAGGTCGTGGTTCCCGGCCAGGCTCAGCGCCGTGCGCTCGGCAATGGCCGCGCAGCACGGATTCGGCCTCGGGCCGTACCCGACGAGGTCGCCGAGAAACCACAGCTCGTCCGGCCGCTCGGCGTCGACGGCCTCGAGTACCGCCGCGAGCGCATGCCAGTTAGCGTGAACGTCCGAGATGACCGCGACACGGCTGGTCAAGGCCGCAACCTTAGTGCTCGCCGCAGTGGCCTGGCTCGTGGCCGCGCACTTCCTCTGGCAGACCACCGTGCCCGGCGACCTGCGGCTCCCGCACGTCGATCCGCACCGCTACTGGAGCGACGCAACGCTTCACCGCGCCGCCCATTTCGACGGATTCCTTCGCTGGACCTTCGTGGCGGCGACCCTCGCCGAGCTCGCCGTGCTCGTCGTGTTCGTGTTTCTCGCACCGCGAATCGCGCGGGCGTTCGACGTCGGCCGCGTCGGCAAAGGCGTGCTGATCGGGACGGTGACCACGCTTGCCGCCTGGGCGGTTGCCCTCCCGTTCGGGTTCGCCTCGCTGTGGTGGGAGCGCCGTTACGGGATCGAGAAGCAGGCGTACGGCGACTGGCTGCTCCAGCAGTGGCCGAGCCTGCTTGCCCAGGTGGTCGGGTTGACGATCGTGCTGACCGTCCTGATGCTGCTGGCCGGCCGCTTTCCCCGGTACTGGTGGGCCGTCGCCGGGCCGCTGTTCACGGTAGTCGCGTTCGTGCTGATCTTCCTGCTGCCGTACGCGATCACGGCCGGGACGCGACCTCCGCACCGGACGAAGCTGACCGCAGAGGTGCGCGAGCTCGCGCGCAAGGAGGGCGTCGGGGGCACGCCGATCCGGATCCAGAAGGTCAGCGACCAGACCACGGCCGCGAACGCGGAGGCGATCGGGCTCGGCCCGTCCGCGCGGGTCGTCATCTGGGACACCCTCAACCCCCCGCGCTTCACGCCCGGCGAGGTCAAGGTCGTCGCCGCCCACGAGTTCGGCCACGTCGCCCGGCGTCACATCTGGAAAGGCGTCGGCTGGTATGCGCTGCTGACGATCCCGCTCTTCTTCGTCCTCGCGCTCGCGACCCGCTGGCGCGGAGGGATGGCGCGGCCGGAGGTCGTTCCGTTCGCGCTGCTTGTGATCGCGCTCTTCAACCTCGCGGCGACGCCGTTCACGAACGTCGTCTCGCGCCGCTACGAGGCCGAGGCCGACTGGCGCGCGCTGCAGACGACCCGCGATCCGACTTCGGCCGTGGGGTTGTTCCACCGCTTCGGGAAGCTCGACCTCGAGCAGCCGGACCCGCCTGGGTGGTCGTATGTCTGGATCGAGAACCACCCGACCCTCGTCCAGCGCATCGGCATGGCGAGGGCCTGGTCCGCCCGCAACGGACAGCCCTAAGGGCCTTCTCCTTCGGTCGTCTCGGGGAGGTTGCGGATCCCCTCGCGCGAGGACCACTTCGACCACGAGTCGTTCATCGCGTCTAGCAACTCCTGCATGAAGCGCGTCGACATGTTCACGCGCGCGACCACGACCCCGGGGACGTCGCCCTCCTCGACCTCGTGGTCGATCCGGGCGAACGTGATCGTGAACTCGTAGTCCGAGAAGCTGATGTTGGCGAAGTTCGAGTAGACGCCGGCCAGGTGCTCCGGATCCAGATGGATGTTGAGCTGGCGCTCCTGGTCTTCCTCGTCCACGGGTCGAGGATACTCGTTCGACAGAATGGGAGCAGTGAGGGACTCGTTCACGCCGCGCCGGGTCGTTTACGCCGTCGCGGGACTCGTCGCGCTCCTCGTCGGGGGGACGATCGCATTTCATCAGTCGCTCAACGAGACGTGGCTGCAGGCCTTCTACCGCACGATCGTCACCGTCTCGCTGACAGGCCTCGACACCGTGCCGCGAAACGACGAGTCGCGGGCGATCTCGATCGTCCTCGTGCTCGCGGGACTGACTATCTTTGCCTACGTCGCGGCGATCCTCGTCGAGGGGATCGCGGGAGGCGTCTTCACGGGCGCGCTGGCGGAGCGAAGGAGGCGGCGAGCGATCGAGCAGCTGAGCGGGCACTACATCATCTGCGGCTACGGCCGCGTGGGGCGGAGAGTGGCGGCCGAGTTCCGCGAGTCCGGGATCGAGTACGTGGTGCTCGACTTCAGCGAGGACGCGCTCAAAGCGGCGGCGGAGGTCGGCGACCTGTTCGTCGCGGGCACGGGCACCGAGGACGAGGACCTCCTCGAGGCCGGGCTCGACCGAGCGCGCGGGCTCGTCGCCTCGTCCGACTCGGACGCGGACAACCTCTACATCGCGCTCTCGGCGCGGGCGGCGCGCCCGGATCTGCTCATCGTCGCGCGCGCCTCCGACGAGGACGCGGCCAGGAAGCTCCGCCTGGCGGGCGCCGACCGGGTCGTCCAGCCGTACTCGACGGCCGGCAAGGAGATGGCCAAGCTGGTGCTGCGCCCGCAGGTGGCCGCGTTCCTGGACATCGTCTCCACGAGCGGCGGCCCCGAGTTGCGCTTCGAGGAGATCGAGGTCAAGGAGAGCTGCGAGCACGCCGGCAAGTCCATCCGCGAGCTGCGCGTGCGCCAGGTGACCGGCGCGATGATCGTCGCGCTGCGCAAGCAGGACGGGACCTTCGACACGACGCCGACGCCCGAGGCTCTGCTCGACGTCGGCGACGTGATGATCGCGGCGGGCACGCCGGAGGAGCTGCGGCGGCTCGAGGAGCTGTTCGCGCCTCGCGAAGCCGTTGCGAGCTGAGTCTCTAGCCTCGCTCGAGGCGCGGCTGACCGAGCTCGCGGGCGCGCCGGTCGAGCTCGAGCGGCCGAGCGACCCGGAGCACGGCGACTACGCGACGAGCGTCGCGCTGCAGCTCGCGCCCCTGCGGAAGCGCGTCGCCGCGCGAGCTCGCCGAGGAGCTGGCGGTGGCCGCGACCGGGCTCGAGGATGTCGAGCGCGCCGAGGTCGCCGGCCCGGGGTTCGTCAACCTCTGGCTGACCGCCTCCTGGTACGGCGAGGCGCTCGCCGAGATCCTCGCCGCGGGCGCCGTCCTACGGCGCCGGCTCGGGCCGACCCGGCCGAGCGGATCCAGGTCGAGATGGTCTCGGCCAACCCGACCGGGCCGATCACCGTCGCCTCCGCGCGGAACGGCGCGTACGGCGACTCGGTCGCGCGCCTGCTCGAGCTCGCCGGGCACGAGGTCGAGCGCGAGTACTACTACAACGACGCCGGCGCCGCAGATGGACGCTGTTCCGCGGCCTCGGTCGAGGCGATCCGGCGCGGGGAGGAGCCGCCCGAGAACGGCTACCGCGGCGACTACGTCGCCGAGCTCGCCGCGCGAGGAAGGCGACCCGGTTCCGAGGATGCTCGAGCAGATCGAGGCCTCGCTCGAGCGCTTCCGCATCCACTTCGACTCGTGGACCCTACAGAGCGAGCTCGAGCAGCGGCTGCCCGAGTTCCTGCCGCGGCTCGACACCTACGAGAAGGACGGAGCGGTCTGGGCGCGCTCGTCCGCCTACGGCGACGAGGAGGACCGCGTCCTCGTGCGCTCGGCCGAGCAGGGCGGCGCTCCCACCTACCGCGCGGCCGACGTCGTCTACCTCGTCGACAAGCTCGAGCGCGGCTTCGACCGCGCGATCTACGTCCTCGGCGCCGACCACCACGGCACGCGCAAGTGGTACGCGGCGATCGCCCAGATGCTCGGCTACGACCCGGAGCGGGTCGAGGTGCTCCTCTACCAGCTCGTCCACCTGACCCGGGGCGGCGTGCAGGCGAGGATCTCGAAGCGTCGCGGCGACGTCGTCTTCCTCGACGACTTCATGGACGAGGTCGGCGTCGACGCCGCGCGCTGGTTCCTCGTCAACCGTGGGCCCGACCAGTCGATCGAGATCGACGTCGACCTGGCGGCCGAGCGGAGCGAGAAGAACCCGGTCTACTACGTCCAGTACGCGCACGCGCGGATCGCGGGGATCCGTGCGCAACGCCGGCGAGCGCGACGGTCTCCGCCGAGCCGCCGGCCGAGCTCGCGCGCGAGGAGCGCGAGCTGATCAAGCGGCTGGCCGAGTTCTCCGCGCGTCGCCGCCGAGGCGGTCGAGCGGCGCGGCCCGCAGGCGATCCCGACCTACGCGATCCGCGTCGCCGACGACTTCCACCGCTTCTACCACCACCACCGCGTGCTCGAGAGCGACGCGCAGGCGTTCCGGCTCGGCCTCTGCACGCGCGACGCAGGCCGTGATCGCGCGCTGCCTCGACCTCGTCGGGGTCGAGGCTCCCGAGCGAATGTAGGATCGGAGCGATGGCCCGGACCGAGGCGTCGGTTGCGGAGGGCTCGCCGGGCGAGCGTGCCGCCCGACCGCAACCTCGCGCTCGAGCTCGTCCGCGTGACCGAGGCGGCGGCGATGGGCGCCGGCCGCTGGATCGGGCGCGGGGACAAGGAAGCCGCCGACCAGGCCGCGGTCGACGCGATGCGCGCGATGCTCGACACCGTGCGCATGGCCGGCGTCGTCGTGATCGGCGAGGGCGAGAAGGACGAGGCGCCGATGCTCTACAACGGCGAGGAGGTCGGCGACGGGCACGGGCCGGCCGTCGACGTCGCGGTCGACCCGCTCGAGGGGACGCGCCTGACCGCGAAGGGCCAGCCGAACGCGATCGCCGTGATCGCGGTCGCCGAGCGCGGGACGATGTTCTTCCCGGGCGCGGCCGTCTACATGGACAAGATCGCCTGCGGCCCGGAGGCGCTCGACGCGATCGACATCGACGCGCCCGCGCGGGAGAACGTCGAGCGCGTGGCGAAGGCGCTGGGGAAGAAGCCGAGCGAGGTCACGGTCGTCGTGCTCGAGCGCGACCGCCACGAGGCGCTGATCGCCGAGCTGCGCGAGGTCGGCGCGAAGGTGCTGCTGATCCCGGACGGCGACGTCGCGCCGGCGATCGCCGCGGCCCAGCCGGCGACCGGCGTCGACCTGCTGATGGGCGTCGGCGGGACGCCCGAGGGCGTGATCGCGGCCGCGGCGCTCAAGTGCGTCGGCGGCGGCGTCCAGGGCAAGCTCTGGCCGCGGAACGACGACGAGCGCGCAGCAGCTCGTCGACGCCGGCCTCGACCCCGACCGCGTGCTGACCACCGACGACCTCGTCTCCGGCGAGGACGTGTTCGTCGCGGCGACCGGCGTCACGACGGGCGCGCTGCTCCGCGGCGTCCGCTACACGGCCGACGGCGCCGTCACCGACTCGATCGTGATGCGCTCGCGCTCGGGCACGGTGCGCCGGATCGAGGCGACGCACGCGCTTCGACAAGCTCGAACGCTTCTGGCCGCGGTACCGGCCGTAGCGCCTCGAGCCTGAGCTCCTCGTAACGTCTGTACACGCCGCGACCTCGTGCTCCATCTCCGGCGCGTAGGTAGCCGGTGCGGGCCGCGCCGTTCAACTTCGCGCGCGGTAGAAGCGCCTTCTGCGCCGTCCTTCGACGTTCGCGCTCCGGGTCGCCGCCCCAGGCCTTGAGCGCAGGCGCCTGCAGCGCGCGGCCGTACGAGAACGACAGCTCCCACGGATGCGGCCCGCGTGCGTTCATCGCGTTCAGGTGCGCGGTCGCGTCCTCGTCGGTCTGGCCGCCGGAGAGGAACACGATCCCCGGGACGGCCGCGGGCACGTGCCGGTAGAGGCACTCGAGCGTCGCGCTCGGCGACCTCGTCGACGTCCGCGCGCGCGGACGCGTCGTAGCCGGTCAGCACCATGTTCGGCTTGAGCAGCGTCCCGTCGAGGTCGACGCGCTGGTCGTGCAGCTCGGTGTAGACGGCGTGCAGCGCGCGGCCGGTCGCCTTCGCGCTCGTCCTCGATCGTGTGGTCGCCGTCCATCAGCACCTCGGGCTCGACGATCGGCACGAGGCCGGCCTCCTGCGAGAGCGCGGCGTAGCGGGCGAGCGCGTGCGCGTTCGTCCAGGCGCAGTACTCGCTCGGACGCTCGCCGCCGATCGAGTAGGTCGCGCGCCACTTCGCGAAGCGCGCGCCGAGCTCGTAGTACTCGGCCAGCCGCTCGCGCAGCCCGTCGAGGCCCTCGGTGATCGTCTCGTCCTCGGCGCAGCGCGAGCGGCTTCGCGCCCTTGTCGACCTTGATCCCCGGGATGATCCCGCGCTCGCTCGAGCAGCTTCGGGAACGGCGTGCCGTCGGAGGAGCTCTGGCGGATCGTCTCGTCGAACAGGATCACGCCGCTGATGTACTCCTCGGCGCCCGGCGTCGTGAAGAGCAGCTCGCGGTAGGCGCGCCGGTTGTCCTCGGTCGACTCGACGCCGATCGAGTCGAAGCGCTTCTTGATCGTGCCGTCGCTCTCGTCGGCGGCGAGGATTCCCTTGCCCTCGGCGACGAGCGCCTTCGCGGTCTCGTGGAGCTCGGCTCCCATCGTTCCCCCTTCGTTGCGTCTCCCCGGATTATCGCCGAGGCGCCGCTTGTCGGTGCCGTCCTCAGGACGTATGAGGCTCGGCTCATGCGTCCGTCTGCGCCGCTGTCCGGGGCGCGGGGATCCGGCTAACCGCTCTAACGATCGTCCTCCTCGGCGGCTCCCTCGACGCCCTGGAGGAGGAGCTGGACGCGGCGCAGCTCCTCGGCCGTCGCGGGCCTGATCGAGCCCGCGCTCACCCACCAGGCCGGATGGATCTCGTTCCAGCCGTGCTGGGTGTCCTCGACCCAGGGCCCGACGACCTCGACGCGCGTCGCCCTCGCTCGGGCACGGCCACGCGTGAGCGGTCCTGCGGGATGATCTCGACGACGAGGTCGCCGCCGACGCGGTCGTTCCCGTCCGAGAGCAGCCGCTCGTAGCCCGGGTCGAGGCCGGAGGTCGACGTGGACGTCGCCGTCGTAGGCCTCGAACTTGACCTTGCTGACCGTGCCGATCGCGATCCGGCAGCGGCTCTTCACGATCAGCCGCTGCGAGTGGTAGACGCCGGCGAGCGGCCCGCCGCCGCGGCAGTAGGGCGAGGGCAGGACGACCTGGCGTCGCAGGCTGCACGCGGCTGTGCAGCAGAGGAGGAAGAGGCCGATCACGACCGCGGGCCGGCGCATGCTTCGAGCGTGCCTGGCGCGTCCGCGCGGGCGAAAGTCGCTCTTTCGGACTGGGCTAGAATCGGCCTCCAGCGCGGACGTAGCTCAGTTGGTAGAGCATCAGCTTCCCAAGCTGAGGGTCGCGGGTTCGATCCCCGTCGTCCGCTTCGGCGAAGCGAAGTCCGGCCCGCTTCGCGGGCCATGACGACTTCGCTTCGATTGCCTTGTCGATCCGGCCTTCGTGAGCTGCGGCGAGCAAAGCCCGCCGCAGCGGCCGGCTCTGGCGGGGCCAGCGCGGACGCGGCGATCTTGGAAGAACATCGTGGTACGTTCGCGAGCAGCCGTGGCCATCCCCGACTTCCAAACGCTCATGCGGCCGCTGCTTCACGCGTACTCCTCGGGGGCCGAGCGCCCAATTGGCGAGGTACGAGCGAGCCTGGCGGAGCAGTTTGGTCTCACTGAGGAGGAGTTAGCGGAACGGCTGCCTAGTGGTCTGGCGAGGACCTTCGATAATCGGGTCGGGTGGGCGACGACCTACCTTTATCGCTGCGGCCTCCTCACACGACCCCGTCGCTCCGTGTACCTCATAACCGCTCGGGGGCGGGAGATCCTTGAAACGCATCGAGCCCGAGTCGATATCTCCGTGCTCGCGCAGTTCCCCGAGTTTGATGAGTTCAGGTCCGGAACCGGTCGTCGGAAGAGAAGAACTCAGGCTGCGACCGCTGACGAAGTCGCGACTCCGGAGGAGCGTATGGAGTCTGCATACCAAGAGCTACGGCAGGCGCTGGTTCTCGAGTTGCAGGAGCGCGTTCATACGATGCCGCCCGCGGCTTTCGAGGATTTGGTGCTCGACATCCTTCACGCAATGGGGTACGGCGATGGAACCGAGGACTCTCGCCTGCGAACCGGCGGACGTGGCGATAGCGGTATCGACGGTGTGATCCGGGAAGACACGCTCGGCCTCGATGTCGTTTACGTGCAGGCCAAAAGGTGGGAGTCAAATGTTGGTCGGCCCATCGTCCAGGGTTTCGTCGGAGCACTTCAAGGCGCGAGGGCCTCAAAGGGGATCATCTTCACCGCGTCAGCATTTACAAGCGATGCGCAGGACTACGCCGCGGGTGTTTCTCCCAGAGTGATTCTCGTCGACGGGGAACGCTTGGCCGAATTAATGATCGACTACAACGTGGGTTCATCGGATCGAGAAATCTATGCCGTTAAGCGGGTTGATCGCGACTACTTTGGCGAAGACGCCTGAAGAAAGCGGCGTCGTCCGCTTAGGAATCCGCTGGAAAGAGTAGGAATCGCGCGTGGCGCGCGATAGGATCGAGAAGCCGTGAAGGTCGAGATCCGGGGGTGGAGGGGGAAGAGGGGCGAGGTCACGCTCGTCAAAGGCCGGGCCGTCGGCTCTACGGACGCGATCCGGCGCTGGCTCGACTCGACCACGATCATCGAGGACGGGACGACAGAGGTCGTCTGGCCCGAGGACGGCGAGCGCTACCTTCGCGCCCTCCCGCGCGCCCTGCGCGGCGCCTACACCGCGGCCGTGCTGGTCGAGCACGGCGACGAGAGCCGAGAGCGGCGCTTCCTCTGAGCGGCCGTGCCTCTCGCGCGGGTTCAAGACGGGCCGGACACGGTGGAGGTCTAGGAACCGGGCCGGGCGGCGAGCCGAACGCCTAGGAGGGCTTCGCGAAAAGAGCCCGGCGTGCGAGGCGAGCAGCTGCTGTAACCGACCCGCCGACAGCGGCGGTCGTAAGAGCGATCAGGTTCGTCGTGACGCAGGTTCGGCAGAGGTTGCAGCAGACAATGGCTCTACCTCCGGGCCACAACCACGCGCAAAGAGGTGATCCCCTGCCGAGCAAGCTCTTGGACGCGATGAAAGCCGTCGGCTTCAGCTCGTCAGGCATGTTCCTGCGGTGGCCCCTGCAGCGTCAAGCCTGCCCAGGAGCGGGCTGGGGCTGCACTCCAAGCTAGCCCGTTGCCGTGGCCGGCCACGCCGCTGTCCGCAAAACACGCACCCAACTCGGAGCGGTCAAAGTATTCTCCAGACGAAGTCAGCGAAAGGCGTCCATGTTCGACGGTGGGCAGATCCTGACTGCGGCGCAGCGCCGGCTTGAATCGGTCGGTGCGGGACGGTCCGGAGCGCGCGGATGAGCGGCGTGGGCGACTGGCCCGGCGACGAGACCGCCGAGACGCGGGTGATGGCGCTGCCGGCGCAGGAGCGCGAGATCCTGGCCGCGCTCGCCGTCGTCGGCCGCGCGTCGCTCTCCCGCGACGAGCTCGCCGAGCTTCTCCGGGTCGACGACGTGGCGCCGCTCGTCGCCGACCTCGAGGCGCGCGGTCTGGTCAGGAGCGACGAGCGGCGGTGCTCGGCCGTCGGCCGGATCGGCGAGGAGATCCGCCGAACCAACGAGGCACTCGCGACCGGCGACCGCCTGATCGGCTACATGTCGACGCTGGCCGAGGGCGGCCGGCTGACGCCCGGGACGGCTCGCGGACGACTGCCGCGGCGATTCTCGGCCTTTCCGAGTGGGCGGCCGAGATGCAGCGGTCGGAGCAGTTGCTCGAGATGGTCAAGACCGTCGAGGCCTCCTACGAGATCGCGCACCGGGTCGACGAGTGGAGCGAGCTCCTTCTGCGCGGGCGCGGCGCCGCGCACGCGCTCGGTGACCGGCAATCGGAGACCTGGATGCTGCAGCGGCTCGCGATCGCCGCGGCGATGGCAGGTGACTCGGTTGCCGCGCAGCAGTATCGTCGCGAGGCCGATGAGCTCCAGCGCACCTCCCAACCCACACAGGAGACCGCGATGACCGAGCAGGCCACCGCCGGCGGTGGCGCCAACGGAAACACCTGGAAGATCGTGCTGGTGATTCTCGGGACGGTCCTGGTCGCGCTGATCGGCGTCGGCGTCGGCTACGCGATCGGGAACGGCAACGGGGGAAGCTCCGGCACGACGACGATTACGAGAACCCTCGAGAAAACCGGGACCGAGACGCAGACCGTTCCGACGACGGTGTTCAACACCACCACGGTGACGACGACCGTAACGACGGGCGGCACGACCGGGGTCATCCCGTGACGGCGGCCGTAGTCGAGCCATGCCGCCGTTTCCCAAGCCGCAGGTTCGACTACACCTACGACGTCGCCGCCGAGACGCGGCGCGCTCAGGCGCTATCGCGACACCAAGCCCGGTCGCGCGATTCCCGAGAAGGCCGCAGACCGGCTGCTGCTCGGCACCTGGAACATCGCCAACCTCGGCGTCCAGGACCGGCTCGACGACGACTACGGGCTGATCGCGGAGATCGTCGGCTGGTTCGACCTGGTCGCGGTCCAGGAGGTGAACGACAACCTGCGCGGGATCGAGGCGATCCACGACCGCCTCCCGAGCAAGTACCAGCTGCTCTTCTCGGACGCGTCCGGGAACCAGGAGCGGCAGGCGTTCCTGTTCGACACGACGAGGGTCTCGCGGCTCCGGGAGATCGGGCGGCTCTCGATTCCGCCGAGCCAGCACGAATCAGATCAAGCTGCCGGGCACGACGACCGCCTTTCCGGGCTTCGACCGCGGCCCGTACCTCGGCAGCTTCGAGAGCGGCGCGTTTCGCTTCCTGCTCGCGAACGTTCACCTCTTCTACGGCTCTCCGAAGAAGGCCGACGTCGAGCGGCGCATCCTCGAGACCTACGCCGTCGCGTGGTGGGCGAACAAACGCCGCGCCGACCCGAACACCTACGTCCCGGACACGATCCCGCTCGGCGACTTCAACCTGCCGAAGGCCGTCAAGGGCGACCCGATCTACGACGCGCTCACCTACCGCGGGCTCGAGATTCCCGGCGCACACCTCACAGATCGGCTCGGCGATCGCCTCGGACAGCCACTACGACCAGATCGCGTTCTTCCCCGGAGACGCCAAGGACCGCTTCACCGGGCAGATGAACGTCTTCGACTTCGACAACGCTCTCTTCGCCGACCTCTACCGCGACAGAGGGCTCAAGCCGTACCTGGCCTACGCGCGGTACCACATCTCCGACCACCGGCCGCTGTGGGCGGAGTTCAGTACCGGCTAGCCCGGCACGCGGTCGTCCGGTAGCATCGTCCGCCGGTTCCGGGGTGGTTCCTTTTTCGCATGAATCCGAGGGCTTGCTCGCCGTCGGCGTGTCCCACCGGCATGCGCCGCTCGAGGTGCGCGAGCAGCTCTACCTCGCGGACGGCCGGGAGGTCGAGCTCGCCGAGGAGCTCGGCGGCGTCGTGCTCTCGACCTGCAACCGCACCGAGGTCTATCTGCTCGGTCGGCGACGCGGCCGCCGCCCGCGCGGCGCTCGAGCGGCGCTCGGGGCTCGATCTCGGGGCGTGCTCGCCGTCTGGGAGGGCGACGAGGCGGTCGAGCACCTCTTCCGGGTCGCGGCGGGCCTCGACTCGCTCGTCCCGGGCGAGGGAGAGATCCTCGGGCAGGTGCGCCAGGCCTACGAGGCCGCGCTCGCGGCCGGTGCCACCGGCGCGGTGCTGAACCGGCTCTTCGAGGACGCCCTCCACGCGGGCAAGCGCGTCCGCACCGAGGCCAGGCTCGCGGAGATGCCGGAGTCGGTCGCGACCTCGGCGGTCGAGCTGGCCGCGAAGGCGCTCGGCGGGCTCGAGGGCAAGCGCGCGCTGCTGTTCGGCGCGGGGAAGATGAGCGAGCTCTCGGCGCGGAGCCTGCAGGCGCCGCGGCGCCGAGGTGGTCGTCGCGAGCCGCACGCTCGAGAGCGCGCGCGAGCTGGCCGAGCGGGTCGGCGGCCGGGCAGCGCCCTTCGACGCGGTCGCGGTCGAGCTGATCGACGCCGACCTCGTCCTCTCGGCCACGCGCTGCCCGTATCCGATCCTGCACGCCGAGGCGGTGCAGCCGCGCACGAAGCCGCTCGTCCTGATCGACATCGCCGTCCCGCGCGACCTCGACCCCGAGATCGGGAAGCTCGACGGCTGCACGCTCTACGACATCGACGAGCTCGGCGAGGGGCTGGTCGGCCGCGAAGAGGACGTGCGCGAGGCCGAGCAGATCGTCGCCGAGGAGGCGGCAGCGCTTCGCCGAGTGGCGCCGCGAGCGCGGCGCCGCGCCTGCGATCGCCGCGCTCAGGCGCCGCGCGGACGAGATCCGCACCGAGGAGCTCGCACGGGCGGAGCCCCGTCTCGCCGAGCTGTCGCCGCGCGAGCGAAAGACCGTCGAGACGCTGACCGCCCAGATCGTGAACAAGCTCCTGCACGCACCGACGATGCGCGCGAAGGAGACCGGCTCGGAGCCGCTGCGAAGAGCTCTTCGCCCTGCGCGAGGACGGCGAGTGACGCAGGCCACGCGCGCGGCGGAGCTCTACGCCCGCGCGCTCGAGGTGATTCCCGGCGGAGTCAACTCGCCGGTGCGCGCGATGAAGGCGGTCGGCCTCGACGAGCCGCTGTTCGCCCGGCGTGGGGAGGGGGCCTACCTCGAGGACGTCGAGGGTCGCCGCTACATCGACTGGGTGCTCTCGTGGGGGCCGCTCATCTTCGGCCACGCCGACCCGAGACGGTCGAGGCCGTGATCGCGGCCGCGCGCGAGGGCACGACCTTCGGCACGGCCACCGAGCGCGAGGTCGAGCTCGCCGAGGAGATCGTCGAGCGCCGTGCCGTCGGTCGAGATGGTGCGGTCTCGTCTCGTCGGGGACCGAGGCGGCGATGACCGCGCTGCGGCTGGCGCGGGCGGCGACCGGGCGCGAGCCGTTCGTCCGCTTCGCCGGCTGCTACCACGGGCACGCCGACCCGTTCCTCTCCGAGGCGGGCTCCGGTGTGCGGACGCTCGGGATCGACGCGCGCGGCGAGGGGCGCGTCGTTCCGTACAACGACCTCGAGGCGGTCGAAGCGCGTGATCGACGGGCGCGGCCTGCGTCTTCGTGGAGCCGGTCGCCGGGAACATGGGCGTCGTCCCGCCGGCCGACGGGATTCCTCGAGGGCCTGCGCCGGCTCTGCGACGAGAGCGGCGCGCTGCTCGTCTTCGACGAGGTGATCACCGGTTTCCGCGTCGCACGCGGCGGTGCCGCAGGAGCGCTACGGCGTGCTGCCCGACCTGACCGTGCTCGGGAAGATCGTCGGCGGCGGCCTTCCGCTGGCGGCCTTCGGCGGCCGGGCCGAGCTGATGGAACGACTCGCGCCGGTCGGCGACGTCTACCAGGCGGGCACGCTCTCCGGGAACCCGCTCGCGACCGCGGCCGGGCTCTCGGTGCTGCGGCGACTCACGCCAGAGGTCTACGACGAGCTCGAGCGCGAAGGGCGAGCGGCTCGACGCGTCTCGGCGCGTACGGCCGCTTCGAGCGCGTCGGCGCGATGGCGACGCTGTTCGTCGACGACTACCCGGCGCTCTTCCGCCACCTGTTCGAGCGCGGCATCTACCTCGCGCCGTCGCAGAACGAGGCGATGTTCCTCTCGACCGCCCACGGCGACGAGGAGATCGACCGCACGATCGATGCCGTCGCCGACTTCTTCGGTTAAGTAACAGTCTGTTACTTGGGCTCTCCGGACTAGCGGATCGATGACCGTTCGGCGGCGCGATCTTCTTAGTAACAGTCTGTTACTAGGGTCGCCGGTCATCGGCTCGCGGTGGCTCTAGCGCTTGGATCTTTCGAAAGAAATAGATCGCGCAGAGCGCCAGCACGCAAGCGGCGACGAGCTCCCGGACTCCCGAGCGCGAGTGTCCGATCGCGACGTCGTCGACACCCCCCGCGAGAGCGAGGAAGCCGACAAGCGCCGCGACAGCGAAGGGAATCGCAAGGACAACCTGGTGAGATGTCCTGGCGCCGGAAGCGCTCGCTCATTGGGGCCAGGCGTCGGCGAGACGGCGCCGCGTCTCGGCGATGTGCTCGGGAATCACCTTCACGTCCGCGAGCACCGGCATGAAGTTCGTGTCGCCTGCCCAGCGGGGCACGACGTGGAGATGGACGTGGTCGAGGATCCCGGCGCCGGCGATGCGGCCGAGGTTCCAGCCGAGGTTGTAGCCCTGCGGCGCGTACACCTCGGCGAGCGCTGCCATCCCGCGCTCGGCGAGGCGGTGGAGCTCCAGGACCTCGTCGTCCTCGAGGTCGGCGAACTCGCCCACGTGCCGGTAGGAGGCGGCCATCAGGTGACCTGACGAGTAGGGGAACTTGTTCAGGAGCACGAAGGCCCGCTCGCCGCGATGGACGACGAGCCCGTCTTCGTCACCGGCGCCCGCGGCGAGGCAGAAGACACAGCCGCTCTCTTCGGCGGCCTGCGCGATGTACTCCATGCGCCAAGGCGCCCACAACGACTTGGTCATCCGGGCGAGCCTACCCGCCGTAAGTCGGAAGTCGTAACATCCGTGGCGTGAAGCGGTTGCTGCTGCTCGTGCTACTGGTCGCAGTCGCCTCGGGGGCCGCGGCTCCGAGCGCCCAGCGAGGCGGAGTCGTGCCGAGCGGCGTGGCCGTCGGCGGCCTGCGCCTGGGCGACCTTCCCGTCGAGAGGGCCCGGACTGCGATCGCCTGGTCGTACAACCGGCCGCTGCGGTTCGTCTTCTACGGCAGGCACTGGTCGATCAGCCCGTCCGAGCTCGGCGCGAGCGTCGACGTCGACCGGACGCTCGGGCGCGCGCTCAAGGCGCGGCCTGGCCAGCAGGTACGCGTCTACGCGAGCATCGACACGGACCGGGTCGCGGCCTACTCGCGTGTGCTTGGCGCGAAGGCTCTCCGTGGAGCCGGTCGCCGCGACCGCGACGCTCACCTCCCAGCTGACCCCGGTGCTCCACCCGGGCAAGCCCGGGCTCCAGGTTCGCCTGGCCGCGACGCAGGAACGCATCGAGACCGCGCTCGCCCTCGCGCGGCGGCCTTTGATTCGGCCGGCCGCGAAGACCGTCGCCCCGACTCTCACGCGCAACCACTTTGGCCCCGTCGTCGTCGTCCATCGCGGCTCGAACGCGATGCACGTCTTCAACGGCACGCGACCGTGGCGGGTCTTCCGCGTCGCGACCGGCCAGTCGATCTACCCGACGCCGCTCGGGAACTGGCACGTCGTCGACATGCAGCGCAACCCGTGGTGGATCCCGCCCGACTCACCCTGGGCCAAGGGCCTGAAGCCCGTTCCGCCGGGGCCCGGAAACCCGCTCGGCACGCGCTGGATGGGCCTCGACGCGGCCGGCGTCGGCATGCACGGGACTCCCGACGCCGCCTCGATCGGCTACTCGGCCTCGCACGGCTGCATCCGCATGTACGTACCGGACGCGGAGTGGCTCTTCGACCGCGTCGACATCGGCACGCCGGTCTTCATCGTCGCCGCCTGACAGAACCCTTACGCGCCGAGAATCAAGGCGAGCTACCCGGGAGTGTGCTGGTGCAACAGCGCGTCGGCGCGACGTGGGTATGCGGTGTAACCCTGATCGCAGATCGGGGGTTGCACCGACGGCGCGGCTGGCCGTCAGTGTGATCGTGCCGGCGAAAGGAGAAAGCGATGACCATTCTCTGGATCATCGTCGTGTTCGGCTTTGTGCTCGCCGTGCTCGCCTTGGTCGTGTACGGGGTGTTCGAGTTGACCCCGTACGCGCGCCATGTCGATCGGTTCCGAGATGCGCGAACAGGCAGGCGGCGCTGGGAAAGCCCCCACCTGGAAACGCGTGACGAGTTCGAGGCCCACGACGGTCTGACGTGAAAGAAGGCTGACTGACAGCGCGGCGGTTGTCGGAGGCGGCTTTGCCTTGCCGATTCGCGTCAGCCGGTAGCGGCCGCTGTCTTCACAGCCAGCGCTTGTAACGGAAGAAGCCGAGAAGTCCCGCGAGGACGGCGACCATCGCGCCGACAATCGCCCACCAGGCCTCCTGGCTCTCGAAACCGGGGAAGGTGACGTTCATGCCGAAGATTCCCGTGATGAGGGTCAACGGCAGGAGCACGACGGAAAAGACGGTCAGGATGCGGAGGATGTCGTTCTGCCGGTGGGAGATGACCGACTCGTTCGTGGACTCGAGCCCCTCGATCACCTCTTTGTAGTTGTCGAGCAGGTCCCAGAGCCGCTCGACGGCGTCGACGATGTCGTCGAAGTAGAGCTCGAGCTCCTCCGGGAGGAAGCGCTCGACGTGCCGCTCGAGCAGGCGCACCGTCGCGCGCTCGGGCTTGATGATCTTGCGGTAGGAAATGATCTCCTGCTTGACGTTCGAGATGTCGCGGACAACGTCCTCGGCCCGCTGCTCGAACAGCGCGTCCTCGAGCGAATCGAGCTTGTGCCCGATCTTGTCCAGGATCGGGAAGCAGTAGTCGAAGAGGTCGTCGAGGATGTGGTAGAGCAGGTAGCCCGACCCCTTCGAGAACATCTGGTCGCGGAGGGCGGCGTCCTCCTCGCAGCGGTGGAAGAGGCGCGTCACCGGCAGCAGCTCGACGGTTGGCAGCGTGACTAGGTAGTCCTGCCCGATGAAGACGTCGAGCTCGGCCGCGTTCAGGCGCTGGATCGCCTTGTCGTAGACGGGGAAGTGGAGGACGACGAACAGGTAGCCCTCCTCGGAGTACTCGTCGATCTTCGGCCGCTGCCGTTTCGAGAGGACGTCTTCGATGTCGAGCGGGTGCCAGCCGAACCGCTCGGCGAGGGTGGTCGCTTCCTCCCCGTTGGGAGTGTCGAGGTGGACCCAGGTTAGGCCGTGCGCGCTCTGCTCGGCGAGCCTTGGCTCAGGCCGGGCGACGACCTCCCGCGCGGGCGTGCGGGGCCTCGGGCGCTTGATGCGGGGAAGGCTTGGCACCGGTACTGAGGGGGTCGTCGGGTCGCATTTTCGGAGTTCGCCATTGTATCGGCAACGCCTTCGCCGGACCTCTGCGCGTAACAGGTGTCACGGCCGCGTCTGCGGGGATCCGCCACCCGAGCACGAGCGAGCCTGCGCAGACGAGGAGGCAGGCCGTCGCCGCGCCCAGCCAGAGGCCCGCAGGCGAGCGGGCGAGGAGCAACGTGCCGAGCGCGGGGCCGGCCATGAAGCCGACCTGCCACGAGATCGTGCGCAGCGCCATGTAGCGCCCCAACAGGTGGCTCGGCGCGAGGTCGGCGATCAGCGGGTTCTGGACCGAGCCGTGCAGGCACTCGGCGAGGCTGAAGACGATGATCACGCCGCAGAGAGCGACCACCGCGGCGCTCGACGTCAGCCAGTAACCGGCGGCGAGAATGGCCACGCTCGTGGCCGCGAAGATCCCGGCCGAGAGAGCGAGCACGCGCATCCGCTTCCGGCCCTCGATTGCCTTCGCGAGCGGCAGCTGTGCGATCACGATCACGACCGTGTTCACGAAGAAGATCACGCCGATGCCGGCCTCGCTGATCGAAGCCTCCTGCTTCGCGAACGGCGGCAGCACGGTTGCGATCTGCGCATATGCCGCAGCGACGAGCACCGCGATCAGCAGGAGCAGCCACAGGAAGACCCGGTCCCGCAGGACCGCCGAGTAGCGGCCGGCCGCGTGGGCCGCGCCGCTCACCGCGCGCCTGGCCGGAACGAACATCAACAGTGCGATGAACGCGATGAATGTCATGGCGTCGAGCAGGAAGAGGAGCGTGAAGCTCTCGGGGACGCTCGTCGTCGCGATCAGTCCACCGACGAGGGCGCCGACGCCGAAGCCGAGGTTGTCGGTCGCGCGCTGAACCGCGTAGGCGGCGTTGCGCTGCTCCCGCGTGGTGAGCGTCGCGAGCAGGCTCGAGTGAGCCGGGGCAAACCCGCCGTTACCCGCGCCGGCGATCGCCGCCAGGAGGAACGCCTGCCAGGGCGCCCGGATGAAGGGGAAGCCGCCGTAGCCCACGGCGAGCAGGAGGAGCGAGGCGATCAGCGTCGCGCGCGGGCCGATCCGGTCGATCAGCCGCCCGCAGAACGGGCCGGAGGCGAGAGCGACCGCCCCGAGCGTGGCGACGATCATCCCGGAGGTCGCCAGGCCGAAGCCCCGGACCTCGTTCAGGTAGATGATCAGGAACGGGAGGACGATCCCGTTTCCGAGCGAGTTGGCGACACCGCCAGCCTCGAGGAGCCAGACGGGCCGGGGCAACTCCGGGTTCAAGCTGCGCAGGTACGCGATGACGGCGCTCACGCGTTGTCAGAAGGGTAACCCCGGCACGGGCGATTGCCTAGTGGCCGGGGCGCGTTCGGCACTCGCTTGCGCACGTCCGACCCAACCCGTACGCTGTGGCCTCGTTCGAGGGGCATGAAGAGCATTCTCAGTTACATCGATCCCGGTAGCGGCAGCATGTTCCTGCAGGGCCTTGCTGCGGGCATTGCCGGCATCGGTGTCCTCGCGAAGGTGTACTGGCGCAGAGTGCGCCGGTTCCTTCACATCGGGAAACCCGCCGAGGACGAGAGCACGCCGAGCTGACCGCGGCGCGGGATGACCGGGAGGCGGTAGACACGCTCTCGGGTCTGGAGCCGGGGTCGTTTCGCGATCCGGACAGCCGGGTCTTCACGAGCAACGGCCGCGTTCTGCGGCTTCTGAGCGAGCAGGGGCTCGCCGACTGGCACGCCCTCTCGTCGTCGCCGCTCTTCGAGGAGCTCGCGCAGGACGGCAGTCTCGTCGGCACGCGGGAGGTCGACAACGTGCCCGACCTGCCCGATGCGATCCACGGCGGCGTCGCCGGCGTGCTCGAGCACGACGTGATCCCGTTCGTCTCCTACCCCTACGAGTGGTCGTTCGGGATGTTGCGCGACGCGGCGCTGCTCCAACTGGCGCTGCTGCGCCGGGCGATCGAGGCGGGGATGATCCTCAAGGACTCGTCGCCGTACAACGTCCAGTTCCGGGGCGCGAGGCCGGTCTTCATCGACGTCGGCTCCTTCGAGCAGCTCCGCGAAGGCGAGCCGTGGGCCGGCTACCGCCAGTTCTGCATGCTCTTCCTCTACCCGTTGCTGCTGCAGGCCTGGAAGGACGTGCCGTTCCAGCCCTGGCTCCGCGGAAGCCTCGACGGGATCTCGCCGCACGAGTGCCGCAGCCTGCTCTCGGTGCGCGACCGCTTCCGGCGCGGAGTCTTCACGCACGTCGTCATGCACGACCGGCTCGAGCGCCGCTACGAGGAGCGCGACGACGACCTCAAGGGCGAGCTCAAGGCGGCGGGCTTTCGCCCGGAGCTGATCGTGGCGAACATCAAGGGGCTCGAGCGGATCATCCGCAGGCTGGAGTGGAAGCACGAGCGGTCGGCCTGGAAGGACTACACGCTCGAGACGACCTACGAGCGCGACGACGCCGAGCGGAAGGCGGCCTTCGTCCGGGACGCGGTCGCGAGCGAGGGGCCGCGGCTCGTCTGGGACCTGGGCTGCAACGAGGGCGTCCACGCGCGCATCGCCGCGGAAAGCGCCGAGTACGTCGTCGCGATGGACGCCGACAGCGTCGTCGTCGATCGTCTCTACACGGCACTCGGGGCCGAGGGCGAGGAGCGGATCCTGCCGCTCGTCGCCAACGTCGTCGATCCGCCGCCGGCGCTCGGCTGGCGCGCACAGGAGCGCCGTCCCCTGCTCGAGCGCGGCAAGCCCGATCTCACGCTCTGCCTGGCGCTGATCCACCACGTCTCGATCGGCGGCAACGTGCCGATCGCGGAGTTCCTCGACTGGCTGCGCGGCGCAACCGGCTCGCTTGTGATCGAGTTCGTCTCGCCCGAGGATCCGATGGCCCGCCGCCTGCTCGCGCGCAAGCGGCCCGGAGACCATCCCGACTATCGAGCCGACTGGTTCGAGCGCTGCCTCAACGAACGCTTCGACGTCGTGCGCTCCGAGGCCCTCGCCGACGGGGCGCGCACGCTCTACCTTGCCCGAGCCAAGGCCTGAGCCGAGCCTTCTCCGCACGGCGCTGACGCACGGCGCCCAGCTCGTCGTCCTCTCGGCTTTCGCGCTTGCCGAACCGCTGCTCGACATTCTCGGGCGCAACCCGGAGTTCTTCGCCGTGCGGCGCTCGACCAGCGGGCAGATCGTGCTCTTCGCACTCGCGCTGGTCCTCGTGCCGCCGGCCGTGCTGCTGGCGCTCGAGCTGCTGGTCGGGATCGTCAGCCGCGCCGCGGCCGAGATCGTGCACGTCGTCTTCATCGCGGCGCTCGTGGCCGTGATCGTGCTGCACGCGCTGACGAACCGCACCACGCTCTCGGGCGTCGTCACACTCGTCGTCGCCGCAGGGGTCGGCGTGCTCGGCGCTCTCCTCTACCGGCGCACGCCCGCGATCGGCTCGTTCCTGACCGTGCTCGTGCCGGCCCCGTTCATCTTCCTTGCGCTCTTCCTGTTCGACTCCGGCGCGTCGAAGCTCGTCTTCGTCAACAACCCGACCGTTCAAGAGCGGCGGGTGACGTCGACGACGCCCGTCGTCCTGATCGTGTTCGACGAGTTCGCGCCTGTGGCGCTGATGAACAAGGACGAGAAGATCGACGCAGGGCTCTACCCGAACTTCGCTGCGCTCGCGCACGACTCGACGTGGTTCCGCAGCGCGACGACCGTGCAGTGGCTGACCGAGGTCGCGGTGCCCGCAGTCCTCACGGGGATCCTTCCGAAGAACACGGGGCGGAAGCCGTTGCCGATCTACGCCGACCACCCGGACAACGTCTTCACGCTGCTGGGCGGGAGCTACCGCGTGCGAGCGGTCGAGTCGATCACGTCCCTTTGCCCGCCGAAGCTCTGCAAGGAGGTCCGCGGCGCGTCGCCGTCCGCGGTCTCAGACACCACCGGCTCGCTCGCGTCCGACGCGGGGATCGTCTACCTGCACCTCCTCTTGCCCGAGCCGTACTCGCAGCACGTCCCGGAGATCAGCGACAGCTGGGGGAACTTCGGCAAGCACGAGGCGGTGGAGAAGCCGAACGAAGCGAGCCAGTCCGGGCCGATCCTGCCGTGCGGGAGAAACGTCTGCCGGTTCACGTCGCTGTTCTCGCACGACCGCAAGCCGACCCTCTACGTGCTGCACACGCTGCTGCCGCACGTGCCGTACCTGTATCTGCCCTCGGGTCAGCGTTACGGGGTGCAGGCGCCGCTGCTGCGGGGGATCCAGCACAACCGCTGGCAGCAGGCATGGCCCGCGCTCCAGGCCGACCAGCGCTACCTGCTCCAGGTCGGGTACACCGACCGCGCGCTCGGGCTGATCACGCAGCGCCTGCGCGCCGCGGGGATCTACGACCGGGCGCTCGTGATCGTCGTCGCCGACCACGGGGTCAGCAACCGGCCCGGCCAGCCGCGCCGTCGGCCGACACCCGGGAACCTCCAGGACATCGCGTTCGTGCCGCTGTTCGTGAAGCTCCCGAACCAGCACCAGGGGCGGATCGACGACGGCCTCGCCCGGACGATCGACGTCGTCCCGACGATCGCGCACGTGCTCGGGGTCAAGATCCCCTGGCACGTCGACGGCAAGACGCTCATCGGCCGCCGCGTGCCGCCGGACGGGACCGTGCGGATCGAGCTCGGCGGCGGAAAGGCCGTGACAGGCCGCCTCTCCGCTCTGCGCGCACGGCGTGCTTTGGCGCTCGAGCAACAGCTGGGGACGTTCGGCGGCACGACCTCGTCGCTCTACCGGATCGGCCCCGATCGCGATCTTGTCGGCCGTTCGCTGTCGGACCTTCCGGTCCGGCCGAGCGAGAGCGCGGGCGTCGAGCTCCAGGGACAGCAACTCCTGAAGGTGGTCGACACGCACACCGATCTGCTCCCGACCTGGGTCGAGGGGCGATTGACCGGCGAGCACGCGTCGAGCGAGAACGTTGCGATCGCGGTCAACGGGCGGGTGGCCGCAGTGACGAAGACCTTCGAGGGCAGCGGCGGGACGAGCTTCGCTGCGATGGTGCCTGCGGACGCCCTGCACAACGGCCACAACGACGTGACGGTTCTGCTGGTGCACAGGGACGAGAGGACGCGCACGCTCGAGCAGCTTCGTGGCAGCAGTACGACCACGACACTCGTCCGTCGAGGCGGGCGCGAGGTGCTTGTGTCCTCGGACGGAACGGTCGTGCCGGTCAGGCCGGGCGCGCTCCGGGGTGTGGTGCAGTTCCTGCCCGGTCAGCTCCTCGGCTTCAGCGGCTGGGCGGCCGAGCCGGCCCTCACGCACAGGGCCGACAGCATCGCCGTCTTCGCCGACGGCAAGGAAGTCTTCGCGAGCCCGACCGACCAGCTCCTGCCGCACCGGATCTTCGCGCACAAGGGCCTGTTCGGCTTCCACTTCGAGCTCCCGAAGGGCCTGCTTCCCCGCCCTGGCCCCGATCACCGCGTGCGCGTGTTCGCAATCAGAAACGGCGCCGCAACGGAGCTGCCGAGCAAGGGCGCGTGGGCGTGGGGAAGAAGAGCTGTTTCCGGCGGTTAGGCAGCCGCAAAGGCACGGGCCGAGACTCGCTGAAACGCCGACCGCACAAACAGGTTTGACCAATTTGTAACACCTAGCACAAATACTGCTACACTGAAGAGGCGCGTAGACCTAAGCGCGGAAGCCGTCGAGGCTCCATCGCACCTCCTCCTTGACTCCCGGACCGGGCCTGAGTGCAGCGGAGAGCGTTTCGCTCTCCACGAGAGTTCTAGAGAAGGTGGTGTGGGATGACGAGATTCCTCAAGTGGCGGAAGATGACCTGGGCGCTCTTGCTCTGGGGCGCCCTGATCGGCGTTTGGATGGTCAGCGGCGCGTCCGCGCTGACCTTCATGGCAGGAGCGTTTGGCCTCATCGTCCTGAGCGCGATCTGGATCAAGACTCGGCCGCTCTGGTGTCAGGGCCACGGCCTGCGGTTTCGCCGGATGCGTTCAGTCGAGGTCCCATTCAAGTCCGTCAAGGGTGTCGGTTCCTCGCTCAATTAGACGGCTGCCCCACAGCCCCTCATAAGTCGACGTTTAGTCATGCCTAGGATCGCCGCGGTGCAGGCTTGGGACCTGACGCAGATCGAGGCACCGGAGGGAACCCGTTCGCCGGCCGTTCTGGAGACGGTCGACGGGGCACGGGCGATCGTCATCCGCCTCGCACCCGGTCAGGCGCTCGGCGACCATCAGGTGCGCGAACGCGCATGGCTGACGGTCGTAACGGGCGACACACGGATCGAGGCGGGTGGTGCTGTCGTCGAGGCTGGACCTGGAACGCTGGTCACGTTCGAGGCGGGCGAACGGCACAGCGTCAGAAGCGAGCACGGCGCCCAGATCATCCTGATCCTCTCGCCCTGGCCCGGCGAGGGCCACTACCCCGAGAGCGACCCCGATCCTCGACTAGTTGCTCTCTCGGTCATAGCGCGGAGCGGGAGTTCGCCGGGCGCAGTCCCGCCGTCGCGCCGGTAGCCCGGCGGATCGCTCTTAGCGGGTGACGTGGATGTTCAGCTGGCCGGTGCCGAACGTCGAGAACAGGCGCAACCAGAGCGGTAAGTACATCTCCATCCCGCGCGCGCCGCTGATGTCGCCGAGGTCGAGGATCCGATCCGAGGGCCAGCCGAAGCTCTCAAGCAGCTCGCGCACCTGGGCCTTCGCCCCGTCGTCGTCGCCGCAGACGAAGAGGTCGTGTTCGCCCGGGACGACTCCGGGGTCGACCATCACCGCTGTGTTCACGGTGTTCAGGCTCTTGACGACCCGCGTGTTCGGGAACTTGCGCTGGATCTCCTCGCCGATGCTGTTGGTGTTGCAGACGGTGAGCGTCGGCGGCATGCCCTGGGAGAAGTCGAGCGGGTTCGAAACGTCGAGCAGCGTCTTGCCATCAACGTTCTCCGCGCCCGCGGCCTCGAGCGCCTGCAGCGCGACCGCGCCGCCGACGCAGTTGAGCACGAGCTCGCCGAACGCGGCAGCATCCGCGAAGGTGCCCTGGCTCGCGCGATCGCCGGCCTCGGCCACCCACTCGGCCGCCTGCTCGTTGTCGGGCGTGCGCGAGCCCATCCTCACCTCGTGACCGAGCTCGACGAGCTTCGTGCCGAGCGTTCGCCCGACGATGCCGGTTCCGAGGACGGCGATGCGCATCGCGCTCTGAGTCTAGCCGTCCACGGCAGGGACATCGACCAACTCGCGGAGACGCTGAAGGCGATGTTCGGGGACGCCGAACAGTGAATCATTCCCGCCAGCCCTCTCCGGATCGGCTCAACCAAGCGGGTCATGCGCCTGGCAGGAATCGAACCTGCGACCTCGCGCTCCGGAGGCGCGCGCTCTATCCCCTGAGCTACAGGCGCGGTGAGCGGTCAGTCTAGCGCCGCCGCGGAGGGCGGCTTTGCCGGCCTCCGCTCACCTGCGCAGCTCGGAGGCAGCCCGATCCGGGGAAAGTTGCATGCGCGAAGCGCGAGACTTTTTCCGGCTTACAGGCGCTCAGCGGCCAAGTCTAGCGGCGGGGTGATCGGGGTCACCGTGACGGGCTCGGGCCTCGGCGTTCGCCGGACGCCCTCGGGGAGACGGCGCTCGAGGGCCAGGCAGCCGAGCGCTGAGAACATGCAGACTCCGGCCGCGATCGGCCAGACAGCGTACGGGTGCCAGCCGAGCAGCGCGCCTCCCACGAGCGGGCCGAGGATCCCGCCGGCGCTCCAGGACATCGCGCTCAGCGCGAAGTAGCGGCCGCGCAGGGGGTCGGGCGCGAGGTCGACGACAAGCGGCGCCTGGGTCGGCCCCTGCAGCGTCTCGCCGACGGCGAAGACCATCGTGGCGACGATGAAGACCAGCGCCGCCGAGCCGGCGGTGAGCCACTCTCCGGCCGCGAGGACGATCAGCGACGCGGCGGCCCACAGGACGTTCATCAGCGCGAGCGCGGCCATCCGGCGCCGGCCCTCGAGCGCCTTGGCGACGGGAAGCTGGATCAGGACGATCAGCAGCGTGTTGCCGAGCCAGATCAGCCCGATCCAGCGCTCGCTCACGTCCGCATAGTTCTTCGCGAACGGCGGCAGCAGCGCGAACACCTCGTAGCCGACCGCGACGAAGAGGACGTTCAGGCCGAGCAGCCCGACGAAGTTGCGGTTGCGCAGGACGGCCCGGTAGCCGCCCGCCTTGCGTTCGCCGTGGGCTTCCGCTGCGTCGGGCGGAGGCTCCTTCACCGTCGAGAGGATCACGGCGAAGACGAGGAACGTCGCCGCGTCGAGCAGGAACAGCACGGTGAAGCTCTCGGGGTGGGCCGTGGTCGCGATCAGGCCGCCGATGAGCGCGCCGAGCCCGATCCCGAGGTTCATGCTGACCCGCTGCAGCGCGTAGGCCGAGTGCCGCTCGTCGGCAGACGTAAGGCGTGAGAGCAGCGTCGACTGGCCGGGCCAGAAGCACGCGGTACCTGCGCCCTCGAGCGCGAGGAGCGCGAACGCTTGCCAGGGCTCCCGGATCAGCGGGAAGAGCGCGAATGCCGTCGCCTGGAGCAGCAGGCCGAGAAGGAGCGTGTTCCGCCCGCCGATGCGGTCGACCGTCGGGCCGGCCGCGAGCCCGACGAGCAGCGCGGCGGCGCCGGCCGTTGCGAGCGCGAAGCCCGACTCCGCGAACGAGATCCCGCGGACGTTGTGGAGGTAGATGATGATGAACGGGACGACGATCCCGTTCCCGAGCGAGTTGACCACTCCGCCCGACTGCACGAGCCAGACCGTGCGCGGGAGGTGCGGATCGAGTCGCCGCAGGTACGCGGGGATGCCTGGCAACAGCTCTAAGGTATCGGCCGTGGAGCTCGAGGCCCGGATCGCGACGCTGCGGATGGCGGAGACGTTCGTCATCGCCCGCGGCGCCTCGGACGAGGCGGAGGCCGTGGTCGTCGAGATCCGCCACGACGGCGTCAGTGGCTTCGGCGAGGCGAACCCGATCGACCGCTACGACGAGTCGGCTGCCTCTGCGCTCGCGTTCCTCGAGTCGGCCGGGGAGCTGCTCGGTGACGACCCGTTCGCGCTCGAGGCGATCGAGGCGCGGCTTGGCGAGCGGCCGGGCGAGCAGGCGGCGAAGGCCGCGCTCGACGCGGCGCTGCACGACCTCTGCGGGAAGCTGGCCGGGCTCCCCGTCTGGCGGCTGCTCGGGCTCTCGCGCGCAGGCCCGCCGACCTCGTGGACGATCTGGCTCGGCGACCCCGACGACATGGCGCGGCGGGCGGAGAAGGTGCTCGGCCGCTTCAAGCGCTTGAAGCTGAAGCTCGGCGGACGGGACGGCCTGGACGTCGATCGGGTGCGGGCTGTGCACGGGGTCTCCGATGTCCCGCTCCAGGTTGATGTGAACGAGTACTGGTCGCTCGACGAGGCGCTCGAGGCGCTGCCGGAGCTGAAGGAGCTCGGCGTCGAGTACTGCGAGCAGCCGTTGCCGGCCGGCGATCCGGACGGGCCGGAGCTGAAGCGCCGCTCGCCGCTGCCCGTCTACGTCGACGAGGACTGCCACACGCTCGCCGACGTTGCCGCCTGCGCGGAGCGGGCGCACGGGCTGACCGTGAAGCTCGCCAAGTCGGGCGGGATCCGCGAGGCGGTGCGGATCGCGCATGCCGGCCGGGCGCTCGGGCTCGGCCTGATGCTCGGCTGCATGAACGAATCGGGCCTGGCGGTTGCGGCTGGCGCGCAGGTCGCGAGCCTCTTCGACCACGTCGACCTCGACGGCAACCTGCTCCTGGTCGAGGACCCTTGGCCGGGCATCGAGCTCGTCGACGGCGTCCAGCTGCCATCGCTCGAGCCGGGCCTCGGCGTCAAGCCGGCGTGACCGACGCCTCGAAGCGGTACCTGATCCTCGCGGAGGGTCGCTCGGGCGACGCGCACTACGGGAAGACCGCCCGTGGCGTGATCCGCTACGGGCCGCACCCGACGGTCGCGATCCTCGACTCCACCCGGCCCGGCGAGACCCAGGACGGGATCCCGATCGTGGGCACGGTCGAGGACGCCCTTCATCTGGCCCCGACGACCGCTCTTGTCGGCGTGGCCACCCAGGGCGGCCGCTTCCCGCCCGCCTGGCGCGAGCTGCTGAAGGCCTGCATCGACGCGGGTCTCGACGTCGAGAACGGGTTGCACGAGTTCCTCGCGGACGACCCCGAGCTGGCCGGGCTCGCGGCGAGCCGCGGAGTCGAGCTCCGCGACCTGCGCAGGCCGCCGCCCGACCTGAACGTCCCGACCGGCGAGAACCTGGAGATACCCGCGTGGATCGCGCTCACCGTCGGCTCGGACTGCGCGATCGGCAAGAAGACCGTCGCGCTCGAGCTCGACCTCGAGGCCCGCCGCCGCGGCCTCCGCTCGGTCTTCGTCCCGACTGGCCAGACGGGAATCGCGATCGCCGGCTGGGGCATCGCGGTCGACGCGGTCGTCTCCGACTTTCTCGCGGGCGCGGCCGAGCGCCTCGTGGTCGAGGGTCACCGACGCGGGGGAGAGCTCCTGTTCGTCGAGGGCCAGGGATCGCTCTCCCACCCGGCCTACTCCGGCGTCACGCTCGGGCTGATGCACGGGTCGGCGCCGCACGCGTTCGTGCTCTGCCACCGCGCGGGGGCGACCGAGATCGAGGGGTACCCCGGTCACCCGCTCCCGAGCCTGCCCGAGCTCGTCGAGCTCCACGAGCGGATCTCGCTGCCGCTGCGGCCCGCACGGGTCGCCTGCATCGCCCTCAACACGGCGCATCTGGACGACGACGAGGCACCGGCGGCGATCGCCGAGGTCGTCGACGAGACGGGCCTGCCGACCGACGACCCGGTACGGTTCGGCGCGGGCGCGACGCTCGACGCGTTGCTGCCCGTGCAGGCGGACGGCGCGGAATGACGAATGGTCGCGGGAGGTCCTCCGCCGGACGTGCGAGGCTAGGAGCGGGTCACATCACGCGAGGAGAGAAACTGACGAAGATCGCATGCCTGATCGGTTCGGCTTGGGCCGCGTTGGCACTGGCCGGCGCGGCGCACGGCGCGCTCTCGATCGGGGTAACCGATGACCGCGGCCGCGACAACCCGTCGTCCTTCTTCGCTGCGCTGACCGATATCGGTCTCTCCCAGAACCGCGTCTCGATCGCGTGGGATCCGGCGCAGCCGAACGTCATCGGCGGGCAGGCGGCTATCGAGTCCTGGCTCCCACTGGCGCAGACCACAGGTGTTCGGGTCGTCTTCGCGATCGGGCCGAAGACCGCGACGGCTCTCACGTCGTCGCCCTCGGCTCCGAGCGAGTTCGCGGCCTTCGTCAAGCAGGTGGCGCAGGCGTTCCCGCAGGTGAAGGACTACGTGATCGGCAACGAGCCGAACCAGCCCGTGTTCTGGAAGCCGCAGTACGACGGCGCCGGCAAGCCACTCTCAGCCGCGGCATACGAGCCGGTGCTGGCGAGATCGTACGACGCGCTCAAGGCGGTCGACCCGGTGATCAGGGTGATCGGTGTTGGGCTGTCCCCGCGCGGCAACGACAACCCGCACGCGAAGAGCAACGTCTCGCGCTCGCCGGTTCGCTTCCTGCACGACCTCGGCCTCGCCTACCGCGCGAGCGGCCGGACGAAGCCGCTGATGGACGAGCTCGCCTTCCATCCATACCCGCTCAAGAACACCGACCCGCCCTTCGTCGGCTACGCGTGGCCGAACGCCGGGCTCGCGAACCTCGACCGGATCAAGCAGGCCGTCTGGGACGCCTTCAACGGGACGGCGCAGCCGACGCTTTGCCGAGACCGGCGTGTCCATCGTTCACGCCGCCGCTGCGGCTCGAGCTCGACGAGATCGGCTGGCAGGTCGCGATCCTCCCGGGCCTCGCGGGCCTCTACACGGGCACCGAGACGATCCCGACGATCGACGAGGCGACCCAGGCGGGGTACTACGCCGACGCGATCACGGCCGCCGAGTGCGACCCGACGGTCAGCTCGCTCAGCTTCTTCCTGCTCCTCGACGAGCCACAGCTCTCACACTGGCAGAGCGGGCTCGAGCGGCTGGACGGGTCGCATCGGCCGTCGTACGACACCGTCAAGCAGGTCATCGCCGACACCGACGGGAACTGCCGGGGCAGCCTCGTGAGCTGGACGCACACCGGCGGGCTCGTCGCGTCGCGCGTCACCTGGGGCGACCTGAGGCGCAAGAGGACCACACGCACCACGCGCTGGAGCTTCGCCGCGGGCGCGAAGGAGGAGGCCGTCTTCCGGGCCGGGATCTTCAAGGCCGGAACGACCAGGCACACGATCGCGGCGCAGCTCGTTCGCGGCAACCCGAAGGCGGTGCTCGCCGTCGTCGGGAAGATCAAGGCGAAGAACCGTGTGGTCGCCTTCCCGGCGCGCAAGCTCAAGAACGGGCGCTACGTTTTCGCGATCCGGATGCAGGCGACGATGAATCCAGCCCGCGTGACCATCGTCGTCAGCTCCGCCTTCCGCGTCGAGCGCACCGCTCAGATGACCGATCCGCGCCTGGCGCGCCTGGCCGAGCTGATCGCCGGGTACTCCCTGGAGCTCGAGCCGGGGAAGATCCTGCGCATCGACACGTCGGCGGTCGCCGTCCCGCTCGCGACCGAGCTCTACCGTGCCGCGCTTCGGGCCGGCGCCTACGCGTACGTGAACGTCGACCTCGAGGAGCTGACCGAGCTCCTCGTCCGGGAGGGAACCGACGAGCAGATCGAGTTCATCTCCCCGGTCGCGGAGACGGAGATCGACCGCGTCGACGCGATCGTGACGATCTGGGCCGAGGAAAACACGCGGGCGCTCGAGCAGCGCGCCGCCCGAGCGGCACCAGCGTCTGATCGCCGCGACCCGGCAGCTGACCCAGCGGCGCTGGGCGCGGATCTCGGCAGGCGAGCTGCGCTGGTGCGGCGTGCTCTTCCCGACTGCGGCGCACGCCCAGGACGCAGGCATGTCGCAGCGGGAGTACGAGCGGTTCGTCTATCGCGCCTGCCACGTCGAGGAGGACGGTGACGCGGTCGCCCACTGGCAGGCGACGAGAGAGGAGCTCACCCGGCGAGCCGCGGCAGCTCGGGCGTGCCCGCGAGCTGCGGATCGTCGGTCCGGACACCGACCTTCGAGTCGTCGTCGACGGACGCGCGTGGGAGGTCGCGGACGGCCGCTACAACATGCCCGACGGCGAGGTGTACACGAGCCCCGTCGAGACGGCGACCGAGGGTCACATCCGCTTCACGTTCCCCGCGCTCTTCCAGGGTCGCGAGGTGGACGACATCCGCCTGAGCTTCGAGGAAGGCCAGGTCGTGGCCGCCGAGGCGGTTCGGGGCGGGTCGTTTCTCGACGCGCTCCTCGACCTCGACGAGGGCGCGCGCAGGCTCGGCGAGGTGGCGTTCGGCCTCAACTACGAGATCGACCGGTTCACGAGCAACACGCTCTTCGACGAGAAGATCGGCGGCACCGTGCACGTCGCGCTCGGAGCTGCCTTCAAGGAGCTCGGAGGGCGGAACGAGTCCGCGCTCCACTGGGATCTCGTGTGCGACCTTCGCACCGAGGGCGAGATCTACGCCGACGGCGAGCCCGTGTGGCGGGCAGGCCGTTTCCTGGAGGCCTGCCTCGCCGGCTTGACACGAACACGCGTTCGCTCTAGTATGGCGAACGTATGTTCGGCAAAGCGCTCCTACTGGCACTTCTCGTCCTGATTGCGTGGGCGGTCGTCGCGCGCGCCTCACAGGGCGCGGGGCAGCCGGTTCGCTACACCGTGAAGCCCGGCGACACGCTCTGGACGATCGCGGCGACGCACTACGCGGGCGATCCGCGCGACGGGATCTGGAAGATCCAGCGCAAGAACCACCTCGGGGCGACGCTCATCCGCCCGGGCGAGCGGCTCCTTCTTCCTTAGAGACCAGGAAGGGGGAGACCGGCCGTGTAGACCTTCTCGCCCAGGAAGAGCCGGCGTTCGCGGTCCCACGGGAAGAAGATCGCGACCTTCCAGGCGAGGTGCTCGCCCGACGGTGGGATCCCGAGCCATTCGCCCTGGTGCGTCGCGGTCACGTCCGCCTCCTCGCAGACGCCCTGCGGCCCGATCACGATGTCGGTCAGCTGGAAGTCGATGTCGGGGAAGGCGCCCAGAAGCCCCAGGTAGAAGCGCGTCGCCCCCTCGTGACCCTCCCAGCGCTCGCCGGTCTGCACGAGCTGGTAGACGCAGTCCTCGGTCAGCGTCGCGATCAGTCCCGGGAGGTCGCGGTTGTCCTCGGCGATCGAGTGGCGCTTCCAGAGCTCGCGGATCTCCGCGTATTCGTCCGCGACCGACTCGCGGCGCAGAAGCTCCCGGACCGAGCCGCTCTCCACGCGGCGAAGCCTAGCCGTGTCTAGCCGGCGCGAAGAACGGCAGCCGCAGGCCCGTCGAGCCCGAGGTCCTCGGGGCGGTGGGCCGCTGCCTTGAAGAACGCGTCGACGACCTCCGGCGCGAACTGGGTTCCCGACCCGGCGCGAATCTCGGCGAGCGCCTCCTCGGGGGTCAGCGCGCCGTGGTAGGGCCGGTCGGTGGTCATCGCGTCCCACGCCTCGGCAAGACCCGTGATCGCCGCCTCGAGCGGGATCTCCTCTCCGGCCATGCCGTCCGGATAGCCCTCGCCGTCCCAGCGCTCGTGATGGTGGCGGATGATCGGGACGGCCTCGCGCAGGCGACCGAACTTCCCGACGATGCGCGCGCCTTCGGCCGGGTGGGTCTTCATCTGCGCGTTTTCCCAGTAGTTGAGCGCGTCGGGCTTGAGCAGGATCGCGTCCGGAACGGCGATCTTGCCGATGTCGTGGAAGAGCGCTCCGAACCGGAGCGCGTCGAGGCGCATGGGCGGCAGGCCGAGCTCCTCACCGAGGACGATCGCGACCCGCTGGACGCGCGTCGAGTGGCCGCCGGTGTTGGGGTCCTTCGCCTCGACGGTCGCGTTCAGGCTCTCGATTGCCGCCTGCGAGCTCTCCTCGAGCTGCTGGTACGAGTCCATCAGGGCGCGTGAGCGATCCTTGAGCTCCCGGGTCTGGCGCCGGAGCGTGCTCGAGGCCCCACGGACGAGCAGAGCGAGCGCGGCCCAGAGGGCGAGGAAGACGAGGGCAACGGCACCCCAGATCAGGTGCCGTCGCGAGGCGAGCGCCTGCTCGAGGTCGGCAGGGTCGGCGTAGATCTCGTAGGCGCCGAGGACGGTCTTGCCGTCCGACCCGAGCACGGGCGCGTAGACCTGGAGCAGGTGGCTGAACCCGAGGTTGCGCTCGACCTTGTTCTCGTCCTCCTCGAGCCCGTCGATCGAGCCTGCGGTCTTGCCGTGCAGAGCCTTTTCCAGCGGGCCTTCTTCGTCGAAGCGCTTGCCGATCCGGCCCTGGGCGCGGTTCGTCCAGGCGAGCACCCCGTCCGGCCGCCACACCTTCACGGTCACGAGGTTGGGGTCGCGGCGAAGCTCGCCGAGCAGCAGCGACGAGACGTGAGGGTCGACACGAACCTTGTTGTCCTTTACGAGCGCGGAGCGGAGGACGCCGTCCACGTACTTCGTCTCACTCTCCCGGTGGTCGGCCAGCGACTGCTGCGTGAGCGTGCGGGTGAGAACAGTGCTGAGGACGATCGCGCCGACGGCGAGGATCACAGCGCTGGCGCCGAGGAAGAGGCGCAGCAGTGTGAGCGACCGCTCGGTCGCATCGCGCAGGTTGGCTTTGTCTGACGTCAGCAGTCGCATGACGGGGGCCCCAGTACCTCATCGGGTATCGGCTTCGACGCAGGCTCGCTTGAGGCAGGTGGAACAAGGAGGGTTTGACGAAACATCGTCTGAGCCGTCGGGCCGCGCTGCTCGCCCCGAGGCGGCGTCCTCCGTCGCATCCGTACCGTTCAGGTACGCACGCTCCCTGCGTCTTTTCCTCGGAACGAGCAGCGAACCCCGGCGACGAGCGACGTTCCGCCAAACCCTCCTAGACTGCCTCACGTGGATCTGGACCTCGTCTTCTTCGGAACTTCCGGCTCGGTGCCGACTGCTCAGCGAGCGCCTTCAGCGCTGCTTCTGCGCAGGGGCGGCGAGCGGCTGCTGTTCGACTGCGGCGAGGGAACCCAGCGCCAGCTGCTCCGGTCGGCGGTTGGCCTGATCGAGCTGCAGGAGGTGTTCGTCTCGCACTTCCACGCCGATCACTACCTCGGCCTGCCCGGGATGCTGAAGACATTCGCCCTTCGGGGGCGGGACACGCCTTTGACCGTCTACGGACCGCGCGGCCTGAAGGACCTCTTCAGCACGCTGCGGCGCGTCTTCGGGAAGCTCACCTATCCGCGTCGAGCTGGTCGAGCTCCGCCCGGGCGCAACGCTCGAGCGTGGCGAGTACGAGCTCGTCACCTTCCCGGTCGCGCACGGCGTCGAGTCGCTCGGGTTCGCCCTCGTCGAGCACCCTCGTCCCGGCCGCTTCGATGTCGGTACCGCCGACGCGCTCGGTGTCCCGGCCGGCCCGGAGCGAGGCCGCCTTCAGGCCGGCGAGCCGGTGCAGCTCGCGGGCGGTCGCACGGTGATGCCACATGAGGTGCTTGGCCCCGAGCGCCCAGGGCGGAAGATCGTCCTCACCGGCGACACGGCGTCGTCGCAGACCGTGGTCGAGGCCGCGCGCGGGGCGGAGGTGCTCGTCCACGAGGCGACGTTTCTGGACGAGGAGCGCGAGCGGGCGCAGGAGACCGCCCACTCGACCGCGCTCGAGGCGGCGGAGATCGCGGAGGAGGCCGGGGTCGGGCTGCTCGCGCTGACGCATCTCTCCAACCGCTACTTCGGCCCCGAGGTCGCGCGCGAGGCGCGTACGATCTTCCCCGACACCGTGGTGCCCAAGGACTTCGACGTGATCGACGTGCCGTTCGCCGAGCGTGGCGCGCCTCGCCTGGTCAAGGGCGGCGCGCTGCAACGGCGCGAGGCCCCCGAGCCCGCGCCCGAGGTTCCCGCGTGACCGGTCTCGTCCAGGTCGCGCTCGCCGAGGACGTCACCGTGGCGGAGGAGATCCAGGAGCTCCTGCGGGCGGCGGGGATCGAGTCCGAGCTCGAGACGGCGGTCGAGCACCATCCGCGCGAGACCGAGGATGCGCCACAGAAGGTGCTGGTGCCCGAGTCGCAGCTCGAGGCCGCCAAGCACGCGATCGAGTCGCTGACCGACCCCGACGATCTCATCGCCGACGTCTAAGCCCGATTTCTCTCGGCTGGCGGCGTCGTACGATCGCGTTCGGCCGGTCGACGAAAACTGGTGGGAGCTGTTCCGCCTCGTCGAGCGCGAAGCGGACCTCGAGACGCGCCGCGTACTCGACGTGGGCTGCGGCACGGGCCGTCTGGAGGTGGCACTTTCCGGCCGCGCCAGAGTCTGGGGCGTCGATGCGGAGCCCGAGATGCTCGAGGTCGCGCGCCGCAACGCGCCCGACGCCACCTTCAAGCTCGGCCGCGCGGAGGCGTTGCCGTTCAAGGACGGCTGGTTCGAGCGGGCCGTCATGTGGCTCTCGGTCCACCTCGTCGATCGTCCGCGTGCCTTCGCGGAGCTCCGCCGCGTCCTCGCCGCCGACGGCCGGCTCGCCGTTGCGACCTTCGACCCGAGCTACTTCGACGTCTTCTGGCTGAACGAGCTCTTCCCGTCGATGAAGGAGGTCGACCGCGCGCGCTTCCCGACCGCCGAGGGGCTCGAGGCCGAGCTCTTGGCCGCCGGTTTCGGAGAGGTTCGGCTCACGCGCCTCTCCCAGACCGACTCGCTTGGCCGGGAGGAGGGGCTCGAGCGGATCCGGGAGCGCCATATCTCGACCTTCGACCTGATCTCGAATGACGAGTACGAGGCCGGCCTCGCCCGCGCCGAGCGCGAGCTCCCGGAACGAATCGAGTACCAGGTCGAGTGGCTCGTCGCCCTCGCGGATGCTGCCGTCCGCACGGACGGGTAGAGTTCCGCGGCGACAACGAGCCCTTTAACCCGGTCCTGTGAGGCCGGAAAGGAGTCGATTGGTGAGCACGGTCCGTAAGGCGTTCGCTTGCGACGCCGGCCAGGGGAGGGCATGGCGGCTTTGCCGGCAGGCCCGGTCAAGGCCTTGAGCGCGCAGACCTCCACGGCGAAGACTGTTCTCGATGGCGAGGCGATCGAGCGCACGCTGACGCGGATCGCCCACGAGATCGTCGAGGGCAACCCCGACCTCGAGCGGGTCGCGCTGATCGGCATCCACACGCGCGGCGTGCCGCTCGCGCAGCGGCTGCGTCGCCGGATCGCCGAGCTCGAGGGCACCGAGGTCGCGATCGGCCAGCTCGACATCACCTTCCACCGCGACGACGTGCATGTGCGCGCGGGCGAGGCTCCTCGTCACGCGCAGCCGCTCGTCCGCTCGACGACGCTCGACTTCCCGCTCGAGGGCATGACGTGCGTCCTCGTCGACGACGTCCTCTACACGGGCCGCACGATCAGGGCGGCGATCGACGCGCTCTTCGGCTACGGCCGCCCGGAGCGCGTGCAGCTGGCCGTGCTCGCCGACCGCGGTCACCGTGAGTTGCCGATCCGGCCCGACTACGTCGGCAAGAACCTGCCCACCGCCCGCGACGAGCGCATCCAGGTCGAGCTCGTCGAGGTGGACGAGGTAGACCGGGTCCTGCTCGTCCAGAAGGAGCCCAATGGGTGACATCCATGTCATGCGGGAGGACTTCCTCCCGCCGAAGCAGCCGCCGCGGCGGCACCTGATCTCGATCGGCGACGTCACGCGCGAGGACGTCGAGCGGTTGCTGGCGACCGCGCGCAGCTTCTCGCGGTCGCTCGAACGCGAGGTGAAGAAGCTGCCGACGCTGCGCGGCCACACGGTCGTGAACGTCTTCTACGAGTCCTCGACGCGCACCTCGTCGAGCTTCGAGCTGGCGGCCAAGCGCCTCTCGGCGGACACGATGTCGATCAAGGCGGCCGGCTCCTCGGTCGACAAGGGCGAGTCGCTCAAGGACACGGCGCTCACGCTCGGCGCCTACGACCCCGACGTGATCGTGCTCCGGCACCCGCAGATCGGCGCGCCGCTGCTCGTGGCCCGCTACACGGAGGCGCACATCGTCAACGCGGGCGACGGCAAGCACCAGCATCCGACGCAGGCGCTGCTCGACCTCTACACGATCCGCGAGGAGGTCGGGCCGCTCGAGGGGATGCACGTCGCGATCGTCGGCGACGTCCTCCACTCGCGCGTCGCTCGCTCGAACATCCAGGCGCTGACGCTGATGGGAGCACACGTGACGCTGGTCGGGCCGCCGCCGCTGCTCCCACGCGGGATCGAGGCGATGGGCTGTGAGCTCTCGCACGACATCGGCTCGATCGCCGCCGCTGACGTCGTCTACATCCTGCGGATGCAGCGCGAGCGGATGCAGGAGGGGGCGAACTACGTTCCCTCACTGCGCGAGTACACCGCGCGCTGGGGCGTGACCCCCGAGCGGCTCCGTCCGGGGCAGAAGGTGATGCACCCCGGCCCGATGAACCGCGGCGTCGAGATCGACCCGCGCGTGGCGGACGCCGCTGACGCGCTGATCGAGACGCAGGTGCGCGCCGGCCTCGTCGTGCGGATGGCCGTGCTCTACGACCTGCTCACCACCGGCCCCGCCTCGGTGCGCTCACCGGATCCGCTGGAGGTCGCGTGATGCTTTTCGGCAAGGACAGATCCAAGGACGACCTCGTGGTGCGCGGCGCGCGCGTCGTCGACCCGGTCGAAGGAATCGACTCGGTCTGCGACGTGCGCGTCGACGCCGGCACGATCGCGCAGCTCGGAACGAGCCTCGACGCGAACGAGCACCGCGTGGTCGACGGCGCCGGATTGGTCCTGGCACCTGCCTTCGTCGATCCCCATGTTCACCTGCGCGTGCCCGGGCGAGAGGACGAGGAGACGCTCGCTTCGGGCACAGCGGCCGCTGCGGCCGGCGGCTACTGCGCGATCCTGGCGATGCCCAACACCGACCCGGTCGTCGACTCGGCCGCGGTGCTCGGCTCGCTGATCGAGGACGCACAGGCCGAGGCCGAGATCCCGGTCGGCTTCCTCGCCGCGATCACCCGCGGCCAGGAAGGTGCGGAGCTCACCGAGATGGGCGAGCTCGCCGACCACGGCGCGGCCGGCTTCTCGGACGACGGCCACCCGGTTGTCGCTCCCGCATTGATGCGCCGCGCGCTCCAGTACCACGGCATCACGGGTCGCCGGCTGGCGCTCCATTGCGAAGAGCCGACCCTCTCCCGCGGCGGCCAGATGCACGAGGGCGCCGTCTCGGCCGAGCTCGGCTTCACCGGATATCCCTCGGTGGCGGAGAGCGTGATGGTCGAGCGCGACCTCGCGCTCGCGGCCTTCGAGGCCCAACCGCTGCACCTGCTCCACCTCTCCGCCCGCGAGTCGGTCGAGGCTCTCTCGCGCGCGCAGGCCGCGGGCGTCTCGGCGACCGGCGAGGTGACGCCACACCATCTCTGCCTGACCGACGAGGCCGTGCGGACGCTCGACCCGAACGTGAAGATGAACCCGCCTCTGCGAAGCACCGACGACCGGACCGCGCTGATCGACGGCCTGCGCGACGGAACGATCGGCTCGGTCGCGACCGACCACGCGCCGCACGCGCGCCACGAGAAGGACGTCCCGTTCGAGGCCGCCCCCTTCGGCGTCACGGGCCTCGAGACCGCCTTCGCCGCCCTCTACACGGGCCTTGTCGAGCCGGGTCTTCTTCCGCTCGAGACGCTGCTCGAGCGGATGTCGGCCGGCCCGGCTCGCGCGTACGGCCTCGAGGCACCGCGAATCGCGGTCGGCGCGCCGGCGAACCTCGTCCTGCTCGACACGACGGCCACCTGGAAGGTCGACGAGAGCGGGTTCCGCTCGCGCTCCGCCAACTCCTGGCTGCTCGGCCAGACGCTCAAGGGCCAGGTCCGCCTGACGGTCGCGGCCGGATCGGTCGTGCACGAGGGATGAAGGGCTTCCTGGCGCTCGAGGACGGGACCGTCTTCCGCGGCGAGTCGGTCGGCGCGGAGGGGTTCACGTTCGGAGAGGCGGTCTTCACGACCGCGATGACGGGCTACCAGGAGGTGGTCACCGACCCGAGCTACGCGGAGCAGATCGTCTGCTTCACCGCGCCGATGGTCGGCAACTACGGCGTCGCGCCGGGCCGCTGCGAATCGAGCCGCCCGCACGCGCGCGCGGTCCTGATGCGCGAGGCGCGCGGGCCGGCCTGGACCGACTGGCTGCACGAGCACGGGCTCGTGGCGCTGTCCGCGATCGACACGCGCTCGCTCGTCATCCACCTGCGCGCCTCCGGTGCGATGCGGGCGATCGCGGTCGCAGGCGAGGCCTCCGTCGAGGAGGCGCTTGCCGCTGTCCAGGAGCAGCCGCCGATGGCCGGCCGCTCGCTCGCGGCAGCGGTGTCGACGCCCGACCCGTACGTCTTCAGCGACGCGGGCGCCGCCCGGATCGCGGTCGTCGACTACGGCTGCAAGCGCTCGATCCTCGACCGGCTCGCCTGGGGCGGCGCGGCCGTGACCGTCTACCCGCACGACGCGGATCCCGACGAGCTCGCCCGCTACGACGGCGTGCTGCTCTCGAACGGCCCCGGAGACCCGGCGCCGCTCTTCGAAGAGGTCGAGACCGTGAGCGCGCTGCTCGGGCGCGTTCCGCTACTCGGCATCTGCCTCGGCCACCAACTGCTTGCGCTCGCCACCGGGCACGAGACCTTCAAGCTTCCCTTCGGCCACCGGGGCGCGAACCATCCCGTGCTCGAGAAGCGCACGAACCGCGTGCTCGTGACGAGCCAGAACCACGGCTTCGCGGTCGCGCCCTCGGCGGGCAAGGAGGCAACGCACGTCTCGCTCTACGACGGCACCGTCGAAGGCCTGGACTTTCCCGACCTGCGCGCGCGGTCGGTGCAGTTCCATCCCGAGGCTCGGCCGGGGCCGCACGACGCCTGGCCGCTGCTCTCGAGCTGGGTCGAGGGGGTGAGGCTTGCCCAGGCGGCGTGACCTCCGCTCGATCTGCCTGATCGGCTCAGGCCCGATCGTGATCGGCCAGGCGTGCGAGTTCGACTACGCGGGCTGCCAGGCGCTCAAGGTGCTGCGCGAGGACGGCTTCCGCACGATCGTCGTCAACTCGAACCCGGCGACGATCATGACCGACCCCGGTTTCGCCGACCGCACCTATCTCGAGCCGCTCGACGTCGAGAGCGTCGCCGACGTGCTCGGGCGCGAGCGGCCGGACGCGCTCCTGCCGACGATGGGCGGGCAGACCGGCCTCAACCTCGGGCTCGAGCTGGCCGAGTCCGGTGTGCTCGAGAGCCTCGGCGTCGAGCTGATCGGCGCGCCGGCCGACGTGATTCGCCGGGCCGAGGACCGCGAGCTCTTCCGCGAGACCGTCCTCGAAGCCGGCCTGAAGGTGCCGGAGTCGCTCGTCGTCACCTCGCTCTCGGAGGCCCCGCGAGACCTCTCGTTCCCGGTCATCCTCCGGCCGGCCTTCACGCTGGGCGGCCACGGAGGCGGAACCGCGAGGTCGTGGAGCGAGTTCGAGTCGCTGCTCGACCGGGCGCTCCGCGAGAGCCCCGTGCGGCAGGTGCTCGTCGAGGAGAGCCTGCTCGGCTGGGATGAGTTCGAGCTCGAGGTGATCCGCGACCGGGCCGACAACGTGGTCGTCGTCTGCTCGATCGAGAACCTCGATCCGATGGGCGTGCACACAGGCGACTCGGTCACCGTCGCCCCGCAGATGACCCTTCCCGACGAGGCCTACCAGGAGCTGCGCGACGCGGCCGCGGCGGTGATCCGGGCGGTCGGGGTCGAGTGCGGCGGCTCGAACATCCAGTTCGCCCGCGACCGCGAGAGCGGCGAGGTGCGCGTGATCGAGATGAACCCGCGGGTCTCCCGCTCCTCGGCGCTCGCCTCCAAGGCGACGGGCTACCCGATCGCGAAGGTCGCCGCAAAGCTCGCCGTCGGCTACACGCTCGACGAGATTCCGAACGACCTCACCGGGACGACTCCGGCCAGCTTCGAGCCGACGCTCGACTACGTCGTCGTCAAGGTGCCGCGCTTCGCCTTCGAGAAGTTCCCGGGCGCCGACACGACCCTCGGCACGCAGATGAAGTCCGTCGGCGAGGCGATGGGGATCGGGCGGACGTTCAGCGAGGCGCTGCTCAAGGCGCTCCGCTCGCGCGAGCTCGACGGCTGTGCAGTGACGCCCTGGGCCTCGCTGGACGAGCCGCCCGACGGGATGCATCCCTGGTTCCGGGACGAGATCGCGCGCATCCAGTCCGGCCTGCCCTCCTGCGCGCACGCAGACGACCTCGTCGCCGACGATTGGGTCCGGCTCAAGCGACTCGGGCTTGCGGACGCCGACCTCGGCCAGGCGCTCGGCATAGGCGAAGAGGCGGCGCGCGCCAAGCGGCGAGCGTGGGGGGTCCGGCCGAGCTACCGCCGCGTCGACTCCTGTGCTGCCGAGGTGGAGGCCGCCTCGAGCTACTTCTACTCGACCTGGGGCGAGGCCGACGAGGACCCTCCGGATCTCTCCGAAGGGCGCAAGCGAGTCGTGATTCTCGGCTCCGGCCCGAACCGGATCGGCCAGGGAATCGAGTTCGACTACTGCTGCGTCCACGCGGCGCAGAGCTTCCGCGAGCTCGGCTACGAGGCGGTGATGGTCAACTGCAACCCGGAGACCGTCTCGACCGACTACGACACCTCCGACCGGCTCTACTTCGAGCCGCTCGGGGTCGAGGAGGTGCTGGCGGTGTGCGAGCGCGAGCAGCCGGAGGGGGTCGTGATCCAGTTCGGCGGCCAGACCCCGCTCAAGCTCGCACGCTCGATCGAGGCCGCGGGCTTCCGCATCCTGGGCACGCCGTTCGAGGCGGTCGACCTCGCAGAGGACCGCGAGCGCTTCGCGGCGCTGTGCGGCGACCTCGGGCTCGAGGTCCCGGCCTGGGGGATGGCGGCGACCGCCGACGAGGCGGTCGACGTCGCGGAGCGGATCGGCTACCCGGTGCTCGTACGGCCCTCGTATGTCCTCGGTGGGCGCAGCATGCGGATCTGCTACGACGCAGAGACGGTGCGCGAAGCGGCTGCGGACGGCGGGCGGCTGCTGGTCGACCGCTTCCTCGAGAACGCGATCGAGCTCGACGTGGATGCGCTCTGCGACGGGCGGGAGACGTTCGTCGGCGCCGTGATGCAGCACGTCGAGGAGGCGGGGATCCACTCGGGCGACTCGAGCTGCGTCCTGCCGGCTCCGTCGCTCACGCGAGGACGAGCACGAGCGTGTGGTCGAGCTCGTGAAACGGCTCGGGCCGGCGCTCGGGGTCGTCGGGCTGCTGAACGTCCAGCTCGCGCTCGTCGGCGGAGAGCTGTTCGTGATCGAGGCGAATCCGCGTGCTTCGCGCACGGTTCCCTTCGCGAGCAAGGCGACCGGCGTCAACCTCGTCCAGGCCGCCTGCCGCCTCGCCGCGGGCGCCAACCTGGCCGATCTGGCCTTGTCCCAGGGTCTGTCCCCGGGACAGGTCTCCGTCAAGGCGGCCGTGCTGCCGTTCACGCGCTTCCCAGGCGCCGATCCCGTGCTCGGGCCGGAGATGCGGTCGACCGGCGAAGTGATGGCGAGCGCCTCCGATCTCCCGACCGCGTTCGCCAAGGCCGAGCGGGCCGCCGGACGGCGGCTCCCTGCCCGCGGCACGGCCTTCCTCTCGGTCCGACGACGAGGACAAGGTCGCCGTCGTCCCGGTCGCCCAGGCGCTGGCCGCGCTCGACTTCAAGCTGCTCGCGACCGCCGGCACGGCGCGCACGCTCGCCGCCGCCGGGCTCGCCGTCGAGTACGTCCGCAAGGTGACCGAGGAGGGCGGAGGGCCGAGCGTGGTCGACCTGATCCGACGCGCCCGCTGCGACCTCGTCGTCAACACGCCGCAAGGATCGGGGGCGCGAACGGACGGCTACCGGATCCGCGAGGCCGCGCTCATCGCGCGCATCCCCTGCGTGACCACGATCTCGGGCGCCGCGGCCGCGGTCGAGGCGATCGCGCACGCGCGCGACGAGGTCGCGCTCAGCCTGCAGGAGCGAATCGATGCTCAGGCGCGAAGCGCGTAGCGTCACCGGGACGGAGGCCGTCGGGCCGTACACGCTGCTCCGGGTCGACCGCGGCGGCCTCGAGCCGGGGATCCCCGGACAGTTCTTCATGCTCGAGGCCCCGGGCCGGCTCCTGCCGCGGCCGATGAGCCTCTGCGTGGCGCCGGGAGGGCGAGCTCGGGTTCCTGATCGACCCGATCGGGCCGGGCACGCGGGCGCTCTGCTCCCTCTCGCCGGGTGACCGGCTCGCGATCCTCGGGCCGCTCGGCAACGGCTTCCGGCTCGACGTCGAGCGCCCGCTGCTCGTCGGCGGCGGGATCGGCGTCGCGCCCTTCCCCTACCTCTCGGAGAAGCTCGGGGGCCCGCCCGCGCTCCTCGGCTTCCGCAGCTCCTGGCACGCCGAGGCCGCGGCGCTCGTGCCGAACGCCGAGGTCGTGGTCGAGCCGGTTCTCGTGACCGAGGTGCTGCCGCCGAGCCACGACGTGCTCGCCTGCGGGCCGGCGCCGATGCTCGAGGCCGTCCGGCGGCTGACTCCGCACGCCCAGCTCGCCTGGGAGGCCCCGATGGCGTGCGGTTTCGGCGCCTGCTACGGCTGCGCGGTCGAGATCGACGGCGAGCTCAAGCGCCTGTGCGTCGAAGGGCCGGTGCTGCATGCGGCTGCTTAACGCCAGCGGCTGTCTGGACGCGCTCGTCGCTCCGGACATCGCACGCGAGCTCGACGTCTTCGTCACCAAGACGGTCACGCCGCTCCCGCGTCGAGGGCAACCCACCGGTTCGCATCGCCGAGACCGAGGTCGGGATGCTGAACTCGATCGGGCTTGCAAACCCCGGGATCGACCGCTTCCTCTCCGACCAGCTGCCGCGCCTCGCGGAGCTCGGCGTCCCGCTCTGGGTGTCGGTCGGAGGCTTCGCCGCGCCGGACTTCGCAGAGCTCTGCGCGCGGCTCGACGACCGCGGCGACGTCGACGCGATCGAGCTGAACCTCTCCTGCCCGAACGTGGACGAGGTTCCCGAGAGCGTCGCCGAGACGGTGGCGCTCGCCCGAGCAGCGACGGCCACGCCGCTCTACGCGAAGCTCTCGCCGGCCGCCACCGACGTCGCGGAGACCGCGCGCGCGGCGGAGGCTGCGGGAGCCGACGGCCTCAGCCTCGTGAACACGATCAGAGGCCTTGCGCTGGACGAGCGCACGCTGCGCCCGGTGCTCGCACGGGGGACAGGCGGCCTCTCGGGTCCCGCACTGCGACCGATCGCGCTCGCGGCGGTCTGGGCGTGCCGCCAGACGACGCAGCTGCCGATCGTCGGCATGGGCGGAGTGGCCAGCGGACGCGACGTGCTCGAGCTCCTCGCGGCCGGCGCGACCGACGTCGCGGTCGGGACGATTCTGTTCGCCGATCCCGGCGCGCCTGCCCGAGTCCGGGCCGAGCTAGAGGTCGAGCTGGCGGCCCACGGCTTTGTCGAGCCTGACAACGCCGTTGGTGTCGCCCACGAGCCGGAAGCCGCGACCCTCGATCCACAGTCGAGGGTTGCGCCCAAAAAAACCCTGCATACGGGCGCAAACATGTCGGGTTGACCGAGGCGTCGAGCTTGTTAGTATCCCCCGCCGTGGCCGCCGCCCTCAAAACTCAAGCCCAGGCGCCGCTTCGTTCTCTCGACCAAAGGATGGAAGCGCTCAAGCGAGCGAACGACATCCGCGTGCGTCGGGCGCGGCTCAAGAAGAACCTCAAGTCCGGCGACGTCCGGATCGAGGAGATCCTCGAGGATCCGCCCGAGTACGTCTCCACCGCGAAGGTGTTCGACATGCTCATGGCCGTGCCGAAGTTCGGCCGCGTGAAAGCCGCCCGGTTTCTGAACCAGTGCCGTATCAGCCAATCGAAGACGGTCGGCGGTCTCTCTGATCGCCAGCGGGCGGAGCTGATTGGCCTCTTCGACCGCTGAGGTGTCGCAGATGCCGGTCTTCGTCATCACCGGCACCTCGGGCGAAGGCAAGAGCACGCTGGCGCGACGGCTCGTGACGCGGGTGCCAGGGATCGAGCTTGCGATCTCGGCGACGACCCGCCCGCGCCGGCCCGGCGAGGAGGACGGACGCGACTACTGGTTCATCTCGGAAGAGGAGTTCGACCGCCGCCTCGAGGAAGGAGGCTTCCTCGAGCACGTCGAGCTCCCGTGGGGGCCCGGCTACCGCTCGGGGACGCTCTGGTCGGAGCTCGAGCGGATCCGCGCGCATGGTGGCGCCCCGCTCCTCGAGATCGAGACCGGGGGCGCGCTGGCCGTGCGCGACCGGATCCCGGAGGCCGTGACGATCTTCGTGACCGCGCCGAGCCGGGAGGAGCTCGAGCGGCGGCTACGCGCGCGGGACACCGAGAGCGAGGGGGAGATCGGCGAGCGCCTGAACGAGGCGGAGCGCCAGCTGGAGCACGGGCCCGAGTTCACGCACCGCATCGTCAACGACGACCTCGAGCGCGCGCTTGCGGAGCTGGAGGCGATCGTCCGCGGCGAGTTGCAGCGTGCAGGTACCATGCACGCCCGTGATTCATCCTCGCGTTGACGAACTGCTCGAACAGGTCGATTCCCGCTATGCGCTGGTGATCGTCGCGGCCAAGCGTGCGCGCCAGATCAACAACTACCACCAGCAGCTGGGTGAAGGCACCTTCGACCAGGTCCTTCCTCCGCTTGTGGAGTCGCGCTCCAAGAACTACTTGACGATGGCCCTCGAGGAAATCCAAGAGGGCAAGATCAAGTACAGCTACCCGAAGTAACGAAGGCCGCCGGATGGCGGCCTTCGCGTCGATCTACTTCGTCACCTTGAAGTCGCCGTGCATCTGTGGCTCGTGCGCGGAGCAGTAGTAGCTCCAGCTGCCGGGCTTCAGCGTGATCACGAGCGTCTTCGGGCCCATGAAGCCCGTCGAGGTGATGTGCTTCTCGATCTTCGGCTTGGTGGGCTTCTCCCGCTCGACCGTGAAGTTGTGGAACGAGGACTTGTCGCTGATCACGAACTTGTAGTTGCCGGCTTTCAGCGACTTCACCTTCTTGCCCTTCATCGTCAGCTTGATCGAGTAGCCGGGGCCGACGACGCCCTTGAGGGTGGGCATCGACGAGCTGCGGCCGAACGCCGCTCCGGCGATTGCAAGCGCGATCGCGGCGAGGACGACAAGAGCTAGAAGTGACTTTCTCGGCATGAGGCTCCTTTCGGCTTGACCATCTGAGTACGGTCCGCGCGCTGTCGCGGATTTAGGTCTGCGGGCACAATGTGTGCATGGCGCGGGTTGTTCTAGGGGTAACCGGCGGGATCGCGGCCTACAAGGCGTGTGAGCTGACGCGCCTCCTCGTCCGCGACGGGCACGAGGTCACGCCGATCCTGACGCCCGAGGCGGAGCGCTTCGTCACCGCGCACACCTTCGAGGCGCTCGCCCGGCGCGAGATGCCCCGCGAGCTGTATCCGCACCTCGTCGAGGCCGACCTGCTCGTGATCGCGCCGCTCTCGGCGAACACGCTCGCCAAGCTCGCGCAGGGTCTCGCCGACAACGTCCTCACCCAGACCGCGCTCGCGTTCGACGGCTTCGTCGTCGCGGCGCCCGCGATGAACCCGCGCATGTGGGAGCACGCGGCGACCCGCGCGAACGTCGAGACGTTGCGTGGCCGCGGGGTCGAGCTGATCGGCCCCGAGGAGGGCGAGACCGCGGAGGGCGAGACCGGCGTCGGCCGCATGAGCGAGCCGGAGGCGATCTTCGCGCGCTGCGCCTCGCTGCTGGAGAAGCGCGAGCAGTTCCGCGGCCGGAGCGTGCTGGTCACCGCTGGGGGCACCCGCGAGCCGCTCGACGCCGTGCGCTTCCTCGGGAACCGCTCGTCGGGGCGAATGGGCGCCGCGCTCGCCGCCGAGGCCCGCCGTCGCGGAGCCGAAGTCACTCTCGTGGCCTCGAACCTCTCGGTGCCGGCGCCCGTAGGAGTGGACGTGGTGTCAGCGCCCACCGCCGAGGACGTCGCCCGCGAGACGCTGGCCCGCGGTGACGCCGACGTCGTCCTGATGGCGGCCGCGGTCGCCGACTACCGGCCGGCGGAGCCCGAGGAAGAGAAGCGCCCGAAGGACGGCGAGCCGTGGACGGTGATGCTCGAGCCGACTGCCGACGTCCTGCGCGAGCTCGGGGAGCGCAGGACGAACGGACAGATCCTCGTCGGGTTCGCCGCCGACCGCGGCGAGCAGGGCCTTGCGCGTGCGCGCGAGAAGCTCGTCGCCAAGCGCGTCGACCTGGTCGTCTTCAACGACGTGGCCCGCGACGACGTCGGGTTCGACTCTGCCGACAACGAGGTCGTACTCGTCTCGGCCGGCGGCGAGCGGCACGTCGAGAAGGCCGCGAAGGAGTTGATCGCCGCAGCTATCCTCGACGAGGTGGCCGAGCGGCTTGGGGAGGCCGGATAGTGGACGAGCGCGCGATCGACACCGAGCAGCCCTCGCCGTCGGGGGCCTCGGGGGCCGACGCCGTTCGCCGGATCGCCGACAACCTCGCCCTCGTCGTGCGTGCCCCGGAGGACACGCTCCGTCTCGTCGTCCTCTGCCTCGTCGCCGAGGGCCACCTGATCATCGAGGACTTTCCGGGCGTCGGGAAGACGATGCTCGCGAAGGCGCTCGCGCGCTCGGTCGACTGCTCGTTCTCGCGCATCCAGTTCACCCCTGACCTGCTCCCGTCGGACGTGACCGGCGTGAACGTCTTCAACCAGAAGACGAACGAGTTCGAGTTCCGGCCCGGGCCCGTGTTCGCGAACTTCCTGCTCGTGGACGAGATCAACCGCGCCTCGCCGAAGACGCAGTCCGCGCTGCTCGAGTGCATGCAGGAGAGCCAGATCACGGTCGACGGCGTCACGTACGAGCTCGCGCGCCCGTTCATCGTCATGGCGACCCAGAACCCGATCGAGTACGAGGGCACCTATCCGCTCCCGGAGGCGCAGCTCGACCGCTTCACGCTTCGGGTCGAGATCGGCTACCCGCCGCTGCCCGAGGAGGCGCGGATGCTGACCGAGCAAACCGGCGACCCGCCGCTCGACTCGCTCCGGCCGGTGGCCACCGCGGCCGAGGTGCGCACGCTGATCGCCGAGGCGGCGGGCGTCTTCGTCGAGGAGAGCGTCAACCGCTACGTCGTCGCCCTCCTGCAGCACACGCGCTCGGATGCGCGGCTCTACCTCGGCGCGAGCCCGCGCTCGGGGATCGCGCTGCTGCGCGTGGCCAAGGCTCGTGCGCTCGCGGACGGCCGTGAGTTCGTCTCGCCGGACGACGTCAAGGCCTGCGCGGAGCCCGTGCTCGGGCACCGGCTGATCCTCGCCCCCGAGGCCCGTGCCTCCGGCCTCTCGGGACCCGAGCTCGTGCGCGAGGCGCTCGAGCACACACCGGTTCCCGTATGACCTCCCGCGGAAGGCTCGCGCTGGCTCTCGGCTGCGCGACCTACCTCGGCGCCTGGGCCTTCGGCTCGAAGCCGCTCTACCCGGTTGCGCTCGGCCTGATCGCAGCGGCGCTCCTCGCGCGTCTCTGGACGCGGCTGGCGAGCGTTCCGGTCGAGGTGCGGCGGCGGCTGCCCGAGATCGACCGCTTCGAGGGCGACGACGTCCCCGTGAAGCTCGAGCTCCGGCAGCGCCGTGGCGTTCTGCCGACGACCGTCCTCCTCCGCGAGCAGATCGGCAAGCTGGGAGAGCGGGAGACGCCGCTGCCGGTGCGTCGCGGGACCTCGTATCTCCTGACGAGCGTCCCGCGCGGGCGATACGCATTCGAGGAGACCACGCTCGTGATCGAGGACCCGCTCGGCCTCGACCGGATCGAGGAGCCGCTCGCGGCTCCGGGAGCGCTGCTGGTCTACCCGCGGCTCGTGGAGCTCGACCGGCTCTTCTCCGAGTCGGGCACCTCGGCGCGCGACGGTCGGAGGCTCCTGTTGCGGCGGCCGAGCGGGTTCGACCTGCACAGCGTGCGCGAGCACGAGCGCGGCGAGTCGCTGCGCAAGGTGCACTGGCCCTCGACCGCCAAGCGCGGGCAGTTGATGGTGAAGGAGCTCGAGGACTCTCCGCGAGACGAGGTCGCGGTCGTGCTGGACGTCGATCCGGCCGCGGTCGTCGGAGAGAGCTTCGAGGTCCAGGTGCGAGCCGCGGGGTCGATCCTGCTCGCGCACGCGCGCCGCGGCCGCCGCGCGGTGCTCGTCGTGAACAGCGTCCGGAGGGAGCAGCAGCGGACCCGTCCCGGTCGACGGCAACTGGCGACACGCGCTCGATCTCCTGGCGAGCGTCGAGCCCGAGACCGGGCCGCCTCTCGCGGCGCTGCTGGCGGACGAGGCGGGCGCGGCGGGCAAGGCGCCGGAGCTTACGGTCGTGACTGCAGCGCTGCCGGCGACGCTCGTCGAGCGGCTCCTCGACCGCGCTCTGGGCCACCACCGCAGCATCTCGCTCGTGCTCGTCGACCCGGCGAGCTTCGCCGCCAACGGCTCCGAAGCCACCACCGCGTACCCGGGGCTGCTCAGGCTCCAGGCCGCAGGGATTGCCGTGGCCGTCCTGCGGGACGGCGACGACCTCGCGGCCGTGCTCGGCGCGCCCGCCGTGGGGGTGGCTGCGCATGGCTAGCCAGCGGGCGAAGACGGCGTTGCTGGCCGCGGTCGCGGGGTCGCTGATCGCCTGGAACTGGATGCGACTCGAGCGGAGCCCGAACGGATGGCAGGCGGCTCTCGTCGTCGTCCTCGCGATCGCGCCGGCGCTGGCGCGCAGCCTCGGAGCGCGGATCGTCGCCTCGCTGGTCGCGTTCGTCGTCGTCGCGGGAACCGCCTTCGATCTCGGCCTCGGCGTGGACGAGCCCGGCCGCGTGCTCTCGCGCTCGTGGGACGGGTTCCTAGCGTTCTACGACGTGCGGCTCCCGTTCGACGGCGCGTTCCGCCCTCATATGCACGGGGTGATCCTCCTGGCCGTCTTCGCCTTCACGCTCGTGGCCGGGCTCGCGATCGCCGCGCGCCGGCCCGGCCCTCGCGGCGCTCGCGCTGCTCGTCGGCGCGGGCTGGCCCGCGACGCTGCTCGTCGGGCACGGGCTGATCCGCGGCGCGGCGATCCTGGCCGGCCTGCTCGTGCTCCTCGTCGGCATGCGCGAGCGGCCTCGGACGGTCGGCTACGCGCCTGCGGCCGGGGCGGTCGTCGTCCTGATCGGGCTGCTCGCATCGACCTCGCCGGCGCTCGCGAAGCACGCGTTTCTCAACTGGCAGACCTGGGACCTGACGACGCACCGGGCGAAGCCGGTTGCCGTCTCGTACGTCTGGGACTCGCGCTACGACGGCCTCACCTTTCCACGCAAGCGGACGACCGTCCTGCGCGATCGGGGCCTCGTCGACCCCTCACTACTGGCGGGCGACCGTGCTGAGCTCCGTCATCGGGGGACGCTGGGTGGAGGATCCGGTGGCCGAGTTCACGGGGGCAGGGAAGGGAGACTTCGGCGAGCTCCGGGCTCGTCCCGTCGCTCGCAGGCCGGTCGACGAGTGCCGTGAGGCAGCACGTGACGGTCGACGCGCTCGAGGACGACCGCCTCGATCGGGGCCAGCGTCCCGTTCTTCTTCACGACGAGCCCGGACCTCGGCGTCGTCTCCTACGACCCGGCGGGCACGGCTCGCGCGTCTCGAACGCTGCACCGGGGAGACAGCTACGACGTCACGAGCTACGAGCTCAAGCCGACACCGGGGCAGCTCGCCCGGTCGAAGCCCGTCTATCCGCCGCTGATCAGTGTCCGGCGGAAGTACCTCGAGGTCGAGCAGGGCGTCTTCTTCCCGCCGTTCGGAACGCGCGACGCGATGTTCGAGTCGTACCTGCGCATCCAGCGGATCGCGCCCTACCGGTCGCTCGCGCGCCTGGCGAGGAGCATCGCAGGCGACGCGCGCAGTCCGTACGCGGCGGCCGTCGCGCTCGAGCGCTGGTTCCGCACGGGCGGCGGCTTCGTCTACAACCAGCATCCGCCGAAGGCCCGAAAGGGCGTGCCCCCGCTGGTCGACTTCGTCGTCAGGACACACGAGGGGTACTGCCAGCACTTCGCGGGCGCGATGGCGCTGATGCTGCGGTACCTCGGCGTCCCGGCGCGCGTCGCCGCCGGCTTCAACAGCGGCACCTACGACAAGCACTCCGGCCAGTGGATCGTGACCGACCACGACGCCCACACGTGGGTCGAGGTCTGGTTCCGGGGCTGGGGCTGGCTGCCGTTCGACCCGACGCCGAGCCGCGGCGGGGCGGCCGGGGCGTACTCGAGCTCGTCACCGCTCTTCGACGCGGCGGCGGCCGCGGTCGTGCTCGCGGGCAAGGACGGTCTCGAGCTCGTTCGCCAAGCATCGCTCGCAGCTCGGTTTCGCCGCGCCTCGCTCGACGAGAGGCCCCGACGTGCTGGCTCCCGGCACGCTCGCGAGCTCGCAGTCTCACGGCTGGCGAGCGCCCGGGATCATCGGCCTCCTCCTGCTCGTGCTCGTGGGTTGCCTGACGGTCATCGCGATCGCGAAGACGCTCGTTCGGCGGGGGCGCTATCTCACCCGCGACCCGCGCCGGCTCGCGGCCGCGGGCGGGAAGGAGCTGCGCGACATCCTGAGAGACCAGCTCGTGCCCGTTCCTCCCAGCGCGACTCTCCTGGAGCTTGCCCGCCTCGCCGAGCTCGAGCTCGGCGTCAAGGCCGGGAGCTTCGGCGCGCACGCGACCGTCGCGCGGTTCGGCCCGGCCGCGAGCGCGCGCCAGGCGGCGGAGGAGCTCCGGAGAGACCTGCGCGCGCTCCGCCGCGGGATCCGCTCGCAGCTGACCAGGCTCGAGCGGCTGCGCGGTCTGGTCTCGCTCCGCTCCCTCGGACTGGCGGGCCCGAGCTGAGCGAGACCTTCGACCTCTTCCAGCAGGGCCGCAGCCACCTCCGCAAGGGCATGGCCGCCCAGGCGACGGTCGCCCTCGAGAAGGCGAAGGCCCGCGAGCCCGAGAAGGCGTCGATCCGCGAGGCGCTCGGCATCGCGTACTTCCGGATCCACCGCTATGCGGAGGCCGAGTCGGAGTTCCGCAAGGTGCTCGAGCTGGCGCCGGTCGACGACTACGCCCACTACGCGCTCGGCCGCTGCCTCGAGAAGCAGGGCCGGACGGCGGAGGCGAACGGCCACTACAAGCTCGCGAGCTCGCTGAGGCCGGGCAGTCCGGCATACGAGGCCCGGATTCGGGATCTGGAGTGACCGGCCCGGGAACCGGCGGCGTACTCCACCTGAGATGAGGCGCGCCTTCTCTGCGGTTCCGCTGCTAGCCGCTGCAAGTCTCGCGGCTGGCTGTCACAGCTCGGGCGGCAAGAGCGGAACATCAAGCGTGGGAGTCAGCATCCCGGTGTCGTGGGCCCCGAGAACAGAGCTGTAGCAGATGTCCTCGAGTCGACCGCGGGGGAGAGCTCCGAGCCTCTTCCCGCACCGAGTCGGGACCAGGACCTGCGTCATCCCCGAGGGTGGCCCGGCGGGACTCCGGATCAAGGGTGTCTGCTCGGCCCGGTCGAGCGTCAGAGGGGGCCGCTACGCCGGGCCAGACCATCGTGGTTCTCACCGAGGCGTGGCCCTGGCGCTCCTTCCATTACGACGGCTCCCCGCGACGACCGCAGCACCACAGCTGGCGCTTCGTCGTGCTTTCCTCGGGCCGCGTGATCGCGGTTCCGCGGGTCCAGAGCGGTGACTTCCCGCCCCAGGACGCGAAGGGTAAGATCGCGCCTGGATCGCAGCCTCGCCGCCGCGCTTCGACGTGTACAGCTCGAAGCTCGCTCGCCGCCACGCGGTGGATCTCCTCGAGAGCGAGGAATGCCCTCGACGCAGAGGCGGACGCCGTCCTGGAGCAGCGTCGTCATGCCGTTCCGGATCGCCGCCTCGTGGATCTCGTCGGTCGCGGCGTCGAGCAGGCGCCTGATCTCGCCGGTCACCGGCATCACCTCGTAGAGGGCGACGCGGCCGCGGAAGCCGGCGTTGCCGCAGCGCCCGCAGCCCTTCGGGCGGTGGAGGAAGACCTCTCCCTTTCGCTCCATCAGGCCGAGCTGCTGAAGCTCCTCGTCCGTCGGCCAGTACGACTCCCGGCAGTCGGTGCAGAGACGGCGCGCCAGCCGCTGCGCGACGACGCAGTTGACCGAGCTCGCGAGCAGCCCCGTCTCGACGCCCATGTCCTTCAGGCGGGCGATCGAGCTCGCCGCGTTGTGCGCGTGCACCGTGCTGAGCACGAGGTGGCCGGTCATGCCCGCCTGCATCGCGATGCGCGCGGTCTCCTCGTCGCGGATCTCTCCGACCAGGAGAACGTCCGGGTCGCTGCGCAGGATCGTGCGCAAGCCCGCGGGCGAACGTGAGGCCGCTCTTGATCGAGATCTCGACCTGGTTGATCCCCGGGATCTGGTACTCGACCGGGTCCTCGATCGTCATCAGCACCCGCCCGGGGTCGTTGAGCATGTGCAGCGCCGTGTAGAGCGTCGTCGTCTTCCCGCTGCCGGTCGGCCCGCAGACGATCACCGTGCCGTACGGCTGGCGGATCGCCTGCTCGAACTGCTCCCGCGCGGCGGCCGTCATCCCGAGCTCACTCAGGTCGGGCTTGCTGACGGCGCGGTGCATGATCCGGAGCACGACCTGCTCGCCGTGGGTGGTCGGGAGCACGGCGATGCGCAGGTCGAGCGGCTCGCCGCCGAAGCGGACCGAGACGCGTCCGTCCTGAGGCGCGCGCCGCTCGGCGATGTCGAGCTGGCCCATGATCTTGAGGCGCGTCACGACGGCCGGCTGCATCGGCTTCGGGATCGTCGCGACCGGGCGCGTGACGCCGTCGATCCGCGCGCGCACGACCATCTCCTCCTCCTGCGGCTCGAAGTGGATGTCGGAGGCGCCGTCCTCGATCGCCTGCGCCATCGTCGTGTGGACGAGCTTCACCGCGGGTGCTCTCGCCCCCGGCCTCGGAGATCTCCTCGCGCTGGGCGGCGCGCTCGAACTCGGCGTCCTCGACGGTCTCCTCCTCCTGCTCGACCTCGATCTGCGTCCGGTAGAGGGTCTTGATCGCGCGCTCGAGGTCGGCCGGCTCGGAGACGGCGAGGCGCACGTTGTGGCCGAGCGCCAGGCGCAGGTCGTCGGCGCGGCCGACGTCCGTGGGGTCGGCGACGGCGACGAGCAGGAGGTCGTCGGCGAGGAAGCGCACCGGGACGGCCTGGTAGCGGAACGCGAGCTCCTTCTGCAGAAGGGTCGCCGCGTCGCGGTCGGGCTGCGTCTCGGAGAGGTCGACGTACTCGAGCCCGAACTGGTCGGCGAGCGCCTTGCGAGGTCGGCGCTCGTCACCCAGCTGTGGCCGACCGCGATCTCGCCGAGCCGGCGGCCGGTCAGGCGCTGCTCCTCGAAGGCCTGCTTGACCTGCTCGACGGTCAGCAGCCCGCGGTTGATCAGCAGGGAGCCGAGGTGCTGCCAGGGAAGGTGGGCCGCTTCCACGGGGGCTATATCGTCGTTTTCGGCGCGGAACATGAAGGCGGTGGTGCAGCGAGTCTCCGGCGCGCGCGTGCGCGTGCGGGAGGAGGTGGCGGGCGAGATCGGGCCCGGGCTGTGCGTGCTGCTCGGGGTCGCGCGCGGCGACGACGCGGCCGTCGGCCGCGCGTCTGGCCGCGAAGGTGGCGCGGCTGCGGGTCTTCGAGAACGACGAGGGCCGATTCGACCGCTCGCTGCTCGACATCGGCGGCGAGGCGCTCGTCGTGAGCCAGTTCACGCTGATCGCGGACACCGCGAAGGGCAATCGGCCGAGCTTCTCCGAGGCCGCGCCGCCCGAGGAGGCGGAGCCGCTCTACGAGGCGTTCTGCGAGGCGCTCCGCGAGCTCGGCGTCCACGTGGCAGACCGGCGTGTTCGGCGCGCGAATGGCGCTCGAGCTCGCGAACGACGGGCCGGTCACGATCGTGCTCGAGCTTAGCTCGGCCGATGTTCCCCGCGCTGACGGCGCGACCGCCTGCCTCGATCAACGCGACGCGCGTCTCTGGTGGCGAAAGCGTGCCCTGGCCGTTGAACCTGCTCTCGGTGCTCACCGGGCTGACGATCGAGGCCGGTTCGAGCTTCACCTGGGGCCTCCGGCTTCGGCTCGGAAGTCGCGGCCGCGGAGCGACGGAGCCGATGATCGCGCTGCCTGCCGCGACGCCGGCAGCGCCGAAGACGGCGAGTGGTCGCCTGCCACCCGGCCGGGGAGGTCCTGCGTCCATCGGCCGCGGGCTCTAAGACGCGCGCTGCGACGAGGGAGCGGACGTGGGCGAGAGCGTGCGCATCGAGAGCCTGGAAGGCTGACCCTCGTCGTGGCCCGATCGGCGCGTCACGAGCAGCTCTCCGGGCGGCTTGAGCTCCTCGAGCTCCCGCGGCAGCGGGCGCGAGTGGACGAGGACGAGCGTCCTCGTCGGGCGCGTGAGCGCGACGTAGAGCTCGCGCAGGCCCTGGCCCTCGACCGCCTCCTCGACGATCAGCGCGGGCTCGACCACGATCACGTGGTCGAACTCCATGCCCTTGGCCTCGCGCGGCGTGAGCACCGCGATCCGGGACTCGTCGAAGAGCGACCCCGCGCCGCCTCCGGGTCGCCGCGCAGCGAGGCGGGCGCGATCAGCGCCAGCAGGCCCTCGTCGCCCGGACAGTCGCGCGGCCTCGTCGTAGGCGGCCGCGAGCGGCGGATCGCCGTCGACGATGCGCGGCGGCTCGGCGCCGACGCGGTAGGCGAGCGGCGGCTCGACGTCCGGCGCGATCCTCTCCAGCAGCGGCAGCGCGAGCGCCATGATCTCGCGCGGGACGCGGTAGGCGTGGCGGAGCTCCTCGACCTGCGCGCGCTCGCCCGCAGGGAGGTACGGGAGCAGCTCGTCCCAGCGGTCGTAGGCGATCGGCCCCGTCGCCTGCGCGATGTCGCCGAGGATCGTGAAGCGCGCCCGCGGCCCGGCGGGCGATCATCCGCAGCTGCATCGGGGTCAGGTCCTGCGCCTCGTCGACGATCACGTGCCCGAAGCGCGTGGGCGGGCCGTCGAGCAGCGCCCGCGCCTCGTCGATGAGCGGCAGGTCGGACTCGCTCCAGCCGCTCCGCGCCCGGCGGAGGAGCGCCTGCTCGTCCCCGTCGAGGATTCCGTCCGCGGCCTCCTTCAGGCGCTCGGGCGAGCCCAGGAGCCGCCGGACGACCTGCTCCGGCTTCGGCGCCGGCCAGACGTGGTCGAGGAACCGGTTCATCCGCCCGTCGCGCCGCAGTGCGCGCTCGATCTCGTCGAACGCCCGGAACGCCTGGCCGCCGAGCCGCGCCCCGTAGTCCTCGTAGAACCGGCGCAGGACGTTCATCCGGAACCGCTCCCGCGCCGCGGCCGAGAGGCCGAGCTCGCCGCGCGCCTCGGCGAGCAGCTCGGCGACCTCGTCGGCCTCGACGCCCACGAAGCGGCCCTCCGAGCCGGACGACGAGCTCCTCGGGCTCGCCCTCCGAGCCCAGCTCGACCGCCCGCCGGACGACGTCGCCGAGGCGCAGGCTCGCCTTCAGCTGCTGCACCTCGAGGGCGTCTGCGCGTGTGACCTCGACGCCGTCGACGAGCTCGCCGATCGCGCGCTGGTCGACGCTGTCCTCGCCGAGGGTGGGGAGGACGTGCGACACGTACTCCATGAACGCCGCGTTCGGGCCGACGACGAGCACGCGGCGAATGTCTCCCCGGTGCGCGTAGAGGAGGTACGACGCCCGGTGCAGGCCGACCGCGGTCTTTCCCGTTCCCGGCCCGCCCTGCACCACGAGCGGCGGCTCCGGCTCGCGCGCGATCAGGTGGTACTGGTCGGCCTGGATCGTCGCGACGATGTCGCGCATGCGGGCGTCGCGGGCGCGCTCGAGCTCCTCGAGCAGGAAGTCGTCGACGGCCGCGGCCGCGTCGGCGAGCGAGCCGTCGAGCGACTCGTCGCTGATGCCGGTGAGCGTCCGGCCGCGCGTGCGGAAGCGCCGTCGCAGGGTCACGCCGTGCGGCTCGGCGGGCGTCGCGGTGTAGAACGGCCGCGCCGCCGGTGCCTGCCAGTTGACGACGAGGGCGCCGCGGTCGTCGTCGTGCACCCAGCGGCGGCCGACGTAGATCGGATCGGAGGCCTCCTCCGAGTCGATCCGGCCGAAGCAGAGGCCGCGCTCGGCGTCGGCGAACGTGCGGAGGCGCCCGCTCGCCCAGGTCTCGATCGCCTCGCGCAGCGACCTCGGTCGCGCCGGCGTCCGCGCGTGCGCATCAGCGCCTCGCGCATGCGGTCGAGGCAGTCGTAGGCCTGGTCGACGTACGCCTGCTCGGAGGGGAGATCCGGGTGCGCCACGGCTGGAGAGCCTACAAGTATGCGACAGACATATGTGTTTTACCTATACTGACCGGAATGAGACACCGTGGCCACTCGCGATCCCGGAGCCGGCGGCTCGTCCGCCCGGGCCACTGGCACGTCCACGCGCGTGTCGAGCGGTTCGTCGAGCCGTCGCTGCTGCTGCTGCTCCGGGAGCGGCCGCTGCACGGCTACGAGCTGCTCGAGCGCATCCCCGAGCTAGGAGTGGAGGGGAGGATCGACATCGGCAACCTCTACCGGCTCCTGCGCTCGCTCGAGGACGAGGGGCTCGTCAGCTCCGAGTGGAGCGCCGGACCTCCCCGGGCCGGCGAAGCGCACCTACGAGCTCACCGACGAGGGCCGAAGCGCCTGCTCGACCGCTGGGCCGAAGCGCTCGGCCGTGCACAGCAAACGATCGAACATTTCTCGAGCGCTACGAGGCATCGCTTGCGATGCCGACCTCAGGACGCGCGGGCTCGGCCCGTGCGTCCGTCCGAAGTGACCGGTCGAGCCCATCTGATGAATGAGCATCCGCCGCGAGGAAGGGAGGTGAACATGCACCGTCACGGACACTTCCGCGGCCGCCCAGGCTTCCGCGGACACCGACGCTTTCCCAGCCGCGAAGAATGGCTTCGCCGGCTGGAGGAGCACCAGCGCGACCTCGAGCAGGAGATCGCCGACGTCGCCGACGTGATCCGGCACCTGAAGGGCGACGAGCCCTCGCAGACCGGCACCGTCTGATCCAGGGTTCAAGGGCCCCGCTGCGGCGGGGCCTCTCGCCCCGATGCGGTGCTATCCTTTCCGAACCACATTTCACCGGCTTTTGGGGAAATGGGCGCGAGGCGCCCATTTTTTGTGAGGAGCACGAATTGGCGAGCGTTTACGACAAGGAGAGAACACTGGAGAGCGAGATCAGCGAGCGGGTCGAGGAGGCGCTGCCCGGAGTCGAGGTGCTCGCGGTCGAGCTGACCGGGCCCGAGCGGTTCACGGTCTACGTCGACCGCGCCGAGGGTGTCGACCACGCCCTCTGCCAGCAGGTCACGCGCGTCCTCTCGGACTACCTGCGCGACTACGCCGTCGACGTCTCCTCTCCCGGCCTCGAGCGGCCGCTGCGCAAGCCGGAGCACTTCCGCGAGGTCGTCGGGCGCACGGTCAAGCTGAAGACGGCCGAGCGCGCGAAGGTGCGCGGCGAGGTCACGCGCGCGGACGAGGACTCAGTGACCGTGGCGACGAACGGCCACGAGGTGGACATCCCGTACGAGCAGATCGTCCGGGGCAACCTGATCGACGAGGGAATCGACATGAGCCGAGAGATCATCGAGCTCGTCCACGAGCTCGAGCGCGACCGCGGAATCGAGGGCGACACGCTGATCGCCGCGCTCGAGGACGCGCTGCTCGCCGCGTACAAGAAGACGCCGGGCTCGTCTCGGCACGCCGTGGTCGAGCTCGACCGCCTGGAGGGCGACTTCCGCGTCTTCTCGATCGAGCTGCCGCCTGACATCGAGGAGCGGCTGCTCGAGGAGGCGCGCGAGCGCGTCATCACCGAGCTGGAGCAGGCCGAGATCGAGAACGGCGAGCGCTCGCACGTGCTCGTCACCGACGACGACCTCGACATCGACTGGTCGGACGTGCCCGAGAACCAGATCAAGCGGGCCGATGTCACCCCGGACGACTTCGGCCGCATCGCCGCGCAGACCGCGAAGCAGGTGATCACGCAGCGGATCCGCGAGGCGGAGCGCCAGATCATGTACGACGAGTACGTCGACCGCGTGACCGAGGTCGTGACCGGCATCGTCCAGCAGGCCGGCGACCGCAACAACGTCCTCGTCGACCTCGGCAAGGTCGAGGCGCTGCTGCCGCGCTCGGAGCAGGTCGACGGCGAGCGCTACGAGCAGGGCTCGCGCATCAAGGCGGTCATCACCGAGGTCCGTTCGGGCACGAAGGGCCCGCAGGTGATCCTCTCGCGCCGCGACCCGGAGCTGATCCAGACGCTGTTCGAGCTCGAGGTGCCCGAGATCGCCGACGGCCTGGTCGAGATCCGCGCGGTCGCGCGCGAGCCTGGCTACCGCTCGAAGATCGCCGTCGAGTCGCACGCCCAGGGCGTCGACCCGGTCGGCGCCTGCGTCGGCCCCCGGGGCTCGCGCGTGCGCATGGTCGTCTCCGAGCTGCGCGGCGAGAAGATCGACATCATCCCGTGGAACCCCGAGCCCGCGCGGTTCGTGGCCAAGGCGCTCTCGCCCGCGCGCGTGCGCGAGGTCTACCTCGACGACGAGGCGAAGGAGGCGACGGTCGTAACTCCCGACGACCAGCTCGCGCTGGCGATCGGCAAGGAGGGCATGAACGCCCGCCTCGCCGCCCGGCTGACCGGCTGGAAGGTCGACATCAAGTCCGACACGGAGTTCGCGACCGAGGAGGCCGAGGCCGCGTTCGCCGGCGACGGCGATCAGGAAGAGTTCACCGGTCGCTGCTCGGCGATCCTCTCGACCGGCAAGCGCTGCCCGAACACCGCCCTGCCGGGGTCGCGCTACTGCGGCGTCCCGCGCACCAGGAGCTGGCGCGCAAGGAGGCCGCAGGCGAGCTTCCGGTCGAGCCGGAGCCGACGCCCGAGGAGCCCTCGAAGAGGAGCCGGTCGCAGAGGCGCGCCCGAAGCCGAGCCGGTGAGCCCGAGCCCGAGCGATCCCGAGCCGGTCGCAGAGCTCGAGCCCGTCGAGGAGCCGGCACCCGAGTACGAGCCTGCCGAGCCGGCGAAGGAGCTCGACAACGAGGAGGGACCCGCCGCTGCGTGAGCATCCCGATCAGGACGTGCGCCGGCTGCGGGCGCCGAGCGCCGAAGGCCGAGCTGCTGCGCTTCGTGGCCCGGGACGGCGAGCTCACGTCGTCGCCGACGGGGCCGGGCCGGGGTGCCTACACGTGCCGGCGCCTGGTCTGCTTCGAGCGCGCGGCCGAGAAACGAGCCTTCAACCGCATCCTGAAACGGACCGTCCGGGTCGATCCCGGGCTGGCACGGCTCTACACTGACGCCGATGGCTGACCGTCCGAACAGACCAAACCGCCCGATCCGGCCCCGCCAGGGCGCGCCGCCGGGCGGCCGCAAGCGCCGTGTCGTGATCGACACCGGTGCGGCACGGCCGCGCGAGAACGCCCGCCAGGCCCGCGAGCGGGCGGAGGCGCGGCCGAAGACGCCGCGCGAGGTCGTCCAGCCGACCGGGCCGGTCACGGTCGAGTCGGGCGTGACCGTCAAGGACCTCTCGCAGGCCCTCGGCAAGCCGATGCCCGAGATCATCAAGATCCTGATGGTGCTCGGCGCGCCGAAGACGGCCACGCAGTCGCTCTCCGACGACGAGGTCGAGCTGATCGCCGCCGAGATCGACCGCGAGATCACGATCAAGCACGCCGCCGAGGAGGAGCTGGAGCCGGAGGAGTACGAGGACGACGAGGCCGATCTCGAGGCCCGGCCGCCGGTGGTCACGATCATGGGCCATGTCGACCACGGCAAGACGACGCTGCTCGACGCGATCCGCCAGACGGCCGTCGTCGAGACCGAGGCCGGCGGGATCACGCAGCACATCGGCGCCTACCAGGTCGAGCACAACGGCCGCAAGCTCACGTTCCTCGACACGCCCGGCCACGAGGCCTTCACCGCCATGCGCGCCCGCGGCGCGAAGGTCACCGACATCGCGGTGCTGGTCGTCGCCGCCGACGACGGCGTGATGCCGCAGACGCGCGAGTCGATCTCGCACGCGCGCGCTGCCGAGGTGCCGATCGTCGTCGCCGTCAACAAGATCGACCTGCCCGACGCGAACACCGACCGCGTGCGCAACGAGCTCGCCACCGAGGGGCTCCAGCCCGAGGAGTGGGGCGGCTCGACGCAGTTCTCCGAGGTCTCGGCGAAGCAGGCGCAGGGCCTCGACGACCTGCTCGAGAAGGTCCTCCTGGTCGCGGACGCCGAGCTCGAGCTGACGGCAAACCCGAAGGCCGACGCGTCCGGGCCGATCATCGAGTCCCGTCTCGACGTCGGCCGCGGCCCGGTGGCGACGATGCTCGTCCACCGCGGCACGCTGCGCGTCGGCGACGCGATCGTGGCCGGAGACGCCTGGGGCAAGGTCCGCGCCCTCTACAACTTCCGCGGCGAGAAGGTCAAGGACGCGCGGCCGGGCGACCCGGTCGAGATCCTCGGCTTCGACCAGCCGCCGCCCGCCGGCGAGCATGCGCGCGTGGTCGAGAACGAGCGCCAGGCGCGCTCCTACGCCCAGGCGCGCGGGGAGCGCCTGCGCCGCGAGCAGCTTGCCCAGCGCCGCGGCGGCGTCTCGCTCGAGGCCCTCTTCGAGCAGCTCCAGGACGGCGCGGTGCAGGACCTCAACCTCGTCCTCAAGGGCGACGTGGTCGGCTCGGTCGAGGCCGCGGTGTCGGAGCTCCAGAAGATCCAGCACCCCGAGGTGCGCGTGAACGTGATCCACCAGGGCGTCGGCGGGATCACCGAGAACGACATCATGCTCGCCTCCGCCTCGAACGCGATGGTCGTCGGCTTCAACGTGCGGCCGAACGCCGAGGCGCGCGCCGCTCGCCGAGCGCGAGGGCGTCGAGATCCGCACCTACCGCGTCATCTACCAGCTGACCGAGGACATCGAGCAGGCGCTCGTCGGGATGCTCAAGCCGGTGCGCACCGAGGAGACGATCGGCGAGGTCGAGGTGCGGCAGCTCTTCCGCGTCTCGCGGCTCGGCACGATCGCCGGCTCCTACGTCACCAAGCGGCACGGTCCGCCGAGGCGCGAGCGTGCGCGTCGTGCGCGACGGCACGGTCGTCCACGAGACCCGCATCTCGCAGCTGAAGCGGTTCAAGGACGACGTTCGCGAGGTCGAGGAGAACTTCGAGTGCGGCATCCTCCTCGACGGCTTCAACGACGTGAAGGAAGGCGACGTCCTCGAGGTCTACGAGACGCGCGAGGTCGAGCGGACCGACCTCGAGACGCCCGCCCCGCGGCTACGTAACGCCCGCCGACGCCGCGTCCTCGGGCGTCTCCTGCTTCCAGATCAGCACGATGCTCACGACGAGCACCCACCCGAGCCAGATCAGGATCGGGATGAATACGAACGCGACGAGCATGGTCAGGGCGACGAGGAAGCTCAACCAGGCGAGCCACTTCGGCAGCGGCCCTGCCCGCAGGCTCAGGAGCGCGGTCGCGACGACGGTCACGACGGCGACCGTGGTGCCGCCGAACCAGAAGCTGTAGCCGACATCGTTCAGGATCCTGAAGGTGTTGGGGTCGAGCTGGAACTTGCTGGTGTCCGAGCGGGCGAAGCTGGGCGCGGTGAAGAGCGCGGCCGCGGAGAGCCAGAGCCCCGCCGACACGAGCCCGCCTCCGAAAGCGGCAGCCGTGAGTCCGCCGGCCTTGCCCTCGGCGCGGGCGAGCCGCGTCCGCAGCGCGGACAAGAACCAGACGAAGAAGAGGGCGCCGACGAGGACGCAGAAGAACGCCGCAATGTCGCGGTTGCGGTGGCCGCTCGAGTTGTAGTAGTCGACGATGCTGGCATCCGAGTCGCCACTCTCCGGCGTGTTGTTCGTGACCGCGAAGGCCACGATCCACAGCACGACGAACACCACGCCGCTAACAGGTGACCAGCGGGCCATGCTCTTCATGTCCTCTCCTTGCTCGCAGGGATTGACGCCGGCACGAGCGTATGAGCGCCATCGGACGGTCGAGCGGGTTCAGAATGGGCTTCATGGCGAGCGGCTACATCGGGATCCTCTCGGTCGAGCTCCACTTCCCGGAGAACGGCTCACTCAAGGGGAAGCGCAAGGAGCTGCTCTCGGTGAAGGCGCAGCTGCAGCGGCGCTTCGGCGCCTCGGTCGCCGAGGTCGACCACCACGAGCTCTGGCAGCGCTCGCGGCTCACGCTCTCGTGTGTGGCCCGGGACAACCGCGAGCTGGACGAGCTGCTGAGCGGCGCGGAGCGGTATCTCTCGGGGCAGGCGTTCGAGCTGACAAGGGTCGAGCGCGAGGTCGTGATGCTGGAGGATCTGCGATGAGACGACGCTTGCGGCGTCTCTTTCAGGCCGGGCCGGCTGTGCCGGTGCGGCCGTCTGAAATGACCGGTCGATGCGTCGCGCGTCAGAAGGCCGGCTCGTGAGCGAGCGCATGCGTCGGGTCAACGAAGCAGTGCGCGAGGTGATCTCCGAGGGCGTCGGCGAGCTGAAGGACCCGCGCCTGGGCTTCGTCACCGTGACCGGTGTCCAGACCTCGCCCGACCTGCGCCAGGCGACGGTCTTCGTCAGCGTCCTCGGGAACGAGCGGAAGCGGGAGGCGACGCTCGAAGGCCTGACGGCCGCGCACGGCGTCCTCCAGGCGCGCGTCGCCCGGCAGCTGCGCATGAAGCGGACCCCGCAACTGACCTTCGAGTACGATCCGACGGTCGAGCGCGGCGTCCGCATGACCCAACTGATCGATGAGCTCGCGCCAAAGGACGAGTGACGATCTGAGGGCGGTCGCCGACGCGCTCCGCTCTCACGACCGCTTTCTCCTCGTCACGCACGAGAACCCGGACGGCGACGCTCTCGGCTCGCTGCTCGCGGCGAAGCTCGGCGCTCGACTCGCTCGGCAAGGACATCGAGATGTACCTCCACGGCGACGCGCCGCTCCCGAAGGAGTACGCGTTCATGCCGCTCGACGGCCTGCGGCGGGAGCTGCCGCCCGACGCAGGCGAGCGCGTGCTGCGTCGCGCTCGACTGCGCGAACAGGGAGCGGATCGGCCCGGACACGGCGATCGTCGAGCGGGTGCCGCTGACCGTGAACGTCGACCACCACCAGGACAACACCCGCTTCGGCGACGTGAACCTCGTTGTGGCGGACGCCTCCTCGACGAGCGAGGTCCTGCGTGACCTGCTCGCGCGAGCTCGACGTGAAGCTGACCCCGGAGATCGCCGAGGCGCTCTACGTCGCGCTCGTCACCGACACGGGGCGCTTCCAGTACACGAACACGACCTCGAAGGCGTTCCGGCTGGCGGCCGAGCTCGTCGACGCAGGGGCCGACGTGCACCACGTGTTCCAGATGGTCTACGAGTCGGTCGAGTTCGCGAAGCTGAAGCTGCTCGCGCGGGTGCTCGACCGGGCGCAGGTCTACGAGGGCGGGCGGCTCGTCGTCTCCTACCTCCTGCGGAGCGACTTCACCGAGCTGAACGCGCCCGAGGCCTACTCGGAGGGCCTGATCGACTACCTGCGCGCCGCCGAGGGCGCGGACATGGTCGCGCTGATCCGGGAGCCGCCGCGCGCCGGCGGGCCCGCTCGCCGCGTCAGCCTTCGCGCGAGCACGGACGAGCTCGACGTCTCCGCGATCGCGCGCAAGTCGGGCGGCGGCGGCCACCGCCAGGCGGCCGGCTTCTCGAGCGACGCCTCGATCGACGAGATCACCCGCTTCATCCGCGAGGAGTTCGCTCGTGCCGCCCCGCGCGCTTAGCCCGAGCGGGCTGCTGCTCGATCGACAAGCCCGAGGGGCCGTCGTCGTTCGCGGTCGTCGCGCGAGGTGCGGCGGCGAACGGGCGCACGCACCGGGCACGCGGGCACGCTCGATCCCGTTCGCGACGGGCCTCCTGCTCGTCCTGTCCGGCGCGGCGACGAAGCTCGCCCCGTGCTTCGTCGGCCTCGACAAGCGCTACGTGACGGACGTCGACCTCGACGGCGCGCACCGACACCGGCGACCGGGAAGGCGAGATCGTCGAGCGCCTGGAGCCGCCGTGCGAGGAGGAGCTCGAGCGGCGGGTCGCGGGCCTCCGCGGCGAGGTCGAGCTGCCGGATCCCGGCAGCCTCGGCCGTGAAGATCGGCGGCGAGCGCGCCTACCGGCTGCACCGCCGGGGCGAGGTGGTCGAGATGCCGATCCGGCGCTCGCGCGTGGACGCGCTCGACGTCGTCTCGTACGAGGACGGCGTCGTCCGCCTCGACCTGCGTGTCAGCTCCGGCACGTACGTGCGGGCGATCGCGGACGCAGCTCGGCGGGCACTGCGCGACGCTGCGCCGCACCGAGGTCGGCCCGTTCGAGGTCGAGGAGGCCGACCCGGAGCGGATCATCCCGCCCGAGGAGGCGCTCGCGCGGATCGGGATCCGCGAGGGCGTGTCGTGAGGGTCGCGCGCGCTTCGGGCGAGCTGGAGCGGCGGCCACGCGCCGTCGCGATCGGGACGTTCGACGGCGTGCACCTCGGCCACCGGCGCGTGCTCGAGGCCGCGCGGGCGGCCGGCCTCCTGCCGACGGTCGTCACCTTCGAGCCGCATCCGCGGATCGCGTTCGGCCACGACGTCGAGCTGCTGACGACGCTCGAGCGACGGCTCGAGCTGATCGCCGACGCGGGAATCGCCGAGGCGCTCGTGGTCGAGTTCGACCTGGAGCTTCTCCCGGCTGGCGCCCGAGGAGTTCGTGGAACGGGTCCTGCGCCGCTCGGAGCCGAGGTCGTGGTCGCCGGGGACAACTTCCGCTTCGGGCGCGGCCGCGCCGGCGATCTCGACACGCTGCGCGGGCTCGGCATCGACGCGCGGGCGGTGCCGCTCGTCGAAGGCGTGTCCTCGAGCCGGATCCGCGATCTCCTGCGCAGCGGCGAGATCGAGCGGGCGGCGAAGCTGCTCGGCCGGCCGCCCGAGGTCGACGGGACTGTCGTGACCGGCGACGCGCGCGGGGACACGCTCGGCTTCCCGACGGCGAACCTGCGCCTCGATCCGCGGCTGCTCGTGCCGGCGTACGGGATCTACGCCGGCGCCGCGGACGGCCACCGGGCGGCGATCTCGATCGGCACGAATCCGCACTACGGCGGCGTCGAGCGGCGTGTCGAGGCCCATCTGCTCGACTTCGACGGCGACCTCTACGGGCGGCGGCTCGTGGTCCAGCTCTGGCGCCGCCTCCGCGACGAGGCGCGAGTTCCGGAGCGAGGACGAGCTGGTCGCGCAGATCGCCCGCGACGTCGAGGCCACGCGGGCGGCCGAGCCTCCGTCCTAGCCGAGCGCTCGAGCGGCGTCCGCCTCGCCGCGGATCCCCGGCGCAACCGTTGCGCGTCACGGCGCTGACGCCGCCGAAGTAGTGGTGCCGCGTCTCCCAGCGCGCGCACCTCGTAGCCGGCGTCGTCGAGCGCGAGCGCGACCTCCGGCTCGAACCCCTCCTCGAGATCGACGTGACCGTCCGCCGGGTGGAGCCGCTGCCGCGAGACCGCGGCCTCGGCGTCGAGCCCCTCGTCGAGGACCCCCGAGATGACCTGGAGCATCGCGCTCCGGAGCCGCGTGCCGCCGGCGGCGCCGGCCGCGAGCACGACGCCGTGTTCGTCCAGTGCCAGGCTCGGCGCCATCATGCTCCCCATGCGGTCGCCGGGCTCGAGCGGCCCGCGGATCAGGTCGGTCTCCCCGAGCATGCTGTTGAGGTGCAGGTCGAAGCCGGGGACGAAGTCGCCCGAGCCGAGGCCGAGGCTCGTCGTCAGGACGCACGCGCTCCCCTCGGCGTCGACGACCGTGAGGTTCGTCGTGTCACCTACGTCGTTGGGGCCGTCGAGCGCGCGGCCGAGCACGAGGGCGCGCTCGGCCGGGGTGAGCCCGCGCAGGCGCGGTAGGCGCGCGAGGAGCTCCGCGAGATCCGGAGAGCCCGCCGCGTGACAAGAAGCGCGTGCCCGCGTACGGCACCTCGACGGGATCGGACCACCGGGCCTCGTAGGCGAGGAGGTCCGCGCGCGTGACGAGCCCGTCGCGCTCGTCCATCAGCTCGAGCAGCGAGTCGGCGAGCGTCCCGTCGTACGCACTGCGCGGCCCTTCCTCGGCCACGAGCTCGAGCGCTCGCACGAGGCCGGGCTGCTGGAGCGTCGCGCCCGCGGGGAGGAGCGTTCCCGTCGGGGGCGTAGATGCGCGCGCCCTCGTTCATCGTCATGACCGGCTGCGATCATCGCCAGGCATGCGGCGTGCGCCGGCGGGAACTCGACGCCGTTCCGGGCGAGGCGCAGGGCCGGCTCGACGACCCGCGCCCAGGGCAGACGCCCGTGCTCCTCGTGCAGCGCCGCGAGCCCGGCCGGGAGCCCCGGGACGCCGCACGAGGCGATGCCGACGGAGTAGTGGACGATCGCGTTCCCGAACACGATCTCGACCTCGGGCAGCTCTGTCTCGCGCGGCTCGGCGCCGAGGCCCGGGACGGCGACGAAGCAGTCGAGGTTCCGAGCGCGGCCGGTCGGCCGTCGAAGTAGATCGCGTGGCCGCCGCCGAGCAGCCCGGTCATGACCGTCTCGGCGACGCACGAGGCGAGCGAGGCCGCGACCGCCGCGTCGGCGGCCGAGCCACCCTCCTCGAGAATCTCGATCCCGCCTCGACCGTGGCCGGATGTCCGGCTGCGACTGCCGCCTGCACGAGCGAATCGTGACGGTTTCGGCGCATATCCGTCACCCACGCGTGCGCCTTTCCCGGTTACGCTCGCAGCGGGGAGGAGGTTGGTGGCCACCGGGCCGCGAGCTGCTCACGGCGACCGGAGCCCGGAGACGGGAGGGGCCGCGCGCCTGCTGCTACCCTTCCGCGAGACCGCAGTCTCGGCCGTTCGCTGGTGCTTCCCCGCGGCGCGCTTGGACTGCGGAGTCACGTAAGGCGACCGCACCGGCGGAGCCGGCACGGTCTTTTTGGTTGGCGTCGCAAGCGAGCGCCTTAGAAGGAGGCGGTTTGACCCTCACCAAGGAAGCGAAGCAGGAGATCGTCGGCAAGCACGGCCGCAGCGAGACCGACACCGGTTCGGCCCAGGTGCAGATCGCGCTCTTGACGGCACGCATCAACGAGCTCACCGAGCATCTGCGCAGCCACCCGAAGGACCACCATTCGCGCCGCGGGCTGCTCAAGCTCGTCGGCCGCCGTCGCCGGTTCCTGCAGTACCTGCAGAAGCGCGATCTCGACGGCTACCGCACGCTGATCGAAGAGCTCGGCCTCAGGAGGTAGGACCGGCCGGACACGAACCCAACCCCGGAGGGTGGAAGTTTGAGCGAGGCCCTGAGGCTCAGAGGTCGAAGGCCTGGCTCAAACCTCCACTCTCCTCAGAAGTGGAGGAACGACAGATGGCAGTAACGACCGAGCCCAGGACCGTGACGGTCTCCGTGACCGTCGGCGGCGAGGAGCTGACCTTCGAGACCGGCAAGCTGGCCAAGCAGGCCGACGGCGCCGTTCTCGTCCGCGCCGGCGAGACGATGGTGCTCGCGACCGCGCAGGGCAAGATGGAGGCGCGCGAAGGCGCCGACTTCTTCCCGCTCACCGTCGACGTCGAGGAGCGGATGTACGCGGCGGGCAAGATTCCGGGCGGCTTCTTCAAGCGCGAAGGACGGCCGACCGAGCGCGCGATCCTCACCGCCCGCATGATCGACCGCCCGATCCGGCCGCTCTGGCCGAAGGGCTTCCGCAACGAGGTGCACGTCGTCTGCACGACGCTCTCGGCCGACCTCGTCACGGCGCACGACATCCTCTGCATCAACGGCGCCTCGGCGGCGCTGATGGTCTCGCCGCTTCCGTTCCTCGGCCCCGTCGGCGCCGTTCGCATCGGCCTGATCGACGACGAGCTCGTCATCAATCCGACGCTCGCCGCGATCGACACGGGCGAGAGCACGCTCGACCTGATCGTCGTGGGCACGAAGGACGCGCTGACGATGGTCGAGGCCGGTGCCATCGAGATCCCGGAGGAGACGATCCTCGAGGCGTTCGAGATCGCCCACGCGGAGATCATGAAGATCTGCGAGGCACAGGAAGACCTGCGCCGCCAGGCAGGCAAGGAGCGCTGGCTCGACGCGGAGCTCACCGAGCAGCTCGAGAGCGAGCACGGCGGCCGGTTCCAGGAGCGGATCACCGCGGATGGCCTCCGCGAGGCGGGCGCCGTCGTGGAGGAGCTCCTGACCGAGCTCTGCTCCGCCCCTCTCGATGGACTCGACCGAGGAGGACATCCGCAGGCAGATCCAGGTTCGCTCGAGCCTCGCGATCATCCTCGACCGCCAACGGCTCGAGGCCGTGCGCGGCCCGGTCGACGACCAGTTCGAGGACGACCTGCGAGCAATGACCGACGCAGAGCAGGACTCGAAGGAGCTCAAGTCCGCCAAGCGGAGCCTGCTCTTCGGCCGGATCGAGGAGGAGGCCCAGCTGCCCTTCCCGGTCGGGCCCGCGCCCTCCGACCCGGAGGCGCCGCCGGTCAAGGACTCGATGACGCGGCAGTACCTGAAGCGCTCCGCGGAGACGATCTACAAGGAGCTCGTCCGGCAGAAGATCGCGGTCGAGAAGCGCCGTCCCGACGGGCGTGGCGCCGAGGAGATCCGCGCGGTCTCGTGCGAGGTCTCCGTCAGCCCGCGCACGCACGGCTCGGCGCTCTTCACGCGCGGCCAGACGCAGATCATGACGCTGCTCACCCTCGGCACCGCCAAGGAGGGCCAGCGGATCGACGACCTCTCGCTCGAGTCGGACCGCCGCTACATGCACCACTACAACTTCCCGCCGTTCTCGGTCGGGGAGACCGGCTTCATGCGTGGCCCGAAGCGCCGCGACATCGGCCACGGCGCGCTCGCGCAGCGGGCGCTCGAGCCGATGATTCCCGGTCTCGAGGAGTTCCCGTACACGATCCGTCTCGTCTCGGAGACGCTCGAGTCGAACGGCTCGTCCTCGATGGGCTCGGTGTGCGGCTCGACGCTCGCGCTCCAGGATGCGGGTGTGCCGATCAAGGCGCCCGTGGGCGGGATCGCGATGGGCCTCGTCAAGGAGGGCGACGACTACGTGATCCTGACCGACATCCAGGGCGCCGAGGACCACCTCGGCGACATGGACTTCAAGGTCGCCGGCTCGCGTGACGGCATCACGGCCCTCCAGATGGACATCAAGATCACCGGCGTCACGCAGGAGATCATGCGCAACGCGCTCGAGCAGGCGAAGCGGGCGCGCGAGTCGATCCTCGACAAGATGGCCGAGGTGATGCCCGAGAGCCGCGAGCAGCTCGCCGAGCACGCACCGCGCATCTCGACGGTCTCGATCAACCCGGAGCAGATCGGGCTCGTGATCGGCAAGGGCGGCGAGACGATCCGGTCGCTCGAGTCCGATTACGAGGTCCAGATCGACATCGAGGAGGACGGCACGATCCTGATCTACGCGACCGAGGGCACGAAGGCCGACGCCGCGATCGCCGCGATCGAGGCGCTCACCAAGGAGCCCGAGGTCGGCGACACGTACACGGGCAGGGTCGTCAAGACCACGCAGTTCGGCGCCTTCGTCGAGCTGAAGAAGGGCACGGACGGGCTGCTGCACGTCTCCAACGTCGGCCCGGGGCGGGTCGGTCACATCGAGGACGTGATCGGGCGCGGCGACGTGCTCGACGTCGTCGTCCAGGAGGTCGACAAGGAGCGCGGCCGGATCGGCCTCAAGCTGGTCGCCAAGCACGAGAACGGCAACCTCGTCCAGCCCGAGGAGCTGATCGAGCGCGCCAAGGATGCTCCGCCGCGCGAGCGCGAGGAGCGCCCGCCGCGCCGCGACGGCGGCCGCGGTGGTCGGGGGCGCGACCGGCGCTGAGGCGCCGGTCGGAGGCGATGTGCCCGTGCTGGTGGAAGCGCGGGCACAGGCTCTCCTGATCGCAGCGGTGCGGCTGGTGTTGGCTATAGGAGCCCTCATGCTCGCCGTGGCGCGAGGCCTCGGCGCCGTGCCGGCCGCGGGTCTGTTCGCGTTCGGCTGCGGCGCCCTCCTGTTCGCGCTGCTGGCCGGCTCGGGGCGCCGCCGGACCGATGAGCGCCTCGCCGGGGTCGAGGCCGTTCCGTCGTACGCGATCGTCGTGCCGCGCTGGCGCTCGCTGCTCAAGGCGTCGTACCCGAGCACGATCGCGCTGACGATCGGGGCGGCAGTCGCGCTCGTCTTGAACCCGAGTCTCGCCGCCGTCCTCGCGGGCATCCTCGCCGGGCTCGGCCTCGCCGCGCTCATAGCGGCAGGCCGCGTCACATTGCTGGAGCGGGAGCTGCACGGCCGCCTGCTGGCCGAGCGTGGCCGCAACGGCCGGATCTTCCTGCGGGCCGCCTGATGACCCACGACGTCATCGTCCTCCTGGCGGTCCTCGGAGTCGCCGGCCAGGTGCTCGCGGTCAGTGCTGCTCGTGGTCGGCCTCGCCTGGCTCGTCGGCCTGCGGAGACCGGCGGCGTGGCTACGCCGGACGGTCGAGGGGTACGAGCTGTGGATCGTGTTCCTCATCTCCTCGATCGCGACCGGGGGAAGCCTGTTCTTCTCCGACATCGCCAACTTCATCCCCTGCGAGCTCTGCTGGTACCAGCGGATCTGCATGTACCCGCTGACGATCGTCACGCTGCTCGCCGCGCTCGCAAACGACCGCCGCATGTGTCGCTACCTGCTGCCGCTGCCGCTGGTCGGCGCCGCGTGTCCGTCTACCACCTGCTCGTCGAGAACAACGTCGTCGAGCAGGCGCGCGCCTGCCTGATCTCGGCTCCGGGTGGTTGCGCGACGAAATGGATCGACGAGTTCGGCTACGTCACGATCCCGACCCTCGCCCTGACCGGCTTCGCGCTCTGCTTCGCCTTCCTGCTCCTCGGCGCCCTCCCGGCGCCGAGCGCTACGGTTAGCCGAGCCATGACGAGCGGCAAGAAGGCGAGACGGAAGCGGCAGACCGTGAACCGGCCTCCGGTGCGGAGCACGGGCGGCCGCAAGGCTTCGCCGAAGGTGCTCGCGATCGTGGCCATCGCGATCGCGCTCGCGGTCGTCATCGGCGTGATCGTCTTCGTGGTGGCCGGGCGGGTCCGGCTCCTCCGTTCCTCCAACCTGACGACGACGACGGGAGCGCGAGCGCGCTCCCGGACGCAGCCGCCGTCATCAAGGGCTTTGAAGGGATCCCGCAGCACGGGAACGTGCTCGGCTCGCCGAAGGCGCCGGTGACCATGGTCCAGTACATCGACCTCCAGTGCCCGATCTGCCGGGCGTTCGAGACCGAGGTGATGCCGACGATCCTGGCCCGCTACGTGACAGACCGGGAAGGTGAAGGTCGTCTCCCGGCCGATCGCGTTCCTCGGCGCGGACTCGGAGCGTGGCCGCCGCGCGGCCGCTCTCGGCCGGGCTGCAGAACCGCCTCTCGCAGTTCGCGCAGCTCATGTACGCGAACCAGGGGCCGGAGAACTCCGGCTGGCTGACGACAACCTGATCCAGGCTGCCTACGCGAGCATCCCAGGGCTCGAGGTGCAGGAGGCGATGGGCAACCGCACTCGCCGAACGTGCTCGGCCAGGAGAACACGTTCGACACGCAGGCGACCGAGCGACAAGGTCTCGGCACGCCGACGGTGCTGGTGGGCAAGACGGGCGGGCGGCTCGTGAAGGTGACGCCGAACCACGCTCCCGAGCGTCGCCGACCTCAGCCGCCGCGATCAACCGTGCGCAGGCGTCCGTAGCTAGTAGCGGTCGAGCTCCCGCAGCCGCTCGTCGCTGATCCCGAAGTGGTGCGCGATCTCGTGCAGCACGACGCGCCTGATCTGCTCTTTCAGGAGCGCGAGGTCGTGGCCGTAGAGCCGTTCGAGCGGACCGCGGTAGATCGTGATCTTGTCGGGCGCCACGCCCGAGTACCACGTCGTGCGGCTCGTGAGCGGCACTCCCTCGTAGAGCCCGAGCAGCGGCTGTCCCGGCGGCGGCTCGTCCTCGACCACGATCGCGACGTTGGACATCGCGTCGCGAAGGTCGTCCGGGAGGCTGTCGATCGCGTCCTGCACCCAGTCTTCGAACGCCGGCTCGGGAGTGGGGCGCTGCCACGCGCTGAGCCTAGCGACCCCACGAGTACCATCCCGCCTGTGCAGCGGTACGTCCTCACCGAGCTCGACTCCGGCGAGCGCGTCATCTCCGAGCGGCTCGCGAGCGTGCGCTCGGTCGCGATCGGGTTCTGGATCGGCGCGGGATCGCGGGACGAGACCGACGCGAAGGCGGGCGTCTCGCACTTCCTCGAGCACCTGCTCTTCAAGGGAACGGCCTCGTACTCCGCGCAGCAGATCGCCGAGATCTTCGACGGGCTCGGAGGCGAGCTGAACGCGGCCACGTCGCGCGAGCACACCGTCGTCTACGCGCGTGTCCCGGACGACCGGCTCGAGACCGCGCTCGACGTCATGGGGGAGATGGTCTTCGCGCCGTCGTTCGCCGAGCTCGACGCCGAGCGCGAGGTCGTGCTCGAGGAGATCGCGATGTACGAGGACCAGCCGCAGGAGCTCGTCCACGACCTGATGTCGGAGGCGACGTTCGGCAACCACCCGCTCGGCCGCCCGGTGATCGGCCGCGGCGAGGTGATCTCGAGCGTCTCGCGCCGCACGATGTCCGCGTACCACCGCTCGATGTACGTGCCGGGCAACGTCGTCGTGGCGGCGGCCGGGAACCTGAAGCACGAGGAGCTCCAGAAGCTGCTCCTGAAGGTGCAGCGCAAGGCCGGCGCGTCCGTCCGCAAGGGGCCGCGGGTCCGGCCGCCGCTGGTCAAGGCGCCGCCGCCGAGCCTGCGCTTCCAGCGCAAGGACACCGAGCAGTACCACGTCTGCATCGCCGCCCCGGGAATCTCGCGCTCGGACAAGCGCCGCTTCGCCGCCTCGCTGCTCGACTCGGTGCTGGGCGGCTCGGCCTCGTCGCGCCTCTTCCAGGAGATCCGCGAGAAGCGAGGGATGGCGTACGCGGTCTACAGCTTCGCGTCGCAGTACAGCGACACCGGCCAGATCGGGATCTACATCGGCACGCGCGAGGACAAGCTGGCCGCCTGTCTCGAGATCGCCAGCGAGCAGATCGGCGAGATCGCCGCCGGGAGGCTGCGCCCCGACGAGCTCGCACGCGCGAAGGAGAACCTGAAGGGCCGGATCATGCTCTCGATGGAGTCGACCGCAAACCGGATGAGCCGCCTCGGGAAGTCGCTGATCACCGACTCGGAGCTGCTCTCGATCGAGCGGCTGATGGCCGAGGTCGACGCGGTCGAGCCGGAGGCGCTGGCCGAGCTCGCGGAGGTCGCTGCTGGCCCCGGAGAAGCTCTCGGCGGCCGGGATCGGCCCCGCGGAGAAGCACTTCCGCGCCGCGGTCGAGCGCGTCAACCCGGGGCTCGCCAAGGCCGCGTGAAAATCGCCCTCTTCGGCCGCGGGGGCAAGGTCGGCTCGGTCCTGGCGCCCGCGCTCGAGGCGGCCGGTCACGAGCTCGTCGAGCTGGCCGATGCCGAGGCGATGGTCGACTTCACCGCGCCCGACGTGGTCGAAGCCAACGTCCGCGCCGCGCTCGAGCAGGGCGTTCCGTGCGTGGTCGGCACGTCCGGTTGGGACCCCGGCCCGTCGGGCGCGCTGGCGGCCGACCGAGGGCTCCAGCTGCTCGTCGTCCCGAACTTCGCCGATCGGCGCGGTGCTGATGATGCGCCTCGCGGCCGAGGCCGCGCGCTTCCTGCCACGGGCAGAGATCGTCGAGCTCCACGGCGAGGCGAAGAAGGACGCGCCTTCGGGAACTGCCAAGGCCACCGCAGGCCTGCTCCCGGGGGACCCGCCGATCCACTCGGTGCGGCTGCCCGGGCTCGTGGCGCACCAGGAAGTTCTGCTCGGCGGCGAGGGGCAGCTCCTGACGATCAGACACGACGCCTACTCCCGCGAGGCCTACGTCCCCGGCGTACTGCTCGCGCTCGAGCGCCTTTCCAGCCTGCCGCCGGGCCTGACGCTGGGGCTCGACACCCTGCTCGACTAGACTCGAGCCCGTGCTCGGCGAGGTCCTGACCGCCACGGTGACGCCCTTCGACGCCGGACGGCGAGGTGGACTTCGACAGGTACGCCGAGCTGTGCGCCTATCTCGTGGACAACGGCTCGGACGGGGTCGTCGTCAACGGCACCACGGGCGAGGCGTCGACGCTCTCCGACGAGGAGCGGGTCGGCCTGATCCGCGCCGCGCTCGAGGCGATCGGCGACCGAGCGACGGTTGTCGCCGGCACCGGGACGAACTCGACCGCGCACTCGATCCATCTGACCGAGCAGGCGCACGAGGCCGGAGCGCACGCGTTCCTGGTCGTGACGCCGTACTACAACAAGCCGCCGCCGCGCGGGATCGTCGCGCACTTCAAGGCGGTCGCCGCGGTGAGCGAACGGCCGGTGATCGCGTACAACATCCCCGGTCGCGTCGTGATCAACATCGAGCCGGAGACGATGGCCGAGCTCGCCGAGATCCCGACCTGACCGCGGTCAAGCAGTCGAACGACGACATCGAGCAGGCGAAGCGGATCGTCGAGCTCGGGCTCGACCTCTACGCGGGCGACGACAACCTGGTCCTTCCGTTCGTCGAGATCGGCGGGGCGGGCGGTGTCTGCGTCCACACGCACGTCGTCGGGCCGCAGGTCAAGGAGCTCGTTCGGCTCGTGCGCGACGGCGACATCGAGGCAGCGCGCCGGCTCGACGATGAGCTCGCGCCCGCCTACGAGCTGATCGGCGTCGTGACCGGCCCGATCCAGATGAAGGCCGCGCTGAACCTTCTCGGCCACGACGTCGGCGGCCTGCGCCTCCCGCTGGTCGAGGCGAACGCGGCGGAGATCGCCGAGATCCGCTCCTGCCTCGAGCGGCTGAACCTGCTCGCAGCCCTCCGCGGTCTAGGAGGCGGCCAGATCCGCGTCGGGCCGCACAGCGCGGCGCGATGCGCGCGTCTCGGCCCGCGCGGGCTTCGGCATCCCCAGGAGCGCGATCCCGCCGGCGACGAGCAGTAGCGCCCCTCCGCACAGGATCGCGATGCCCGGGCTCGACCAGGCCGTTGACGAGCGGCGCAACCGCGACCGCGCCCATCATCGTCAGGGTGATGAAGCTGTACGAGAAGCCGAACACGGCTCCGTAGTGGCGCGGGTCGGCCTCGCGCTGCACGACCGTCTCGAAGAGCACGTCCGTCGTCCCGTCCACGAAGCCGATCGCGCCGAGCATCGAGCAGCGCGGTGGCCGCGTGGTCGACCAGGCCGAGCAGGCCGAAGAGCCCGGCCATGATCGAGCAGGCCGGCGCCGATCCAGCGCCCGGCCGTCTCGCCGACCCTGGCCAGGCCGACGAGCGCCTGTCCGAGCACGAGCCCGGTCGCAAGCGCTGCGATCCCGAACGCGTAGCCGCTCGCACCGAAGCCGAACTTGTCCTCGAGCAGGCGCGGGCAGGGTCGCGTTCGCCAGGCCGGTCGCCAGCGTGGCGGCCGCGAACGCGAACACCAGCACCAGCAGCCAGCGTCGCCCGAGCACGTACCGGAGCGCCCCTTCCGAGGCCTCTGTCCTGCCTCGGCGCCACGACCTGCCGGAACGGCGCCCGGATCAGGCCGAACAAGGCGATCGCCGCCACGAACGTCCCGAGGTCGACCACGAGCGCGGGCACGACGCCGACGGCCGAGACGATCAGCGCCGAGCCGAGCGCGCCGAGCGCCATCGCGCCGTCCTTGGCGATCCCGAGCCCCGCGTTCGCCGAGGCGAGCTGCTCGGCCGGCAGGAGGCTGGGGAGAAGCGACGGGACGCACGCGTTGGAGACACGGCCGCGAGCGCGCCTGACACCGCAAGCGCGACGAACACGAGCCAGTGGACCCCCGAGACCACGCCGGCGAGCGCCATCGCGACCGCCAGGCCACGGGCGAGCTCGATCCAGACGAGCAGCCGCTGCTTGGGCAGCCGGTCGACCACGAACGCGGCGATTCCGCCGCCCAGCACCGGAGGCGCGAGCCGCGCCAGGAGCAAAAGCGCGGCCTGGCCGGTCGAGCCGGTCGCCGCGTAGATCCAGCCTACGAGCGCGGTCAGCGTGATCCAGTCGCCCGCGTGCGAGACGAGCTTGCCGGCCGCGAGGCACGCGGTAGTTCGACGTCCGGAACGGCTCGAGCAGGCGGGAGGGCTCGATCACCGGCTCGCCGTCGTCGTGGATCGAGACGAGGACGACGAACATGATCATCCCGATCCCGATCAGGATGTCGCCGATCGAGAAGACGTTGGCGAGGGGGAGCCCGGAGGGAAGCGCGAAGACGTCGCCGAGGAACCCGAGCCGGGAGGGGCCGACGAAGACGTTCTCGTGAACGCCCGGCGAAAGGCCGTCGGCGCGCGCGGCGCTGGCCGAGACGGGCATCAACCCGTGGTTGGCGATGATCGCGGTCGCGTTCGCCATCAGGCCGAGCAGCACCGGAACGAGCACGCGGACACGGAAGTTGGCGGCCGCGAAGGCGAGCAGGAGCACGTAGCTCGCGACGTGCAACCGCTCGATCGAGACCTGGTCGAGCCCCTCGCCCAGCTGGCCGAAGATGATCAGCTGGAGGACGAGCGCGACGGGAACCGTCCACGGCAGCCGGAAGCGCACCTCGACCAGGCGGCCCGGCCGGCCGCCGAGCAGCATCGCGAAGATGACCCCGAGGACGAGGCTCGGCAGGAGGAACATCAGGAGGCCGCCGCGATCGCCGGTGGGAGCTGCTCGGGAGCGTCCGCCTGCGCGGGTGTCGTCCCCGTGAACGTGGACTCGAGCTCCTCGGCGCAGGTCTCGAGGGCCAGCGAGAGTCGCCGTGGAGGCCGCGCACCGAGCGCCAGGACGAGGAAGCCGGCCGTGACGCCGCCCGGCTGGAGCGCGATCGCGAGATAGACCCCCGCGCCGCCGACCTCCGAGCCGGAGGCGCGCAGGACCCGTTCGCCCGCGTCCGCGTCGCGGATCAGCCAGCTCGTGAGCGCGGCCGCCCGCGGCCGCTCGCTCGTCAGGCGCCGCTCGAGCTCGATCCAGCCGAAGAGCTCGTCCTCCTGCCAGCCGATCAGCGCCGACCACCGCAGCTCGGCGGTCTCGGCCAGCCTTCGGGTGAGCGCGTCGAAGGCGGCCGCCCGCGTGACCGGGGCCGCGAGGATCACGCGCAGGTTCGAGACGAGGCGCCGCGTGTGGCTGCGGTCGATCATGCGCGCGGCGATCCCGGCCACGGCGAGCGCGGCGGGGATGAGCGCGTAGACGGGGGAGTGCCGGCGAGCACGACGAGCGCGCCGACGATTCCGCCGATCGCGAGCGCCTCCGGGAGCACGTCGAGCAGCTGCTGGACGGCGACGCGCCGTGCCCGGTCGCCTTCGCGCGAGCCTGCGCAGCTCGTCTCGCTCTCCCGAGCTGAGAACCGCGCGCGGATCCTCGCCGCGCTCGAGGGCCACAAAGGCCTTGGCCACGGCCGGGTGGAACTGCGCCCCGGCCTGGCGCTCGATCTCGGCGAGCGCGACCTCGCGGGGAAGAGCGCGCCGGTAGGGCCGGTCGGTGGTCATCGCGTCGAAGCTGTCGGCCACGACGAGCAGGTGCGCGGCGAGAGGCTGGTCGGCTGCCGGAATGCCGTAGTAGCCGGAGCCGTCGAAGCGCTCGTGGTGGTACTCGACCGCGCGCGCCTCGTCGACGGCGAAGTCGAACCGGCGGAGCAGCCTCGCCGAGAGCCGTGGGTGCCTGATCATGGCCGCCCACTCCTCGCTGTCGAGCTGGTCCGGCTTGCTCAGGACGTTGCGGTCGACGGCCACCTTGCCCAGGTCGTGCAGGCGGCCCGCCCAGCGCAGGCGGCCGACGTACGAGGCCGGGAACCCGAGCGCCTGGCCGAGCCGCTCGACGTGTCCGGCGACGCGGTCGGAGTGCCTGAAGGTGTACGGGTCGCGCTCGTCGACGACGTTCGCGAACGTCTCGAGCGCGCGGCCGGTCTCGGCCCGGAGGAGCGCCAGCCGCGCCTGCGACTGGTAGACGGCGAACACGAGCGGGACGAGGAAGAGCACCTTCCAGGAGTTCGAGAGCACGAAGAACGAGAGCGTGGCGGCGAGCCCTGTCTCCGCTGCTCGCAGCGAGAGCTCTCCGCTCCGGATGTCGAGCAGCTCGACACGGAGCGACCGGGACGTCGAGAGCGCCACGATCGCGTTGACGAACAGGATGTTGAGCGTCGAGTAGACGGCTGCGAGCGCGAGGATCGCGGGCACGTCGTGCGGCAGGCTCGTCGCGCCGACCGTGCCCCCGAGCGCGACGTAGGCGAGCCCGCCGCAGAATGTCGAGAGCGCGAAGACGCTGGCGTTGAACGCGACCTTCCGCAGCGGCGAGCCGCGCAGCGGGTCGACGATCAGCACTCCCAGCGTCGCGACCAGGGCCGCAGGTAGCGGCCCGAGGACGATCACGGCCGCCATCTGCACCGAGGACGAGAAGCTGAGGCTCTGGCCGTGGCCGCCGTCGACGCCGCCGTCCACGTCCGGAACCTGGATCAGCTCGGTCAGGACGATCGCGGCGCCGAAGACCGCAATGATCGCCAGGGAGCCGTCGGCGATGGCGGCGAGCGCGCCGACCACGACCACCCCCAGACCGAGGACGATCGTGCTGGCGGCGAACGCGCCCGCCCGTGAGGGGGCGCCTGTCATGAGCTTGCTAGCCGGGCTCGCCTAGTGCCACTTCGTACCGGCGCCTGCCGCCAGCACGAGTGCCGCCAGGAACGCGATTCGGTAAATCCACGTCATCCGCAGCATCCGCTTTCCTCCTTCGGAAAAGACCGCCCTCGGAGCTTGTGCAGAACGGCCCGTTTGGAAATCCCCCCTGCGGGGGATCGAGCCGAACGTCCGGTCAGGCGGTGGCGGCGGCCGGCGCGCGGCTGCTCGAGCACTTCCGGCTGGGCGGCGAGAGCGAGCCCGATCGCGTCGAGCGAGCCAGCGAGGGCGGCTCGGACCGAGCGCTGGAGCGCGTGCGGCGAGTGCACGACGAGAAAGCCCGTGAGCGCGCTGTTCTCGCGCCTGAGCGGGAGCGCCACGTAGGCGCCGTCGCCGCCGAGCTCGTGGCCGTGGGCCGTCAGGACCTCGTCGTGCGACTCCGCCTCGCGCAGCAGCCAGCTCATCAGGGCGCGCTCGTGCCGCTCCTCGCCTCGCGAGAGCTCCACGGATCCGCCCAGTCCGTCCTCGCGCCAGCCGACGAGCGCGACCCAGTCGCCTCCGGTCGCGGTCTCGAGCACGCGCGCGAGCTCCTCGAACACGAGCGTCCGCTCGTCGGCTGCCAGCGCGGTGGCGAGCGCGCGTGCGAGCCGGTTCGCCCGCAGGCGCACCCACGCGTGGAGGACGAGCCCGGCGCAGGTGACGATCGCGCCGGCGGCCGCGAGCCACGGCTGGTGGAGCCCCACGCCGGCCAGCCCGGCCACGAGCCCGCCGAGAGCGACGAGCTCGGGTCGCTCCCGCAGGTCGCGCGTGCGGCGGATGTCGCGAATGCGGTAGGGCATCGCGGCGCCGCGGAGCTGCTCCTGCTCCTCGTGCGTGAGCGCCTCGTACGGCGTTCTGGCCGCGCTGCATCGCGACGAACGCCTTCGCGACGGCGGGGTGGAACTGCGTCCCGGTGTTGCGCTCGATCTCGGCGAGCGCCTCGTCCTTTGTCAGGCCCGGGACGGTACGGGCGGTCGCTGGTCATCGCGTCGTAGCTGTCGGCGACGACGAGGAAGTGTGCGGCGAGCGGCTGGTCGCCGGGCGGGATCGCGTAGTAGCCCTTGCCGTCGAACCGCTCGCGGTGGTACTCGACGGCGCGCGCCTCTGCGGCCGAGACCTCGAAGCGACGGAGCAGCCGGGCCGAGAGACGGGGGCTCGCCAGACCGCGCCCCATTCCACCGGTGTCAGCTTCCCGGACTTGCCGAGCACCGCGGCGTCGACGGCGACCTTGCCGAGGTCGTGCAGGCGTGCGGCCCAGCGCAGCCGGTCGATGTCCGAGTAGGGAAGTCCGAGCCCGCGGGCGAGCGCGTCGACGTGGCCGGCGACCCGCTGCGAGTGGCGATAGGTGTACGGATCGCGCTCGTCGACGATGTTCGCGAAGGTCTCGAGCGCGTGCAGCGTCTCCAGGCGCGAGCGGCGGACGCGCGCGTGAGCCTCGTTGACGGCAAACGCGACCGGGATCACGACGACCGCGTCCCACGGGTGCCCGATCGCGCAGAGGGCGATGATCGCGCCGAGCCCGGCCTCCGCCGCGGCCGCCGGGAAGTCGGGCTGAAGCACCTCGAGGTCGCCGACGACCTGCAGTAGCCCGCGAGAGACGACCAGGTAGGCGACGGCGAGCAGCGTCAGCGGCACGAGGTCGTCCGGGAGGCCGAGCTCTCCAGGTGTGCCGCCTCCGAGCACGAACGCGTAGCCCGCGGCGAGCGCCGCGAGCGCGAAGGCCGAGGCCTGGAAGAGCGCCAGGAGCCAAGGCCCGCGAACGAGACGGGCGAGCAGCGCCGCCGCGCCGGCGACGAGGGCTCCACGCCAGGGGCCGAGCACGATCACGGCGGCGATGTCGACGCCGGAGGCGACCCGGAACACGCCCGGGCCAACCGGCGCCCGGCCGCGCCCGCCCTCCGGCTCCTCCATGAGCTCGGCCGCGAGCGCAGCAGCCCCGAGCAGCGCAACCGCGGTCAACGGCCGGCCGGCAGCCGCGTACGCGCCGGCCACGGCCACGCCGAGGCCGGCTGCGACGGTCGCGTAGGCGAGGACGGAGAGCCGCACTGACGGTGTATCGGATACGCCGTCTGCCGGGCTTAGCCTTCCTCGCCCCAGGATCTAGACTGCCGCGATGCCTGCAAGCGTTCGGATCATCCCGCTCGGTGGCCTCGGGGAGGTCGGCAAGAACATGACCGTCTTCGAGGCGGACGGCGAGGTCGTGGTCATCGACGCCGGGCTCGCGTTCCCGCGGGACGAGCATCTCGGCGTCGACCTGATCCTGCCCGACTTCTCGTACCTGCTCGAGCGCGACCGGCCGATTCGCGCGGTGCTGCTGACGCACGCCCACGAGGACCACGTCGGCGGGCTTCCGTACCTCCTGCGCGAGACGCGCGTGGAGGAGATCTGGGCGACGCGCCTCACGCTCGGGCTGGTCAAGTCGAAGCTCGACGAGCACGGCCTGCTGCGAGCGGCCGAGCTCCGCGAGGTCGACCCGGACGGCCCGCCTGCCGAGATCGGCCCGTTCAAAGCCGAGTTCGTCCGCGTCGCCCACTCGATCCCGGACTGCCGTCGCGATCGTGCTCGACACGCCCGGCGGACGCATCCTGCACACGGGCGACTACAAGCTCGACCACACGCCGGTCGACGGCCTGCGCACCGACGTCGGCCGCCTCGCCGAGATCGGGAACCGCGGCGTCGACCTCTTCCTCGGCGACTCGACGAACGCCGAGCGACCGGGCGTGACCGGCTCCGAGCGGCTCGTGGGCGAGGCCTTCCGCCAGCTGATCCCGCTTCGCACCGGGCGCATCCTCGTCGCGTCCTTCGCGTCGAACGTCCACCGCATGCAGCAGGCGGTCGACGTGGCGGTCGACGTCGGCCGCAAGGTCTGCGTCGTCGGGCGGTCGATGCGCAAGAACGTGAACATCGCGCGCAACCTCGGCTACATGGACGTTCCCGAGGACGTGCTGATCCGGCCGAACCAGCTCGAGGAGTACGCGCCGGGCGAGGTGATGATCCTCTGCACCGGCAGCCAGGGCGAGCCGCTCTCGGCGCTGGTCCGGATCGCCTACAACGACCACGCGGCTATCCGGGTCGAGGCCGGCGACACGGTGATCATCTCGGCCAAGCCGGTGCCCGGGAACGAGCTGCGCGTCCACGACGCGATCAACCAGCTCGCCCGCTCCGGCGCGGAGGTGCTCCACCAGGAGATCGCGCCCGGTGCACGTCTCCGGCCACGGACACGCCGAGGAGCTCCGCACGATGCTCGGGCTCGTCCGCCCGAAGTCGGTCATGCCCGTGCACGGCGAGTTCCGGATGCTGGCCGCGCACGCACGGCTCGCGCGCGAGGGAGGCATTCCCGAGGACCGGATCGTGCTCGCCGAGAACGGCTCGGTCGTCGAGCTCGACGAGAACGGAGCGCGCATCGTCGACCAGGTCGCCTCCGGGGTCACCTTCGTCGACGGGCTCGGAGTGGGGGACGTGCAGGACGTGGCGCTGCGCGACCGGCGCCACCTCTCCGAGGACGGCGTCCTGATCGTCGTCGCCACGCTCACCAGCTCGAACGGCTCCGTGGCCGGCGCGCCCGAGCTGATCGCGCGCGGCTTCGCCGAGCCGGACGATCCGCTGCTCGAGGAGATGCGCGAGGAGGCCGAGCGGGTTCTGGCCGGGCTGCTCGAGCAGAACATGACCGAGATCAAGCTCATCCAGGAGCACCTCCACGACGGCCTCGGCCAGCTGATCTACGACCGCACGGGTCGACGGCCAATGATTCTTCCTGTAGTAGTCGAGGTATGACTCTCAGGGCGGTCAAGACGTGGGCGGACGTGCTCGCCGACAACGCGGGCGAGCAGGAGACCGGAGCCCGGCTGATCCGACAGCTGAACGCCTGCGAGGTGGCGGCCCTGGCCTTCTGCCGCCTGCTCGAGCGCTGGGCACGCGGCGATGCGGCGCCCTCGACGCCCGGGTGGACGGCAGGCGGCGCTTCGCCGGGCGGCCGAGCGCATCGAGACGGCGCTCGCCGGGCTGGAGCAGCCGCTCGGCCGCTACCTGCTCGAGCTCGAGCCCGAGCGCGCCGAGGGCCGCTCGTGGTACGGCGCCCCCGGGGCGGCCGAGCTGCTGGAGTGGGAGCCGGTGCTGAAGCGCGCGGGCGTGCACGCGTCCGCGATGCGTGTTACGCAGACGTACCTGGAGCTCGCCGTCTTCCTGCGCGCGCTCGCCGGCCTCGGCGATGCCGCCCGCATCCGTTCGACCCCGGACCGCTCCGCGCTCTGGGCCGGCCTGTTCGACCTCCGCGAGAACCTGCTCGGCCGCACAGTCGAAGATCTGCGCGCCCTCGCTGCCTGAGGCGCTCGGTAGGCTAGAACCGTGCTGGCCGGCGATTCCCGTCTATCTGATCCCGATCATCGTCCTGGTGGTGCTCGTCCTGCTGCTGGTGGCGCTGAACATCCTCGCGCGCGTCCAGGGCGGCCGCTACGTGCGCCCGATCGCCCGAGGAATGATGAAGGTGCCCTTCGTCGGCCCGCAGCTGAAGAAGGCCTCGCAGGCGACGCTCGAGCGGCAGAATCCCGAGCTTGCGAGCGCCGTGGCGAAGCTCGAGCGCTCGGGGGCGACCCGCGACCCGATGAAGGCCCAGCAGGCGCTCTCGCGCCTCAGCGCAGCCGAGCGCCAGGCGTGGCTCGAGGCCGCTAGCGAGCAGGGAGCCACCCCGGAGCCGATGAACCGCGCCCAGCGGCGCGCGGCCGAGAAGCTCAAGAAGCAACGCGGATAGCGACGGCGACGCCGGCGACGCAAGCCACGCTAAGGACGGCCACACCGGCAAAGCCGGCATGGCCTCTGGTCGGCATCGCAAGCGACGCTGAAGACGGCCACACCGGCAAAGCCGGCATGGCCTCTGGTCGGCATCGCAAGCGACGCTGAAGACGGCCACACCGGCAAAGCCGGCATGGCCTCTGGTCGGCATCGCAAGCGACGCTGAAGACGGCCACACCGGCAAAGCCGGCATGGCCTCTGGTCGGCATCGCAAGCGACGCCTTAGAGGTCTTACGTCGGGCCCGTCGAAGCAGGCGCGACGATGGCGCGCCGTCGCAAGAGACGCACGCTCAAGCCGCGCATGCCGAAGCGCGTCAAGCGCAAGAAGCGCGCGAGCACAACGCGTGGGCACCACCATCCCGAGCTGATCGGGCTCGGGCTCGTCGCGCTGGGCGCGTTCCTCGCAGCGGTGCTCTGGATCGGTTGGAACGGGGGGTACGTGGGCGGCTGGATCGGCGACGGGCTCGAGGCGCTGATCGGCGCTGCCTCGTTCGCGCTGCCGGCCGCCCTCGCGATCGTCGGACTGCTGATGGTGGCGAAGAGCGACCTCGTCGAGGTCCGGCCGTTCCGAACGGGGCTCGCCGTGCTCTCGATCGGCCTCCTGATCACACTCGGCAGCAGCAACGGGGGTTATCTCGGGACCGTCCTCGGCGGCGGCCTCGGGCTCGCGCTGGGCGGCACAGGTGTCGCCATCGTCGGCGCGTTGGCGCTGCTCGCCGGCGTGCTTCTTCTGACCGGCGCCTCGATCGGGGCGATCCTGCGCCGTTCGACGACGCACGTGCTGGAATCGCGCGCAGAGCGTTCACGCCGCCGGGCCGAGCGGGTCCCGCCGCTGCGCGTGATCGAGGGCGCGGCTCCCGATCTGGCGGCAAGACCGCTCGCGCCGCCGATCGACGGGACACACGACTTTCCGGACATCCTCTCGGGAAGCGAGCCGCCGCCCCTGCTCGTGGCCGAGCCCGAGCCTGCAGAAGGCCCCGACCAGACGAGCCTGTTCGACGTCACCGCCGAGCCCGCGCCCGACTATCACCTTCCCGACCGCGAGCTGTTGCGGGCCTCGCCGCCCGGCAGCGGCCCCAACAGCGACCACGGCGCGCGGATCGCGGAGGCCCTCGTGCAGACGCTTGCCAACTTCGGCGTCGAGGCGACGATGGTCGGCCAGATCTCGGGCCCGCGCGTGACGCGCTTCGAGCTCCAGCTCGCGCCCGGGACGAAAGTCTCGAAGGTCGCCGCGCTGAAGGACGACCTCTCGTACGCGCTTGCGACGACCGAGATCCGCATCCTCGCGCCGATTCCAGGCAAGCAGGCCGTGGGCGTCGAGCTGCCCAACCCGAGCCCGAACCTCGTCACGCTCGGCGACATCTACGACGACCTCCCGCAGACCGCGAGCCCGCTGTCGGTGTGGCTCGGCAAGGACATCTCGGGCCAGGCCGTCTGGACCGATCTCTCCCGGATGCCGCACATGCTGATCGCCGGCACGACCGGCTCGGGCAAGTCGGGCTGCATCAACACGATCCTGACCTCCGTGCTCCTGCGCGCGACCCCCGACGACGTGCGCATGATCCTGATCGACCCGAAGCGGATCGAGCTCGGCTACTACGAGTCGATCCCGCACCTGCTCACTCCGGTGGTCTCGAGCCCGAAGGAGGCCGCGGCCGTCCTCAGGAACGTGGTCGCCGAGATGGAGCGCCGCTACGAGCGCCTCTCGGCCGTTCGCGCGCGCAACCTGCCCGAGGCCAACCGCGCGCTTCGCTCACGCGGAGAGGCGCAGCTGCCGTATCTGCTCGTCGTGATCGACGAGCTCGCCGACCTGATGATGATCTCGCCCCAGGACGTGGAGGACTGCGTGATCCGCCTCGCGCAGAAGAGTCGCGCCGTCGGTATCCATCTCGTGCTCGCCACGCAGCGCCCCTCCGTGGACGTCATCACCGGGATGATCAAGGCCAACGTCCCGAGCCGGATCGCGTTCGCCGTCTCCAGCCAGACCGACTCGCGTGTGATTCTCGACCAGGCCGGCGCCGAGAGCCTCCTCGGCCAGGGCGACATGCTCTTCAAGCCGCTCGGGACCTCCCGCCTGCAGCGGCTCCAGGGCGCCTATGTGAGCGAGGAGGAGATCGCGCTCGTCGTCGAGCAATGTCGCGGCCAGCGCGAGCAGGAGCTCGACGAGTCGCTGCTGGAGGCACCCGAGCCCGCTTCGGCCGATACGGACGGCGGCGACGAAGAGTTCGATCCCGACGAGGACCCGCTGCTCGACAAGGCGATCGAAGTGGTCGTCCAGACGCAGACGGCGTCGGTCTCGTTGCTGCAGCGCCGGTTGCGCGTCGGCTACACCCGCGCAGGACGCCTGATCGACATGCTCGAGCGCCGCGGGATCATCTCCGGCTACGAAGGCTCGAAGCCGCGGCGCGTGCTCGTGGACGAGGCCGTCCTGGCGGAGCTCAGCGACGCTCTCTAGGGCCCGCGCCCTTCACAGTGCCGCTAACTTCGGGTTAGGATCGAACGTCTCTTGAGACGGACAGGCTTTCGTCTATGGGGACGACAGGCGTTTTAACCAGGGAGGGCAAGTGAGGGTTTCACGACGTACGTCAATACTCGCCGCGGCGCTGGTCGTGGTGCTGCTCGGGTCGCTCGCCGCGCTCGTCGGCAGCAGCTCGAGTAATGCCTCGCCGAAGGCGCAGAAGGCGACAATTCTGGCGGCGCTCATCAGCGACATCGGCAAGTTCAACGACCGCTCCTTCAACCAGTCTCAGCTCGAAGGGCTGAACAAGGCGGTGAAGCAGCTCAAGGTCAAGAAGCTGGCGCTGCAGTCGAACTCGCCGGCGGACTACACGCCGAATCTGCTGCAGGCCGCTCAGGCCAACGCGAACATCATCATCGGGGCCGGGTTCCTGCTCGCCGACGCGGAGAACACCGTCGCGCAGCAGTACCCGACCCGCCACTTTGCGATCACCGACTACGACGTCACCGGGGCTCCGTTCAACGGCAGAAGCAATGTCGAGGGGCTGACCTACGCGGCGAACGAGTCGGGCTGCCTCGTCGGCTACCTGGCAGCGGAGATGGCCAAGAAGATGGGTGGCAAGCAGGTCATCGGCGCGGTCGGCGGACTCAAGATCCCGCCGGTCGACATCTGGATCGCCGGCTACCGCTTCTGTGCGCATCGCTACAACAAGCACGTCAAGGTTCTGATCGGCTACTCGCAGGACTTCGTCGCGGCCGACAAGTGCAAGACGGTCGCGGAGAACCAGATTGCGCAGGGCGCGAAAGTGTTGTTCCAGGTTGCCGGCGGCTGCGGCCTCGGCACCCTGAACGCGGCCGCAGCGCACCACATCTGGGGCATCGGGGTCGACAAGGACCAGTACAAGGACTCCAAGCGTGTCCTGACGAGCGGGGTCAAGCGCGTCGACAACGGCGTCTTCCTGGCCGTCAAGCAGGTCAAGAGCGGCAAGTTCAAGGGCGGGAAGAATGTGCTCTACAACCTCGCCAACGGCGGCATGAGCGTCGGCAAGATCAACCCGACCGTGCCGAAGCTGTTCATCAAGCGGATGAACAACCTCAAGAAGCTCATCATCAAGCACAAGGTCAAGCCTCCGAAGGCGCTCTAGCTCGGTCGATTTGACCCGAAGGGCGGGCCTCCAGGCCCGCCCTTCGCCTTTCGCCAGGCGCGCGGGGCGGCTCTCGGGGAAGCCGTCCGTCCCTCCCCCATAGAATCCGCAGGCGGTGGAGGCGTCGACGGTTCTTGAGATGCGGGGCATCACGAAGCGGTTCCCCGGCGTCGTGGCCGACGACCAGGTCGACTTCGACCTCCGGCGTGGCGAGGTGCATGCTCTCCTTGGCGAGAACGGCGCCGGCAAGTCGACGCTCATGAACATCCTCTACGGGCTGTACAAGCCCGACGAGGGCGAGATCCTGGTGGGTGGAAAGCAGGTCGTGTTCGGTTCCGCCAAGGACGCGATCGACGTCGGCATCGGCATGGTGCATCAGCACTTCATGCTGATCCCCGTGATGACCGTCGCGGAGAACATCGTCCTCGCGGTCGAGCCGACGACGGCAGGCGTGCTGCTCGACCGCGACGCCGCCGTCGAACGGGTGCGCGAGATCTCCGCCCGCTTCGGGCTGACCGTCGACGCTGAAGCCAAGGTCGAGAACATCAGCGTCGGCCAGGAGCAACGCGTCGAGATCCTGAAAGCGCTCTACCGCGGCGCGGAGATTCTGATTCTCGACGAGCCGACGGCGGTGCTGACTCCGCAGGAGGCAGGCGAGCTGTTCGAGATCGTCAGGAGCCTCCAGGCAGACGGAACCTCGATCATCTTCATCAGCCACAAGCTGAACGAGGTGCTCGAGATCGCCGACCGCATCACCGTCCTGCGGCGCGGCAAGAAGATCGACACGGTCCCGCGGGCTGGCGCTACCGAGGCGGGTCTCGCGCGGATGATGGTCGGGCGCGAGGTGCTGTTGCGGGTGGACAAGACACCGCCGCAGGTGGGGGAGACACTGCTCGAGGTCGAAAGCCTGCAGGTAGCCGACGAGCGCGGCTTGCCGGCTGTGCGGGGGGTTTCGTTCGCAGGTGCACGCGGGCGAGATTGTCGGTATCGCCGGGGTGGAAGGAAACGGGCAGAGCGAGCTGATCGAGGCGATCACGGGCCTGCGTCGGGTCGAGGAGGGCCGGGTGATCGTCGGCGGACGCGAGATCGGGCACGCCAGCGCCCGCAGGATGCTCGACGCCGGGGTCGGCCATATCCCGGAGAACCGGCAGCGGCGCGGGCTGATTCTCGAGTTCTCGATCGCGGAGAACATCGCGCTGCACGATTACTGCTACCCGCCCGCCTCGCGCTGGGGCTGGCTCTTCCCGGGAAGGCTCGTCGCGCGGGCTCGGAGTCTGATCAAGGAGTTCGACGTGCGTGGCGGCGGGCCGGGCACGCAAGCAAGCGCCCTTTCGGGCGGCAATCAGCAGAAGCTCGTGGCGGCGAGGGAGGTCGCGCGCGACCCGAAGGTTCTGGTCGCGGCGCAGCCGACCCGCGGGCTCGACGTGGGCGCGATCGAGTATCTGCACCGGCGACTGGTCGAGGAGCGCGACGAGGGCAGGGCGATTCTGCTCATCTCGCTCGAACTGGACGAGATCATGTCGCTCTCCGACCGGATCCTGGTCATGTACGAGGGCCGGATCGTCGGCGAGCACACCGGAGCCGTAACCGAGGAGGAGATCGGGCTGGAGATGCTCGGCGCAGGCAAGCGAGACGAGGCAGCATGAGCGAGCCTCCACCGCAGGCGCCGCCGCCGGCGCCGGAAGACACCGGCGACGCTCCGCCCGCGACGTTCGTCGCGCGGCTGGGCCTGGCCCACCGAGCCGGCGGGATCGTGACACCGATCTTCACCGCGCTCCTTGCCTTCGCGATCGGCGGGCTCGTGGTGCTGGCGACCGGTCACAACCCGTTCCTGGCCTATCGGGACATCGTCAAGGGCGCCGGCCTGAACTGGCTCGCTCACCCGTGGCAGACGAACACCACGCAGCTGACGACGTACCACATGACCCAGACCCTCCTGATCACGACGACACTCATCCTGACGGGGCTCGCCGTCGCGTTCGCCTTCCGCTGCGGCCTCTTCAACATCGGCGGCCAGGGCCAGTACTTCGTCGGGCTCTTCTGCGCCAACTGGATCGGCATCTCGTTCGTCCACCTCGCCCGCCCGGCGCACCTCCTGCTGGCGATCGGAGGAGCGGCGCTCGCCGGCGCCGTCTGGGCAGGGATCGCAGGGTTCCTGAAAGCGGCCGTCGGCGCCCACGAGGTGATCACGACGATCATGCTCAACTGGGTCGCCTACTGGCTCGGCAGCTATCTCTTCCAGCAGGGCGGTCCGCTGCAGGGCGCACAGAACAAGCCTCTCGACATCCCGATCTCCGGCGACGTCGCCGCCAGCGCGAAACTGCCGGTCTTCTGGGGCAACCCGGTCTTGCAGGGTCTCCACATCGGCTTCTTCATCGCGATCGGCGCGCTCGTCGTCTTCTGGCTGATCCTCAACCGGACCACCCTCGGCTACGAGGTGCGCGCGGTCGGCTACAACCCGGACGCGGCCGCTTACGGCGGCATCCGAGTACGCACCAACTACATTCGCGCGATGGCGATCTCGGGCGCCTTCGCCGGGCTCGCGGGTGGCATCGACATGGTCGGCTACCTGTTCCGCTTCGGCACTTCCGACGTACAGGCTTCCTCGATCGGCTTCCTCGGGATCGCCGTCGCCCTCCTCGGCCGAAACACGGCGGTCGGCGTCGGCATCGCCGCGTTGCTCTTCGGCGCGCTCCTGTTCGGGACGACGCACGGCCTGCAGTCCAACGTGATCGACCCCAGCCTGGCGGGCCACCTGACCGAGATCATCCAGGGGCTTGTCGTGCTCTTCGTCGGCGCCGACGTCCTGATCCTCGCTGTCTGGAATGCGCGGCGGAAGCTGCGCCGGGAGCGCCGTCCACCGGTCGAAGCGGCGGAGGCGACGACGACGTGAGCACCTACGCAGGCGGTGTCGACCGCGTCCTTCGCTCCCGGCTGCTGGACGCGAGGGCGCTCGGAATCATCGGGATCGTTCTTGGCGTCCTCGCCTTCACATTGACGATTCCGCCTGTCGAGGCGCGCTCGATCACGTGGCCGATCGTCGCCGGGATGCTCGCGGTGCTCTTCGGGGTCGCCTCGGCGAGCCGCGGCGGCGGACGGGTCAGCTGGGGAGCGATCGCCTCGGGGGTGATAGGCCTCGGCCTCGCCGACCTCGCGACGCGCTCGAGCTCGGGCAACCTCGACCAGGTCTTCACTGCGAGCCTGATCGCCTCGATGCTCGTGTTCTCGACGCCGCTCACGTACGCCGCACTGGGCGGAATCTTTTCCGAGCGCTCGGGCGTGGTGAACATCGGCCTCGAGGGGATGATGCTGATGGGAGCCTTCTGGGGGATCTGGGGCGCCGACAAAACGGGCACCTGGGTAGGCGGCCTCGCGATCGCCATGGCGGCCGGCGGTGCACTCGCGCTCGTGCTGGCCTTCTTCGCGATCCACCTCCGCGCCGACCAGATCGTGGTCGGCATGGCGATGAACTTCCTGGCGCTCGGGATCACCGGTTTCTTCTTCGTCCAGCTCTACCATGGCGGGAACGTCCCGATCGGCATCTCGCAGGTCCCCGACGTGAACCTGACCAACGACTCCAACCA
>CAVVBZ010000001.1:0-188758 GCA_963746635.1 uncultured Actinomycetes bacterium | reverse complement strand
CTTCCCCGAGGGCCAGTACATGGTCGCAACCTTCCAGACCGATCCTGCGCAGGGTGACATCTCGAACCGCTCGGCGTTCATCCGCAACAACGGCCAGCTGAACGGCCAGCCGAGCTTCACGTGCATCTCCAACCGCTGCGTTCACCTCGGCTGTCCCGTGCAGCCCGGCGGGCCGACGTTCGACAACAAGGAGACAAAGGTCACCACCCAGAACGGCGAGGTGGCGCTGACGCCGTCGCTGCCGGCGGCCGGCTTCATCTGCCCCTGTCACGGCGGGTCGTACGACCAGGAGGGGAACCGGATCGCCGGCCCGCCCACGCATGCGCTCAACCGCTACGAGTTCTCGATCGTCAACGGCCGCCTGGTCCTCGGGAACCTCTTCAGCGTGGCCGAGGTCGACGGCACGGGCGCGAACGCGAAGATCAAGGCCTACGGCCTCGCCGGCCCCGGACAGCACATCGACGGCCCCGAGGCGCTGGTCTACCCGATCCAGCCGCCGCACTGATGGCGCGCAAGGAGAGCAAGACCAAACAGGTCGTCATGTACCCGCTCGACTGGCTCGAGGAGCGCTCGGGCCTCGTCGGCGGGATCAAGTACTTCCTCTTCCGCAAGGTCCCGGGCGACACGAACTGGTTCCACACGCTCGGCTCGGCGACGCTGACCGCCTTCATCGTCCAGCTCGTGACCGGCGTGATCCTGGCGATGTACTACAAACCGTCTCCCGCGGAAGCGCACAGCTCGGTCGAGCACATCACCAACGACGTCACGCTCGGCTGGCTCGTGCGCGGGATGCACCGCTGGGGCGCGAGCGTCTTCATCATCCTGATGTTCCTGCACATGGGGCGCGTGTTCCTGTTCGGCGCCTACAAGTACCCGCGCGAGCTGAACTGGATCATCGGCGTGCTCCTGCTCGCGACCGGCCTCATGGAGGGGCTGACCGGGTACCTGCTCCCGTTCGACCAGACCGCGTACTGGGCGACGGTCGTCGCGATCAACATCAACGGGACGGCGCCGTTCCTCGGCCCGTTCCTCGCCTCGCTCTTACGCGGCGGCGCCGAGATCGGGCCTGACACGCTCGCGCGCTTCTACTCGCTGCACATGCTGGTCGTGCCCGGCGCCCTGATGGCGCTGATCGGCCTACACCTGTACCTCGTCATCCGGCTGGGCGTCTCCTCGCCGCCGTGGTCCGACGAGGCGGCGGGCCAGGAGCGCGAGCCCGAGCCGCCGCCGTCGAGGGCCGGGCTCGTCCAGCCGCGACCGCGGACGGGCCTGCCGAGGAGGCCGACGGAATGAGCTCGATCGACCGACGCCGCGCGGACTTCAAGCGCTACAAGGAGGACGTCGAGGAGCGCGGGAAGCCGTTCTTCCCGTACGCGATGTTCCACGACACGGTCATGAGCCTCGTCGTGGTGTGCGTGATCATCGGGCTCTCGATCGTCTGGAAGTACACGGACATCCTCGGCTCGCTGCTCGGGCCCGAGGCCGACCCGGGTACGAGGACGTTCGTGCCGCGCCCCGACTGGTACTTCTACTTCCTCTTCTATCTGCTGCGGATCTTCAAGTGGCCCGAGTCGGTGATCTTGGCCACCGTCGGGATCCCGACGCTCGCCCTGATTCTGCTCCTCGCGCTGCCCTTCTTCGATCGCAGCACGGAGCGGCGGCTGTCTCGCCGCCCGGTCGTGATCGTGGCGGCGGCCCTGACCGTGCTGGCCATGGCCGACCTCACCTACAAGGGCGCGGTCGCGAAGGAGCCGATCGCGAGCGAGATCGAGGCCGCCGTCCCGAGCTGGGCCGCGAAGCAGGGGTTCCAGGGCAACGCCGACGCGATCGCCGGCGCGAAGCTGTTCGCCCAGTCGGGCTGCACGAACTGCCACACCTACCTCGGCACGGGTGGGCAGAACCTCGGCGCGCCGGACCTCTCCGCCGAGGGAGCGAAGGGCAAGGGCGTCCAGTTCCAGATCGACCACCTGAAGTGCCCGAGCTGCGTGAACCCGGGCTCGCCGATGCCCTCGTTCCAGGCGCTGGGAGACGACAACCTGCACAAGCTGGCCGCGTTCCTCGAGGCGTCGAAGGGCGGCTAGCCGGTGCACGTCTTCCTCGGGATCACGGGCGCGTCGGGGGCGCCGTACGCGGCCCGCCTCCTGGAGGCGCTCGCCAGGCGCGGACTGCGAGATCGGCCTCTGCGCGTCGCGCGCGGGGGTCGAGGTGCTCGCGACCGAGCTCTACGGCGACGCGCGGCTCTCGTACGACGAGACGATCGCGCGGCTGACCGAGCCGGTGCGCGACGCGGTGACGCTCTACGACGAGCGCGACTGGCACGCGCCCTACGCGAGCGGCTCGGCGAGGGTCGACGCCTACGTCATCTGCCCGTGCTCGATGGGCACGCTCGGCACGATCGCCTCGGGTGCGATGACGAACCTGATCCAGCGGGCGGCCAGCGTCGCGCTCAAGGAGGAGCGGAAGCTCGTGCTCTGCCCGCGCGAGACGCCGCTCTCGCTGATCCACCTCGAGAACATGCTTCGCGTCAAGCAGGCCGGCGCGACCCTGCTCTTCCTGGCGCCGGGCTTCTACCACGGAGCCGAGTCCGTGGACGACCTGGTCGATTTCGTCGTCGCGCGCTGTCTCGACCAGCTCGGGCTCGAGCACCACGCGGCGCGGCGCTGGGGCCAGGAATGACCACGCGGGCAGGCACGCTCCCGGCCGAGGGTGTCCGCGCGATGTTCGACCGGATCGCGCCGGTCTACGACGCCATGAACCGCGTGATGACCGCGGGCCTCGACCGGCGCTGGCGGGCGGAGACGGCGGCCGCCGTCGTCCGGCCCGGCGACCGCGTGCTCGACGCTTGCTGCGGAACCGGCGATCTGGCGCTCGCCTCGGTGCGGGCGGGCGGCCGCGTGACGGCCCTGGACTTCTCGGAGCGCATGCTCGCCCGCGCCCGCAAGAAGTCGAGCGAGGTGAATTGGGTTCAGGGCGACGCGCTCGAGCTTCCGTTCGAGGACGGCTCGTTCGACGCGGCCACGGTCGGGTTCGGGGTTCGCAACCTCGCCGAGCTCGAGCGTGGGCTCGCCGAGCTGCGGCGCGTGCTGCGACCGGGAGGACGGCTGGGCGTGCTCGAGATCACCCAGCCGAGCGGCCGGCTCGCGCCGTTCTACCGCGTCTGGTTCGACCGGGTCGTACCCTTGCTCGGGAAGGTGCTGCCGGGCGGCGGTGCCTACAGCTACCTGCCGGCGAGCGTGCGTCGTTTCCCGGGCCCCGAGGATCTCGCGAAGCTGATGCGCGCGGCCGGCTTCGAGGACGTTCGCTACCGCCTGTTCGCGGGCGGGATCGTGGCCCTGCACACCGGAGCGTCCGCGTGAGACGACGCAAGCGTCGTCTCAATCAGGCCGGGCGGGCTTTGCCCGTTCGGCCGTCTGATCTGACCAGTCGACACGCCCTCGGCGAAAAGGTGCGCGTGTGAGCCTCGCGACGATCCGCGAGAGCCCGGGGCTGGACGAGTACCTCGACGGCCTGGACGAGCGCCTGACGGCGGCGGTCGATGCGTGCCCGGGCCTGGTTGCCAAGGTCGGCGCGGAGGCGCTCGCTGCCGGCGGGAAGCGGCTGCGGCCGCTGCTCGTCTTCCTCACCGCGCCCGAGGGCGAGCCGTCACTTGCGGCCGGGGCGGCCGTCGAGCTCGTGCACACGGCGACGCTCGTCCACGACGATCTGATCGACCAGGCCGAGTACCGGCGCGGCCGGGCGGCGGCCTGGTCGAGCTACGGCCCCGAGGCGGCCCGCGCCGCCGGCGACTACCTGTTCGCGCGCGCGTTCGCCGAGCTGGCGGCGACCGGCGACCATCCTGCGGTCAGCTTCCTCGCGGACGCGACGCTGGCGCTCGCCCGCGGGGAGGCCTTGCAGCGGGCGCAGACGCACGATCCCGAGACGACGGTCGAGGCCTATCTCGAGCGCTGCGCGCTCAAGACCGGAAAGCTCTTCGAGGCGGCCTGCCTGCTCGGCAGCGGCGGCGACCGCGGCCTCGGCGAGTTCGGCCTCGCGCTGGGAATCGCCTTCCAGATCGCGGACGACATCCTCGACTGCTCGGGCGAGACGATCGAGACCGGCAAGATCGCAGGCACCGACCTGCGCGAAGGAACGCCGACGCTGCCGCTCATCCTGGCCGCGCGCGAGGACGAGTCCGTGCGGCGAGCGCTCGCCGGAGGGCCGTTGAACGGCGCGCTGATCCGCGTGGGAGAGACTGACGCGCTCGACCGCTCGCGCGTGGTCGCGCTCGACTACGCGCGCCGCGCCCGCGCGTGCCTCGACGGGCACCTGCGCCGCGAGGAGCTCGAGGCCCTGACCGACGCTGTCGTGGACCGGGAGTCCTGATGCCGATCCGGCTCGGGCGCATCTCCTACGTGAACATGGCGCCGGTCTTCTACCGGCTCGACGCCGAGGTGGACGAGGTGCAGGGCGTGCCGACCGACCTGAACGCGCGGCTGATCGCGGGCGAGATCGACCTCGCACCGATCTCCTCGATCGAGTACGCGCGCAACGCCGACCGGCTGCGGCTGCTGCCCCGCATCTGCGTCTCCTCCGAGGGCGCCGTCGACTCGATCCAGCTGGTCGCGCGAAAGCCCCTCGAACAGGTGCGTACTGTCGCGGTCACCCCCGAAAGCGCGACCTCGGTCGTCCTGACGAAGGTGCTGCTCCCCGAGGCCGCGCACGTGCCGCTCGGCGAGGAGGCCGACGCGAAGCTGCTGATCGGCGACGCGGCGCTCAAGAGCGCGTTCGAGGATCCGACCCCGCACTACGACCTCGGCCGCCTCTGGCTCGAGCGGACCGGGCTGCCGATGGTCTTCGCCGTCTGGGCCTGCGCCGATCCGGGGCCGCCCGGGCTTTTGGAGCTCGAGCAGGAGCTGGTCGAGTCCGTTCGCATGGCCCGCGCCGAGCCCGAGCAGCTCGCGTACGAGTCGAGCGAGCGGTACGGCTATCCGCCCGGCTTCCTGGCGCGCTACTTCGAGAAGCTGCGCTACCGCTTCGGCCCACGCGAGCGCGCGGGGCTGCTCACCTTCCTCGAGCTGGCCCAGGAGGTCGGCGAGCTCGACGAGGTCCCCGAACTCCGCTTCGTCGCGCGGGTCGAAGCTACCGTCTGACCTTTGCCGTCAGGCGTCAAGCACGCTGGCCCATGCCAGAGTGTGCAAATGTCCCCTGATGCACTACTGTCTGATGAGTGACCTCCGAGCCGGCATCTACGCGCGCATCTCCTCCGACCGTGAGGGCGACAACCTCGCGATCAGCCGGCAGCTGGCCGACTGCGAGCAGCTGGCCGAGCAGAAGGGCTGGCAGGTGGTCGAGCGCTACGTCGACGCCGACATCAGCGCCTACAGCGGCAAGCCGCGCCCGCAGTACGCGCGCATGCTGGAGGAAATCGAGGCCGGAGTGGTCGAGGCGATCCTCGTCTACCACGCCGACCGCCTGCACCGCCACCCGCGCGAGCTGGAGGACTTCATCGACCTCTGCCAGCGCCAGCAGGTGAAGCTCGCGACCGTGACCGGCGACGTCGACCTCTCGACCCACGACGGCCAGCTGATCGCCAGGATCCAGGGCGCAGTGGCCAAGAAGGAGAGCGACGACAAGAGCCGCCGCATCCGCCGCAAGCACGAGGAGCTCGCCCAGGCCGGCCGGCTCTCCGGCGGTGGCACTCGACCCTTCGGGTTCGAGGCCGACCGCCGCGACGATCCGCCCCGACGAGGCGGCGATCATCCGCGAGTGCGCCCAGCGCGCCCTGGCCGGCGATTCCCTGCGCGCCCTCTGCCTCGACCTCAACGAGCGTGGCGATCCCGACCGTCGACCGGCAGCCCCTGGAAGTCGCAGACGCTCAAGCGGATCCTGATCTCCGGCCGGATCAGCGGCCAGCGCGAGCACCGCGGCGAGATCGTCGCCAAGGCGGAGTGGCCGGCGATCATCACCGCCGGCGGAGACGCAGCGCCTGCGCGCGAAGCTGAACGACCCCGACCGGCGCACGAACCGCAGCGCCCGCCGCTACCTGCTCGCCTCGCTGCTGCGCTGCCACCACTGCGGCAGCAACGCTCGTCTCGCGCCCGCGCGACGATGGCGCCCGCCGCTACGTCTGCGCCAGCGGCCCGAACTTCGGCGGCTGCGGCAAGGTGACGATCATGGCCGAGCCGCTCGAGCAGTTCGTGGTCGAGGCCGTCCTGCACCGGCTCGACTCGCCCGAGCTTGCGCGAGCCCTGAACGGCAGCGTCTCGACCGATCCCGCCGGCGAGGAGTGGCAGGCCGAGGTCGAGCGCGCCCAGGAGAAGCTCGACGAGCTGGCCGAGCTGTGGGCCGAAGGCGAGATCACGCGGCGCGAGTGGGTCAAGGCTCGCGCCCCGATCGAGAAGCGCCTCGACCTCGCCAAGAGCCGCCTCGCCGCGATCAACCGCACCGCCCAGCTAACCCCGCATCTCGGCAACGCCAAGGAGCTGCGCGAGCAGTGGGAGACGATGACCCTCAGCCGCCAGAAGGAGATCGTCGCAGCGCTACTCCAGCACGTCGTCGTCGGCCCCGGTCGGCGCGGCTTCAACCGCTTCGACCCCGCGCGCCTGACCGCCGCTCTGGCGCTACTGAGCCCTTCAGCCCGAGCAGCGCCGCCACGTCGCGCAGCACGTCGTGGTCGCTCACCCTCGCCGGCAGACCCTGCGCGAGCGCCGTCTCCTCTGCCCAAGCCTGCGCCTGAGCCCGCAGCTGATCATCCAGCCCAGGCACACCAGCAGGCCGGCGGCCCACGCCAGCCCTCCACCGACGACGACAACCAGACCCGCTCCGGCTCCGAGCCCATCACCCCGGACGCGCGCTCCGATCACGTCCTCCGCCGAGACGCCGTAGCAGCGGCATCTTCTCCGGCTGGAAGCCCTGCGCGACCTCGTAGCGGTGCAGGCCGGCCAGCCGGCGCTCGTCCCCGAGATCCCGCCCCGCGTAGCCGGCCAGGTAGCGGGCCGCCAGCCGCGCCTCCTCGAGCGCGCCCGAGCCGACCGGCAGACCATCGAGCAGCTTGATGTGCACGAACCCCTGTCCCCAGCAGCGCTCGATCAGACGACGCGGCACGAAGCGGCCGACCGCGAAGTGCACGTGCAGACCGTGCCCGCCCGGATGCCACTGCGGCACCCACAGATACGGGAACGCCCCGCCGCCAAGCCCGCGCGCAGCTCGCGGAAGAACGCGGCCAGATCGCTCGCAGCCGCCGCGGATCGTGGCAGCCCTCGCCGCGATAGGTGAGCGTGCCGAGCCGGTTGAGCCGGTTGGCCGCCCCGTAGCGGCGGATCTTGGCCCGCGCCCGCCGCGCCGCCTCCTCCCGCGCACGCACCACGTTCGGCGGTCGCCCCGACGGAACCACCAGCCGCCGCACCGACAGCGAACCACCGCCCTCTGCCGCCTCCGGGTAGAGCGAGAACGACCACAACTTGCGAGCAACCGAGCGAGCCACCACGACACCTCCCACCAGCCGGAAACCGGATCCCGCGCAGCGGTTGCGCGGCTGGTGAGTGCAGTGGCCTCACGAACCCGGTAGGAGAATCCCCACCGAACCCGTCGCGCCGACCCCGGGAGCCCCACTCACACCATGGACTGCCCCGGAACTATGGGCGCTAACACAGCAAGCTACCGACCCGAGCCGGACCGCAACCCCCCAACGGCTAGGCCCGGCTTTGACTGGGCGATGCAGAAGAGCCGCCTTATTGCTCGTTGTCTGAAGTGCAAATATGCACTTTTGCAGGGACTTTTGCACTCCGGCTGAGTTTCGTTGCACTCCACCGACGCCGCGGCCCGGCCCCTCTAACCCCACCCGAGTTTCGTTGCATATTCAAGTGAAGTAAGACCAGCGCGCCGCGGCCGCGCGGGGCCAACCCTGCCGGGTAGCGCCCCGCGTCAACCGCCAGCGCGCCCCTGCCGCCAACGCCACGACCAGCGCCCACACTCACCAGGTCGGCGATCGGGCACCGCGGGCCCCCGCGCCCAAATCGCAGACCCCCATCCTCGTCGCTTTGCTCCTCGGCGATTTGGGCTTCCCCGCGGCACCCGAGCACCATCAGGCGTCAGCTCGCGCACTCGCCCACGTCAGAGAGCCTGCGCGTGGGGAGAGGTGGCCAGCCCTTGACACGGCCGGTAATCGACGGTACTTAAACCTCGCGACCGGGAAGGAGTACGCGGTTGGAAGCGTGTCCCTCATGTGGACGTGAGGCCGAGCCGGACTTCCGGTTCTGTCCCAACTGCGGGATGCAGCTACGGCGCAAGGTTGTCGAGCACTTCCGCGGCGTCACGGATCTCGGCGACGGCTGGCTCCGCGTCTCGGCCTACCTGACGCAACCACGACATATCCGGTTCAGCTTCTGGGGCCGCGACGCTGCTCAGGCGGTTACCTCTCTCGATCCTGCCGAGGCGCGGCGCCTTGCCGACTTCTTGAACCACACGACACGCCAGAGTCACGACGACACCTTTCCCACGTCCCTGCGTCAGAGCGCCTACGCACTTCGCGGCGCCGTCCGCGACCTCTTTCGCTGACCTCCGTCGGGTGACATTCCCGCACACTGGCCCAGGCGAGGATGCGTGTAGGTCGGCTCCTGATACGGTCGGCTTGACGTGGCCACAGAGCCGAGCCCCGACAGCCCGCTCCGCGGCTCGTGCCTCTGTGGCGGGGTGCGCTTCGAGGTGACGGCGCCGTTTCACTGGGCCAATCACTGCCACTGTTCACGCTGCAGAAAGCACTCGGGCGCCTTCGGCGGAACCCAGGGACGCGTCCCGCGGGAGGGGTTCCGCCTGCTTGCCGGGGAGGAGCTGATCCGCGTCTTCAGTCCGGACGATGGACGCGTGAAGGCCTTCTGCTCGGTCTGCGGCTCCAGTTTGTTCGGCGGAGATTGGCCGGAGGGTGAAGAAGTAGCGATCCGCCTCGGCTCGCTCGACGCCGACCCTGGCATCCGGCCGCAGTTCCGCACCTTCGTCGCGTCGCGGGCGCCCTGGGATGAGATCCCGGATGACGGTCTCCCGCGTTACGACGAGCGTCATCCGTAAGTCTGGGCTCCAGGGCATTCCTGAAAAACCAAGCGCACGTGGTCGTCGGGTGACTGTAGAAACGGGTCGCTCAGCAGCGAGCGCGCGTCGAAGCCACCGTCTGACCTCGCTCACGGGACTCCCAGGTCTTCGAGTGCGGCTCCGTCATCACACTTGACCGGCCCCGTCTTCTGAAGGAGATCGAGGTAGGCGCGAACTTCGCTCCGTCTGACGTCATGGAGAAGGGCGCAATCGAGCGTCTGGACGCCGCCGACCTGGTCTGTAGCGCAGGACACGTTCTGCGACGGCTCTCCCCTGGTGCTCGCGCGGCATCTCAGCCAGATCTCGGCCGAGATGCTGAGCGCACCATCCTCGTACACCCAGCCCCTGTTCTCGAAGCGAGCGCAGTACATCTTCCGCACGTAACGGTGAGCAGCCGCGGTGTTGGCCGCGGTCAGCGTCGCATTCCGCAGCAGCAGGCCGACGCAGCGCTTGATCCTGCTTGCTGCGGCAGGCGACGACGATGCGCTCGTCGGGGTCTGGTCGTGCCGCTTGCTGCTACTCGAGCCACACGCACTCAGAGCCGCGACGAGGATCAGCAGCGCCAGGGAGAAGCGCACGTCCGAACTGTACGACTTACGTCCAGCCCAGCTGCGTCAGGCTGATCGCGTCGTTCAAGCGAGTGGTCTACTCGCTCGCGCGCTGCGCGTCGAGCTTCGCCTGCGCTTGCTCGGCGAGCTTGCGGGTGCGCTCCGCGTTTGCGAGGACTCGCGCGTGGTGTGCGTTCATCTCTTCGCGTTCAGCCTTCGTCAGTTTCTTCTTCTTCGCCATCGTCCTCTGCCAAACGTCGGTCGATCCTGGTGAGCGTTACAGCGATGTCGCTCACGTTGAAGAGTAGACCAATGACCTCGTCGCGATTGATCACCGCCTCGGGCATGAATCCAGGTTGCGGACCTCGAAGCCGCAGCGCAAGTCGCAGTTTCGACCGTGTCGGTTATCGAGACGTAAGCGCCGCGGGCCGCTCGGCGCGGCGGTACTCGACCTCGTAGCCGAGCCGCCGCGGGACCGCGAGGAGCCCCTCGAGATCGAGGTCGATGTGCGCGCCGGCCTTCTGGGTGACCTCGTCCTCGATCGGCAGGTCGAAGTCGTCGGCGCCGTAGTCGAGGGCGCGGAACGCCTCCTCGTTCTGCGTCAGCACCGAGGTGCGGATGTGCTCGACGTTGTCGAGGAAGATCCGCGAGAGCGCGATGTGCCGCCAGTACTCCTGCGGCGAGATCTCGCGGCCGCCGAACGCCGTGCCGTACGGCTTGTACGTCCAGCAGAGGAACGAGAACAGGCCGCCGACCTCGTCCTGGAAGTCGCGCGTCCGCTGCAGGTGCTCGAGCCGCTCGTCGATCGTCTCGTCGAAGCCGATCACCATCGTCGCGGTCGTCTTGAGGCCGGCCTCGACGATCGCGCGCTGGGCCTCGAAGTAGTCGGCGACGGTGTACTTCCACTTCGCATGCCGCGCGCGGAAGTCCTCGGTGAGGATCTCGCTGCCGCCGCCGGTGACCCAGTGCACGCCCGCGTCGCGCAGCCGGGTCGCCGCCTCGGCGTACGAGATGCGCGCGCGGTCGGCGAGGAAGACGAACTCCGCCACCGTGAGCGCGTAGAACTCGACCCGCTCGCCGTAGCGCTCGCGCACCGAGGCGAACAGGTCGCAGTAGTAGTCGAGCGGCAGGCGCGGGTTGAAGCCGCCGTTGAAGCCGACGAGGTCGCCGCCGACCTCGAGCAGCTCGTCGATCTTGGCGAACACGTCCTCGCGCGTGAGCACGTAGCCGCCGTCCTGGTTCGGGAGGACGTAGAACGCGCAGTAGTCGCACTGTGCGACGCACACGTTCGTGTAGTTGATGATCCGCATGACCATGTAGGTCGCGTGATTCGGCTCGTGGTAACGGCCGCGCACCTCCTGCGCGAGCCGCTTCAGCTCCTCGTCGGACGCCTCGTGCCAGAGCGTGCGCGCCTCGTCGACCGTGATCCGTTCCATCAGAGAACGTCCATGAACGAGCTGACCGAGAAGACCGCCTTGCCCACGCCCGGCTCGCCGTAGCCCGGCGGCGGGCCGAGCCCGTGCCGGTCGAGCGCGTCGCGGTAGGCCTCGAGCAGCCGCACGTGGTACTCGAGCGGCGCCCCGTCCGGGTTGTCGCGGCCGAGCGGCGTCGTCGGCTCGGGGCACCAGGTCGTGAAGCGCGGCGTGACGCCGTGGCTCATGAAGTAGTCGAGCCCCTCGACGGTCGAGGCGATCGCCTCGTCGATCGTCTCGAACCCGAACGGCCGCGCCAGCTCGACGCCGGCGACGAAGTTCGGGATCACGTTGGGCGGCCCGAAGACCTCCGCCGCGTCGAGGATCCGGCGATGCCACTCCTCGCGGCCGACGTAGCGCTCCTTGCCCGGCGAGATCAGCGAGAAGAGCCGCTTGTCCCAGACCTCGTAGTTCGGGTGGTAGATCGAGATCCCGTAGTCCTTGAACCGCTGCGCGTCGGCGCGCGGAAGCGCCTGCGCGACGACCTTGCCGATCCAGCGGCCGGGGAAGCGCTCCTCGATCGCCTGCGCGTAGCGGCCGTAGAAGTCGGCCTCCGCGAGGCCGTCGACCGTCGATCGTGACCGAGCCGCCCGTGAGCGTGTACGCGTGCTCGTGCCCTCGTCGTGCCGGTCGATCAGCTCGAGCGCCTCGAGCACGTCCTCGACCGGCTTCACGCCCGTGTACGGCCGGCCGGCCTTCTTGTGCTGGCGCCAGTTGTGGTTGATGTCGCAGAAGCCGCACTCCTCGTGCGCGCCGAAGTACTGGCACAGGCGCAGCACGGTGAGGTAGATCAGGTAGCCCCACTCGATCGTCGGCGCGGTCTCCATCACCGTCTTGCCGTTGGAGAGCGTGTGGCGGTAGTACTCGGGCATCGGCAGCGTGGCGACCTCCGCGAGGTCGCGGCCGTCGAGCGAGAGGCGCAGCCCACCGTCCACGCGCGTGACGCGGTACGGCGAGGTCGGGTTGACGCGGACGGAGACGATCGTCCGCCGCAGTTCGTGCGGCCCGCCCGTGAGCGCGATCTCCTCGGGCGGCCGCTGCGTCGCCGCGGCGCCGAGCTCGGTCAGCGGCTTCTGGTCGAACGAGAAGATGAAGTAGGACTTCGGCTTGACCGCGCCGTCGAGGTTGTCCGTCAGCGCGGCGTCGTCGAAGGCCATCCCCGTGCGAAGCAGGTCCTCCTTGAGCACCGCCTCCGGAGGCACCCCCGGATAGCGCGAGATCAGCTCCTCGACGAGCCCCGTGCGCGTGTCGACGGTCGAGCTCACACGTGGAACCTACCCGCGTCCGGCCCCAAACGCTTCATTTACAGACTTCCGCTACCGTGGGCCGGGGTCGTGAACCGCCTAGTCGTCATAGCCGCCCTGCTGGTGGGTCTGGCCGCGGTCGTCGCAGCGCCCGCGAAAGGCCGCCACGCAGGTTCTGATGCCCGGCGTCACCTACTCGCGCCAGGTGCAGTTCACCGCGCACGGGCCCGTCGTCATCAACGTCATGACCGCGCCGAGCCCCGGCGGCCTCTACTCGCTCACGCCGGTCCTCGCGAACGGCACGATCATCGGCCGCCAGCGCGTGACCGCGATGCAGAAGGCGATCTCGGACACGACCACCGTCGCCGGCGTCAACGGCGACCTCTTCAACTGGAAGGACGGCCATCCGAGCGGCCTGGTCTTGCAGGACGGCGTCATCAAGAGCCCGCCGATCCGGACGCGCTCGAGCATCGGCATCTCGTCGACCGGCACGCTGAACGTCGCGCGCGTCGCGCTCTACGGCTACTGGCAGGGGCTCGGCAGCAGGCGGACGGTGACGGTGAACCGGACGCCGAAGGGCGACGGCTCGACGCTCTACACGCCGGCGTGGGGTGCGAAGACTCCGGTCGTGGCCGGCTCGACCGAGGCCGTGTTCGATGCGTTCCCACCCGCGACGAGCGGCGGTGAGCTCGACGGGACCGTGACCGCGCAGGCGACCGGCGGCGGCACGCCGATCCCGCCGAACGGCGCCGTGCTCCTCTCCGTCGGAACGCAGGCAGCCAAGCTCGCCGCCGAGGCGACGCCGGGCACGCCGCTTCGCATCCAGCTCGTCCTGACGCCCGACTGGCCGTCGGCCGGGATCGCGGACGCGCTCGGCGGCGGGCCGGTGATCGTCCGGAACGGCAAGGCCGTCTACACCGCGGGCGAGGACTTCCTTCCGTCCCAGCTCGGCCCGCGCGATCCGCGCACCGGCGTCGGCCAGCGCAAGGACGGAAGGATCGTGCTGGTCGCCGTCGACGGGCGCCGGAAGCGGCTACAGCGTCGGCCTCACGAACTTCGAGCTCGCCCAGGCGCTCGTCCGGCTGCGGCGCCGTCACCGGCTCGGCCCTGGACGCCGGCGGCTCGACGACGATGGCGTTCGACGGCAAGCTGCTGAACCGGCCGTCCGACAAGGGCGGCGAGCGGGCGGTCAAGGAGATGCTCGCGGTCATGTACGCCGGCGTGTACGCGCCGCCGCCCACCCTCCCGGTGATCTCGCCGAACGGCGACGGGAAGGACGAGAAGCAGACGCTCTCGTTCAAGCTCGTCCGCCCCTCGACCGTGACCGCGAACCTGATCGATCCCGACCGGGAAGAGCGTGTACAGCCTCTCCGGCGACCGCGCTCCCGGGATCTACAAGATCACCTGGCCGAGCAGCCCGAGCGCGAAGCGGCAGGCGCAGGAGTCGCTCGGCCGCTGGCGCTGGGTGATCAACGCGACCGACGACCAGGCGCAGCAGTCCTCGATCGAGCGCTCGTTCTGGGTCAACGACACGCTCGGCTTCCTGAGCGTCGCGCCGAAGTCGGCCCGCATCGGCCCGAGAAGGGCGAACCGCGTCGTCGCACGCTTCCGGCTCGCGCACAACGCGCGCGTCGTCGGATCGGTCTGGACGAGCTCGGGCGTGCTCGTGCGCAAGCTCGGCACGTTCAAGCTGAAGGCGGGGACGCGCGGGCTCAAGTGGAACGGCCGCTACGCGAGCGGACACTTCGCCTACCCGGGCACGTACCTGTTCAAGGTCTACGCGCAGAACGCCTACGGGCCTGTCCAGCTCTCGCAGGCGTTCGGCGTCCGCCGCTAGAGACCGCCTCCGCTCGCCTTACACTCCGCGCGTGCTCGCCTCCCTGTCGGGCTCGATCACCTCGTTCGTCGGCAACCACGGCCTCTACGCCGTCTTCGTGCTGATGGCGATCGACGCCGTCTTCCCGGCCGCGAGCGAGCTCGTGATGGTCTACGCGGGCGCGCTCGCGTCGGGCGCCTTCGCCGGCCAGCACGTCGTGCTGTTCGGAAACGACGTGACCACGCCGTTCTGGGCCTACGTCGCCGTCTCGCCTGGCCGGCACGCTCGGCTACCTCTTCGGCTCGGAGGTCGGCTGGTGGATCGGCTGGAAGGGCGGCCGGCCGCTGGCCGAGCGGCACGGAGGCTGGCTGCACCTCGGGCCGGAGCGGCTGGCACGCGCCGAGCGCTGGTTCGACCGCTGGGACGACCGGGCCGTTCTCTTCGGTCGGGTCGTCCCGCTCGTCCGCTCGTTCATCTCGATTCCGGCCGGGATCTTCCGGATGCCGCTCGGTCGCTACACGGTGCTGACCATTCCGGGCTCGGCGCTCTGGTGCCTCGTGTTCGCGGGTATCGGCTGGGCGGTCGGCGCGAGCTACGAGAGCTTCAACCACGGGTTCGACTTCCTCGAGGTCGTAATCGTGGCAGGAGTCGTGGCGCTCGTGCTGTACCTGGTAGTGCGACGGCGCTCGAACTAGACTCAAAACCAACCCCCGTGTCCAATTCCATTCCGCTCGTCGACGTCAAGGCCCAGTACGAGCACCTGATCCCGCAGATCCAGGAGCGGATCGGGGAGGTGCTCGACTCCGGCGTCTTCATCCTCGGGCCGAACGTCCGCGCGTTCGAGGCCGAGGCCGCCGCCTACCTCGGCGTGCCGCGCACGGTCGGCGTGGCGAACGGGACCGACGCGCTCGTGCTCGCGCTCGACGCGATGGGGATCGGCCCCGGCGACGAGGTGATCTGCCCTTCCTTCACGTTCTACGCGACCGCCGAGTCGATCGCCCGCCGCGGCGCGACCCCGGTCTTCGCGGACATCGACCCGGTCACGCTGAACCTCGATCCCGAGGACGTCGCGGCGAAGGTCACGCAGAGGACGCGGGCGCTGATGCCCGTGCACCTGTTCGGTCGCGTGATGCCGCTCGAGGGTCTGACCGAGCTCGGCGTGCCGATCGTCGAGGACGCGGCGCAGGCCTTCGGCGCCGAGGGAGTCGCGCGAACCGGCGTGCTCTCGACGTTCAGCTTCTTCCCGACCAAGAACCTCTTCGGCCTCGGAGACGGCGGTCTCGTCGCCGCCAACGACGAGGCGCTCGCCGACCGGATCGCGCTGCTGCGCTTCCACGGCTCGCACGAGAAGAAGGAGTTCGAGGCGGTCGGCTACAACTCGCGGCTCGACGAGCTCCAGGCGGCCGTGCTGCGGCTCTTCCTCGGCAGATCGACGGCTGGACCCAGGCGCGACGCGACGCGGCCGCGCGCTACGAGGAGCTCGGCCTGGGCGAGCTCTGCGAGCTGCCGGCCGACGAGCCCGCCCACGTCTACCACATGTACGTCGTCCGCTCGACCGAGCGGGACCGCCTCGCCGAGGCGCTCGCCGCGGCCGGGATCGGGCACGCGTCGTACTACGTGACCCCGCTGCACCTGCAGCCCGCGCTTCGCTACCTCGGCTACCAGGACGGTGCGTTCCCGGAGACCGAGCGGGCGGCGCGCGAGAACCTCGCGCTGCCGATGTGGGCCGGAATCCCGGCCGAGACGCAGGAGCGGGTGGTATCGGTAATCCGCGAGGCCGCGGCGGTGCGCGCGTGATTCCGATCAACAGACACCGCATCTGGCAGCTGGTCGCGGACGGGCTGCTCGTCGCGCTCGCGTGGTGGCTCGCCTTCGAGCTCCGCTTCGACAACGGCATCCCGGTCTTCTACGAGACGCTCTTCCGGCGCTCGATCCTGATCGTCGTCGCGATCAAGCTCGTCGTCTTCGTCTTCTGCGGCTTCTACAACCGCTGGTGGCGCTACGTCTCGACGCGCGACATGTGGCGGATCGCCTACGGCGTCGCGCTCGCGAGCGTGCTGGCCGACGTCGCCGTCTACCTGATCTCGCCGGTGCACAACGTCAAGCTGCCGCGCGGGATCGCCGCGCTCGACCTGCTGCTCTGCCTCGCGCTGATCGCCGGCTCGCGGCTGCTGGCGCGGACGCTGATGGAGCGGCCGTCGGGCGGCGGGCTCGTCGCGCGCGGCAAGGAGGTGCTGGTCGTCGGCGCGGGCGACGCGGGCCAGCTCGTGATCCGCGAGCTCCAGCGCAACCGCCAGCTCGGCTACACGCCGATCGGCCTGATCGACGACGACCGCCGCAAGAAGAACCTCCGCGTCCACGGCGTGCGCGTGCTCGGCACGAGCGACGAGCTGCCGCACATCCTGCGCGACAACCGGCCCGACGAGGTGCTGATCGCGATTCCGTCGGCCTCGGGCGACGCGCGCCGGCGGATCGTCACGATCACGCGCGAGAACAACGTCCCGGTGAAGACGCTGCCTGGGCTCTACGACCTGATCTCCGGCGAGAGCGACCTCGCCGCGCAGATACGGCCCGTGCAGGTCGAGGACGTGCTCGGGCGCGAGCCGGTCGAGGTCGACCTCGAGGCGAGCGCCGCGTACCTGCGCGAGCAGACCGTGCTCGTCACCGGCGCGGGCGGCTCGATCGGCTCGGAGCTCTGCCGCCAGATCGCGCGGCTCGGCCCGCAGCGGCTCGTGCTCGTCGACCAGGGCGAGACCGCGCTGTTCGAGATCGAGCGCGAGCTGGTCGACGAGCGCGGCTTCGCGGCGTGCGTGCCCGTGCTCGGCGACTGCAAGAGCGCGACGAAGATGCGCCAGGTCCTCGACCGCTACCGGCCGGACGTCGTCTTCCACGCGGCCGCCTACAAGCACGTGCCGCTGATGGAGGCGAACCCACTCGAGTCGGTGCGCAACAACGTGCTCGCGACGAGGGTCGTGGCCGAGGCCGCGATCGAGTTCGGCGCCAGCCGCTTCGTGCTCGTCTCCACGGACAAGGCCGTCAACCCGAAGACCGTGATGGGCCAGTCGAAGGCGCTCTGCGAGTGGATCGTCGAGGCCTACGGCGCGCGCGAGGACATCGCGACGCGCTTCGTCGCGGTTCGCTTCGGGAACGTGCTCGGCTCGTCGGGCAGCGTGATCCCGATCTTCCGCAGGCAGATCGCGAAGGGCGGGCCGGTCACGGTCACGCACCCGGACATGACGCGCTACTTCATGACGATCCCCGAGGCCGCGTCGCTCGTCATCCAGGCGGGGGCGATCGGCGGCCGCGGCGACGTGTTCGTGCTCGACATGGGCGAGCCGGTCAGCATCGTCGAGCTGGCGATGCAGATGATCCGCCTCTCTGGCAAGGAGCCGGAGCGCGACATCGCGGTCGAGATCGTCGGCGCGCGTCCGGGCGAGAAGCTGCACGAGGAGCTCTGGGGCGAGGGCGAGGCCGTCGTCCCGACCCTGCACCCGAAGATCATGCGCGTGCGCGGGCCGATCGTGAACGCGGTCTGGCTCCAGGACGAGCTGGGCGAGCTGGAGCGGCTCGTGGGCGAGGGCGACACGCTCGAGGTCGTGACCCGGCTCGCCGGGATGATGCGCTCGCCACTGCTCGTCAGCGCTCCGACGCGGGTAGAAGAAGACACACTCTCGGGACAGAAGCTGAGCTAGGCGCGTCCGCGGCCGGGGCTAGGGTGGCTCGGTGGACGCGGAGGCGATTCTCGACGGGCTGAACCCCGAGCAGCGGCACGCGGCCGAGGCCGTGCGCGGTCCCGTCTGCATCCTCGCCGGCGCGGGCTCTGGGAAGACGACGACGATCACGCGGCGGATCGCGTGGCAGGTCGCCTCCGGCGCGGTCCGCTCGCACGAGATCCTCGCCGTCACGTTCACGGACAAGGCGGCGACCGAGATGCGCGGCCGGCTCGAGCGGCTCGGCGTGGAAGGGGTCGAAGCGCGGACGTTCCACTCGGCGGCGCTCGCGCAGCTGCGACGGGCACGCGGCGAGGGGCCGGGGCGGATCCTCTCGACGAAGGCGCTGCTCCTGCGGCAGGTCGGCAACACGCTTCCGCGGCCCTATCGGTTCCGGCCCGCGGGCGATCTCGCGACCGAGGTGGAGTGGGCGAAGAACCGACGCCTGACGCCCGAGACCTACCGGCGCGGGCTGGGCAGCCACGAGCCGCCGATCCCGGCCGATCTGATGGCGGGCGTCTTCCGCGAGTACGAGCGGCGGAAGGCGGCGTCAGGGCGCATCGACTTCGAGGACCTGCTCGAGCTTGCCGTCCGGATGTACGAGGAGGACGAGTGGGCGCTGGCCGCCCTGCGCGAGCGCTACCGCGCGTTCACCGTCGACGAGTACCAGGACGTGAACCTGCTGCAGCAGTCGCTACTCGAGCTCTGGCTCGGTGCGGGCGACGACCTCTGCGCGGTCGGCGACGACTACCAGTCGATCTACGGGTTCACGGGCGCCTCGTCGGAGTGGCTGCTAGGTCTTGCGGCGCGTTTCCCGGCTGCGACGGTGGTTCGGCTCGAGGCGAACTACCGCTCGTCTCCCGAGGTGCTCTCGCTCGCGAACCGGCTCGTGCCGCAGCTCGGCGGCGCCGAGAAGACGCTGCGTCCGACGCGGGCCACGGGGCCCGAGCCGGTCGTGCGCGGCTTCGACTCGCCCGAGGAGGAGGGTGCGTTCGTGCTCGAGCGCGTGCGGGCGATGGCGGGAGAGGGCGTGCCATACGAGGAGATGGCCGTGCTGATGCGCCTGAACGCGCGCTCGGTCGACTTCGAGGAGCTCTTCGGCGACGCGCAGATCCCGTTTCAGGGGTCGGCGCTGCTCGCGCGCGACGGTGCGAGGCAACTCCTCAAGGCGCTCCGGGGAGCCGGCTTCGGCTCGCTGTCGGAGGGGGTTCGGCGCTTGGCGCGCGAGCAGGGCATGGCGGAGCCCGTTCCCGACGGCGTCGGCGAGCGAGAGCTCGTGCGCCAGGCCGACCTCGCCCGCCTATGCAAGCTGGCCGAGGAGTTCGACGACGGCTCGCGCACCGTCGAGCAGTGGGTGCAGTGGCTGCGCGCGCGATTCGACCACGGCGCGCAGGGCGGCGTGCACCTCCTGACGCTTCACCGCGCGAAGGGCCTCGAGTTCGAGGCGGTCTTCATCCCGCGCGTCGAGGAGAAGGAGCTGCCCTGCAAGCAGGCCATGCGCCTGCCGGGCGCGCTCGTCGAGGAGCGGCGGCTGCTCTACGTGGGCATGACGCGCGCAAAGCGTCACCTCGCGCTGACGTGGGCCGGGAAGCCGAGCCGCTTCCTGGCAGAGCTGGGCGTCCAGGCGGCGCCGCCCCCGCGCAAGGCGCGGGCGGAGGAATCGAGCGACCCGACCTATCTAGCGCTCAAGCGCTGGCGCCGGGAGCGAGCGAAGAACGACGAGATTCCCGCGTACGTCGTCTTCCACAACTCGACCCTGGCCGAGATCGCCGAGCGGCGTCCGAGCACGATCGCGGAGCTCGCCTCGGTTCCGGGCGTCGGGCCGACGAAGCTCGAACGCTACGGGCCTGAGGTGCTAGAGGCCCTCGCGAGCTGAGAGCAGCAGGTCGAGCATCACTGTCGGGTCGCGGCGGACGCGTTCGCCCGGGCCGTCGCGCTTGTGCAGGTCGAGCGCGCGCGGATCGCTGAGCGGGATCAGTCGCCCCTCGCGGATCAGCAGCTCGTCGACGCCGCCGAGCCGCCCACCGTACGTCGTGTAGACGGGCACGCCGAGCGCGACAGCCTCGCGGTTCATCGTCCCGCCTGCCGAGACGACGAGGTCGGCGAGCGCGATCAGGCTCTGCCCGTCCACCGCCCGGTCGGGCACCTGCACCGACGGGAGGCCGAGACCGCGCACGAAGTCGCGCTGCTCGGCCGTGCGCGGGAGGACGATCGCGTGCACCGAGTCCTCGCGGCCGAGGTGGTCGAGCACCTGCGGGAAGAGCGGGTTCGAGCGCCGGTGGTAGAGCGAGACGTCCGGCGGCGTCCGGACGACGACGAGCGTCCGCGACGGGTCGATCTCGAACTGCTCGACCGCCTTCGGGTCGGGCTCGAAGTCGGCCAGGTAGTACTCCTCCTTCAGGCCCGGGTACTGGCGCAGCTTGGGCGGCTTGACCCCGTACCGCTCGAGCCGCTCGGGCGGGATCGCCTCGGGGACGACCACCCGCGTCGCCGCGCGACAGCCGAGCTGGTGCTGGAGCCACGCGAACTCGTAGTCGAAGGTCGTCGAGCTCGGGATCCCGAGCCGGCGCGCCGTCAGCGTCAGCTCGTGCGAACCGTGTGCGAGGGCGACGTCGAACTGCCGGCCCCGCGCCCAGCCGCGGAGGGCGTGCATGCGCGAGCCGAGGGAACGCGCCTTCCCCAGCCGCGAGCGCCCGCCGTGCCGGCCGAGAACGTCCGCCTCGATCCCGTGCAGCTCGAGCAGCTGCACCGTCTGCGCGTAGTCACGGGAGGTGACCTCGATCTCGGCGCCTTGTTCGCGCAGCAGCCCTATCAGCGGCCGGAACACCAGCACATGTGCCGGCGCGGTGATGTCGATCCAGACCCTCACAGCTTCTCCGTCACGCGGAAACGGACGGCGGAGATCAGCGTGTCGGGCTCGATCGTGCGCTCGAAGAACCGCTCGTGCGCGTCGTGCCACTCCTCCACCGACTCGAAGCCCTCGCCCTCGTCCCGCGCGAACTGCACGTCGATCTCCGCAGCCGGGATCACGCGCACCTCGGTCACCTCGACGATCGCCCTGGCGACTCCCGCTGCATCCTCGACCACGAACCGGTCGCCGACTTCGGGCGTGGGATCGTCCTCGAAGACGCCGTGCAGGCCCGCGGTGGCGGTCTTCTCGCCGGCGAGCACGGCCTCGACGAGGCGTTGCCGCAGCTCGGTTCCGGGGTAGCCGAGCCCGAACTCGGGGAGGTCGCTCAGTGGACGAGCGCCTCCAGGCGAGGCTCGCGCAGCGCCCCGGGCTCTCGCTCGACGTGGCGCTCGTGCCAGAGCGTGAACGCGAGCAGGCCCCAGAGCTGGCGCGAGAGATCCTCCTCGCCGGCGACGTGGCGGTCGATCAGCCGGCCGACCGCCTCCGGCCGGAAGAACCCCTGGCGCTGCAGCGTCTCGGCCGAGAGCGTCTCGCGGGCGAACGGCTCCAGCTCGCCGCGCAGCCAGGCGGCCGCAGGAATCGAGAAGCCGCGCTTCTTGCCCCGGACGATCTCCCTGGGAACGAGCGGGGCGACGGCCTTGCGGAGCAGCACCTTCTTGCGAAGGCCGCGCACCCGCTGCTTCGTCGGGAGCGCGAGCGCGAGGTTCGTCACGGCCGGGTCGAGATAGGGGACGCGCGCCTCGAGCGAGTGCGCCATCGACGCGCGGTCGGTCTTTACAAGCAGGTCGTCGACGAGGTAGATGCCGAGGTCGACGTCCTGGAGGCGAGCGAGCAGCTCCGCGTCCTTCGTCTCGGCAAAGCGCGCGCGGTACAGGTCGACGGGGTCGAAGCCGTGGTCGCGGCCCGTCAGCTCGGCGCGGGCCTCGGGCGAGAAGATCTCCTTCCACGCGTGGTGGCGCTCGAGCGGCGGCAGGTGCGCGGCCCGGACGAAGCGCTTGGCCTTGTAGTCGAAGCTCGCGCGCGCGCTCGAGCTCGGCAGCCGCTCGACGACCGGCCGCGCCAGCCCGGCCGCCCAGCCGGCCCTGAGCGCGAGCAGGTCGGCGACGTAGGTGTAGTAGCCGCCGAAGAGCTCGTCGCCGCCTTCCCCCGAGAGCGCGACCTTGACGTCTTGCGCCGCGAGCTGGGAGACGAGGTAGGTCGGAAGCGCGGACGAGTCCGCGAACGGCTCGTCGAAGGCCTCGGCGAGCGCGGGGAGGAGCAGCGCCGCATCCGGTCGCAGGACGAGCTCGCGGTGGCGCGTCCCGTAGCGCTCGGCGACGAGCCTCGCGTCGGCGAGCTCGTCGAACGAGCGCTCCTCGAAGCCGATCGAGAAGGTGCGGAGCGGCTCGGAGCTCTCCTCGGCGGCGAGAGCAGCCAGCGCTGCCGAGTCGATTCCGCCGGAGAGCAGCACGCCGACCGGAACGTCCGAGACGAGGTGCGCACGGACGGAGTCGCGTAGTCGCGCCCGCAGCTCCTCGATCAGCTCCGCCTCGTCGTCCTCGCGCAGCTCGTCGGCGGCCGCAGGGGCGGGTCGCGCGTAGCGCTCGAGCCGGATCTCGCCGCCCTCCCAGACGAGCACGTGGCCGGGCGGGAGCTTGCGCGCGTCGCGGAAGATCGTCAGCGGCGCGGGGATCGAGTTGAAGGCGAGGAACGCCTCGAGCGCGTCGAGGTCGATCTCGCCTCGCGGAAGCGCGCGCAGCTCCGACGCGAACTCGAGCCCGTCCCCGCTCGCCCGGTAGTACAGCGGCTTGATCCCGTACCGGTCGCGGGCGAGAACGAGACGGCGCTGCGGTGCGTCCCAGAGCGCGACGGCGAACATCCCGCGGAGCCGCCGCGCGAAGGCCAGTCCGTCCTGCTCGTAGAGATGGGCGAGCACCTCCGTGTCCCCGTGCGAGCGGAAGTGGTGGCCGGCCTGCTCCAGCTCGGCGCGCAGCTCGCGGTAGTTGTAGAGCTCGCCGTTCTGGACGACGTGGATCGTCGAGTCCTCGTTTGCGAGTGGCTGGTCGCCGGTGTCGAGATCGATGATCGCGAGGCGGCGGGCGGCAAGACCGACGGGGCCGTCGACGAACGAGCCGTCGCTGTCTGGGCCGCGGTGGACGAGCGTGGCGCTCATCCGCGCGAGCCGCTCCGGGTCAGCGGGCCCGCGTGAAGAGGCGATCCCGCAGATCCCACACACGGGGGCTCACTCTACAGGCCTCCGAGGCGGCCCTTTCGGGGAGAATGCGGGCATGCAGACGCGGGAGCTGGGCGCAGGCGGTCTCTCTATCTCGCGCGTTGGCCTCGGCTGCAACAACTTCGGGCGGAGGCTTGACCTCGAGCAGACAAGGACCGTGGTCGAGGCGGCGCTGGCGGCGGGAGTCACGTTCCTCGACACGGCCGAGAGCTACGGCGACGGCGACAGCGAGCGGTTCCTGGGCGAGGTGCTCGAAGGACGCCGGGAGCAGGCCGTGCTCGCGACCAAGTTCGGCTACCGGGGCGACGGCACGATCCCGCCGGGCTCGCGGGAGTACGTGCGCCGCGCCGTCTCCAGGTCGCTCGAGCGGCTGCGGACCGACTACCTCGATCTCTACTACTACCACCGCCCTGACGGCGTCACGCCGATCGCCCAGACCATCGGCGCCCTGGCCGAGCTGGCCCAGGAAGGTGTAATCCGCGCGATCGGAGTCTCCAATTTCTCCGCCGAACAGCTGGACGAGGCAGTCTCGTCCGGACCGGTGGCCGCGCTGCAGAACGAGTACAGCCTGCTGGATCGATCTGTAGAGGCAGATGTCCTCCCGCGCTGTCGAGCGCTCGGGGTGGGCTTCGTTCCCTACTTCCCGCTCGCGAGCGGCCTGCTCAGCGGGAAGTACCGGCGAGGTGAGCCGGCTCCGGCAGGATCGAGGCTCGAGTCGCGGCCTGAAGCGCTGACGGACGAGGCCTTCGACCGAATCGAGCGGCTCGAGGAGTTCGCCCGTCGACACGGGCGCACGCTGCTCGAGCTCGCGATCGCAGCGCTCGCCTCCGCGCCGGGCGTTGTCTCGGTGATCGCCGGCGCGACGAGCCCGGAGCAGGTGCAGGCCAACGCGGCGGCGGCCGACTGGGAGCTCGGCGAGGACGAGCTCGAGGAGCTTCGGGGTCTCTGAGCGCCTGGCGCTGACTCGCGGTCAGGACGAGCGGACGGCGAGCCCCCGGACCGATTGGGCCATCACGCGCCCGGCGGTCGCGGTGAGTGTGCGGAGGTAGAGCGGCACCGAGCGGTCTGCGATCCACTCGAGGTCGTGGGCGAGCTTCTCGGCCATCGAGGTCTCGTAGCCTCGCCGGACCTGGGCGAACCCGGTCAGGCCCGGCCGCACGACGAGGCGCTGCCAATAGGCCGGCAGCTCCTCTGCGAGCTGCTCGAAGAAGCGCGGCCTGATCGGGCGCGGGCCGACGAAGCTCATGTCGCCGCGGAGGACGTTCCAGAGCTGTGGCAGCTCGTCGAGCTGCGTCGCGCGCAGGCGTCGGCCGAGTCGCGTCGTCTCGGCGCGCGTGTGCTCGACGAGCTCCTCGCCGAGGTACGGGCCGAGGCGCTCCTCGGCTCCGCGCTGGAGCGTGCGGAACTTGAGCATCCGGAAGATGCGCCCGTCCTTGCCGACCCGCTGGCCGCGGTAGAAGAGCGGCCGCCCGCTCGTCAGCAGGAGCGCCGCACCGATCACGAGGAGCAGCGGGACGGCGATCAGCAGGAAGAAGCCGGAGAACGCGATGTCGAGCAGCCGGAGCTCGAGGTCGACGCGGCGGTTCGGCGAGCCGCTCACCATCCCCGCGAAGCGCTCGATGAAGGAATCACTCGGCCCCGGCTGCGGCGAGGTCTCCGAGCGCGGTTGGGGAGTTGTCACCCCTTGATGCTAGAGGCTCGGGACCACGGCGAGAAGCCGGTCGGCCCCTGGTCCTCTAGTTCGGTTCGCCCGGCCTCCTCCCCGAGGCGAGCGTATCGCCGAAATGCGCACGCGTGGGTGACGAGATCGTGCCGGAAGCGTGACTCCAGGCATAATCGATCCTTATGGACACGCGACAGCTTGCTGCGTTTTGCGCCGTGGTCGAGCGGAAGAGCTTCTCGCAGGCCGCGGAGCGACTCGGGGTCACGCAGCCGGCGGTGAGCCTTCAGGTTCGGTCGCTCGAGAAGCGGCTCGGGCGCAAGCTGCTCGACCGCTCGGGTCGCAGCGTCGAGCCGACCGAGGCGGGCCAGGCGCTCTACCGCGGGGCCCTGCGCCTGCTCGCGCTCGAGGGGCAACTGCTCGAGGAGCTCGAGGCCGGCGAGGCGGGCGAGCTCGGGGGCACGCTCGAGGTCGGCGCGTCCACCGGCCCGGGCAGCACCGTCGTCCCCGTGCTCCTCTGCGAGTTCCAGCGTCAGAACCCCGGCGTCGCGATCTCGCTCTCGATCTCCGACACGCAGAGCGTCGTCGACCGCGTCGCCGACCGTGAGCTCGAGCTCGGAGTCGTCGGCGCGGCCCGCCGCCACCGTGGGGTCGTCTTCGAGCCGTTCTTCCGCGACGAGGTCGTGCTCGCGTGTCCACCCGACCACCGCTTCGCCGGCCGCACGATCGATCTCGCCGAGCTGAGGGAGGAACCGCTGATCGTGATGCAGGAAGGGGCGGGCGTGCGGCTGGTGATCGAGGATGAGCTCCGGCGCGCCGGGACCAGGCTGCGGGACCTCGAGCCGCGCCTCGAGCTCGGCCTGCAGGAGTCGGCGCGGTCCGCCGTCGCCGCCGGCTACGGCGTCACGTTCATCTCGCGCGCCGCGATCGAGGGCGATCTCTCGACGGGCACGCTTGCCATCGCGCGCGTCAAAGGTCTCGATCCTGCTCGCGAGATCTCGCTCGTTCGCTCGGCCGGGCGCTCGCCGACGCGCGCAGCCGAGGCCTTCCTCGCCTTTGCCCGGGAGCGGCTCGAGTGATCGTTCGCTGGGGGCTCGAGGAGCTGCCAGGCGTGCTCGCCGAGGTCGGCATCGAGCGCCCGTTTCTCCTCGCGAGCGACCGCTGGGCGCACCTCGACCTGCCCGCGAACGGCAGGTGGAGCGAGATTCCGTCCGACCGCATCGACGACGCGGCTGCTGAGAGCAAGGGCTCTGACGGTCTCCTCGTGGTCGGCGGCGGGAGCGCGATCGACCTGACGAAGGCGCTTTCGGCGAAGACCGGCCTCCACCACGTGTCGGTACCGACGACCTACTCGGGCGCCGAATGGACGACGTCCTTCGGCATCCGCGATCCGGGGCGCCTGATGAGAGGCCACGGAAGCGGCGCCCATCCCGCCGGGATCGTCTACGAGCCGAAGCTGACCCTCGACCTGCCGCGCGGAGTCAGCGGCGGAACGGCCATGAACGCGCTCGCGCACTGTGCGGAGGCCCTCTACGTCGAGGGTCGCAACGCCGACGCCGACGGGCACGCGCTCGAGGGCGCGAGGCTGATCGGCGAGTCTCTCCCTTCGGTGCTCGAGAACGGCCACGACCTCGAGAGCCGGACGACCCTGCTGCGCGGAGCGATGCACGCCGGCGCCGCCTTCGGGTCGGCAGGTCTTGGTCTCGCCCATGCGATGGCGCAGGCGATCGGCGGCCGCTACGGGATCGCGCACGGCGCGGCGAATGCGCTCTGCCTGCCGCCGGCCCTGCGTTTCAACGAGCCCGTTGCCGGCGAGGAGATCGCGCGCTTCGCCGAGGCTCTCGGCGCGCCCGACGCCCCGCGCGCTGCGAGGAGCTCGCCCGCCTGTCCGGTTTCGAGCGCCTGCGCGACCTCGGCGTCCCGGAGGACGAGCTGGACGAGGTCGCCGAGGCGGCGGCCGCGCGTCCCGGGGCGCTCGTCAACCCACGCAAAGCGAGCCCGGCCGAGGTTGCCGAGCTCCTGCGCCAAATCTGGTAGCTAACAGGCGCCGGCCGTAGGAGCCCCGCCTGGCCCGGCGAGGTGCATCAGGTTCGCGCCGCTTCCGCTCTGGACGCAGTACGACGCGGCATCGGCCCGCACAAGCGCGACCCCGAAGCCGCCCAGCGACACACCGGCGTAGGTGCCGTTCAGCGCATGAGACTGCTCGAGGGCGACGCTCGCCTGCTGGAACGTGACCGCCGCGGCCGTCGCCCGGGCGCGGTCGATCTCGTGCTGGGCGCTCGACTGGCTCGGCGAGTGCTGCAGCTGCGAGTTCATGATGAAGCCCGCCACGCCCAGCGCGACGAGCAGCGAGATGAGGGAGAGGCCGCGTGCCACTCGCAATAGATCGGCAGCGGCCGCGCGTGGCTCAAGTCGGCCGTCGCGCGACGAACGAGAGGATCGTCACGCCAAGCTCTTCGAGCGTGTAGCTGGTGCTGAAGCGCGGCGCGAGTGGCAGTGCCCGCAGCTCCGCCAGCCCTTCCCCGCTTGGTCCAGACGGAGTCTCGGAAACGACCTCGAGGCCCGCTTCCCGCACGAGTCGTAGGTAGTCGCGTGCCCGGGTGCGGTTCTGGAAATGGAGCGGTGAGTTGACGAGCCGCCACGTCCGGTCGGAGAAGCGGAGGAAGTTGTAGCGCGAGAGGCTGCGGTCGAAGTAGGCGTAGTGGTCCTGGAGGTCGATCCTGCAGCTGAACGCGCCGCCGGGGCGAAGGAGCCGGCCGCACTCGGCGAAGATCCGCGCCAGGTCGGTCTCGGGGATGTGCTCGCAGGTGTCGGTGCTCGACACGAAGTCGATCGACTCGGCCGGGAGCCCGGTGTCGCGGGCGTCGCGCGGGGCGAGATAGGTGACCCCGAGCCGCTCCTCGAGCTCGGCGAGCGACGCGATCGGCCCGCCGAGGGGCCGAAGCTCCCGCCCGGCCTCGGCCTCGAGCTCGTTCCAGAGCCGCGCGAAGACCGTGAGCGAGTCATTCACCAGCTCGACGCGCGCGCTCGGGCGGATGTCGACGAGCACCTGGCCGCCGACGCCGAGGCACGCGTAGGAAAGCGGGATCGCGAGGTCCCAGCCGGCGCCGAACTCGTAGAAGACCGCCTCGCCCGGGGGCGTGCCGGGCCCGTGCTCCTCGTACGTCCCCAGGTGCTGGAGTCGCCCGCGAGAACTTGCGCCGGAAGACCGACTCGCCTGCGGGCAGGCTGTGCGCCACGTGCCGCTGGAAGAGGTAGTTCAGGCGCTCTCCTTCCGGGAGGACGCCGAGGCTGCGTTGCAGCGCCGCTTTCGCCAGCCATTTCATCGGGCGGCGAGCATAGCCCGCGATTCGAGAATAAGGTGAACTAATCTCTGTGATTAGCTAGACTCCGTGAGTCGTGGCCGAGCGGCACACATTCGACGTGCTCGTAGTCGGGAGCGGCGCCTCCGGGCTCGCAGCCGCCGTGTCAGCCGGGAAGACCGGTGCGCAGGTCGGGCTCGTCACGAAGGGTGCGCTCCAGTCCTGCAACTCGGCGAAGGCGCAGGGAGGCATCCAGGCCGCCTTCGGCGAGGACGACTCGCCCGAGCAGCACGGCGAGGACGTCTGGCAGAGCTCGCACGAGACCGCCGACCGCCGCCTGGTCGACGTGCTGACCGGCGAGGCTCCGAGCGCGATCAACTGGCTCGAGGAGCACGGCGTCGAGTTCACGCGTGAGAACGGCGGCTACCGGCTGGCGCGCTGCGGCGGCGCGAGCCGCAAGCGTCTGCTCCAGGTCGGCGACCGCACCGGCCATGCGATCACGACTGCGTTGCGCGACGCGTTCCTCGCCTCGGACGGCGAGGCGCTGCCGAACTGCCCGCTCGTCGCGCTGGAGCCGGCCGGGAACGGCTGGCTCGCGACCTGCCGTCGCAAGAACGGCGAGAAGGTCGCGATCGACGCTGGCGCCGTCGTTTTGGCAGCAGGCGGCCGCTGCTACCGGGAGGCCGAGGAGCGCGGTGAGCTCTCGACGAACCACCCGGGCGCGACCGGCGAGGTGACGCAGATCGCCCTGGAGCTCGGCGCGGAGAGCCGCGACCTGGACGCGCTGCAGTACCACCCGAACGGCGGCGCCTGGCCGCCGACCATGCAGGGGTACTCGATTCCCGAGACGACTCGCGCGTACGGCGCAACGCTCCTCAACGCGGACGGCGAGGAGTTCACCGATCCGCTCGGGCCGCGCGACACGGTCTCGCAGGCGATCTTCGACGAGGTGGAGGGCGGGCGCGGCGTCGAGACCCCGGACGGCCGCCCGGCTGTCCTGCTCGACACGACTCGGATCGCCCAGCACGACGCCGAGATCTCGCTTCCGTACATGCTGCGCCGTTACCGTTCCGCCGGAATCGACCCGCTCGAGCAGCCGATCCTGACCTACCCAGTTCTTCACTACCAGAACGGCGGCCTCGTCATCGACGAGCGCTCCGAGACGACCCTCGAGGGCCTGTTCGCCTGCGGCGAGATCGCGGGCGGCACCCATGGGCGCAACCGGATGATGGGGAACAGCCTGCTCGAGTGCACCGTCTTCGGCCGCCGCGCAGGCGCCGCGGCCGCGGAGAGGGCCAGGGCGTGAGACGCCGCTTGCGGTGTCGATATCAGGCCGGGTGGGCTTTGCCCGCACGGCCGTCGGCAATGACCGGTCGATGCGCTCACCGTCAGGGGAAACGGCCGTGAGCGTCGTAGCGACCGACTTGCGCCAGGCCGTCGAGGACGCGGCCGCGTACCTCTACGTCTGGGCGCTGAAGGACATCCCGCAGGATCTGCGTGACGCGCTGGCAGCGGCCAGGGACCGGGAGACCTCGATCCCGGGCAAGCGCGTCCTGGAGACGATCGTCCGCAACGTCGAGATCGCGGACGACCGGCAGAACCTCGTCTGCCAGGACACGGGCATCGCCGTCTACACGTGCCGCGTCGGCGAGGGTTTCCCGCTCCATCCGGTGCGGATCTACGAGGCGCTGAAAGCCGGCACCGAGCGCGCGACGCTCGAGCACCCGCTGCGCTCCAACGCCGTCCACACCATCACGCGTGAGAACACCGGGCCGAACACGGGCTACCGGCTCCCGATCGTGCACTGGGAGTTCATCCCCGACTGGGACGGGCTCGACGTCAAGTGCGTCCCCAAGGGCTCGGGCTCCGAGAACATGAGCTTCCTGAAGATGTGCGTCCCGGCCGACGGCGTGAAGGGGATCAAGAAGTTCGTGCTCGAGTCGATCGTCGGCGCGGGCGGCAAGCCCTGTCCGCCGGGAATCGTCGGTGTCGGCATCGGCGGGTCGGCCGACTACGCGATGTACCTCGCCAAAGAGGCAATCGCGCGCCCGATCGGAACCCGGAACGCCGACCCGCACGTGGCGAAGCTCGAGGACGAGCTCTACGACCTGCTGAACCGGACCGGGATCGGGCCGATGGGGCTCGGCGGCGACGTCACCGTCCTCAATTGCCACATCGAGCACGCGGACACGCACATGACCCTCAACCCGGTCGCCGTCAACTACCAGTGCTGGGCCGCTCGCCGCGCGAGCGCTCACATCTCCGCCGACGGCGAGATCGACTACGACCGGGAGGCCTGAGCGCGATGGCGACGCACGAGGTGACGTTCCCCATTACGGATCCGGAGGAGATCCTCAAGTTGCGCGCTGGCGACGAGGTCGTCGTCCAGGGCCACATCATCGGGATCCGCGACCGCACGCAGATCCGGATCTTCGACGAGGGCGTGGAGCCGCCGATGGACCTGCGCGGCGCCTTCCTGCTCCACACGGCTCCGGGTGTGCGCAAGGTCGGCGACAAGTACGAGCCCGTCTGCATCGGCACCACGACGAGCGCGCGCATGGTGCGCTTCACCGAACCGCTCGGGGCGCAGTACGGCGTGCGGGCGATCTGCGGCAAGGGCGGCTTCCCGGACGAGGCGATCGAGCCGATGCAGCGACTCGGGATGATCTATTTCGCGATCGTTGGCGGCGCGGCCGCGCTCGAGACGACCCAGATCGAGGAGATCGAGGAGGTGGCCTGGGAGGAGCTGATGCCCGAGTGCCTCTGGAAGTTCCGCGTGAAGGACTTCGGTCCGCTGACCGTGGGCATCGACGCGCACGGCAACTCTCTCTACCACGACGTGCAGGAGGCCGCACTCAAGAAGCTGGAGGAGCTCTATGCAAAGCTTTGACGGATTCCTCGACCTGCCCCCGCGCCCGGGCAAGCCGCGCGCGGAAGGACTGACCCACGTCATCGACAAAGGTCTCAACCTGCGCGAGATCGAGGGTCTCTTCGACACCGCCGGTCAGTACGTCGACATCGTGAAGTTCGGCTGGGGCACCTCGTACGTCACCAACAACCTCGAGAAGAAGATCGCCCTCTACCGATCGTTCGAGACGCCGGTCGTCTGTGGCGGCACGCTCTTCGAGGTCGTCTACGCCCGCGGCAAGCTCGATGAGTTCAGGCGCTGGTTGACCGAGCAGCGCTTCTCGCACGTCGAGATCTCCGACGGCACGCTCGAGATCCCGCGCGAGCGCAAGCTCGAGCTGATCGCCGACTTCGCGCGCGACTTCACGGTTCTCTCCGAGGTCGGCTCGAAGGACGAGGAGGTCGTCTTCGCGCCGTACCAGTGGGTCGAGTGGATCAAGGAAGAGCTCGAGGCGGGCGCCTGGAAGGTGATCACCGAGGGACGCGAGGGCGGTACGGCAGGCATCTATCGCCCGACCGGCGAGATGCGCACCGGCCTCGTCGACGAGATCGTCCACGAGATCGAGCTCGGCGACCTGATCTTCGAGGCGCCGACGAAGTCGAGCCAGGCCTGGTTCGTCAAGCAGCTCGGCCCCAACGTGAACCTCGGCAACATCCCGCCCGAGGAGGTCATTCCGCTCGAGACGCTGCGCCTCGGCCTGCGCGGCGACACGCTGAAGGAGGTGCTGCTCGCTGACGACCGCGCCCCCACTGCCTGAGCTCGACTTCGAGAGCATGACCGCGGAGGACGTTCTCCGCTGGGGGCACGCCGAGTTCGGCGAGCGCCTCTGCCTGACCTGCTCGTGGCAGAAGCAGTCGTCGGTGCTCGTGCACATGGTCACCGAGCTCGGGCTCGACCTTCCCGTGATCGAGCTCGACACGCACCTCTTCTTCCGGGAGAGCTACGAGACGCGCGACCGGCTCGTCGAGCGTTACGGCCTGACGCTGCGGCCGGCGCCCGAGCTGATCACGGTCGCCGAGCAGCACCGGCGCGAGGGCCCGAACCTCTGGGAGACCGACCCCGACCGCTGCTGCCACGTGCGCAAGGTCGAGCCGCTGCTGCAGGCGCTCGAGCCCTACGACGCCTGGATCTCCGGGATCCGCCGCGACCAGGCGCCGAGCCGTTCGGCGACGCCGAAGGTGCAGTGGTCGGAGCGCTACGGCGTCTGGAAGCTCCACCCGCTCGCCGACTGGGACGAGAAGCGCGTGTGGGCGTACATCACCGTGAACGAGATTCCCTACAACCCGCTCCACGACGTCGGCTTCCGCTCGATCGGGTGCATTCCGTGCACGCGTCCGACGAGTCCCGAGGAAGAGGAGCGCGCAGGCCGCTGGGCAGGCTCCGACAAGCTCGAATGTGGCATCCACCTAGACACTCCCGTAGGAGGGACATGACCGATCACATCCACGCTGCCGAGCACCCCGAGTCAGACCGGGTGCGCGCCGGCGGCTTCACGCTCTGGTTCACCGGGCTCTCCGGTGCCGGCAAGACCACGATCGCGCACATCGTCGGCCCCGAGCTCGACCGGCGCGGCCTCGTCGTCGAGTACCTCGACGGCGACACGGTGCGCACGCACCTCTCGAAGGGCCTCGGCTTCTCGAAGGAGGACCGCGACACGCACATCGACCGCGTCGGCTGGGTCGCCTCTCGCTTGACCCGCCAGGGCGGCGCCGTGATCACGGCCGCGATCTCGCCGTACGAGGAGACACGCAACCGGGCCCGGGCGCGCATCGAGGAGGTGGGCACTTTCGTCGAGGTCTACGTCAAGGCCTCGGTCGACGAGTGCGCGAGGCGCGACGTGAAGGGTCTCTACGAGAAGGCCTTCCGGGGCGAGATCAAGGAGTTCACGGGCGTGAGCGACCCCTACGAGGAGCCTTCGAGCCCGGAGCTCGTGCTCGACACCGAGCTGCACACTCCCGAGGAGAGCGCCGAGCTGGTCGTCGCCAGGCTCGAGGAGCTCGGGCTGGTGCCTGCCGAGGTCCCGGCGTGACCGTGGCGGAGACCACCGGCCTGATCGCCCCGCACGGCGGCAGGCTCGTCGATCGCACGGGCGCGCGGCCGGACGGCGTCGAGCGGCTCGAGCAGATCCCGCTGACCTCGCGCGAGCTCTCCGATCTCGACATGCTTGCGACCGGCGCGCTCTCGCCGTTGGAGGGCTTCATGGCCCGTCACGACTACGAGCGCGTGGTCGAGGAGATGCGTCTCGAGCGCGGGCTGCCGTGGGCGTTGCCCGTGTGCCTGGCGGTCGAGCGGCCGCCGCAGGGAGACGAGGTCGCGCTGACCGACGAGGACGGACGCGCTCTCGCCGTGCTCGAGGTCGACGAGGTCTACGAGTACGACCGCGAGCGCGAGGCCGAGCGCTGCTTCCGCACGACGGACGAGGCGCACCCCGGAGTCGCGCGGCTCTACGGGCAGAAGCCGCTCTACCTCGGCGGGCGCGTGACGGTCTTCGACCGGATCGAGCCGCCGTATCCGGAGCTCGCGCTCGATCCGGTCGACACGCGTCGCGCGTTCGCCGAGCGCGGGTGGCGGCGAGTGGTCGGCTTCCAGACGCGCAACCCGATCCACCGGGCGCACGAGTACCTGACCAAGGGGGCGCTCGAGACCGTGGACGGGCTCCTGATCCATCCGCTCGTCGGCGAGACGAAGTCCGACGACGTGCCCGCCGCCACCCGTGTCGAGTGCTACCGGATCCTGGTCGACAACTACTACCCGGCCGACCGCGTGGTCGTGTCCGCGTTTCCGGCGGCGATGCGCTACGCCGGCCCGCGCGAGGCGATCTGGCACGCGATCTGCCGCAAGAACTACGGCTGCTCGCACTTCATCGTCGGCCGCGACCATGCAGGCGTCGGCGATTACTACGGCACCTACGACGCGCAGCTGATCTTCGACGAGTTCGAGGCGCACGAGCTCGACATCGAGCCGATGTTCTTCGAGCACGCGTTCTACTGCCGAGTCTGCGGGCAGATGGCGACGCCGAAGACCTGCCCGCACGGCGGCGACGATCACGTCTTCCTCTCGGGGACGAAGGTGCGCGAGCTGCTGGCCGCGGGCGAGCTGCCGCCGGCCGAGTTCTCGCGACCCGAGGTGGCCGAGGTGCTGATCGAGAGCTATCGCGGAGTAAGCGCCTAGCCGTGCGGTGACCTGGCAGTTCACTCTTAGCGGGTTCCTGATCGGGGCGCTCGTCGGGATGACCGGCATGGGCGGGGGCTCGCTGCTCACGCCGATCCTGGTCATCTTCTTCGGCTTCAAGCCGACCCTCGCGGTCGGCACGGACATCCTCCACGGCGCGATCTTCAAGAGCTTCGGCGCAGTTCGGCACCGGCGCCTGGGGACGGTGCATGCGCGTCTGACGTTCTGGATGTTCCTCGGCTCGGGGCCGATGTCGCTCCTGGGCGTCGTCGTGGCGACGTGGCTCACGCACCATTCGAGCAGCGCCCAGTCGATCGAGTCCTACGCCGTCGGCGCGGCGCTCGTGATCGGCGGTGTCGGCCTCGTCGCGAAGACCTTCGTCAATGTCGGCGTCCAGCCCGACGACGCGCCTTTCCTGCTCGAGCGGCGCGACCGCCTGATCGCGTTCACGCTCGGCGCCGTCTGCGGCTTCGTCGTCGGCCTGACCTCTGTCGGCAGCGGCACGTTCTTCGGCCTCGTGATGGTGATGGTCTTCCCCCTCACGCTCCCGAAGATCGTCGGCACCGACATCTTCCACGCCGCGGCGCTGCTCTGGGTCGCCGGGTTCGGCCACCTCGTCGCGGGAAACGTCGACCTGCACGCGATGGCCTGGCTGCTGACCGGCTCGATCCCCGGGGTCCTGCTCACGAGCCATTTCACGCTGAAGGTGCCGGAGCGCGCGCTGCGGCTCGGCCTGGCCTGCGTGCTGATGCTGAGCGGCGTGAAGCTGATCGACTTCGCGGGCGCGACCTGGGTGATCGCCGGCGGTGTCGTCGCGGCCTTGTGCGGGTTCGCCCTGTGGGCCTTGGTCGCCCGTCTGGGGCGCCGACCGCGCGCGGAAGTCGTCTCTAGAACCGGAGGCGGATAGCCAAACCGCACTAGGATCCAGCGGGCGATGCGGCTTGTCTGGGTCAGCTTCGACGTGATGGGCCGGGACTGTCTCGCCGCGGCCGCGGATGCGGGTGCCGAGGTTGCCGCGGTCGTGACGCTGCCCGGGCCGGTCGACCCTGACCGCTCGGGCCAGTGCTCGTTCGACGAGATCGCCGGGCGGCTCGGTGCGCGCCTGATCGAGACGGCCGACGTCAACTCGCCCGAGACCGTGGCCGCGGTGCGGGAGGCCGAACCGGACCTGATCTTCGTGGTCGGGTGGTCACAGCTCGTGCGCGACGAGTTCATCGGCATTCCGCGCCACGGCGTCTTCGGGATGCACCCGACCTTGCTCCCGAGGCACCGCGGGCGGGCGGCGATTCCGTGGGCGATCCTGAGCGGGCTGGCCACGACCGGAGTGACGCTGTTCGAGATCACCGACGGCACCGCCGACTCCGGGCCGATCGTTGGCCAGGTCGAGGTGCCGCTCGCGCACGACGAGACGGCGACGACGCTCTACGACAAGGTGACCGAGGCGCACGTCGAGCTCGTACGGCGGCTCGTCCCGCAGCTGCTCGATGGGACCGCGCCTCGCATACCGCAGGACACACGGCGTGCGAGCGCATGGCCGAAGCGCACGCCCGCGGACGGGATCATCGACTGGGAGACGCGCGCGCCGTACCTCTACGACTGGGTGCGCGCGCAGACCAGGCCGTATCCGGGGGCGTTCACGTTTCTCGGCGACGAGCGGCTGGTGGTCTGGCGCGCGCGCTCGGTGCCGCTCGACGACGGCGCGCCGGCGGGAACGGTCGTCGGCCTGGACGGAGAGGCCGCAATCGTCGCCTGCGGCGAGGGCGGGCTCGTGCTCGAGGAGGTGGAGGGCGTGGCCGAAGTTCCGGTCGGCGCGCGGCTCGGATGAAGGTCCTCGTGTTCGCGGCACACCCGGACGACGAGGTGCTGGGCATGGGCGGCACGCTCTGCCTGCACGCGGCCGAGCGTGGTGACGAGGTTCGGGTCGTCTGCGTCACCGACGGCAGCTCGACCCAGTACCCGGATGACGCTGACGCCCGCGCGCAGAAGGACGACGAGGCGAAGCGGGCCGCGGCAGTGCTCGGCGTAACGGACTACGTCCACCTCGACCTGCCGGACATGCGGCTCGACACGCTCCCGCACGTCGAGCTCAACCGCGTCGTCGAGGAGCACGTCCGCGAGATCGCACCGGCGGTCGTCTACACGGCTCATCCGGACGTGAATCACGATCACCGCGCGCTGTTCGACTCGGTCGTCGTGGCGACGCGGCCGACGCCGGGCCAGCCGGTGCGACGGCTGCTCACGTACGCGCCCACATCGAGCACGGAGTGGACGCCGGCGGCGACGAACTGGTTCGTGCCGAACTGGTTCGTGGACGTCACGGCGACGCTGGAGCGGAAGCTCGAGGCCTTCGCCTGCTTCGAGACCGAGTGGCGCGACTACCCCCATCCACGCAACGACCGGGCGCTGCGGGCGCACGCCGAGCTCTACGGCGCGAGCGTCGGCTGCGAGTACGCCGAGCCTTTCGTCCTCGTCCGGAATGTCGAAGCGCCCTGACCGCCTGCGCGCGGCGCGCGTGCTGGTGGCGATCGTCGTCGCCGGCCTGCTCGGCGGGAGCGCTGCGGCCTTTGCGCTCACCGAGCAGCTGAAGCTCGAGCGCAGCCCCGTCTACCGCACGCACGTCGGGAAGCTGCTCGGGCCGAACTGCAACTGTCGGCTCCGCCAGATCCCGATCCGGTTCGTGCTTCGCAAGTCCGACCGGCTGACGGTGGTCGTCGTCGACTCGGACGGCCACGTCGTGCGGACGCTGCTCGACTCCGTGTTGCGGCCCAAGGGCGTCCAGCGGTTCGGCTGGAACGGACGCGACGAGTCGGGGCAGGTCGTCGCGGCCGGTACCTACAAGCCGCGCATCCACCTCCGTCGCGAGCACCGGACGATCCTGATGCCGAACCCGATCACGGTCGACCCGACCCCGCCGCGAATCACCGCCGCCTCGATAGCTCCTCGTGCGTTCTCGCCGGACGGCGACGGGAGGCGGGACCTCGTCCACGTCCACTACCGGGCGACCGAGCCGTCCAGGGCGGTCATCTACGTGAACGGTCGTCTCCGGGTTCTCACGCGGCGCTACGCCGCGGGCGGCGTCGCCCGCTGGCGCGGCGGGGGCCTAGGGCCCGGCCGCTACCGGCTGACGCTACGCACCGTCGATGTCGCCGGGAACCTCTCACCGCCGGTTTCGCTCGGCACCGTCCGGATCAGGTTCATCTCGGTGGGGCCGCACGTCCAGCACGTGCGCGTGAAGGCGCGGATTGGGTTCAGGGTCGTGACCGATGCGAAGACGTACCGGTGGCGCCTGGGGCACCGCGGCGGTGTGTCGCGTCCAGGGCTGCTGATCCTGCGAGCGCCGGCACAGCCGGGCCGGTACCGGCTCGTGGCGACCGCCAACGGCCACAGCGCCGAGTCGGTGCTGTTCGTGGAGGCACCGTGAGCTCGGAGCTGGCGCGGATCGCGGGGCCGGTCGCGGCCGCCGGGCTCGTCGCGCTGCTGCTCGCTCCCACACGCACTTACCGCCTTGCCGGGCTCGTGGCCTGGGCCGCCGGCCTCGGCGCGCTCGCGGTCTATCTCAAGCCGGGTGGCCACACCGCGCTGCTCGGTGCGGCCGCAGTCGCAGGGCTCATCCTGGCGGCAGGAGGGGCCGCGCTCCTCGTCCGCTGGCCGTGGCTCCTGGCGCTGGCCGTTCTGGCCTGCGTCCCCGCGCGGATCCCGGTCTCGGTCGGCTCGACCGACGCGAACCTGCTCGTCCCGCTCTACGGCGTCGTCGTGGCCGCCGCCCTCGCGCTCGCCTGGGAGCTCCTGAAGGGAGACGGCCGTTCGCGAGAGCTCGGCCCGGTCGCGCTCCCGATCGCCGCCTTCGTGGGCTGGAGCGGCCTCACGCTCGCCTGGGGGAACGACGTGCGGCAGGGCTCGATCGAGCTGCTCTTCTTCTACCTCCCGTTCGGCCTGCTCGCGGTCTCCCTCTCGCGGCTCGACTGGAGGCGGAACTGGGCGCGCGTCCTCTACGGCGAGCTGATCGTGATGGCGCTCGTGTTCGCGCTGGTCGGGATCGAGCAGTGGATCAACCGCGACATCTTCTGGAATCCGAAGCTGCTCGTGGGAAACACGTACGCGCCCTTCTTCCGCGTCAACTCGGTCTTCTGGGACCCGTCGATCTACGGGCGCTTCCTCGTCGTCGCGATCCTGGCGAGCCTCGTCGTCGCGCTCTTCTCCCGCTCGCCGCGGGCCGTGATCGCCGCGCTGATCGCGATCGCTGTGATGTGGCTGGGGCTGCTCTTCTCGTTCTCGCAGTCGAGCTTCATCGCGCTGATCGCCGGCCTCGTCGTGGCCACGGCGTTCGCCTGGCGCTGGCGGGCCCTCATTCCCGTGGGCGTGGCCGCCGCGGTGTTCCTCGTCGCCGTCGTCGCGGCGCCGAACGTGAGGCACGCGGTCACGAACCACGCCGACGGCGGTCTCAACCGCGTGACCAGCGGCCGGTCGAAGCTGGTCTCGAACGGCGTCAAGATCGCCGTCCACCACCCGGTGGTCGGGGTCGGGATCGGCGGTTTCAAGCACGCCTATGCGAAGCAGGCGGGCCTGCGCGGAAGAGAGCCGAATGCGGCCGCCTCCCACGACACGCCGATCACGGTCGCCGCCGAGACGGGCATCGTCGGGCTGGCCCTGCTCGGCTGGCTCCTCGTCGCGGGCTTCCTCTTCACCTTCCGCCGCGCCGGGTACGACCTAGCCGGGATGGCCGCGCTCGTCTTCGGGCTCGTGCTCGTCTCGATCGGGGTGCACAGCCTCTTCTACAACGCGTTCTTCGAGGACCCGACCGTCTGGGCCGCGCTCGGCCTGGCCGCGGTCGTGGCGCGGCAGCCGAGGGCGCCGCGGAAGCCGCCGTCCTCAGCGGGCGGGCGTGACGAGCGCCCGCAGCCGCCGCAGCTCGATCGGCAGGTAGAAGCCGAGGGGGAGCAGAACCAGCGGGTAGACGGCCGCCAGGGCGACCGCGCCGCCGAGCGGGACGTCGAGAGCCTTCCCGAGCGCGGTTAGCCCGACCGCGACCGCAACGACCAGCGTGAGCCGGCGCCACTGGTAGCCGACGTGGAACACCTGCTGCGCGCGCACCGTCATGCCGAGGAACATGACGGTGTAGGCGACGAGGGTCGCAGCGGCGGCGCCCATCATCCCGTAGGGCGGGATCAGCACGAGACAGAGGCCGATGTCCACGGCCGCGCCGATCCCCGTCACGACCCAGTTGAACTGCGTCTGCTTCGCTCGGCCGATCCCGATCGACATCACGTTGAAGGCGATAAAGGCCGTTCCCCCGAACACGAGCAGCGGCACGACCTGCGACGCGCCGTAGAAGCGCGGGCCCGTCAGCGCGCGAACGATCCAGGGCGCGAGGAGCGAGAGCGCCAGCGAGGCCCAGCAGCAGATGTAGACGACGTAGGTCAGCACGAAGGCGTACGTGCGCTTCGCCTCGGAGTCGTTCTCGATCGAGTATGCGAAGGCGGGCCAGGCCGTGCGCAGCGCGATCAGCAGCAGCAGCAGCGCGGACGAGACCCGGACCCCGACCGAGTAGAGCCCGACCTCCGCGGCGTTCTTCATCCGGAGCAGCAGGAAGCGGTCGGCGAAGTCGATCGCCCAGAGCGCGAGCCCGGACGGAACGAGCGGCAGGCCGAAGCGCTGCATCTGACGGAAGAGCGGCCGGTCGAACTCGAGCCCGAGCTGGAAGCGCCGGTAGGCCAGCAGCGCGAAGTAGACGCCGAGCGTGCCGGTGAAGTTTCCGACGATCACGCCGATGGCGCCCTTGTGCAGGACGGCGACGAGCTCGATCGTGGCGCCGACGGTGACGACGACGTTCACGAGCGTGGCGGCGACGTACGCGACCGAGCGCTCCTCGACGCGGAAGAGTGACGTCAGCTGCTCGTAGTTCATCTGGGCCCACACGAGCACGAAGCTGGCCCGCACGAGGTTCGCCTGCGAGGGGGTCGAGAAGAGCCACTCGGAGAGCTGCGGCGCGAGCGCGGCGCCGAGCGCAAGCGCGAGCGTGGCCATGCCCATCGTGAACCAGAAAGAGGTGCGGACGACCCGGATGCGCCCGCGGTCGTCGGCCGCGTCGAAGTAGAAGCGGAAGAACGCCATCGAGATCCCGGCGCGGAAGACGATCACGAGCACGACCGAGAGCGCGATAAGCGTGTCCACGCGTCCGAGCTCCGCGCGCGTCAGGTAGCGCGTGACGACCGGCAGGAGGAAGAGCCCGATCAGCCGTGCGACGACCGCACCCAGCCCGTAGATGGCCGAGTGCTTCCCTAGCCGCCAGAGTTGACGCCCGAGCACGGCTGAAGTGTGGCTAATGAGGCGGGGGGTAGACTCCGCGCGTGCCTCTGAGCGGGAAAAAGATCCTGATGACGGGCGGCGCGGGGTTCATCGGGACCTCGCTCGCGCGGCGCCTCGTCGCCGACAACGAGATCGTGATCCTGGACAACCTGCACCGCGACTCGCTGACCGGAACCGACCTCGCCGAGCACGCCAACCTGCGCTTCGTCCAGGGCGACGTGCTCGACCTCCCGCTCCTGCAGGAGCTGTCCGCCGACTCGACCCACGTCATCCACATGGCGGCGATCGCCGGCGTCGACAAGGTGCTCGAGAGCCGGGTGCGCACGATGCGCGTCAACCTGATCGGCACCTACAACGTGCTCGAGGCGGCGCAGGAGGCAGGGACGATCGAGCGACTGGTCGACTTCTCGACGAGCGAGGTCTTCGGCACGCACGCCTACAAGGTCGAGGAGACGCACGTCACCTCGCAGGGCTCGGTCGGCGAGGCGCGCTGGACGTACGCGGTCTCGAAGCTCGCCGGCGAGTACCTCGCCCACTCGTACTTCGATGAGTTCGGCCTGCCGGCCGTGTCGGTGCGGCCGTTCAACGTGTACGGCCCGGGACAGGTCGGTAGCGGCGCGATCCACCACTTCACCGTGCGCGCGATCGCGGGCGACGAGCTCGTCATCCACGGCGACGGCTCGCAGATCAGGGCGTGGTGCTATGTGGACGACGTCGTCGAGGCGCTGCTCACGATCCTCGAGAGCGATGAGGCGGTCGGGCAGGTCTTCAACATCGGGAACCCGCGCTCGGTGGTGACGGTCTTCGATCTGGCGGCCAGGATCTGCCGGCTGGCGGGCTCCGAGTCGGAGATCGTCTTCAAGCCGTTGCACTACACGGACGTCGAGATGCGGATCCCGAACGTCGACAAGGCCCGGAAGCTGCTCGGCTGGGAGCCGCAGGTCGACCTCGACGAGGGCCTCGCGCGCACGATCGGCTGGTACCGCGAGCGGCGCCCCGTGCAGAGCCTGGCTCCTTCAGCGTGAAACTCGCGCTCGTCGCGGCGGCCGCGGTCGTCGTGGTTCTAGTCCCTGGAGCGGGGGCGCAACAACAGCCGCCGCCCCGGCTGCTCGGCTTCGGTCCAGCGGTGATCAGCCCGAACGGCAACGGCATCAACGACGTGGTGCATCTGCGCGTGCGTGCGCCGGCCGGGTCGGTGCTCGGCCTGCGCGCCTACTTCTGGGGCGGGCGGCTCCACGGCTGGCACCGCATCCGCACCGGCGTCACGGTCACGGCGACCAGCGGAGCGACGGTCCTGGGGTGGGACGGGACGAATCTTGCCTCCAACCGCAAGGTCGGCGACGGGAGCTACCTAGTAACAGTCTGTTACAAGGATTCGGGTCGGCGGCTCGCCCCTGTGATCCCGCCCGCGGAGCAGCGGCCCGGGGCGGCCGAGGAGACGGTCTCGCGGCCTCCGTGGCGGCTCTCCGGGTGTCTCGAGAAACCGCGCGCGATAAGGGTCGAGCGGCTCGCCGCCTACGTGGACTCGACCTCGAGCTTTGCCCCTGGCCGGCGCCCGCCGCTCGTCGTCTCGGCCGACGGCGGCCGCGCGAGCGTGCGGCTCGAGCAGGACTGCTCCGGCCGGACCTTCCCCGCCGGCCGGCTCCCGCGCGGCCTCGGCTCGGGCCTCTACCACTACCTCGTGACCGACTCCGCCGGAGACGAGTTCGAGGCGCCGCTCGTTGTCCGGAACGGCCGCTTCGCGGTCGATGACCCGCCTGCGCACACGGCGCTGCTCGTCTGGCCGTACCTGACCTGGCGCGCGTACAGCGCCTACGACGCCGACCTGAACGGGATCCCCGACACGTGGTACCAGTGGTGGTGGCAGCGGCGCGTCTCGTTCACGGGGCCGCTCCTGCGCCGCGGGGAGGAGGACGACCACGAGGCCGCAGCTCCGTTCCTGCGCTGGGTCTGCGCGCGCAAGCTGCGCGTCCAGAGCGTGACCGACGTCGAGCTCCGGCACATGCCGCTCTCGACCCTGAGGCGCTACGCCGCGGTCGTCTATCCCGGGCACAGCGAGTACTACGAGCCCACGACCTACGACCTGCTTCGCCGCTACCGCGACGAGGGCGGGCACCTCCTCATCCTGCAGGCGAACCCGTTCTACCGCCCTGTCCGGATCGACCGCGCGCGCAACGCCGAGATCCTGCTCGACTTCGACGGGCGCAGCGCCCACCGCTCCGACTTCGCCCTCGCCGGGGTCGGGTACGACGGCTGCTGCTTCCCGCGCTCGCGCGCGACGCCGTATGTGGCGGCCTCCGGCCGCGACTACGCTCGCGTGCGCTGGCTCTTCCGCGGCACCGGGATCGGCCCGGGCGACAGCTTCGGCTACGCGGGCTCCGAGAGCGACCGGATCGACCCTGCGTGGACGCCGCGCGACCACGTGGTGGCGGCCGAGGCGATCATGCCCGGCAAGTTCGGGGTGATCAACGCCGCCTTCGTCTGGTCAAAGGCCGGCCGTGGAGAGGTTCTCGCGACCGGCAACTACGACTTCCTCCGTATGGGCAGGGGCATAACGTGGAAGCTGCTAGACAACGTGTGGCGCAGGTTCGTCGGCTAGGCGTCCTCGCCGCGGCGCTGCTGCTCGCCGGCTGCGGCTCGTCCTCGCCGAGCCCGCCGCACGGAGGCCCGACGCTACGGCTGGCGCTGCCGGTCCTGCCGAGGACGCTCGATCCTGCGCGCGTCGCCGACCTACCCTCGCTGAACGTCGCGCACGAGCTGTACGCAGGGTTGACGCGCTTCTCGGGCCGAGGCGTCGAGCCCGACCTGGCCGAGTCGTGGGAGCACAACGCGAACGGCAGCGTCTGGACGTTCCACCTGCGCAAGGGCCTACGCTGGAGCGACGACCGGCCGATCCGTGCGCAGGAGTTCCGCACAGCCTGGCTGCGCGCGCTCGCCCCGGAGACCCACGCGGCGCTTGCCGGGCCCGCGCTCGGCATCGTGCGCGGCGCCCGCAGGTTCCATGCGACCGGCTCGGGGCTCGTCGGCGTCGAGGCGCCCGACGACCGCACGCTGCGGGTGACGCTCCAGCACCCGGTTCCCTGGTTCGACCAGCTCGTCGCCTACCCGATCGCGTTCCCGGCGCCGCCGCGGACGAACGCCTTCAGCGGGCCGTTCCGGCTGGTCTCGAAGAACGAGGGTCGGCTCGTCCTCGAACGCAACTTCAACTACTGGAACGCGGCCGCGGTCAAGCCGAGCAAGCTCGTGCTTGGAACGTCGACGAACGGCGTCGACGCCATCCTCCCGCGCGGGCTGGCGCCGCCTGGTCTCCCCTGGATCGAGACCGCCCCGCCGGTGGCAGGCCCCGGGTGGAAACCACTGCCGACGCTCTCGGTCAACCTGCTCTGGATGGTCACGGCTCGAGCCGATCTTGCCGACCCGACCACGCGGGCGGCGATCGCCTCCCTGGTCGGCGATGCGACGCTCGTCGGACTCGTGCCCAGAGCAATGCCTGGCCACGACGCGATTACGCGCGGGGTCGGGCTCGTGGTTACCGGGCAGCTCGAGCCGATGACGCTCACGCTCGCCTACACGACACAAGATCCGGAAGCGGAGGCACGTGTGAAGGCGATCACCGCCGTGCTCGGGCGCCAGGGCGTCTCTGTGGAGGCGGTTGCGTTCCCGACGCTCGCGCGGCTCGTGCAGGCAGCGGGGCCGCCCGCGCGCTCGGACATCGACCTTGTCCTCCTGGGCTGGAGCTCGAAGATCCTCGACGCCTACAACATCTTCGACCTGTTCCCGTGCCGAAGTGCCTTCAACGTCGGGCAGTGGTGCGACCGTAGCTACGACGCGCTGATGCGGCAGACGGTCCGGACGCTTGGCGCGCCTGCCCGCTACCGCTTTGAGCGTGACCTGCTCCAGAAGAAGCTCAGGCCGGCCGTTCCTGCCGTCCCGCTCTCGGAGCAGGTCGAGCACGTCCACATCGCGCACGGCGTGCGCGGGTTCCGCTGGTCGCCGATCGGCTTCTACGAGCTGATGGGCATGACGCGCTCGTAGATCGCGAGCACCTGCCGTGCGACAGCCGTGTGCGCGTGCACGCGCTCGACGTACTCGCGGCTCTGCCGGCCGAGCTCTGGGAGCGACTCGCGCACGTCGATCAGGCCAGCGAGGACGTCCTCGAGCGTCGACTCGCTCGCGCGGACGAGCGGCAGCTCGAGCCCGAACGCGTCCTCGGTCTCCGCTGCCGCGTCCTCGTCGAGGTGGACGACGACCGGCTTGGCCAGCGCCATCGACTCGATCGCGAGCATCCCGTACCAGCCGATCCGGAGCTGGTCGACGACCACGTCCGCTGCCGCGTAGCGGAGGCGGGCCTCGCGGTTCGGGACGCCTTCGATCAGGTCGAGCTCGATCGGCGCGCCGCGGGCCTGGAGCGACTCGACCGCGGCGAGCACCGCATCGGTCCCCTTGACCGCACGCTTGCTGGGGGCGTGGGCGACACGAAGCGTCGGGCCGGGCTCGACGGGAGAGGGCTCCCAGTCGCGGAGGACGATTGCCGGGTGCACGACGTCGTACTCGGGCCAGGGCCCGCGCGGCGCGAGGCGGCGCGTCAGAAAGCTCCCGACGATCACGGCATCCGCCTTCCGCAGGTAGCCGACCTCGGAAGCCGAGCGGCCGCGCAGGTCGGAGCCCCACGACTGGAAGACGATCCCCTTCCGCATCAGCCGAAGCGCGGGGAGGTTCACCCTGCGTGGCAGCAGCGTCAGCCCCGCGTGGAAGTGGAAGAGGTCGTAGCGCCGCGCGGCCCAGGCGAACGCGCGCGTTTGTTTCGGGAGATTGAACGGCAGGCTCGAGAGCTTGCTCGTGTCCCGCAGCTCGAGGTTGACGTCGAAGCCGCGCTCGAACGGCCGCTCGTTGAAGACGAGCAGCGTGCTCTCGACGCCGAGCTCCCGCAGACCCTGCGAGATCGCGCCCGGCCCGCCGGCGATGTTGATCGGCGAATGGAGAACTCGGAAGCTCACACGAGTGCGCGTTCGGCGTCGATCTCGACGTCCAGCGCCTGGAGGGCCTGCTCCGTGAGGGCGTCCAGCTTCGCCTCGTCGGGCGCCGTCAGCAGCAGGTAGCCGAGGCGCTCGGCGCCGGAGACCATCGGCGGCAGGTCCATGCCCTCGCGCCAGTAGAACCCGGCCTCGTGCACGCCCTCGAGCGCGAGGGCCGGGGAGGCGTCGAGCCGCAGGATCCGGCCGGGGGGTGCGACGACGAAGCGCACCTGACCGCACGGCGCGATCGGCTCGCCCGGCTCGAGGTCGGCACGCGTCAGCTCGCCGAGCGCCCAGAGCACGTTCGCCCGGATCGCGTCGAAGCCGGTCACGAGCTTGGCCAGCTCGGCGTCCTTACCGCCGCCGAGTCTCGCCCCGACCTCGATCACCCACGGCTGCCCGTCCTCGAGCCGCAGCTGGACATACGACGGGCCGGTCTCGATCCCGACCGCGCGGCTGGCCTCGCGCGCGATCTCGAACAGCTCCCGCTCGCGCTCGGCCGTAAGTCCGGACGGGTAGCGGTGCGCGATGCAGACCCCGAGCGGAGGCGGCGGGTGCAGGAGTCGCTGAGTGACGCTCATCGGGAAGTAGTCGCCTTCGAGCAGGAAGCCGTTGACGGTCAGCTCGTCGCCCTCGACGTAGTGCTCGAGCACGACCGCGCCCGTGCGGGAGGCGGTGAGCGCACGCTCGAAGGCCGCAGCCAGCTCGCGTTCCTCGCGCACGTCGCTCACGCCGCGCTGCCCCGAGCCGTCGACCGGCTTGAGGACTACCGGGAGGCCGACCTCGGCCGCGGCGGCGCGAGCCTCGTCCGGCCCGGCGACCTCACGGCCACCCGGCGACGCGACGCCGGCCACCTCGAAGGCGGCGCGCATCGTGCGCTTGTCCGCGACGGTCTCGGCTGTTCCGACCGGAAGCCCGGGCAGGCCGAGACGCTCGGCGAGCTGCGCGGTTGGGAGCACGGCGAGGTCGGAGCCCATCGTCGCCACCGCGACCGGCTCGATGCCCAGGGCGCCGAGGTCGGCGATCACTCCGTCGACGTCCGTGAAGCTGCGCACGATCCGGTGGTCGGCCTCGCCGAGGAGCGGCGCAGTCTCGGCCCCGTCCACCACGCACACGTCATGGCCGAGCGCACGCGCGTGCTCCAGCAGGCCGAGCTGCGATCTGGAGCCTCCGGCCAGGACGAACGCCCTCGGCACGTCAGCCGGCCGGTGCCGGTTGCCACGACTCGAGCAGCAGGCGCAGGCCTTCCTCGAGGCCGACCTCCGCGCGCCAGCCGAGGGCACGCAGCCGCTCGACGCTGATCGTGGGCGCCACGCGCCCAACCGGCGGCTCGACCTCGTCGATCAGCTCGTGCGGAGCCCCGGTGAGGTCGCAGGCGATGCGGGCGGCGTCCGTCATCGTCACCGGGTCGGCGTCGGAGCCCACGTTGAAGATCCCGTCCGCGCCGGCCTCGACCACGAGCCGGATCGCGCGCGCGACGTCGCCGATCCAGCACCACGTGCGCATCTCTCCGCGGTAGGCCGGGATCCGCTCGCGACACTCGGCCTGCCAGAGCATGCTCGGCAGCGCGCCCTTCCCCTGGCCGGGCTCGAGCCCGGGCCCGTAGGGATTCGCGAGCCGAAGGACGACGAGGCCAGCGGGCGCATAGAGCTCGGCGGCCTGCTCGCCCCAGCGCTTCGTCAGCGCGTACAGGCTCTCGGGCGCAGTGGGCGTCTCCTCGTCCGCGCAGGCCGCGACGCCGTAGACGTCCGCGGTCGAGACGTAGACGAGCCGCGCGCCGTGCGCCGCGCAGGCGCGTGCGATGTTGACCGTGGCGAGCACGTTCGCGCGCAGTGCGAGCAGCGGCTCGTCGTCGCAGCGGACGACGCCGATCCGGGCCGCTGCATGCACGACGGCGTCGGGCCTCGCGTCGGCAACCGCACGCTCTGCGATCCCGTCGTCGGCAAGGTCGCCGTCGCCGCGCTCGAGCGGGTGGACCTCGTAAGCTCGAGCCCCGTGACGCAGCTCCTCCACGAGAGCGCGCCCGACGAAGCCCGAGGCTCCCGTGACGAGCACCTTCATCGCCGGCGAGTCTACTGGCGCGCCTGTGCGCTCCTGTCCGCGGCGCTCGTGCTCGGAGGCTGCCACGGCTCGAAGCGTCAGAACCCGGAGCCGAAGCCGAAGCCCGCGCCCCGCCTGTCCTTCCGGGCGCTCGACGCCCAGCACCAGCGACTCGTCGGCGACTACGAGCCGGTCAGCCGCGCGCTCACCGGCTACGAGGTCGCCTACCGGGACTGGCGCCTGGGCCGGCTGTCGACCGGCGGGCTCGAGGCGAAGGCCGCGCCCTTTCGCGCGATCGTGACGACCGCGCTCGGACGCCTCCGCAAGGACCCGGCCACCGGCCCGACCGCGGGCGGCAAGCGGCTCTTCGTCGCCGCGCTCACGGCCCGCCGCCGCGCGCTCCTTGCGCCACCGGGAAGCGCGCGCTACCGGGCGGAGTGGAACCGCTCAGCCGTCGACGCGCGGAGAGGCCTGACCCTCCTCCAGGACATCCGCGACCGCGCCCGGCTGATCCCGCTCCCGGAGGACTCGGTCAGCTAGCGGCGACGGGCACGCTGGCCCAGGCGAGGCCGCGTCGCCCAAACCCGCTGCGCCCCGCACGATCTGTTCCGGCCACGTATACGTTTCGTGTGTGCTCGGCCGCTGGCTACTCGTGTGTTCGTGCTCAGTCGGTTTGTTGAGCTGCACTGCGTGCGGTGGAAGCGGCAAGACGGTGGTGCCTGAACTTCGAGGGAAGACCATCTCCCAGGCGTACAAGTTGCTCGCCGGTCGCCAGCTCTGCCCCCCACAGCAGGTCGCCATTCGGGCCGATCAAACCAGTGGACGCTTGCCGACCGTCATCGGCCAAGATCCGCCCCCGGGCGCGCGGGTGGAATCCAGGCACATACATCACCTTCTCCGCGCGAGCGCGCGCGAACGGGACGCTTTTCGCCGATTACGGCGAATGCTCGTCGCACTAGGCGACGCCGGGAATGACTTTCAGAGGAGCTCGACGGGATCGCCAAGGCACACACGGCCCGGTTCGGCGACTGCCGCGTAAACGCCGAATGGCAGCGGCTCCGTGGTCTGGACATCCCGCCGATACGCCGCGAGCGCTTTCAACGTGTCAAGGTCAGGCTCCCCGGTTTCCGGGTTCTGCGTCGTCACCGCACAGCGGCCGACGTTGCCCTGTGGCACGACGACCGCCCGCCCGATTCGAACGCGGCGGCCGAGCCACTCGTCCTCCTCGTGTTCCGCCAAGCCGTCGACGCCAAAGTTCATCCGGAAGCGGCGCCCATCGACGTCGTCGACGCCGAGGAGGCGGGCGATTGCGTGCAGCGAGCCCGTTCCGAGGAGCGTCGCCGCGCCGCTGCGCATGCGATCCGTGGCCGGCCCGGGCGCCCGGACGAGCCGGAGGTCACGTCCGGCGAAGTCGGAGATTGCTTCGCCCCAGGGTCCCTCGACGACTCGGACGTGAACGGACGCACCCCAAAATAGTGCGTCGAGCGCTCCGTCGAGGCGGACGTGGTCAGAGAGGGTCGTACCGTCCGGGAACGCAAGCGTGAGCAACTCGGCCTCGTCGTCGTAGCGCGGCACGATCTGCTGGAGGATGCCGAGGCCCTTGCTGTTCACGAGCCGGTCGTTCTCGTCGACGAGGAAGAATTGTCGATCTCCCGCCACTCCGGCCTCTGTCAGTTCACACTGGTCGAGCTGGCGCAGCGCGAGACCTTTCACGGGGCAGTGCGAGATCCAGGCGACGCGACCGTTCACGCGTCGAAACCTACCTAGGGCCGTTCGAGGAACAGGAGACGCCATGCAAGTGAGGTGAACGCTGCTCGCGCTCAGCCGCGACCCTTCGGCCGGCGCGGCACGAGCCCGGCGAGGAGCACTGGCACGGGGGCGGCGCCGAGCCGGTTCTGGAGTGCGGAGCGGCGCCGCCGATCGACAACTGAGTTGATGAGCCTTCCGTGCTTGACGCGCGCGGGAGCACTTGCGCAGTATGGAGCGGCTGTGGGGCGCTCCGACCACGCACCCGTCGAGGACAGTTCGGACCGGGCGCACGCGACCATGCAGGTGCGCATCGCGCGTCCTGCCCGGGATCTCGCCGCGGTGGTCGCGTTCTACGAGCTGCTGGGGTTGCCGGTCCTGGCCTCGTTCGATGACCACGACGGGTACAGCGGGGTCGTGTTCGGGCTCCCGGACGCCTCGAGACAGCTCGAGCTCCTTCATAGCGAGGGAGTCGTGCCCTCACCCACTTCCGAGGACCAGCTCGTCTTCTACCTCGGCTCGGCCGATCGGGTCGAGGGGGACGCGGCTCGCCTTCGTGCTGCCGGCTTCGAGCCCCGCGTCGCCTCGAATCCCTTCTGGGCACGGAACGGAGCCGTGTGCTTCGTCGATCCGGACGGGTACTGGATCGTGCTGTCCCCTCAGGCTTGGTAGCGAGCGACGGCGTGGTCTTGACAAGGTTGTGAGTGATTGCTAACTTCCATCGCATGGTAACCGCTGAACGAAAGACAGCAGCTGAGCGGCGCGAGGAGATTCTCGTCGCGGCGATGGAGGAGTTCGGCGAGCACGGCCTGCACGGAACGTCGACCGACAAGGTCGCGCGCAAGGCCGGCGTCTCGCAGCCGTACCTCTTCCGGCTGTTTGGCACGAAGAAGGAGCTCTACCTGGAGAGTGTGCGCCGCTGCCTGCGGGAGACGCTCGAGCTCTTTCAGGATGCCGCGGCCGGCAACACCGGCGAGGAGGCGCTCAAGGCGATCGGCAAGGCCTATCGCGGGCTGCTCGAGGACCGGACGCGCTTGCGCGCGCAGATGCAGGCCTACGCGGACTCCGACGATCCGGAGGTGCGCGAGGTCGTGCGCGAAGGCTTCGGTGCGCTCGTCGACTACGTCGAGCGGGTCTCGGGCGCCGATCCGAAGCGCGTCCGCGACTTCTTCGCCTTCGGGATGCTCCTGAACGTCTTTGCGTCGATGAACTTGCTTGACCACCCGGCGCCCTGGGCCAAGCGGCTCCTGGAGTCGTGCATGGAGGAGTAGGCGCCTTTTTTTCGCGCCGAAGTAAGTGAGTGATAACTAGCAATGAAGGAGGCACGATGAACACCCGCAGCACGACGATCTGGACCTTCGCGATCACCTCGGTGGCGCTATTCATGACCACCCTCGACAACCTGGTCGTGACGACGGCGCTGCCGGTCATCCGCGTGCAGCTCCACGCGGGCCTCAGCGGGCTCGAGTGGACGGTGAACGCCTACACGCTCACCTTCGCGGTGCTGCTGATTACCGGCGCCGCACTCGGCGACCGCTTCGGCCGGCGCAAGATGTTCGTCGCCGGCCTCACAATCTTCACGCTGGCCTCCGCTGCGGCTGCGCTCGCGCCCTCGATCGAGGTGCTCATCGCCGCCCGCGCGCTGCAGGGGCTCGGCGGAGCGATCGTGCTGCCGCTCACGCTGACGATCCTGAGCGCGGCGTTCCCGGCCGAGCGCCGCGGGCTCGTGCTCGGCGCCTGGGGCGGGATCAGCGGCCTCGCGGTCGCGCTCGGCCCGCTCGTCGGCGGCGCCGTCGTCGAGGGCATCTCGTGGCAGTGGATCTTCTGGCTCAACGTCCCGATCGGGCTCGTTCTGATCCCGCTCGCGGCGCTTCGGCTGAAGGAGAGCCGTGGCCCGAACACCTCGCTCGACCTGCCGGGCGTGGTGTTGGCGAGCGCCGGCCTCTTCGGAATCGTGTGGGGTCTCGTGCGCGGAAACCAGGTCGGCTGGACGAGCACCGAGATCGTGCTCGCGCTCTCCGCAGGAGCGGTCGTGCTCGGCCTGTTCCTGCTCTGGGAGACTCGAGCCGCGGCGCCGATGCTGCCGCTGCGGTTCTTCCGCAACCGGACGTTCTCGGCCGCCAACGCCGCGTCCCTGCTGATGTTCTTCGGGATGTTCGGCTCGATCTTCCTGCTGGCGCAGTTCTTCCAGACGGTGCAGGGCTACTCGCCGCTCCAGGCCGGCCTCCGGATCCTGCCCTGGACCGCGATGCCGATCCTCGTCGCGCCGCTGGCGGGCGCGCTCTCCGACCGGATCGGCGGCCGCCCCCTGCTCGTGGTCGGGCTCGCGCTCCAGGCGGTCGGCCTCGGGTGGATCGCGTTCGTCTCGACGCCGACGACCCCGTACTCGGAGCTCGTCGTGCCGTTCGTCCTGTCGGGAATCGGGATGGCGATGTACTTCGCGCCGGTCGCGAACGTCGTCCTCTCGTCCGTTCGGCCCGAGGAGGAAGGCCAGGCCTCCGGCGCCAACAACGCCATCCGCGAGCTGGGCGGCGTGTTCGGCGTGGCCGTGCTCGCCTCGGTCTTCGCCCACTACGGCGGCTACGGAACGGGCACGACCTTCGTGGACGGGCTGACGCCGGCGCTCTACGTCGGCGCCGCGATCGTCGCGCTGGGCTCCCTCATCGCCCTCGGCGTCTCTCGAGGCCGCCGGCTGCAGGTCGAGCCCCAGGAAGAGTACGAGCCGATGCTCGAGGCCGCCTAGGCGAGCAACTCAAACTCATAAGGCGTCGCTTGCGACGCCGACCTAGAGGCCGTGCCGGCTTTGCCGGTACGGCCGTCTTCTAGCCGGACTGCAAGAGGGCGTAGCCCTCACGCAGAAACGGCGTTCGGTCGACGAGGGCGCGGATCTCCTCAGTGGGGTGCGCGCCCTCCTCGGTCACGATGCAGTCGATCAGCTCTGGAGGTGTGAGGTCGAACGCTGAGTTCACCCCCGGCGCCTCGGCGGCGGTGATCGGGGCGAGCTTGATCACCTCGCAGGCGACGATCGCCGGCACGCTCTCCGCGGCGGCCGCCTCCGCCAGCTCCCGCGTTCCGGCCTTGTTGCAGAGCGTGCCGCAGCGGAAGACCGTGTCGGCGCCGACGAGGAGGAGCGAGGCCCACTGCAGCTCGGCAGGCGCGTCCTCGTCCTCGACCAGCTCGACCTCGAGCCCGGCGTCGCGGAGGTCCTCCGCGAAGCTGCGTCCCTCGCCCTGCGGCGAGGAGACGGTGCAGATCACGCGTTCAGGCGGGGTGTGGACGAGCGCCTCGCGGACCGTCCCCGAGGCGGAATGCGTCAGCACGACCGCCTCGGTAAGCCGCTCCTGGAGCTGGATCGCGATCGAGGCCGCTGCGCGGAGGCGTCCCTCGATCAGGCCCGCCGCCTCCTCGTTGACGAGTCGCCGCAGCTGCTCGGGCTCGAGCTGAACGTGCCGCTGGGCCGCGGCGAGCAGCCGGCCGACCGCGCCGGCCACCGCGCCTACGCCCGGACGGCTTCCCGCCAGCTCGCGTCCGGCCGCGACGAGGTTGGCCAGAAGCTCCTCGCCTGACGAGGCATCCTGCTCCGCTACGGCGACGAGTGCCTCGACCGCCCGCCGTGCCATCCAGCTTCCGCCGTGACGGCGGTCGAGCCGGAGTTCTTCGACCCGTTCCCCCAGGATCGTGGCCACGGCGGCATTGTCGCAGATGTCGCGTGAGCGGCACCGTCGCGTGCGGTCGTGACAATGCAGAGCTAGGTGGAACGCTTGCTCGTTCTGGGGGCCGGCGCCGGTCAGCTCGGCCTGCTCGCCGCCGCCCGCGCGCGCGGCCTGTTCGTGATCGCGGTCGACCGCGACGCGGGCGCGCCGGGCTTTCGCTTTGCCGACCGGAGGGCGATCGTCTCCGTCGAGGACGAGCCCGCGCTGGAGCGCCTGGCCGAGGCCGCGCGGATCGACGGCGTGATCGCGCCCGGCGCGGACTGGCCGGTCGGGCCGGCCGCGCGCATCGCCGCACGCCTGGGCCTCGCGCACCCGATCTCGCCCGAGACAGCCGTGCTCTCGACCTCGAAGCTCCGCCAGCGCGAGCGGCTCGCCGAGGCCGGTGTGCCGCAGACAGGTTGGCGCGTGGTCTCCAAGCCGGACGAGGTCGTCGGCGTTCCGTGTCTCGTCCGCGCGCCCGACCGGCAGGGGCGCCGGTCCCGTGCACTGGTGCGCTCCTCGCGTGAGTTTCGCGTCGCCGTCAAGACCGCGCTGCGTGCGTCCCGGATCGGGCTCGCCCTCGTCGAGGAGATCGTGGAAGAGCCCGTCGTCACGGTCAGCGCCTTCTCCAGGGGTGGGGTCTTCCACGCGCTGGCGGTGACCGACCGCGCCCCGCTGACGCATGTCTGGGAGAGCGAGCACGCGGACGCGGCGGTCGCCGTGGCGCGCCGGGCGGCCGAGGCGCTCGAGATCCGCGAAGGCGCGACCGTCACCCAGCTTCGCATCGGCCCCGACGGGCCGCGCGTGCTCGGCCTCTCGGCTCGGACCGGGGGCGGCCACGAGGCCGAGCTCTGCCAGGCGGCGCTCGGCGTCGACGTGAACGGGCTCGCGCTCGCCGCCGCGCTGGGCGAGCCGGTCTCGGAGCGGCGGCTCAGGCCGCGTCGCCACGTGGGCGGCGCCTGTGTCCGCTTCCTCGCCGGCTCGGGCGACGCCGACGGCTTGGAGGCGGCCGAGTCTGCGCCCGGGATCGAATGGGCTCGCGTCTATCGCGGCTCCGACCGTGCTGGGGCCGTGCTCGCAACGGGTGAGAGCCGCGCTCAGGCTCTCGAGCGCGCGACCCGGGCGGCCGAATGCGTACGCTTCCGCGCGGCCGATGCCCAGGCGCTCGCGTAGATGAACAAACGAACGCGGATCCTCGCGACGCTCGTCGTCACCGGTCTTTGCACCGCGTACATCCTCTGGAAGATCAACCTCAGCCAGACGCTGCACGTGATCGCGCATGCGAACGGCTGGTACTTCCTCGGCGCGGTCGCGATCATGGTGCTGTCGGTCTGGCCGATGGCGTGGCGCTGGGGGCGGCTGCTGCGCGTGCGCGGGATCCACGAGCGGCTGTCCTGGCTCGTGCGCGCGTACTTCGTCGCCTACACGGCCGGGCAGATTCTCCCGACGGCGGTCGGGGGCGACGCGGTCCGGATCTACGAGACGGCGCGGCGGCACGAGGGCCAGGGAGGCCCGGTCGCGGCCTCGGTGCTGCTCGAGCGCGCGCTCGGAGGCACGGCGACGCTCGCCCTGGCGGCGGTCGGCTTCGTATTGGCGGTCGGGCACTACCCGATCGGGCCCTACCTCTGGATCGAGCTGTTCTTCGTCCTCGCGACGATCGTCCTCGCCGTGGGGCTGTTCTCCCGGCGCGCGCGGCCCGTCCTCGCCCGGACGGCCCCGCTCCTGCGGAAGGTCCGGCTCGACCGGCCGATCCGCGCGGCGTACGAGGGACTCCACTCCTATCGCGATCACCCCGATCTCCTGATAGGCGTCTTCCTGCTGACCCTCGCGGTGCAGGCCGTGCGGGTGCTCGCGATCTGGCTCGCCGGGAAGGCGGTCGGCGTCGACCTCTCGCCCAGGCCGTACTACGTGATGGGCCCGCTGCTCTTCCTCGTCCTGCTCGTGCCGTTCTCGATCAACGGGATCGCCGTGCGGGAGACGTTCTTCGTCAGCTTCCTCGGCAGGCTGGGCGTCGACCCGGACAAGGCTTTCGCGACAGGGTTCATCTTCTTCGTGGTCACCCTTGCGCTGGCGCTCCCGGGCGCGTTGCTCGTCGGCTGGCAGACGCTCCGCGGCCTCTTCACGCCGAACGATGCCCCGCAGCTACCGCGAAGCTGACGTGGCCGCAGCCTCGCCCGAGGATCGGCTGGGCCGCGCCGTCTCGGTCGTCGTCGTCACCTACAACGGGCTGCCGTGGATCGAGCGCTGCCTCGAGAGCGTGCGTGGCCACGAGACGATCGTGGTCGACAACGGCTCGACCGACGGCACCGTCGAGCTCGTGCGGGAGCGCTTCCCCGAGGCACGGCTGCTGCAGCAGGAGAACACGGGTCTCGGCGCGGGCTCGAACGCAGGCATGCGGATCGCCTCCGGCGATTACTTCCTGCTGCTCAACTCGGACGCCTGGGCGGCCGGCGACGGAGTCGAGCAGCTGACGGCGTTTGCGGAGGCGCACCCGGAGGCGGCGGTCGTCGGCCCGCGCCTGCTCAACCCGGACGGCTCCTTGCAGCCGTCCGTCCGCGGGTTCCCGACGCTCTGGCGGCTGGCGACGGAGTACTTCTTCCTGCGCAAGCTCGCGCCGCGTTCCTGGGCGCTGAACTCGTTCTACGGCGCTCGCTTCGCGCACGACGAGGTGCGCGAGGCCGAGTTCCTGATGGGCGCCTGCCTCCTCGTCCAACGGCAGGCCGCCGATACCGTAGGGCTCTTCGACGAGGACTTCTTCATGTTCAGCGAGGAGACGGACTGGTGCTACCGCTTCCGACAGGCCGGCTGGAAGGTGCTCTTCACGCCGGAGGCGGAGTTCGTCCACGTGGGGGGTGCGACGACGACGCGTAACTGGGGGCCGATGTACCGGGAACAGCTGCGGGGACACCTGCGCTTCATGGCCAAGCACCACGGGCTGCGGGAGGCCGAGCGGGCCAGGCGGCTGCTGCTCGTCTCGATGCGCCTGCGCTCGGTCGTGTTCCACGGTGAGCGGCGCCGGACGTATGCGGAAGCGGCTCGCTGGCTCTCGGGGTCCCGCGTGCCCGAGCTGTTGCACCTGGAGCCAGCGTCGTGACGGCGACACTTAGTAACAGTACTGTTACTAAGAGGTCGGGGCTCCGGGGGTCGGCTGACGGGGTCTGCGCTCGTGATCGACGTCGGCTGGGTGAACGGGCTCGCGGCGATCCGCTCGCTCGGTCGCGCGGGGGTGCGCGTGCTCGCGCTCGACCACCGGCCGAGCGCGCTCGGCTTCCGCTCGCGGTACGCGGAGCCCGTGCTCTGCCCGGACCCGCAGGACGAGGACGCGTTCGTCTCCTTCCTCGCGGAGCTCGGCGAGAAGCTCGAGGCGCCGGTGCCGGTCTTCGCGACGCACGACGAGCCGCTGAACGCGATCGCCCGCGGCGCAGACCGGCTCGGTGAGCGCTTCCGCTATCCCTTCCCGCCGTGGGCGGTTCTCGCCCGGATCCAGGACAAGCGCGCGCAGATCGAGGCTGCAGAGCGGGCGGGGATCGCGGTTCCGCACACGGCGACGCCCGGCTCGGCGGCGGAGGCGCGCGCCTCGGCCGAGGAGCTCGGCTACCCGGTACTGGTCAAGCCGTCCTCCACGGAAGGCTTCAAGCGCCGCTTCGGCCGGCAGGCGTTCCGGTGCGAGACCGCGGCCGACGTCGAGCGCGCCTACGCGGACGCCGAGGAGTACGAGCCGCTCGTCCAGGAGCTCATCCCGGGCGGCGACGGGACGCTCTTCACGCTCGGCAGCTACCTCTCCGCCGACGGCGAGGCGCTCGGCGTCTTCTGCGGCCGCAAGCTCCGTCAGACGCCGCCAGGAGTAGGCACGTGCCGCGTGGGGGAGGCGCTCTGGGCCGAGGACGTCGTCGAGCAGGGGCTCCGGCTTCTACACGAAGTCGGGCACACGGGGCTTTCCCAGGTCGAGTTCAAGCGCGACCCGCGTGACGGCGTGCTGCGGCTGATGGAGATCAACCCGCGGCTGTGGCAGTGGCACGGGCTCGCCACCGCCTGCGGCGTCGACCTGCCGAGGATCGCCTACGAGGACCTCGTCGGCGAGCGGCCGTCGCCTGCGTCGATGAACGGCACGCGGCGCCGTTGGGCGATCACGCTCCTGCCGGGTGAGCGCCCTGCCGTGCAGCGGCCGCCGTACGTCGACGCTGTCTTCGCGCGCGACGACCTCAGGCCCGCCTTCGTCCAGGTCACGCGGTTGCTCAGGAGATGAGCGCGCTGACGGCCGACCTTCGCCTCGAGCTCGAGCCGCGTGCGCTCCCGCTCGCCTGGCTGGGCGCTCCGGTGCTGCTCGGGCTCTCGCACCTCCTGCCGGCCACCGGCATCGGACTCGGCTTCCGGCTCGCGGCGGCGGTCGCGTGCCTGCTCGTCCCCGGAGCGATCGTGGCGCGCGCCTTCGGGCTCAGCGGCCTCGCGCCTGCGTTCACGTGGAGCCTCGCGACGCTCGCCGTGGGGATGATGGTCATGTTCGCCGTGCACGGCTCGATCTGGCTCGCGTTCGGCGTGATGGTCGCCGTGAGCCTTGCCGCCGCGCCCTTCGCCCTGCGGCGCCCGCCGCCCCGGATCGCGGCGTGGAGCCTGGCCATCCTCGGGCTCGGGCTTGCGGCCGGGATCGCGCTCTGGTGGGTCGCTGCCTTCGGCGGTGACGCGTTCTTCCACCTCGCGCGCGTGCGCAAGCTCGTCGACTTCCACTCGATCTCGCTCCACAGCCTCGACGAGTACAAGGACGGCGGGCTGCACCCGGGCTACGCGTTTCCGCTCTGGCACGGGGCGCTCGCGGTCGTCTCCAAGCTCGCGGGGGTCGATCCGACGCAGGTCGTGCTGCACGGGCCGACAGTGCTGATGCCGCTCTCGTTCCTGCTCACGTACGAGTCGGGAGTCGCGCTCTTCCGCTCGCGGTGGGCCGGGCTCGCGACGCTGCTCGCGTCGTTCGCGCTGCTCGGTCTCGCTCCCGGCCACGGAGGCGCGTACGTCTCGCTCGCGCTGGCGGCCAACGCGAGCCGGATGCTCGTGCTCCCGGCGCTGCTCGCGCTCGTCTTCCTGTACGTGCGCTCGCCGTCCTGGCAGCTGCTGGCCTCGGTGTCGGCGGCGGCCGGGGCGATGACGCTGATCCACCCGCCGCACTCGGCGCTCGTCCTGATCGTGCTCGGCGGCTTCCTGGTGGCTCGCGCGTTGCTGGCCAGGCAGGACGTGGGGGCGATCGCGACGGCGATCGCTGCCGTGGCGATCCCGACCGCGGCCGTCGGCGTGTGGCTTCTGCCGATCGTCCGCGAGACCGTCGCGCACAACCCCGGCGCAACCGAGGTGCACCGGGCCTTCGCGAACTACCGGCACGAGCTGGACGTCTTCGGGCTCCACAGCTACCGCCTCAAGGCGGATGTCTTCGGGCGCGGAGGAGCGGCCGCGGTGGCCGCGCTCGCCCTGCTCCCGTTCGCCGTCCTGGCGCGGCGCCGGCTCTGGGCGTCGTTCGTCCTCGGCGGGATGCTCGCCGCGTTCGCGGTCACGCTCCTCGCGTTCGTCTTCCCGCACCTGGCGGACGCTCTCTCGATCTCCCAGGCCCGCCGGTTGGCCGGATTCGCTCCGAAGGCCTTTGCCTTGACCGGCGCGGCGCTTGTCCTGGCCGCGCTGCTGAGAGTTGCCGTGCTCCCGGTCGCGCTCGCCGCCGGGATCCTCCTCCAGTGGCTCGTTCCTGGTGACTTCGGACGGCCTTACGGGCACGGTCACAGCGGGCCCGCCTGGTTGACGTGGTTCGCGTTCGCCGCCGCGGGAGCCGCGCTGCTCGTCGGCGCGTTCGCCGACCGCCGCCTGCCGAGACTCGAGCGTGACGGCCCGCTGGCCGCGGCCGCCGTCGCGTTGTTCCTGCTGCCCGTGGCGGTCCACGGCTATTCGCACTGGAGCACTCCGGCCACGGCGCGTGACCCGCTCCCGCCTGCGGTGATACGCGCGCTCGGCGAGCGGCTGCCCCCACGGGCGGTCGTCTTCACCGACCAGCTGACCGGCTACGAGCTCGCCGCCTTCTTGCCCGTCTACGTCAACTCGACACCGCCGATTCACAGCAGCGACACGCGCGCGAACCACCCCGCGCGCCGTGTCCGTGACGAGCAGCGCTTCTTCCGGCGCGGCGGCCCGCTGTCGGTGCCGCGCCGTTACGGGGCCGGCTGGCTGCTCGTCGACCGCACGCGCGTCACCCACGTGCGCTTCCGCCTGCCGCAGGTGTACGCGGATGGGCGATACGTTCTGTATCGACTGCGATGAAAGTCCTGCTCGTGACGATGTACTTCCCGCCGGCGGGCGGCGGCGGCGTTCAGCGGCCGCTGAAGATGGCCACGCACCTGCCCTCGCTCGGGATCGAGACGCATGTGCTCGCGCCGGACGATCCGAAGTGGCTTCACCGCGACGACGATCTGCGCCCGCCGACGCAGGCCTTTGTCCACCGCGCCCGCTACCTCGGCCCGCGCGCGCGGCTGCCCTCCGAGGAGATGCACGGCCTGTCGGGCACCGACCTGCTGCTCGCGCAGGCGCGACTCGCCTACCGGCGGGTTCTGCTTCCGGACGCGAGCGTCACCTGGCTGCCGACGGCTGTGCCGGCCGGCGTGCGAATCGTCAAGAGCGAGGGAATCGACGCCGTCATCACGACGAGCCCACCGAACTCGATGCACCTGCTCGGCGCGTCGATCAAGCGCCTGACCGGAATCCCGTGGGTGGCCGACTTCCGGGACGCGGTGCTCGGGAACGCCGACCGTCGTTTCGACCGAGCGGCCGTGCGGGCGAAGGAGAAGGCGCTCGAGCAGGTTGTCCGTCTGGTGGCGCGGTCGGCCGACGGGGTCGTCGCGGTCTCCGAGCCGATCGCGGACGAGGTGCGCAGCTACGACCCGGCCGGCCAGATGCGCGTGATCCCGAACGGCTGCGACTTCGACGACTTCGCCGGGCTCGAGTACCACGACAGCAAGCGTTTCCGGATCACGCACACCGGCAGCTTCTTCGGCCAGCGCGACCCGCGCCCGTTCTTGACCGCCCTAGCCGAGTCCGGCCTCGACGACGTCGTCGCGCGCTTCGCCGGCGACTTCCGCGCGGCCGACCGCGAGTGGGTCGAGGAACTCGACCTCGGCGACCGGCTCGAGCTGCTCTCCTACGTCCCGCACCGCGAGGCGCTCGAGCTGCAGCGCGACTCCGAAGCGAACCTGCTGCTGCTGCCGGAGGCGGCGGGTCGCGGCCGCGTGGTGCCCTCCGGGAAGATCTTCGAGTACCTCGCCGCCGAGCGCCCGATCCTCGCCGCGGTGCCTCCGGACGGCGCCGCCGCCGAGCTCGTCCGTGAGACGGGGTCGGGGATCGTCGTCGCGCCCGACGATGTCAAGGGCCTCCGCGAGGCGCTGCTCGGCCTCCATGCGCGCTGGCGTGCCGGCAAGCTCGCCGACGGTTCCCTCTCGCCGGAGCAGCGGAAGCGCCTCTCGCGGGAGACCCGGGTCGAGGAGCTGGCCGAGCTGCTCTGGACGCTGCAGGGTTCGCAGTGACGCGTGAGTCCAACTGAAATGACCGGTCGACAAGGTGTTCATGAGAAGCGCGAAAGCGCATTGGTCTCCCTTTTCTTCCTCGCGGCGGTGTTCTGCGCGAGCTTCGAGAAGGTGCAGTGGAACGTGGCCGGGACGGTCTTCCTCGCCGATCTGACCGCGATCGGCTTCCTCGTCTCGTTCGCGTTCGACCGCATCGGCTCGCACCGGGGCGACGGCCGGATGCCGCGCACGGCTGCGGTCCTGCTCGTCTTCCTCGGCGCGTTCCTGCTCGTCTACCTGATCGGGTTCTTCAACCTCGAGACGAGCCAGGCGCTGAGCCAGTTCGGCAAGGGGATCGTCAAGTGGCTGATCCACTTCTCGTTCCTGATCGTCGGCGTCATCTACCTGACCCGCCGGTCGACGCGTTACTTCTGGCGAACGCTCGCCTGGTTTCTCGGCGGGATCGTCTTCAACGGCGCCTACGGGATCCTGCAGCTGGCCTCGGCACAGGCCGGCCACAACCTCGACTCGCTCTTTCTCTCGCCGCTCACGCGCGGGGCGAGCCAGATCAACCTCTACGGGGCGGTCAACGGCACGAGCGTCTACCGGCCGAATGCGCTGACCGGAGACCCGAACCACCTCGGGATCATGCTGCTGCTCCCGATCCTGATCGTGACGCCGCTCTACCTGCGGCTGGAGAAGGGACACCGGCTGCGGACGTGGCTCGCGGCGCTGATCGCCTTCCTGCTGATCGTCGAGCTCGCAACGCTCTCGCGCAGCGGCCTCCTCGGACTGACGGTCGGCGCGCTCGTGCTGCTGATCCCGTACCGGCACCTGCTCTTCTCGCGCCTCGCGATCCTCCCGCTCACGCTCGTCGTGATTCCGGTCGCCTTCGAGGTCTACCGGCGGCGGCACTTCTTCGACGTCGTCGTCCGCTCGCGCCTCTCGCGCTCGGCGGCGGGGACGAACACCCACCTCGACGTCTACTCGTTCATCCCGCAGATCCTGCACGTGCACCCGCTCTTCGGGCTCGGGTTCAACAACTTCTCGGTCTACTACGAGTTCGTCACGGGCAAGACGAACTGGGGGCCGCACTCCTACTACGTGGCACTGCTGGTCGAGGGCGGCCTGGTCGGGACGGCGCTCTTCGTGGTCTTCCTCTGGTACCTGTTCGGGAGGCTGGCGGCGGCGAGGCGCCTTGGTCGCGCGCTCTCGGCGGCTCGCGATCCGCTGGCGGCGAGGGTGCGGCCGCTCGCGTGGGGGATGACGGCGGCGCTCGTCGGGACGATGGCCGCGAACATCTTCTACCTGACGATGTCGTTCCTCTACTTCTACGTCTTCGTGATGCTCGCGCTCGTGACACCGGCCGTCTTTGCCAAGAGGCGCTCTGGCGATGCTCACGTTCGGATCGACCGGTCATTGCCGACGGGCGGACGGGCAGAGCCCGTCCGCCCTGAGAGCGGCACCGCAAGCGGTGCCTCGAAGCGATGAAACTCCTGGTGCTGACGACGTCGTACCCGCGCTACGAGGGCGATCCGACCGTGAACTTCCTCGGCGAGGCGGTTGCGCACCTGCGTGAGCGCGGGGTCGACGTGGACGTGGTCTCGCCGGCGACGTTCCCGCACTACGGGATCGCCTACGGCTCGGGAGTCGTCGGCAACCTCCGCCGCGACCCGTGGCGGGCCGCGCTGCTCCCGGCGATGCTGTGGAACTTCCGGCGCGCGGCCGGACGGCTGGCGCCGAAGGCCGACCTCATCCACGCGCACTGGCTTCCGAGCGGTGGGATCGCGGCGACCTGCGGGCGGCCGTTCGTCGTCCAGCTCTGGGGCACCGACGTCGAGCTCGCGCGGAGGGCGCGGCCCCTGGCCCGTTCGATCCTGCGGCGGGCGCGGCTGACGATTTGCCCCTCGAACGCCCTCGCGGCCGCGGCGCGGGAGCTGGGCGCGCGTGAGGTGCGCGTGATCCCGAGCGGGGTGGAGGTCCCGGCCGAGGTGGCGGAGGAGGCGGATCCGCCCGAGGTGCTCTTCGCGGGACGGCTGTCGCGGGAGAAGGGCATCCTCGAGCTCGTGGAGGCTGCCGAGGGGATGAAGCTCGTCGTCGCAGGGGACGGGCCGCTTCGCGACTCGGTGCCGGGCGCGCTCGGGTTCGTCCCGCACGACGAGCTCGGGCCGCTGTACGAGCGGGCGGCCGTTGTCGCGTGCCCGTCGCACCGCGAGGGGTTTGGGGTCGTCTGCGCGGAGGCGATGGCCCACGGGCGGCCGGTGGTGGCGGGCGCAGTCGGCGGGCTGCTCGACCTCGTGGTGGACGGCGAGACAGGCATCCTCGTGCCGCCGCGCGACGTGAGCGCCCTGCGTGCGGCGCTCGAGCGGCTGCTCGGCGATCGCGAGCTTCGTCACCGGCTGGGCGCCGCTGCGCGGGAGCGGATCAGGGAGCACTTCGCCTGGCCCGCAGTCACCGACGCCACGCTCGCCGCCTACGACGAGGCGCTCGCGTGAGGCCGGCCGTCGTCTACGGGCTGCTGCACGCCGGTCTCGCGATCGCGCGCAGCCTTGGTCGCGACGGGATCCCGGTCGAGGGCATCGCGCTACAGCGCTACGAGTTCGGGCTGCGCTCGCGCTACCTGCAGCGGCGAACGCTCGCGGCGGGCGACGACGACGTGCTCGAGGCGCTTCGCCACGCGGGTGCCGGCGGCGAGCGGCCGGTGCTCTTCCTCGAGCGCGACGAGAACGTCGAGACCGTTCTCCGCCGCTGGGACGAGGTGCGCGCCCTCGCCGACGTGCCGCTCCCGGACGACCCCGAGGCGGTCCGGCGCCTGCGCCGCAAGGACCTGCTCCCCGCGGTAGCCGCCGAGGCCGGAGTGCCCTCGCCGCGCACGGTCCGGGCCGAGAGCGCCGAGTCGATCCGCGAGGGCGGGCTCGAGCCGCCGTTGTTGCTGAAGCCGCTCGAGGGGCAGAGCTTCGCGCTCGCGTTCGGCGAGAAGGCGTTCGTGGCCACGAGCCTCGACGACGCGGTCGCCCTCTGGAAGCGGGCCAAGGAGCGCGGCTTCGAAACGATCGTCCAGGAGCTCGTCCCGGACTCGCACGAGCAGGTGTTCTCGCTCTTCACCTACATCGGCCGGGAGGGCCTGCCGCTTGCGAGCGTGGTCGGGCGCAAGGTCCGCCAGGGGCCGTTGCGCTTCGGCACGAGCGCGGTCTTCGCCTCCGGGCACGACGAGGAGGTGCACGAGCTGGGCCAGCGTGTCCTGCGCGCCGTCGGCTACCGGGGACTCGCCCACGTCGAGCTCGTCCGCGATCCGCGCGACGGGCTGCTGAAGGTGATCGAGGTGAACACGCGCCCGCCGGTCTGGGCCGGGATCGCGACGGGGCCGCAGCTCGGGATCGCGCGGGTCGCGTACGACGACCTCTGCGGCCGCCCGCTTCCGGCCGGGCAGACGATGACCGAGCAGCTGACCTGGATCTATCTCGCCAAGGACGTCTGGGTCTCCGCCCAGATGGCGAAGCGCCGGGAGCTGCCGCCGGGCGAGTTCCTGCGCCACTACCTCCAGCGCAAGAAGGTGCGGGCCGTGTTCGCCGCGGACGACCCGGCTCCGGCGATCGCGAGCCTCGGCTACCTCCGGTCCCGCGTCTGATGCGCGTCGTTCTCGTCGATCCGCTCGCCTACACGCCGCCGTACGACCACGCGCTCGCCTCGGCGCTCTCGGGGCTCGGCCACTCGGTCACGCTCCTGACCTCGCGCTTTCCACACGGCGAGGTGCCGACGCCCCAGGGCTACGAGCGCGAGGAGCTGTTCGCGCCGGTCTCGACGCGGCTCTTCCGGCGCTCGCGCCTGCGCCTGCCCGCCAAGGGCCTGGAGTACGGGCCGAGCGCTGCCCGACTCGTCCGCCGCGTGGAGCGGATCGACCCGGACGTCGTCCACGTCCAGTGGCTGCCGCGGCCGGAGCTCGACCTCCGCTGGCTGCGTCGCATCTCGACCGACCGGCCCCTGGTGCTGACCGCCCACGACGCCCTCCCGCGCCGCGCCCGCGCCGCGCGCGCGTGGCCGGAGGTGCTCGAGGCAGCCGAGCGCGTCGTCGTCCACTCGCACCGCGCCGTCGAGCAGCTCGTCGAGGTCGGCCTCGGCCGGGAGCGGATCGCGCGGATTCCGCACCCGGTCTTCGAGGGCGAGCCGCTGCCGCCGGCGGAGGGCCGGACGCTCCTCTTCTTCGGCCTGATTCGCGACTACAAGGGGCTCGACGTCCTCCTGCGCGCGCTGCCGGACATCCCGGAGGCGCGACTCGTCGTGGCCGGCGATCCGCTCGACCCGGTCCCGGACGGCGGCGGCGGGCAGGTCGAGTGGCGCCTCGGCTTCGTTCCGGAAGCCGAGCTGCCGGCGCTGATGGGCCGCGCGGCCGCGGTCGTGCTTCCGTACCGGCGACTGGACTCGTCCGGGGTGCTCGCGACCGCGATCGGGTACCGTCGGCCGGTGGTCGTGACCGACGTGGGCTCGCTCGGGGAGATCGTGCGCGAGTTCGGCGCGGGCGAGGTCGTGCCCGTGGACGACCCGCACGCTCTGGCCGAGGCCTGCACGCGCTTGCTCGAGCCGAAGGCGCTCGCCGCGGCCGCCAAGGGCGCCGAGCGGGCCGCGAAGGAGCTGACCTGGGAGAAGGCCGCCGCAGAGCACGACCGCCTCTACCGGGCGGTGCGGCGATGAGACGCCGCTTGCGGTGTCTCTTTCAGGAGGGGTGGGCTTTGCCCGCGCCTCCGTCGGAAATGACCGGTCGACACACTGTCGTTCAGGAGGCGCGCTGATGAGCCGGTTCGTCAAGCGCGCCGGCGACCGCGTCGCCGCGGTGGTGCTGCTCGTCCTCCTCTCGCCGCTGCTGGTCGTGATCGCAGTCTGGATCCTCGTCGATAGCGGCCGTCCGGCCGTGCTCGCCCAGGAGCGGGCGGGCAAGAGCGGGAAGACGTTCCGGATGCTCAAGTTCCGGACGATGGTGCAGAACGCCCTCGAGCTGGCGCCGCAGGTGACGGACGACCCGTTCGGCGTCGTCGAGAACGATCCGCGCGTGACGCGGCCCGGCCGGTTCCTGCGCCGCACGGGGCTCGACGAGCTGCCGCAGCTCTGGAACGTGCTCCGTGGTCAGATGAGCCTCGTCGGCCCGCGCCCCGACCTCGTCGAGCAGGCGGCGCACTACACCGAGCACGATCGCCGCCGCCTGACCGTCGAGCCTGGCATCACGGGCTGGTCGCAGGTGAGCGGGCGCGAGTCGATCGGCTGGCCCGAGCGGATCGAGCAGGACATCTGGTACATCGATCACTGGTCGCTCGGGCTCGACCTGAAGATCATCGTGCGGACGTTCGCCGAGGTCGGCCGCAGCGGCGAGCGGCCGGTCGAGGACACGATGAACATCGAGCGTCGGGAGAAGGCCAGGTCGCGCTGAGCCTCGCGGAGGTCGAGCCGGCGGACTGGAACGGGCTCCTCGCGGAGCTCGGCTACGACGACACCTACCTGCGACGCGAGTACATGGAAACGGCCGTCGTCCTCGAGCCGGGCCGGCCGGTGTTCCTCCACGGCGAGGGCGCCGTCTTCCCGTGCATCGTCCGCGAGTGGGGTGACGCGCGCGACGTGACCGGGCCGTACGGCTTCGGGGGGCCGGTCGGGGAGCCGGCGTTCTACGACGCGTACGAGGCCTGGTGCCGCGAGCAGGGGATCGTCACGACCTTCACGTGGTTCCATCCGCGCTTCGCCAACCATCGCTACGCGCGGATCCACGTCGAGCCGCGCGGCGGCACCGTCGCCTGGCGCCTCGACGAGGGCGACCTCTTCGAGCGGCTGCACCGGCACCATCGCCGCGCAGCGCGCAAGGCGGAGGCGGCAGGGATCGAGGTGCGCGTCACCGTCGCGCCGGCCGACCTCGAGCCGTTCGCCGGCCTCTACGAGCGGACGATGGCCGAGAAGGGCGCCGAGAGCTTCTACTACTTCCCGGCCGAGTACTGGCCCACGCTTGCCGAGCGCCTCGGCGAGGGGCTCGTCCTCTTCGAGGCGCTGCAGGACGGGGTTCTCCGCGCGGCGCTGCTCGGGCTCGCGAGCACGCCCTGGCTCCACTACCACCTCGGCGCCTCGGAGCGCAGCGGCGGCGCGAACAACCTCCTCTTCCTCGAGGTTGCGCGTTGGGCCCAGGCACAGGGATTCACGCGCTTCCATCTCGGCGGCGGCGTCGGCGGCGCGGACGACTCGCTGCTCGAGTTCAAGCTCCGCTTCGATCAGGGTGGACTGATCGAGTCAGCGGTCGGCAAGGCGATCCACGACGAGCAGGCCTACCGCGAGCTCGCCGGAGCCGACTCAGGCCTGGAAGGGTTCTTCCCCAGCTACCGGGCGGCGGCGGAGTGCTCTACCGGTGAGGCTGCCAGCCGAAGATCCGGAGATGTGACGTATCGAGGTTGAGAGGTAGGACGCGCAGGCCGCCGCCGCCCCCGCGGGCGACGTACACCGTTCCCGTCGAGGTCGAGACAAACGCGAGGTAGCGCCCATCCGGAGACCAGGCGAGCGAGTCCGCGCGATCGGGCAGATCGACGCTTCGTCGAACTCCCCGTGGATACAGGAAGCTGATCGTGCGGCCGCGGCCGAAGGCCACCGTCCCGTCGCGCAGGAACTGCGGATCGGCGACGAGGCCCAGCTTCTGTTCCTTTCTGGGCGTCCAGAAGTAGGTCGGATGCGGGAGAAGCGCGCCGGTGGAGGTGTACAGGAACCGCCAGCGCTGTCCCCACTCAATGCGCTGGCCCGAGCCTCCGGTCCCGAGCGTGCGCGGCCGGCCGCCCGAGGCCGGGACGGCCAGCAGGCTGAGGTCCGAGACGGGGTACAGGAGCCCGGGGTCAAAGGCGATCAGGCGGCCGCTCGGCGACCACGCCAAACCGTCCGCATGTCGAACGACGAGACGCGGGCGGCCGCCGGTGGCCGGGACGATGTAGAGGTCGCGGTCGCTCAGGCCTCGCTGCGCGAGGAAGGCCACCGAAAGGCCTCCCGGCGACCACCGTGCCCCGAACTCCCTGCGGTGTCTCGTCGGCGTCAGATCGAGTGGCGGGCCGCCTCCGGTGGGGTAGCTCAATACGTCGCGGCTTCCATGCCGCAGGCCGGTAACGAGCACGTGCGTTCCGTCCGGCGACCACTGGGGTCGCTCGAGCCGATCGACACCGCGGGCCAGCGGTCGAGCGGCTCCACTGGCGGCATTCACCACGTAGAGGTCACCGGTGCCAGCACGCGAGCCGCTGGCGACAAGCATCAGAAACGCGCCGCGGGCGTTCACGGGAGGACCGCTCGACTGTACGACGACCGGAGCCGTTGGAGGACTGGGGATCTCGACGACGGTCGAGCCGATCGGCTGCGTCGCGGTGGGCGTCGTTCGGGCGCTGGTGCGGGTCGCGCTGGAACTGCAACCGGCTGCGAGCACTGCGACGACTACGACCAAGAGAGCCCGCCGGGCCATCGTGCCGCGACGATAACACCGCCTCCGGAAGGATCGACAACGATCCTCTAGTACCGTGAAGGCGTGATTCTCAAGGGTCTCTTCTGGGTCAGTCTGGGCGGGCTCGCGTGGACGCACGTCGGCTATCCGCTCGCCGCGGCGGGCCTGCGCCGCGTGCGCGGGCGCGAGGTCGCGAAGGACGAGATCACGCCGAGCGTGACGCTGATCGTCCCGGCTCATGACGAGGAGGACGTGATCGGCGCGCGGGTCGAGAACCTGCTCGAGCTCGACTACCCGCAGGAACGACTCGAGCTGGTCGTCGCCTCCGACGGCTCGACCGACGGCACCGACGAGATCGTCGCCTCGCACGACGGGCGCGTCCGGCTGCTGCAGTGCGAGCGCGGCGGGAAGCTCCCCTCGATGAACCGCGCCGTGCGCGAGACCGAGAGCGAGATCGTCGCCTTCGGCGACGCGAACGCGACCTGGGCTCCGGACGCCCTGCGCAAGCTCGTCCGCAGCTTCGCCGACCCGGACGTCGCCTACGTCTGCGGCCAGGTGCGCTTCCAGCGGGAGGACGGCACGAACAAGGAAGGCCTCTACTGGCGCTACGAGATGTGGCTGCGGGGGAGCGAGTCGGGCCTCGGCTCGATCACGGGCGGGAACGGCGCGATCTACGCGGTCAGGCGCTCGGACTACGTCGAGTGGCCGTTCGGGCACGACCTCGGCTTCCCGGCGCTGATGGTCCAGCGCGGCCGCCGCGCGGTCTACGAGCCCGAGGCGCTCGCGTTCGAGAAGCCGAGCAAGGACATCGAGGACGAGTACCGCCGCAAGGTGCGGATGCTGCCCTGGTCGTGGCGGCACCTGTTCGAGGCCGGCAGCCTACGCGGAGTGCCGCCGCTCTACCTCTGGGAGCTGCTCTCGCACCGCGTTCTTCGCTACGCGAGCGGCTTCCTTCACCTGACGCTGCTCGGGACGAGCATCGCGCTCGTGGGCGAGGGGCTCGTCTACCAGGCGGCGCTCGCCGCGCAGGCCGTGTGGCTGGCGCTGGCCGCCGCGGGGAAGCTGCGCCTGAGGGTCCCGGGAGCGGGAATCGCCTACTACTACCTGTTGATGAGCTGGGCCACGGTGGTCGCTCTCGGCCGCTATCTGCGCGAGGGCGCGCCGCTCATGTGGGAAAAGGCCGAAGGAACTCGCTAGCCATCCTCGCTGACGTCTAGCCTGCTGTAGTCGTGCGCCGCCTGGGGGTCAGAGCGTTGCTGATGTTGCCGCTGCTCGTTCTCGTGGCTGCTTGCGGCACCGGCAAGAAGGCCGATCCGCCGACGACCTCGGCTGCACCGGCCGTGCTACGGCCCCCGAAGATCCCGAAGCAGCCCAAGCCGTCGCACGTGCGCGTGTTCGTGTTCGACGGAGACCTCGGCACGCCGGTCCGCGGCGCTCTCGTCCACGTTCTCGGCCGCCCCGGGCTGACCAACCGCATCGGCCGCGCGCGGATCCTCCTCCCGCACCGCGGCCGCCTGCTCGTAACCGTCTCCAAGCCCGGGTACGACTCGTACAGCCAGCGGCTCAACTTCGTCAACCGCCCGCTGCACGGCGTCCGCATCTTCCAGCAGAAGCTGCAGTGGACGATGTACGGCGCCACTCCTCAGAGGACACAGGCGCATCCGTACATCCGCGTCCGCCCGCCCTTCAAGACGATCTGGAGCCGTGCGGCCGGCGCGCTGCTCGAGTTCCCGGCGGTCGTCGACGACGGGGTCGCCTTCGTCACGAACTACAAGGGCAGCGTCCGTGCCTACCTGATGCGCAACGGCGCGACCGTCTGGCGCCGTGACATCGGCGGCATGATGGCGGCGTCGCCCGCCGTGGCCGGCGACCAGCTCGTCGTGCACGCGATGGACGGGTACGTCTGGGTGCTGAACCGCCACAACGGCCGCGTGCTCTGGCGCTACGCGGTCGGCTCGCCGATCGAGTCCTCGCCGGTGGTGGTGAACGGCGTCGACTACTTCGGCGACTGGGGCGGGACCGTGACCGCGCTCGACCTGGGCACGCACAAGGCTCGCTGGACGTATCGCTCGGGCTACAAGATGACGTCGAGCGCGTCGTACTCGAAGGGGACGGTGTTCATCGGCGACTACGGCGGGCGGCTGCTGGCGCTGGCCGCCGGAAGCGGCGCGCTGCGCTGGTCGGGAAGCGTCAACGGCCGGATCTACGGAACACCGGCTGTCGCGAGCGGTCGCGTCTTCGTGTCCTCGTCGACCGGGGGCTCGCTGACCGCGTTCTCGACCGCAGGTGCTCGGCTGTGGTCGCTGGGCACCGGCTCGTACGTCTACGCCTCGCCCGCCGTCTGGAAGGGCCGCGTCTACATCGGCTCTTACAACGGCGTCTACTACTGCCTCTCGGCGAAGACCGGCACCGCGTTGTGGCACTTCTCGACCGGCGGTGCGATCGCGGGCGCATCGACGATCGTCGACGGGATCGCGTACCTCAGCAACAGGCAGCACCGGATCTACGGCGTGAGCGCGCTGACCGGCAGGCAGGTGTTCCGCTTCGGCGACGGGGCCTTCGTGCCCGTCTCCGGTAACGGGCGACGGCTCCTCCTGCACGGGTTCTCGCGGCTCTACGCGGTCGAGCCCCGGCACCGATGAAGAAGATCCTGCTCGTGGGCGGGGCGGCCCTCGTGCTCGTCGCCGCCGGCCTGGTCTCCTACGGGCTCTACCGCAAGCACCAGGGCCGGGACGTCCGCGGGTCGTCGTCGGTCGAGTTCGTCACGACGCAGGCGCCGAAACCGAAGCCGAAGCCCGTCAACCAGTTCGTCTGGCCGATGTACCGCTTCGACGCTGCGCGACAAGCTGCGCCAGAGGGGATCCCGGCGACGATGCGGCCGCCCTTCCGGCCGCACTGGTTCTTCGGCGCCCGCTCGCTGGTCGAGTTTCCGCCCACGGCGGCGTACGGACGCCTCTATGTCGCCAACGCGATCGGGACGATCTTCGCGCTCGACACCGCGCGCAGGGGGGTTACCTGGCGTCTCCGGACCGGCCGCTGCACGGCCGCAACGCCCGCGGTTGTCGCCCACACGGTGTTCATGTCCTATCTCAACAGGCCGCCGTGCAACGCGACGCGCTCAGGACTGGGTGGAGAGGTGATCGCGCTCGACGCCGACACGGGCAAGGTGCGCTGGCGGGTGACGATGGGACCCACCGAGTCGTCGCCGCTCGTCGTCGGCGGTCTCGTCTACGTCGGCGACTGGCGAGGGCGCGTCTACGCGCTGAGCACGCGCACCGGGCGCACCGTGTGGTCGTACCAGACCGGCGACAAGGTCAAGGACGGCCTCGCCTACGCGGGCGGTCGCGTCTTCTTCGGCTCCTACGACCACAACGTCTACGCGCTGAACGCACACACCGGGCGGCTCGTCTGGAAGGCAGGCGCGCAGGAGCGTCTCGGCCCGCGCGGCACGTTCTACTCGACGCCCGCCGTCGCCTACGGGCGCGTCTACATCGGCGCGACCGACCGCAAGGTCTACTCGTTCGGCGCCACGAGCGGCAAGCTGCGCTGGTCGCACGGGACCGGCGGCTATGTGTACGCCTCGCCGACGGTGTGGCAAGAGCGCGTGCTCGTGGGCTCCTACGACGGCACGTTCTACTGCTTCGACGCCGCCACCGGGGACATCCGCTGGAGCTTCAAGGCGAACGGGCCGATCTCGGGCTCGGCGGTCGTGATCAACGGCGTCGTCTACTTCTCGACCTTCGCCAACCGCACCTACGCGCTCGACGCTCGGACCGGCAAGCCGCTCTGGTTCTTCCGGCGAGGGAAGTACGCGGGGGTCGTCACGGACGGCAAGCAGCTCTTTCTCGTCGGCTACGCACGCGTGTACGCGATGCTTCTGAAGGGTCGCAGGTAGAGTCGCGCCCGCGATGACGACGGAGCACGAGGCCCCCGACCCCGACGCCGAGCGCGACGTCGACCTCCACCGCCACTGGAATGCGCTCGTGCTGCGCTGGTGGCTTCCCGCTCTCGGCCTCGTCGGCGGGATCGTGGTCGGCCTCCTCGTCTCGATCGGCGGCAACCAGGTGTACACGGCCAAGTCGACCGTCTACCTCGGACAGCCGCTCTCGCCTACGGGCTCGGTGCAGCTCCAGAGCGACGCGACGAACCCCTCGACGGTCGGTCAGATCATCCACAGCGAGGAAGTGCTCCGCCAGGCGGCCCGCACAGCAGGCATGCCGGTCGGAAAGCTGCGCGGCCACGTGACCTCCCGCACGGTCTCGGGCGCGCTCACGAGGCTCGGCCAGTCGCCGCTCGTCCTGATCACCGTCACCGGGAGCACGAGGCGCCAGACACAGCTCGTCACCAACAAGCTCGCCCAGATCGTCATCGCCAGGACGTCCACGTACGTCGACCAGCTGAGCGCCAGCCTCAACGCCCAGGTCGACAGCTACACGCGTTCGCTGGCGGCCATCGACCGGGCGTCGAGCGGTCTCTCGCCGACCGATCGGCTGATCGTCTCGATCCAGCGCGCCCAGATCGCCGACCAGCTGACCACGGCCAAGCAGCAGCTCGCGGTGGTCCAGGCGGTCATGAAGGGCAAGCAGGAGACGTTTGCCGCCGCGACCAAGACCACCGCGCGTAGCCGCCGGAACACCGTGGTCGTCGCGGCGCTGATCGGCCTCCTGCTGGGCATCTTCGCCGCGCTCCTCTGGGAGCCGGCCGCCCGGGTCGTCCGCCGCACCGCTTAGCCTCGAGGGGTGCTCGACGGCAAGCGGGTGGCCGTCGTCGTGCCCGCGCACGACGAAGAGAAGCTGATCGCAGAGACGATCCGCGGCGTCCCCTATTTCGTCGACCGGATCTTCGTAGTGGATGACGCTTCCCGCGACGGCACGGTCGCCGCGGTGCAGGAGCTCGCCGACGAGCGTGTCGCGCTGATCGAGCACGAGCGCAACCTCGGGGTCGGCGCGGCGATCGTGAGCGGCTACAAGCAGGCGCTCGAGGAGCGGATCGACGTCACCGCGGTGATGGCGGCCGACGCGCAGATGGACCCCGCCGACCTGGAGACGCTTTCGCGCCCGGTCGCGCTCGGCGAGGTCGACTACGCGAAGGCGAACCGGCTCTTCACCGGCCAGGCCTGGGAGGTGATCCCGCGCTACCGCTACCTCGGGAATGCGCTGCTCAGCCTGCTGACCAAGATCGCCTCCGGCTACTGGCACGTCGCCGACTCGCAGTCCGGCTACACGGCGGTCTCGCTCGAGTACCTCGAGCTGCTCGACCTCGACCGGCTCTACCCCCGCTACGGCTTCCCGAATGACCTGCTCGTCCACCTGAACGTCTGGAACGCACGGGTGCGCGACTTCCCGTCGAAGCCGATCTATGGCGTCGGCGAGCGCTCCGGGATCAGGCTCCGGAAGGTCGTGCCCACGATCTCCTGGCTCCTGTTCAAGGCCTTCTGGTGGCGGCTCTGGCAGAAGTACGTGATCCGGGACTTCCACCCGCTCGTCTTCTTCTACGTGCTCGGCATCTTCATGAGCGTGCTCGGGCTCTCGCTCGGGATCGCGGAGGTCGTTCTGCGCACCATGGGGAACCCGATCACCGCGGCGACGGTCGTCCTGGTCGCGCTCCTGCTGATCTTCGGCCTGCAGTTCACGCTGTTCGCGATGTGGTTCGACATGGAGTCGAACCGCGACCTCGGCGGACGGACCCGCCGGCGCACCGATCGCTAGTCCAGCACGCGGATGTCCCGGGCGGCGCACATCTCCTTGAGGATCTGCGGCCAGACCGTGACGCTCACCTCGCCGAGGTGGGCCTTGCGGAGCAGGAGCATCATCGTGCGCGACTGGCCGATCCCCGCGCCGATCGAGAGCGGGATCTCGTCGTTCAGGATCGCCTGGTGGTAGGGAAGCTCGAGGAAGTCGAGCTGCCCCGACAGCTCGAGCTGTCGGACTAGCGACTCCTTGGTCACGCGGATCCCGCCCGACATCAGCTCGTGGCGGCGGCGCGTGACCGGGTTCCAGACGAGGATGTCGCCGTTCAGCCCGTGCATCGGCCGCCCGTCGGCCGACACCGTCTCGCTCGACCAGTCGTCGTAGTCGGCGGCGCGCAGCTCGTGCGGGTAGCCGTCTGCGAGCGCCCAGCCGATCCCGTAGATGAAGATCGCCGGGTGCTTCTGCAGGATCTGCGTCTCGCGCTGCTTGCGGGGCAGGTCGGGATACGCGGCGAGGATGTCCTCCGCGTGCAGGAACTCCAGCTCGTCGGGAAGCGCCGGGTAGCGCGGGTCGGCGATGGCCGGATAGCGCTCGCGGAGGAACGTGTCGGCCTCCTTGAGCACCTTCCAGATCGCTCGCACGGTCTCGGTGAGGTGGTCGAGCGTGCGGTCATCGGCCGTGATCGCGCGCTCCCAGTCCCACTGGTCGACGTAGGCGGAGTGGTCGTGGTCGAGGAAGTAGTCCTTGCGCACCGCGCGCATGTCCGTGAGCAGGCCTTCCCCGGGGTCCATCCCGAACTGCCGTAGCGCCATGCGCTTCCACTTCGTCGCCGCCTGGACGACCTCGGCGTCGAGTGGGTGCGCTTCCCGGTCGTTCGAGATGTGGAAGCTGACCGGTGTCCGTGAGCCGTCGCGGTCGAGGTAGTCGTTGACGCCGCTGGCCGAGTCCACGATCAGGGGCACCTGCACCATGGCCAGGTTCAGCTCCTCGCAGAGCCGGTCCTCGATCAGCCGTTTCGCCCCATAGAGCGCCTGCATCGTCTCCTTCGGCTCGAGCAGAGGCCGGTAGTCGCTCGGTAGCACCCGCTCGAGCTCGGCGTAGTCGCCGATGCCCGGGCCGGCGAGATCGGCTTCCTTGGCAGAGACGCTCACGGCCCGATGCTGTTCCACCGTGCGGGCCGGAGCATCGGTACAACCGCTGACCGTCGTGCGGGGAACTACGTGCGGCGCGGCTTCCGTACTTCCCCGCAGCCGGATTCGTGCATTCGCCGATGGCCGGCGCGCCTCGCTCTTCCACAATTGCGTTGACCATGGGCTTTCCCAAGGAATCGAATGGCGTCCGCATTTGCAGCCTGCAGTACCGGGCCGGACGAATCGAGTCGTGTCCCGGGGCCGACTGCCCCTTCTGGGAGGAGGGTGGCGCTGCGATCCCGGGCCACTGCATCTTCGAGCGGCTCGATCTCGACCTTGACGCGCGGCCGAGCCTCGTCCACGCGCTGCTTCAGGTTCGGCGCGGGTTGAACCAGGCGGTCACCGGTGAGGACGAGGAGAGCGCCCGCTCGCTCTTCTACCGCCTCGTTCCCGCCGCTCGCGACGAGACGTGATCACGGGCAGGATGGGCTCGTGCACGCGACCTTCTCTCTAGGCCGGATCGCCGGCGTCGAGATCGGCGTCAACTGGAGCTGGGCGATCGTCTTCGCCCTGATCGTCTGGTCGCTCGCTTCCGCGGTCTTCCCGAGCCAGAACCCCGGTCACGCGAACGGCACCTACATCGCGATGGCGTTCGTGGCGGCACTGCTGTTCTTCGCGTCACTGCTCCTGCACGAGCTCGGGCACGCGCTGCGCGCGCGGCGAGAAGGGGTCGCGATCGAAGGGATCACGCTCTGGCTCTTCGGCGGCGTCGCCCGCCTGAAGGGCGAGCTGCCGAGCGCGGGGGCGGAGTTCCGGATCGCGATCGCGGGACCGGTCGTGACGCTTGTGATCGGAGCGGTGTTCGTGGCCATCGCCACGCTGGCGAACCTGCCCGCGGCGGCCGACGGCGTCGCGGCCTGGCTCGGCTACATCAACCTCTTCCTGCTCGCGTTCAACCTGATCCCGGCGCTGCCACTGGACGGAGGCCGGGTGCTGCGGGCCGCTCTCTGGGCGGGCAAGCGGGACTTCCATTGGGCCACCGTCATCGCGGCGGACATCGGCCGAGGCTTCGGCTTCCTGATGATCGCCGGCGGCCTCCTGCTGCTCATTGTCCAGGGCACGTTCAGCGGCGCCTGGCTCGCGTTCCTGGGCTGGTTCCTGCTCGGCGCCGCGGGCGCGGAGGCCCGCTACCTGGCCGTCCGGGAGGCGCTCGCGGGGCTGAAGGTCGGGCAGCTGATGATCCCGGATCCCGTTACGGCGGATCCCGACCAGACGCTCGGTCAGTTCATGGACGCGGTCGCCGGAGTCGCCCGGTACACGGCCTACCCGGTCGTCAGCCGCGGCGAGGTGCTCGGCGTGCTGCCGCTCCGCTCGATCCTCGAGACGCCGAGGAGCCAATGGGACGAGCGGCGCGTGGGGGAGTCCATGCTCTCCCGGGAACAGGTTCCGGTGCTGCGCACCGACGACGACGCTCTGCAGGCGTTCGCGGAGCTCGCCGAGACTGACCTCCATCGCGCGCTCGTGCTCGACGACGGACATCTCGCCGGCTTCATGTCGATCACGGACATCGCCCGGCTGCTCGCTGCGCCGCGTCCGAGCGGGCCGGCGGCGAGAGCCCGCTAGAGCCGTTGCGGGTCTCCAGTCGGCGGACCGGGCGGCCTTCCTGCTCGAGCTCGCGGATCGCCTTGGCGGCAGCCGTAGCGAGGTCGGGCGCCTCGACGTCCAGCTCCACTGTCTCGCCGCCCTCGACCGTGAGGCGGAGCCGGTGGATGCCCGTGGCCGGGCGGGCACGGGCGAGGATGGGCTGGAGCGCGACGACCAGGAGATCGAGCACGACCAGGGCGGCGAGAACCCGGACGAAGCCCTGCGTGTGGGTCACCCAGATCAAGGCCGTGATCATCGCGGCGACGACGACCGCGAGCGCGCACGAGAGCGCGTAGAGCCTCCGCACGGAGGCTGGGTCGTCCTTCCGCCCACGGGCCGTGAGCGCAGCCGCCTGCGCTGCGGCCAGCGCAAAGACCGTCACCGTGGCGAGGGTCTTGCCGAGCCCCGGGGACCCGCCCGTCCAGACGGCGGTGAGGGCAAGCGCAGCGCCGCCTGCAGCCAGCGCAAGGCCACCGTACGCCAAGTGTCTCGCGCGCCCTTGGTCGAGGAGGATCGTCGAGGGCAGCCCGACGAGCCCGTAGCCGGCGAGGAGAGCGGTCGTCGTGAGGATCCGGCTCTCGGTCTCGCCGAAATGGCCGACGAGCAGGATCCCGATCGCGAGCAGCGCAGAGGCCGACAGGAGCCCCGCCACCGCCAGCAGCAGCACGCGCTTGCCGGACCCGGTCGCCTGCTTCGGGGGATCCCGAGCAGCCTGCATGCCTGAAACGCTAGAGCGCCCTCGTTGCGGTGCCATCGCGGAGATCCCGCAACCGCAATCAGGCTCGTCGCGGATGTCCCCGGCGCCGGCGGCCACGACGATCCAGGCGATGACCAGCATGCTCGCGCTCCGGAAGCTCGGGCGGGAGCCGGGACTTCGCCTCGTCGAAGTGCCGATTCCGGCTCCCGCTGCCGACGAGGTGCTTGTCGAGATCGAGGCTGCGAGCGTCTGCGGCACCGACCTCCATATCGAGCGCTGGGACGAGTGGGCGCAGCGACGGATCTCGCCGCCGGTCACGCTCGGGCACGAGTTTGCCGGCACGGTCGCCGAGGTCGGTGGCGACGTTCGCAACGTCACAGCCGGTGACTTCGTCTCCGCCGAGAGTCACGTCACCTGCGGTGTCTGCTTCCAGTGCCGCACCGGGCACAGGCACCTGTGCGAGCGAGCGCGCATCCTCGGCGTCGATCGAGACGGCGCCTTCGCGCAGTACGTTGCAGTTCCGGAGTCGGTCGTCTGGCAGAACGACCGCACGAAGCTGCCGCCCGAGATCGCCACCCTGCAAGAGCCGTTCGGGAACGCCGTCCTGGCGACGAGCGAGCAAGACCTGACCGGGCGCTCGGTGGCGGTACTCGGCTGCGGTCCGATCGGGCTGTTCGCGATCGGGATCGCCAGGGCCTCAGGCGCCGCGGTCGTGCTCGCAGCTGACCGGGCGGCTTCCCGGCTCGAGCTCGCGAGAGGCATGGGCGCGAGCGCCGTCGTCGACGTCGGCAAGGTGAAGGACGAGGCCGGCTGGTTCCTCGAGCATCACGACGGGCTCGGCTTCGACGTCGTCTTCGAGATGTCCGGCTCAGGCCGGGCCATAGCCGACGCCTTCCGCATCGCCCGCAACGGCGGCCGGGTGGTCCTGTTCGGGATCCCGGACCGGCCCGTTGCGATCGATGTCGCCGAGACACTGATCTTCAAGAACCTCGAGGTGCGCGCCGTCAGCGGGCGGAAGATCTTCGAGACCTGGTACCGGACGCGCTGGCTGCTCGAGAGCGGTGTCGTCGACCTCCGGCCGCTGATTTCCCATGAACTGACTCTCGAGGAGTTCGAGACTGCCTTTCGCCTGCTCGAGCAAGGCGAGGCGTGCAAGATCGTCCTCTATCCGGGCCAGGTGCCCGAGCGAGCGAAGATCGCGGCGGCGGAGGCAGCCGCATGACCGTCGCCCCGGCATCGTTGAACGAGCAGCTGCGGGCGGAGCTCGACGGCCTGCGCGACGCGGGCACGTTCAAGCATTTCAACACGCTCTCCTCTCCGCAGGGGCCGGTCGTCGAGATGGCCGGCCGTGGCGAGGTGCTCGTGCTGTCGTCCAACAACTACCTCGGCCTCGCCGCGAGGCCCGAGGTGGTCGCTGCGGGGATCGAAGGGTTGCGCCGGTACGGCGCGGGAACGGCTTCTGTCCGCTTCATCTGCGGCACCTTCGCTCCGCACCTCGAGCTCGAGCGAGAGCTGGCCGAGCTGGTCGGGACGGAGGCGGCTCTCACCTACGGCTCGTGCTGGAACGCGAACGAGGCGGTCATTCCGAGCCTCACAGACGAGGAGACGGTGATCCTGTCCGACGAGCTCAACCACGCGAGCATCGTGGACGCAGTTCGGTTGGCGCGGCCGGCGCGCAAGGTGATCTACGGGCACTCGTCGATGGACGAGCTCCGGGAGGCGCTTGCCTCCTGTCCGCCGGGAGCGCGTAAGCTCGTCATCACCGACGGCGTCTTCAGCATGGAGGGCGATCTCGCGCGGTTGCCCGAGATCGTCGAGCTTGCCCGCGAGCACGGTGCAACCGTCGTGGTCGACGACTCGCACGGAACCGGCGTGATGGGCGCGACCGGACGCGGCGTCGCCGAGCACTTCGGCCTCGTCGGCGAGATCGACGTGATCACGAGCACGCTCGGCAAGGCGCTTGGCGGTGCAGCGGGCGGCTTCGTGGCCTCGAGCGCCGAGGTCTGCGAGATGCTCGCCCAGCGCTCGCGGCCGCAGCTGTTCTCGAACGCGATTCCGCCCACCGTCGCCTGCAGCGCCCTCGAGGCGGTGCGCGTCCTGCGCCGGGAGCCGGAGCTGGTCGAGCGGCTGCAGGCGCTCTCCCGCCTCCTCCGAGGCCGGCTGCGCGAGATCGGCTTCAACCCCCTCGACGGCGAGGCGGCGATCATCCCGATCATCGTCGGAGAGACGGAGTTCGCGATCCGCTTCAGCGAGAGGCTCCTCGAGGAAGGGGTCTTCGTAACCGGGTTCGGCTTCCCCGTCGTGCCCGAGGGAACCGCGCGCGTGCGGGTTCAGATGTCGGCGGCGATCGAGCAGGCCCACGTCGATCGTGCGCTCGAGACGTTCGAGAGGGTGGGCTCCGAGCTGGGGGTCATCCAGGCAGGTCAGAAGGGAGGTTCCTGATGGCACACGACTCACATGCAAAGGTGGGAGATCTGATCGAGATCCACGGGCACAAGCTCGGCGAGACCGCCAGGACAGGAGAGATCCTCGAGGTCCTCGGGAACCGGCGAGCACGAGCACTACCGCGTGCGCTGGGAGGACGACCACGAGAGCATCTTCACGCCGGGCAGCGATGCGGTAGTCCGGCACATCGTGCGCTCCAAGGTCGTCGTCAAGGAGGCGACCGATGCCTGACGCACCTGAGAAGTACGCGTCCCTCGCCAAGCTGCGAGTCATCGACGCGATGCACCCGGGCCTGATCTCGTGCTCGCCGAATACCCCACTCCGGACCGTGGCGCGAATGATGGCGCTCTACCGGGTGCATGCGATCCTGGTCACCGCTCACGGGGAGGAGGAGCTCCCCGGGGGCGGCGGCTGGGGGATCGTCTCCGACGCAGATCTCCTGCGCGCTGCCGAGACCGGGGACCTGGACGAGGAGCTGTCGTCATCCATCGCCACGAGCCCGGTCCAGACGATCGCCAGCAGCGACGAGCTCTCCAGCGCCGCAGCGCTCATCGGCGAGCATGCGGGCTCGCACCTGATCGTCGTCGAGCGCCGGTCGGGAAAGCCGATCGGCGTGCTCTCGACGCTCGACATCGCGCGGGCGCTCGCCGGCTTCCCCGAGACCCACCCGATCAGGTGAAACGAAGCAGGAGGCCCGAGAGATGAAGATCGAGGACGTCATGACCCGCGAGGTGGTCTCGGTGCGACCTGGCGCCTCGCTCAAGCAGGGGGCGCAACTCCTGGTCGAGCACCGGATCTCCGGCCTGCCGGTCGTGGACGACGAGGATCACGTCGTCGGCGTCTTCTCGGAGGCCGACGTTCTCTCCAAGGAGACGGCCGGGCTTCTCGCCCAGCAGCCCCTCGCCTGGCTGACCGGCTTCGACATCGAGGTCGACCGGTCAAAGCTCGACGCGCACGTCGTCGGCGAGGCGATGACGTCGCCGGCGTTGACGATCGAGGCGGACGCGCCCGTGAGCAAGGCGGCCAGGCTGATGAGCGATCGGCGCATCAACCGCCTGCCCGTTGTCGCAGAAGGGAAGCTCGTCGGGATCGTGACGCGGGCCGACCTCGTCCGGGCGTTTGTCCGCAGCGACGCCGAGATCGCGCGGGAGATCCGCGAGGAGCTGATCGTTGGCGGCTTCGGCTTGGAGCAGCACAGCATCGAGGTCGAGGTCGAAGACGGGGAGGTGACGCTCGGCGGCAGGCTGGGCAGCCGCGCCGATGCCGAGTTGCTCCAGGCGCAGGTGCGCGCCGTGCCGGGCGTGGTCGACGTCCGCTCCAGGCTCTCCTGGCCGGGCAAGGACGAGAGAAGCTAGGCCGTCGGCAAGGCCGTCGGCGTCGCGGGCCGGGGCTCGAGGAACGGCCCGAGTGACTCGAACCTCGCCTGGAAGAAGCGCAGGTGCGCGGGCTCGTAGACCATCGTCAGGCCGGGCACGAGCTCCCGTCGCTCATGGACGTCCGTGACGACGTCGGCGACGTACGCGAGGTGCTCCTGCGTATAGACCCGCCGCGGGATCGTCAAGCGCACGAGCTCGAGCCCGTCGTACGGCTCGTCGCCGTGCTGGCCGGAGACGATGCCGCGCTCCATCGAGCGGACGCCGCCGGCCAGGTAGAAAGCAGCCGCGAGCGCCTGGGCCGGGAAGTCGCGCTGAGGCACGTGCGGCAGGAACCGGCTTCGCGTCGACGAAGACGGCGTGGGCTCCGATCGGGACGACGATCGGAACCCCGCGCTCGAGCAGGAGGCCGCCGAGATACGCGCTCTGGGAGACGTAGTGGCGGACGACCGCCTCGTCGGTCGACTCGTGGATGCCCTGGGCGAGGGCCTCCATGTCGTGACCGGCGATGCCGCCGTAGTGCGGGAAGCCCTCGTAGACGACGACCAGCTCGCGTGCCTGCTCGGCGAGGTCGTCGTCGTTCAGCGCGAGGACGCCGCCGATCGGGACGAAGTGGTCCTTCTTCGACGAGAAGACCGCCCCGTCGGAAAGCTCGGCGATCCGCGCGGATCAGGTCTGGCAGCGTCCAGTCGCCGTAGCCGGGCTCGCGCTCCTTGACGAAGAGCGCGTTCTCCGAGATCCGCGTCGCGTCCAGGAGGAGCGGCACGCCGTGCGCCAGTGTCAGCTCGCGGACGCCGGCGCAGGTTCTCCAGCGAGAAGGGCTGCCCGCCGGCCATGTTCAGGCACGCCTCGACGCGGACGAACGCGACCCGCTCCGGCGCGGCTGCGCTGAGGACCCGCTCGAGCGCCGTCAGGTCGACGTTCCCCTTGAACGGATGCGTCGATTCGGGGTCGGTCGCCTCCGGGATGGAGACGTCGACCCAGATCCCGCCCGCGAGCTCGACGTGCTCGCGCGAGGTGGTGAAGTAGAGGTTCGACGGCACGAGCTTGCCCTGGCGTGACGAGCATCTTCGGCAGCAGGTGCTCCGCGCCGCGCCCCTGGTGGGTCGGGATCACGTGCCGGTAGCCGTAGGTCTCCTGCACCGCCGCGCTCCAGCCGGAAGAAGCTGCGCGAGCCCGCGTACGCCTCGTCTCCGAGCTCCATCGCAGCGCGCTGCTCCTGGGAGAGGGCGGACGTGCCGCTGTCGGTCAGCAGGTCGACGAACACGTCGTCGGAGCGGAGCAGGAACGTGTTGTAGCCGGCCTCCGTCGAGCGCGCTCCGGCGCTGCGGCTCGGGCCGAGAGCGTCGATCGGCTCGACGACCTTGATCTTCCACGGCGGCGGCGGTGCGTTCCTCACGGGACCTCGCTTGGACGAAGACGACACGGTTGCCTTGCCTCCTCTCGTCGTGGACAAAGCGTCGATCGCGACGTCTTCGAGAGCATCAGCAACTCCGCCGATTTCGCCAGCGGGGAACTACCGATCCTTCGGAAACCGCCTGCAAACGAGGTTGTCGGGGTGAGGTGAAGCCGCGGTTAGGAGTTCGTAAGAGCTCCGGGGTTCCGCCAGGCCCGTCGCTAACATCCGCCAGATGCCTTCGGCTGTGGTCACCGGCGGAGCCGGCTTTCTCGGCTCCCACCTCTGCGAGTACCTGCTTGCGCGGGATTACCGCGTCATCTGCGTCGACAACCTCGAGACCAGCACGCTCGAGAACCTCGAGCACGTCCGCGACGACGCGTTCTCATTCGTGAGCCACGACATGATCGATCGCCTCGAGATCGGGGAGCCCGTCGACGTCGTCTTTCACCTGGCCGCCCTCCCCAGCCCGATCGACTACCTGCGGCAGCCGCTGCTGTCGCTCAAGGTCGGCTCGTACGGCACCCACAACGCGCTCGGGCTCGCGAAGCTCAAGCGAGCCCGTTTCGTGCTTGCGTCCACGAGCGAGGTCTACGGCGACCCGCTCGTGCACCCGCAGCCCGAGAGCTACTGGGGCAACGTGAACCCGATTGGCCCGCGCGGGGTCTACGACGAGGCGAAGCGCTACGCCGAGGCGTTGACGATGGCCTACCACGGCGCGCAGGGGCTGGACACTGCGATCGTCCGGATCTTCAACACCTACGGGCCGAGGATGCGCTCTCACGACGGGCGCGCGATTCCGACCTTCGTCCGCCAGGCCCTCGAGGACGCGCCGCTGACCGTCTTCGGCGACGGCTCGCAGACGCGCAGCTTCTGCTACGTGGACGACCTGATCCGCGGCGTGTACCTGCTCGCGGAGAGCGGCGAGCACCTCCCGGTCAACCTCGGCAACCCGAACGAGTTCACGATCCTGGAGCTCGCGCAGGCCGTTCTCCGCATCACCGAGTCGAAGAGCGAGATCGTGTTCGAGGCGCTCCCGATCGATGACCCGCAGGTGCGCCAGCCCGAGATCACCAGGGCCAAGCAGATCCTCGACTGGGAGCCGGAGATCGAGCTCGACGAGGGCCTGCGTCGCATGCTGCCGAGCATCGTGAGCGGCGCGACATGAGGTCTCGAGCCCTACGCACGAGCATCGCTCTCGTGACGATCGCCCTCGCGGCGGTCGCCGCGACCGCGAAGCCCAGTCCGGCTCTGGCGGCCAACGGGATGATGGTCGGCCTCTACGACCCGGTCCAGCCGTTGGTCGCGCCCGAGAAGACGTTTCCGATGCTGGTCAAGCTGCACGTGCAGATAATCCGGATCGGCCTCGACTGGGGTGCGTACGTCGCGAAGAAGAAGCCGGCGCATCCGATGGATCCGGAGGACCCGGCCTACAACTGGGACATCTTCGACAATGTCGTCCTGAACGCGCACGAGCACAAGATCGAGGTGCTGTTCACGATCTACGGCTCGCCGAAATGGGCGAGCGGCAGCGCGAAGCTGAACCGGGCGCCGAAGAAGATGCTCTACCTGCGCCAGTTCGCCTACGCGGCGGCGAAGCGGTACAGCGGCTCCTACGAGCGCCCGGATGGGAAGGTGCTCCCGGCCGTGCGCAAGTGGATGGCCTGGAACGAACCGAACAACCCGGTCTTCCTCCGCCCGCAGTGGGCGAAGGTCGGGAAGAAGTACATCCCGGTCGCGGCGCGCAACTACGCGCAGATGTGCTCGGCGATCTGGGCCGGCATCCACGCGACGAACCTCAAGGAGACCGTCGCCTGCGGCGCCACCGACCCGCGCGGGAACAACAAGGCGCGTAGCAGCCGCCCGTCGATCGCGCCGCTGACCTTCATGCTGGCGCTCAAGCGCTACGGCCTCCGCGACTTCGATGTCTACGCGCACCACCCGTACTACAACCGCCCGACCGAGACCCCCACGACGATGCCGCGCGCGAAGACGGTCATCACGCTCGCGAACATCGGCCAGCTGACCACGCTTCTGTCGCGCCTGTGGGGGCCCAAGAAGTTGTGGATCACGGAGTACGGCTACCAGACGAAGCCCCCCGACCCGAACTTCGGGGTCAGCTGGGCGAAGCAGGCGCAGTACCTGACCAAGGCCTATTCGGTCGCGCGCCGGAACCCGCGGATCACGCTGATGCTCTGGTTCCTGCTCCGTGACGAGACCAGGCTCGCGGGCTGGCAATCGGGCCTCCTGACGGCCTCCGGAAAGAAGAAGCCGGCCTTCAACGCCTTCATGCGCCTGCCACACTAGGCGGCAATGGCAATCGAGACACCGGAGCGCGAGGGGGGCGGGATCCCCGCCCTGGCTGACGGTGCGCGGCCGGCGGAGGGCTCGGAGGACATCCGCTCCGGGAGGGCGTTCTTCCTCTCGCGGAGCCAGCTCGCGGCAGCGGGGCGTCGGCTCGCGAGCATCGCCCTGCTGGCGTGCCTCGACCTCGCCGGCCTCGTTCTGGGCCTCTATTCCGCGCTCATCCTGCGCGAGTTCTACTACGGACGGTCGGATCTGCTCTGGGGCGTGCTCTGGCGGATCGAGACCGACTGGATGCCCTTCCTGCTTCTGATCACGATCCTCGTCTTCGCCCAGGCGGGGCTCTACGCCGAGCGCGAGCGGCGACCGGGATTCGGACGGGTTCTCTCATCGCTCGTCGTCGTCGCGGTGATCACGCTCGCCTTCGGGGTCGGCACCGGCCATCGGTTCTCGACGTTTGGGCTGGCGCCGACCGCGGTCGTCTGCTGCACGCTCACGATCGCGGCCCTGCGCGGGAGCTACGACGTGGTCACGCAGGACCTCCTGCGCACGCTCGGCGCGCGGCGCCACGCGCTCATCGCCGGCTCGGCCGAGCAGGTCGCACACCTTCACCGCGCCCTGGGCGCGGCGCGGAACGGGATCGACTACGAGTTCGTCGGCGCGCTCGCGCCCACGAGCGACGGCGTCGACCTGCCAGTCCTGGGCGACCTCGACGATCTCGCGACAGTGCTCGACGAGACCCGCGTGGACGAGCTGATCGTGACCGACTCGGGGTTCAGCGAGCGGCAACTGGTCGAGATCGTCTCCGACGCGCATCGCCGCGGCGTTCGAGTCCGAATTGCCCCGAAGGCAACAGAGCTGCTGACCCAGCGCGCGCAGTTCGTGCCCGGCCAGGGCGTCCCGCTCTTCGAGCTACATCCGCCGGCGTTCATCGGGATCGACTGGGTCGTCAAGCGCGCGTTCGACCTCTTCGTGTCGGCCCTCGTGCTTGTCGTAGGCCTCCCGCTCTGGCTCGCGATCGCGGCGGCGGTCAAGCTCACCTCACGCGGCCCCATCTTCTACCGCGACACGCGGATCGGGCTCGGCGAGCGCGAGTTCGGGATGCTCAAGTTCCGGACGATGTACGCGGACGCCGCCGGCCGCCAGACCGAGCTCGAGGACTCGAACGAGGTGGACGGGCCGCTGTTCAAGATCCGCGAGGACCCGCGCGTGACCCAGGTCGGCGGGATCCTGCGCCGTTTCTCGCTCGACGAGATCCCGCAGCTGTGGAACGTGCTCCGAGGCGAGATGAGCCTCGTCGGCCCCCGCCCGCTGCCGCTGCGCGACTACGCGCAGCTCGAGGACTGGCACCGGAAGCGCTACCTGGTGCTTCCGGGCATGACCGGCCTCTGGCAGATCTCGGGCCGCTCGAACCTCGGCTTCGACCACCTCGTGCGGCTCGACTTCTACTACCTCGAGAACTGGTCGATCTGGCTCGACATCTGGATCCTGGCCAAGACGATCCCGGCCGTCCTGACCGGACGCGGCGCCTACTAAGATCGCACCGATGGATCGCGCGCTCGCGCAGCGCCGACCCGCGGCGACCCGTGTGCGGGAAGCGCTCGAGGCGCGCACGACGCCGTTGGCGGTCGCAGGAATCGTCGTCGTGGCCCTGGCGGCGCGAATCGCGCTCAACCCCGGCGTGTCCGCGCCCTGGGCGCAGCCGGACGAGCTCGAGTACGCCGAGCTGGCGAAGAACTTCATCGCGAGCGGCCACTACCTGTTTCGGGAGCACCCGTACTTCATCCCCACGATCTATCCGGCGCTGATCTCGCCGGCGTGGCTCGCGGGCTCGATCGCGACCACCTACGCGCTGGTCAAGGCGATGAACGCGGCGATGCTGACGCTGGCGGCGATTCCTCTCTACCTCTGGGCCCGGAGGCTGGTCTCGCCCGGGTACTCGCTGCTGGCCGTGGTGCTCTACCTGGCGATTCCGTCCTTCGTCTACGCGGGGGCGATCCTGACCGAGAGCGCCTACGCGCCCGCGGTGCTGCTCGCGCTGTTCTCGCTCGCGCTGGCGCTCGAGCGTCCGACGGTTACCCACCAGCTGCTCGCGCTCGGACTTGCCGCCCTGTGCGTATCGATCCGCGTGCAGGGGGTCGTCTTCCTCCTGATCATCCCGACCGCGATCGTCCTGAAGGCGCTGCTCGACGTCCGCTCCTCGGAGGAGCGCCGGTGGCGGCCCGTCCTCCGCGATGTACCGCGCCGGTTCGCAGTCACGCTCGCGGCGATCGCGCTGACCCTGGTCGGCTACGGCGTCTATCGCGCGGCTGGGGGAGGAAGCGTCTCCTCACGGCTCGGGATCTACGGGTACGTGACCTCGACGCACTACTCGCTGCGCGTCGCCTCGGAGTGGGTCGTCTACCACCTCGCGGAGCTCGCCTTGTCGGTCGGGTTGGTGCCGTTCAGCGCGCTGATCGTCCTGCTCGGCCTTGCGTGGGCCCGGAAGACCAGCGTCGCCGAGCGCGCCTTCCTCGCTGCCGCCGCGGCTGCGATCACCTGGGAGGTGATCGAGGTCGGAACGTTCGCCTCTCCGTCCGGCTTCCGTATCCAGGAGCGCTACCTGTTCAACCTCGCGCCGGTCCTGCTGCTGGCCCTTGTGGTCTGGCTAGCGCGCGGGCTGCCGCGGCCGCCTGTGCTGACGGCCGTCGCCGTGGTCGTCCCGACGGCGCTGCTCCTGACCTTGCCGTACTCGAAGCTACTCACGACTGTGGTCTTCAATAGCACGTTCGCGCTGATTCCGCTCTGGCGCCTGAGGACAGCCCTCGGGAGCGTGATCTGGCCCGTGGCGCTCGCCGTCGCGGGCGCTGTGCTCCTCGGGCTCTTGTTCGCGATCGTCCCGCGGCAGGTCGCGCGGTGGGCGCTGCCGACGGCCGTCCTCGGCTTCCTGATGCTGTCCTCGGCGAGTGTTTACGCAACGATCACGTGGCAGGCCCGGGGCTTTCGCCATGCGGGCGGTCTGCGGGGTGACCCGAGCTGGATCGACCACGCGATCGGCAAGGGCAAGCGGGTTGAGCTTCTCTACACCGCCGATATCACGGATGGGCACGTCGTCTGGCAAGCCGAGTTCTGGAACCGGAGCGTTCGCAGGCTCTTCGGGGTGACGGCGCAGGATGCAAGCATCCCTGACGTGAATGCTCCGCTCGACGCGGATGGCCGCATCGTTCCCGATCTGCCCGCCGGCTCGCCGGACTTGCATCCGCGCTTCGTCCTGGCGGCGACCGGGGTAGCCGTCGCCGGCACGCGGATCGCCTCGTCGGGCCAACTCGTCCTCTGGCGTGTGCGCTCACCGCTGCGACTGCTAAGTCCGGCCGCGGCCGCCACGTCAGACGGCTGGCCCCGTGCCGGCCGCTCGAACTCGCCCGACAACTTGGCCAACACGATCGCCGTCCTGACCGGGCTGGGCGCTTACTGACATGGACCGGGTTCTCGTCACAGGTCCCGGCGGGTTCGTCGGCGGTCATTTGCAGGCGGAGCTGGGAGAGGCATTCATCGCCTTCCCAGACGATGTGTTGGACGCGCCGGCTCTGGCGGCGGCGGTTCGTGAGGCGCGCCCCAGTGCCGCCGTGCACCTCGCTGCACTCTCGTCGGTCGGTGACTCCTGGGGAGATGTGACGGAGGTCTGGCGCGTAAACGTTCTCGGGACGCTGAACGTCCTCGAGGCGCTGCGTGCCGAAGCGCCCGGCGCGCGCCTGGTGTTTGCCTCGAGCGGTGAGGTCTACGGGCGTGCCCCGGTGGTTCCCACCCCCGAAGAGGCACCGGTCGAGCCGGTCTCTCCGTATGGCGCCTCGAAGGCGGCAGCCGAGCTCGCGTGCCGGCAGGCCTCGAAGGACATCGACGTCGTCATCGCGCGTGCTTTCCCGCACATTGGCCCGCGTCAGGACGAGCGATTCGCGATCGGCTCGTGGACGGCGCAGCTTGCGCGGCTCCGGGCGGCGGGTGGGGGGACGCTGAAGGTCGGTGACCTCGAGGTCGAGCGCGACCTGACTGACGTGCGCGACGTCTGCCGAGCCTACCGGCTCCTTCTCGACCCGGCGTCGCCGCCGGGTACGTACAACGTTGCCTCCGGCCGGGGCGTGTCGCTGACGCATGTCGTGGAGCTCCTCATCGAGGCCGCTGGCGTTCCCGTCACGGTCGAGCGCGACGAGTCGCGGCTTCGGCCCGCCGAGGTGCGCGCCTTTGCGGGCGACCCCTCGAAGCTGCGGGCGGCCACAGGGTGGGAGCCTTCAATCCCGCTGGAGCAGACTCTTCGAGATGCGCTGGAGGCCGCACGTCGCTCGGTCGAAACGGGAAGAATGCCGCAGGCATGACAGACCCCAGAGCACTGATCACCGGAATCACGGGCCAGGACGGCTCGTACCTCGCAGAGCTCCTGCTCGAGAAAGGCTACGAGGTGTACGGCATGACCCGCCGCGCCTCCACCGAGAACGTCGAGCGGATCGTGCACCTGGCCGACCGACTGACGCTCCTACAAGGCGACCTGCTAGACCCGCCTTCGCTGGACGCGGCGCTGCGCGAGGCGCAGCCGCACGAGGTTTACAACCTCGCCGCCCAGAGCTTCGTCCCGACCTCGTGGAACCAGCCTGTGCTCACGGCGGAGTTCACCGCCGTCGGCGTCACCCGCGTGCTCGAAGCGATTCGAGCCGTCGACCCGGAGATCCGCTTCTACCAAGCCTCCTCGTCGGAGATGTTCGGCAAGGTGCGCGAGGTACCCCAGACCGAGCTGACTCCGTTTCACCCTCGGTCGCCGTACGGGGTCGCGAAGGTCTACGGCCACCACATAACCGTGAACTACCGCGAGTCGTACGACCTGTTCGCAGTGTCCGGGATCCTCTTCAACCACGAGAGTCCGAGGCGCGGGCTCGAGTTCGTGACGCGCAAGATCAGCGACGGAGTCGCACGGATCAAGCTCGGCCTGGCGAAGGACCTGCGGCTGGGCAATCTCGAGGCGAAACGGGACTGGGGCTTCGCCGGAGACTACGTCGAGGCGATGTGGCTGATGCTGCAGCAGGACGAGCCGTCGGACTACGTGGTCGCGACCGGCGAAGAGCACTCGGTGCAGGAGTTCGTCGATCTCGCCTTCGAGCGGGTCGAGCTCGACCGGGACCGGCACGTCGTCCACGATCCCCGCTTCATGCGCCCGGCTGAGGTCGACCACCTCGTCGGCGATGCATCCAAGGCGCGGAACGCGCTTGGCTGGGAGCCGCGGGTCTCCTTCCGCCAGCTTGCGGAGTTGATGGTCGATGCCGACCTGGAGCGGTTAGCGGCGACGAGTGCGCAGCTTGCGCAGCCGTCGCCGAGTCTGAGATGAGACGATTCGCCACGACGCTCGCCGCTCTTGCAGGCACCTGCCTCTTGTTCGCGGCCCATTCGTCGGGGCATGCGAATGCAGATCTTCAGTGGCGTGTGTTCGCCGAGGTGCCGGGCCCATTCGATGTTGTCGGGCCGCGCGCCGACCGACGCTTCGTCGTCGCGGCACGCGACGGGCTCTTTCTCATGCGCCGCAACGGCTCGCTGTCGCCGTTCGCCCGAGGGCCCAACGGCTACGTTCCGGTGCGAGGGGAGGCGTACATCGCGCTGGCGCACACCCGCCGCGTTCCTCGAGCCCGGTGCTCATTCCATCGAGATGACGTTTACGCCCTCGACCCGGTCGATCACCCTGGTGTCACACTCGTCAGGCGAAATGGGACGGCACGTCGTTTTGTCGACCTACCCACTGGGAGCTTTCTTTCTGGAGTCGCGTTCGACACCGTGGGCCGCTTCGGCTATCGCCTCCTTGTTACGGCACTCGCTGCGGACAGGACCACCCTCTACGCAATCGACTGTCGCGGACGCACCCGCACGGTGGTGCGTGGCGCACCCAAGGTCGAGGGCGGCAGCGCGGTTGCTCCGAAGACCTTCGGACGGTTCGCGGGCCGGCTCATAGCCGCCGATGAGATCAGCGGGCGGATCTATGCCTTCGGGGCCGGTGGTCGAGTTCGGCTGGTCGCTCGTCCCGACCTTCAGACGGGCCAGGACCTCGGCGTCGAGAGCGTGGGCTTCGTCCCGCGGCAGCTCACGAGCCGGGGTGCAGGTTACTTGGCTGATATGGGTGCACCCGGCTCCCCCACCGTCGGGTCGGACAGCGTTCTGAGATTGACCGGAAAGCAGCTGCTCGGAGCGCGTGTTCGCCCTGGCGAGCTGATCGTAGCCGCGGAAGCTAGCGGCATCACGATTGCCGTCCGCTGCCTCCGCCGCTGCAGCGTGCGCCGCATTGGCCGGGCGCTTGACGCGACGCACGCCGAGGGGCACATCACATTGGTCAGCCGCTGATCTTCCGAGTTGCCTGTAACGCTTCTCTGCGTTAGAAGGGGCACCGCGATCCGCAAGGCGAGATCATGGTCAAGACCTTCCGGAAACGTCTCGCTCTCCTAGCCCCTCGATCGCTGAAGCGTGCCCACGAGTCCTGGTCCAACCGCCGATTTGTCTCAGCCGTCACCTCGCTCACGCGCCGGTACGTTGCGACGAATGGCCTGGTCGTTCGTTACGGCCCGTTTTCGGGATTGCGCTATGTCGAAGAGGCCGCCTCAGTCGGCAAGCTCGTGGGCAGCTACGAAGGGGAACTGCATGGCGTGATCGAGGAGCTGGCTAAGACCACTGCCGATATCGTCGTCGATGTCGGCTCCGCCGAGGGCTACTACGCTGTGGGCCTTGCATTGCGGCTGCCGAAGGCAAAGGTCTTCGCGTTTGATATCGACGAGAGCGCGCAACGGCTTTGTGCCGAAATGGCCGAACTGAACGGTGTAGAGGAACGCGTTAGGATTGAAGCGGCGTGCTCGACGGAGCGACTAGGAGAGATCCCCGAGACCGCTCGCGTCATCCTTGTGCTCGACTGTGAGGGGTGCGAACTCGATCTTCTCAGGCCGGATATCGTGCCCGGCTTACGCCGTTGGCCGATCCTTGTCGAATTGCACGAGTTCGTTCACCCAGATGCAGCGTCTGAGATCAGCCAGCGCTTCATGGATACTCACCGTCTCGAACTGATCGAACAGGCAACTGGTGACGGATCAAACATTCCCGAGCTTGCGGCGCTGCGCCCCAAAGATCGCCGTCTAGCTCTCGATGAGCACCGGCCAGCCCGAATGCGCTGGGGTTATCTGCGGCCGCGATTGAAGGCTATCTGACTCGCCTGCTGAACCGTTGCGAGCGCTCAATGAGTGCCGCTACGCGCATGCGCAGGAGATCACGAAGCATAAGCACAAACCGAATTTTCAGCGAGTAACCGGGATAGTGGCGGATACGCGGTGCGACGGCGGGTGCATCCGGAATGCTGTTCCAACGTGGTGACAAGAGCTTGGTGCCAGCGCGAAAGAACGTCTCGCAGCGCGGCCAAGGAGGATCGAGGTCATATCCCAGAACGTGGCAAATCGCAGCGTTTTCCCACCACTTGTGGTGCGTGAACTGCGACTGAGACCACACCTCGTCGAGGAAGGCCACTGCTTCAGCGCAGCTCCGAATGAGCATCACTCCCGAGTTCGGCATCCTGATGCCTTTGTACTGATGCTCCACGAGGTAGAGGAAGCAGTCGGGCTCAAGCTCGCTGGCGATATCGAGCGCTTGATCGACAATCATGACGTCAGCGTCGAGCCAGAGCACGACTTCGTAGCGCTGTATTGCCTTGCGGAGGAGCGCGATCTTCGCCCACGGGAGCGGCCTGTCGATCTGCGGCGCATTGGTTTCGAGCTGGAGCTCATATCCGTGCTGGCGCGCGTACGGCACGAAGGTCCGTTTGGAGACCGCGAGAAGCGGTTGCTGTGGACCAGCACCCATGGAAACGAGAACCTTCCGGAGCGGCGACTGAGCAGGCTCACCGCTCACGTTGTAGGAGTCTGGCTGCGCACGGCAATCCCTAGTTTCCCCACTTCGAGAGGAAGTGGCGCCGATTCCGTCGATGGATACTCCAGAGGCTCTCCGACCGGCCGTCGAAACGGACTCTCGTCCAGGGCTTTTGCCGGGCAGAGATGCCGAACTCGTGCTCGTGCTCGACCCCCGCGACTGCATAGCACTGGAGACCGAGGCGCCGTCGCACCGACGTGCAGAAATCAACCTCTTCCCACGAACATGGAGCGAAGATTTCGTCGAAGCCCCCAACGGCCTCGAAGGTCTTTCGGCGTGTGGCGAACAGGAATCCCGAAACCACTTCACACTTGTGAACTTCACCGGGCGATAGGTCAGAGACGTCCACCCACGCGACGTGCCGACCTTCCTCGATCGCCCAGTGGGTGCCGACGGGCCCCACAACGCCAGCGTCTGGTCTCGTCCGCAGAACGGTTGTGAGCAGGCGCAGGGAATCAGGACCGAGCAGCACGTCGTCGTTCGCAAAGCAAAAGATGTCGCCCTGTGCGTGCTCCGCGGCTTGGTTCCAGCCAACGGAGACGCCGCGATTAACTGTGAGGTTGATCGCACGCGCGTCCACAGGCACCCCGGCTTCCTTCGCAGTGACGCCGTTCAGCGCTACGACGAGTTCACCGGTCAGTCCAGCGAGCGCCTGCGGAAGTGTTTCCGCCAGGGTGGTCAGGTTAGGCGGATCATGGGCCTTGTGGACGGGAACGCAGACAGAAACCTCAACAGTCGCCGGCCCCTGGAGGCCGGGACCGTGTGACACGAGCGCCGCCACGTAGACAACCTAGCGGGAGAGGGCGCAGTACCTATCGTGTACCCCCACATGAACGACATCGACCTGGTCATCAACACATTCGAGCGCACCTATCGAGATGTGCTAAGGCCCGGCACGTTCGCTGAGATCGAAGCGCAGAACAGCGTGCCCCTCGCCTCTCGAACTGCCCTGATCAACAACGTCTCGGACCGAGAAGACGCCCGCGCTCGGGCGCAGGCGCTGGTCGAAACAGGGGAGATCGATCGTTACGCCTTCGTGGAGGACCTGCTTCCGCAGGCGCTAGACGTCGCGGGGCTGTTGCCTGCGGATCTCGGCAAGGTCGCGCACTACACGGACGCGCCCTTGGTTGCGGTGACCATGGGTGGGCCTCGGTGGCTCTTGTATTGGGATGCGGACGTGCGCTTGGCCGAGGCGCAAGACTGGATCACTCCTTCGATAGAGCTCATGGAGGCCGAACGCCGCGTGCTTGTCGCCAACCCCAGGTGGGTCGACCCCACCCTGGAGCAGGAGACGATCGAGGTGCGCCAGAGCTTCGCCCTTGGGCTGGGGTTCAGCGATCAGCTATTCCTAGTCCGCCGAGCCGATCTTGCGGCGCCGATCTACGGGCAGCGATGCCTAGCTCTCCTTCGCTCACCGTTAGCGCACCTGGGCCACATTTTCGAGAGCCGCGTCGACGCATGGATGCGCCATCATGATCGGCTGCGCGCGACTTATCTTCGCGCGCTGTACATCCATCCGGCTGAGGACGCCGGCGCGTCCTATCCGGCAGCCGGCCTGCGCGAACGCCTCCGCTGGTACCGAAACCGGGCAATCTACGAGCTCGGCCGAAACTCGCCGTTCAAGCGCCGTTGTTGGCGCTACATGTGAGCAGCCTAGGTGGTGAAATCGACAAGGCCGGTTCCAGACCAGTGTCCAAGGGAAGTCACATCGAGCTTCGGCCGCCTGATCTCTCGCCAGATCCGAAGCATCTTCCATTGCCGGATGTCGTCGAAAACCACCACTGGGTTCCCCCGAAAGGCAGTTCGTTCGAAGACGTCCAGAAAGATGCGCTCCTGCCGCCCATCTTTTGCGGCGTCGACGAAGATGAGATCGGCCGAGGCTAGAAGTTCAGCGTGACGGGATGCGACCTCCGGCACCGAGAGATCGTCGACGTGCTGGATCAGGCGACCATCGGCGAAGTCCTCGTTGCGCAAGACCGCATCTGGGAAACGGGGCCATGGAACTACGTCGAATGTGACAACGCGCGCTTCAGGGTCCCAGCTGGTGTCGTAGCGCGAGGGCCGATAGACCCGTGGCTGTGCCTATCTCGACAACCACAGATGGCGCCTCCACCGCCACAAGGCCTGCCAGAAGCCGATAGTGCTCGCCGGGCCATATGTCAGGCCAGTACGGTGGGCCGGGCAGGCGTGCGCTGATTGCGCTGAGATCCGTCGTTTGGGCGACGGCCGCGCCCGCGAGGGCGAGTGAAATCAGGCGGTCGGACGGACGCGCCTCGTCGTCGGCGGAGAAGATCATCGACTTCTCGGCCTGACGTGCGCGCACTCCCGTTGGACCGAGGAGGCCGAGGCGATAACGGGCTCGGCGAACGTGCTCGCTCAGCGGCGCCCGCATCCTTGGCAGATTAATGGAGGCCACAAACGCTGACGTGGTTCTGGCGCGACTACCTGACGCACGCCGGACACGTCGGCTCAATGGAGAGCGGCGTTAGAGGCGCAGCAGCCGACGGCTCTCGACCATGAGCTCCGGCGGAACGGCGCGCAGTCCGACCAAGGCGAGGGCGCCGACGACAACACCGATTGTGGCCTGTACTACCGATGGCCCGGGGATGAGAAGTCCGGCAACGAGCCCGGCGGCAAAGCCGCCGAAAACCCGCATTAGTACAAGTGGATGAGGGCGGAGCTCGGGGCGGATTCGGGACAGACCGACGACGAAGCCGAGTGCGAGCGTTGCCTCCACGACGACGTTGATCACCGCGCCGCCGCGGGCACCAAACGGGGGGATCAACGTCACGGCGAGCACGATCGCGACGGCGAAGGCAACGGCGTTAGCGAGCAGCATGGCCCGATAGGCGCGCACCGAGAGGAGCACAAACGACAAAGTGGCTGCCATGAACGTGAATGGCGCGGCAAAGCACATGATGCGTAGGACACTCACCGAGCCAGAGAACTCGGGACCGCCGAGCACGCGCACGATGAACGGTGCCCCGAGGACTAGGCCGAGCGTGGCGAGCGCGGCGAAGACCGTCATGGCTTCGAATGTGCGCTGCTGAGCGTAACGTAGGCGATCGGCGTCTGTCGCCGCCGCTCGAGCCATGATGGGAAAAGTGGTTGTTGCGAGCAGCCATGGAACATAGGCGACAATGTCCATCACCCTCATCGGTAGGGCGTAGAGTCCTATCTCTATCTTGTTGGCTAGGACCGACATGGCGAGTATGGCGACCTTGGGGTAGAGCGTGGCGAGCGCCAACGAGCCCGCGTACAGCCCTGTTTCGCGCAGTAGCTCGCGCCACACCGGGGCGTTGAAGCGGGGAAACGGCGAGATCCCCGGCATCACAAGTGCCACGGTGATTGGCAGCATCACCGCACTCGTCACACCGACTACCGCGAAGAACGGCAGTAAGCCGGCGCCTGCCGCGACGAGGACGACCACGAGCACGGCGAGGAACACTTGGCTGAGGAAGTCAACTAGCGCGAGCCAGCCGAGGCGCAACTCGGCCAGTAGTGGGAGGAGCAGCGTCACCTGCCCGTTTGTGAAGTAGAGGCCGACGCAACTGATCGCCGTGCCGACGACGAGGCGGTGGTTCCAACCGGAGGCTAGTGCGAAGCACATTGCCGCGACCGCCCCCAGCGTGGTCAGGGCCAGCCGCAGGCCGAGCAGATCCTGCACGAGCGCACGGCGGCCGGCGGCATTGCGGACGGCGTACTCGCGAGTTCCCACCAAGCCGATGCCGCCCTCGGTAATACCGGCGACGACGTAGATCAGCGAGGTTACCGACTGGTACTCGCCCCACGCGCGCACGCCTAGATGGCGGGTCAGCAGCGGCACCGCTACGAGGCCGGCCGCCAGACCTCCTGCGAACGCCAGCATGCGCAGGCCGCCGCCTCGAATTACCTTGCCGCCCGCCTCGCGGGAGTCGAGGATTTCGAGCGGTGCTACGACAGTGGGCGGGGGCCCGCCGCTCACAACAGCGGCATTTCGCAAGCGGCTAGAAACTCTTGCGCCCGGGCGACGGTCGTATTTGCCTTCGCCCACGCGAGAGCGGCAGTCTGAATATTCGCGTACTCCGACTCGGGCAGTCCCTCGACTTTTCGTAGCAGATCGTCAGCGGAGTGGTAGACAACGCAGTTACTCTCGCTCAGCCCATGGGGCGCGCTGAGCGGTGGCTTCCGATCTAAGTTACGGAAGCAGGGAACGCATCCGTTTGCGGCAAGCTCGTAATGGCGGAGGCAGTCCCAGCCGGCGCGCTTCGTGGTGATCCCGAACCGAGAGACCTGGAGGTCGTCGTAATACGCGGCCTCGCTCTCGAAGGCATACGAGGTTTGGCCGCCGATACGTGGCGCAGCCTCCTCGTCGACGACGTGACAGGCGAACACTTTCTCCTTCTTGGTCACCGCAGTAAGGACCTTCTCGTCGGGGATCGAGAAGGAGATCGGCTTCATGTGCCGCAGCAGACCAGTGGCGCGTGCGACCGGGGGCGGCAAGGTCAAGAAGGAGCGGAACCAGTACGTCCAGGGCGATATCTCGCGCTTGAAGAAGTGGGCGCGCCGATGTGCTCTTGGCAAGAGCCACCAATGACGGACCCGCCACCAAAGCCCCGAGTAAGGGTAAGGCTCGATTCGGTCAGCGCCGTCTAGGACGGCGAGCGGGACGCCTTGAAGCTGCGGCGCCCATTGCGTAAACAGGCCGAAGTTCCGCCAGATGTCTCCGAACACGACAAGATCGAACTCGCCCTGATGCGCGCGGTAGAAGCACCGGTTCCGATCGATGTCGATGTCTTCGAGCAGTCCGTAGAGCGTGAAGCCGCGGCCGTACAGCTTCTGTCGGCGTTCTGCGGAGTAGGTGTCGTACATGAAATCGGCCTTCGGGAAGTCGACGACGTTTGGGCCAAGGAGTGTTCGCAGCCCATGGAACAAACCATCTGAGAGGTAGTCCTCGAAGTTGGGGTTGACGAAGAGGATTCGCGGCAGAGCCATGTCAGCTGGAGATTGGGTTAGCGGATGCTAGACGCGACGCCCGGCCTTCCGTGGTTCTTCCCCAGCGCCACGAGCTCGGTGAGCATCTGTGCCGCCGTGGACTCCCATGAGAAGGCCAGCGCGCGGGTGCGGGCTCGTTCTCGGAGACCCGCGCGCTCGCTCTGCGACCCTAATAGCCGCTCGAGGCCGCCACGGATCGAATCGACGCTTAGCGGCTCGACATAAGCTGCGGCGTCTCCTCCTACTTCGGGCAGGCTCGAGACATTTGACGTCAGGACCGCAGCCCCGGCGCTCATCGCTTCGAGGACCGGCAGCCCGAAGCCCTCATATAGCGAGGGGTAGCAGAAGATCGTGCACAAGCGGTAAAGGCAGGCAAGGTCGCCGTCGGGGACGTGCCCGAGGACCCGGACGCTCTCGGCGTGGGTGCCGGCAAGCTGCATGATCTCGTCATCCTCCCACCCGCGTGCGCCAACGAGCACAAGCAGATGGGTCCGCCGGACGGCGTGCGGCAAGGCTGCGAATGCCTGGATCAACCGCGGGAGGTTCTTGCGCGGCTCAAGCGTCCCCGCGCAGAGCACGAACGGCTTGGAAAGGCCATGGCGGCGCCGTACTTCCTCGAGCCTCCCGGGCTCGCGAGGCCGGGAGAAGCACTCGCTGACCGCGAGCTGGACGACCTTGGACTTGGACTCCACCGAAGGCGAGAGTCGGAGTAGATCTCGCCGCGTCGCGTGGGAGTCACAGACGACGAGAGAAGCTCGCTGCAGGGCGCGGCGAATCGTCAGCCGCTCGATGAGGGCCGAGCGTCTGTTCGGGTGCACGCCTTTCTGGAACGGAATGAGGTCGTGGATGACGAGGGCGGTTGGGATCCGGAGAAACCACGGCGTCACGTAGCTGTTCGTTGCAAGGAAAACGTCGCACTCGCGGTTCGCGGCGCGGGCGGCGTCAAGGTGCCAGACCGCTTCGGGAAGCTCGCGCTCTCTCCATGAGAAGCGCTCGTCGAATATGGCCTCCTTCCACGCCTCGCGCGTGTAGAGGACGTATCGATGCTGGTCGTCTCGCTTCCGCGAACGCCGGAGAAACTCGCGGACGTAGCGACCGCGGCCTGCCGGCACCTCGGCGGCGGCGCGGGCGTCGAGTCCAATTACCGTGCTCACGCGAACGCCCGCTCGTAGCTGTCGATCGTACGTCGGGCGGTCTCTGCCCAGGTGAAACGCTTCGCACGCTCCTGCCCTGCGGCGGAGAGACGTGAGCGGAGCTCTTCATCGTCGAGTAGCCGGTCAACGGCGTGCGCGATCGCGCCCGTGTCGTACGGATCGAAATAGAGCGCTGCGTCGTCGGCGATCTCGGGCAGCGACGAGGCGTTCGAGCACGCAACCGGGACGCCGCGGGCGAGTGCCTCGAGAACCGGCAGTCCGAAGCCCTCCGCTAGTGAGGGGAAGACGAAGCAGCAAGCGGCCCGGTAAAGCGCTTCAAGTGTCGCGTCATCGACCCAACCCGTGAAGCGGACTCGGCCGGGCGCTGCGCCTTCGGCGTGCTCTTGCAGCCCTTGCTCAAAGGAAGTCGGGTAGCCGGGAACGACGAGCACCGGCGCAGGGTCCCGTTCGGTGCGACCGATCGCGTCGATTAGCCGCTCGAGGTTCTTGTGCGGTCGCTTCGCCGAGACCGTGAGCACGATGGGTGCTGATTCGAGTTCGAGCCGCCTCCGTACCTCCGCCTCGGGCCTCGGTGTGACCTCGGCGTTGAGGCCCGGTCCGAGATACGTCACGTCGACGAGCTCGGCGGCCACTCCCAGGAGCGCGACGATGTCGCGCTTCGATGCCTCTGACAACGTGATGATTCGTTTCGAACGACGCGCTGCGATCGGTACTAGTGCGCGCATGCCCCACGCCAGAACGCCCTCATGCGTTTCGGGGAAGCGGCGGTAGATCACATCGAGGATCGTCGTCACCTGCGGGACGCGGCACAGGGCGGGCGCTGTGGTGAAGACGTTATGTAGAAGCTCGATCTGCGCTCGCCGTGCTGCGCGAGGCAACAGCGTCTGCTCGGCCAGCACGCGCCGCGGCCGACTCCGGGTATCCATGGGAATAGTGACCAGTTCGATCTCGCTTGCCCAGGGCTCGGCGCGGAGCGAAGCAACGGCGGCTCGGCCCACGAAGAGCGTGAGCCGCGGTGGTCTCTCGGCCTCGAGCAACGCCGGGATCAGCCTACGTGCGTAGAGCTCGCTGCCGCCGGTCTCGCCAGGCACGAGGTGGAGGAGGTTCAATCCCACCCGCAGCGTGGATTCAGACACGCCTGTACGCCTCCAGCACGGCGTCCAACGATCCGTCGATGGAGAGCTCGTGCCGGTTGCGTTTGAACCACTCTGCTGTCGAGTGGCGCAGCTCGTTCCCCGCAGCGTGCACGCGCAGAACGCGTCAGCGAGGTCGGCCGGCTCAGCCGAGACGGCGAGGACGCCGTTCTCGCCGTCTCGGATGAGCTCAGCCGCGGCGTTGTCATCTCCAACCACGAGAACGCTGGGCGTCCCGTGCGACGCCGCCTCGATTACGACCAAGCCGTAGCCCTCACGACGCGACGGTGCGAGCAGGCAGAGGGCGCGCGCCAGACGCCTCGTCGACGCGCGCTGCGTCAACGATCCCGGGAGCTTGCACCACGCCTTCGAGCCCCATGTCGGCTATCAGTCGGAGGACGGCGGGTCGCTCGGGTCCGTCGCCGTAGATCTCGCTTCGAAGCTCAGGGAGATGCTCGCGGGCGGCTGCCGATCGCCGGAGGAATCGCCGTGATCCGCTTCTCCGGAATCTGGCGACCCGCGAACACAACCACGGGCTCCGCCGGGCGCGGAGCTTCGGGGTCGGGCTGGCCCTTGTAGAGGCCGTGCAGGACCGTCAGGGATCCGCGAAGCCCCTCCCCGAACAGTCGGCGCCGATAGAGATCCGAGAAGCAGAACGCGTGGTGGCGGCTTAGCACGCAGCGCCGCTGCACGTACGCGCCGACTGCGCCGCCGAAACGTCCGAGGTACTCGCGCCAGTATTCGCGAGTCCAGACCTCGAACCAGTCCACGAAAAGACGGAAGCTGCAGAAACGCTGCAGCGCCGCGGCTGCGAGTAGGGAGAAGTATGGGAACGAGCAGGTGTGGACGATGTCGTAGCGGCGGCCTCGACGGAGGAGGTGAAGAAACACGCCGGCTCCGAAGATGAGCGGAGGCGCGATCCGCCGGCGTCCGCCGTTGTACAGCCGCATCCGCGGCCGACTGCGACAACCTGGACACCCGGCATCTCTGGATGCGTTCGCCGTGCGGCCACTGCCGCAGGGTCAGGTACGTGACCTGATGCCCTGCCTCGGTAAGGCGCTCCGCGAGGTTGCGGTACCAGCGCTCGGCGCCGCCGATTGTGTACGGGTAGAGACAGTCGTAGACGATGCAGATGCGCACGGCTCTTGTCTTTGTAAGGGTTCGTTGACGTCTTCGTTCGGAGAAAAGATCAGGACGTAGTCTTTCGCATGGTGTCGACCCGCACGCAGGAGCCACAAGTCGCTAGCTCGCGCGCCCTCCCCGCGCCAGACGAGGCGCTTGACGTCTCCGTTGTCATCCCGTGCCTGAACGAGGCGCAGACGATCGAGCGTTGCGTGACCTCCGCGCTGAGAGTTCTCGATGAGAACGCAATTCGCGGAGAGGTGATCGTCGTCGACAACGGCTCCAGCGACGGCAGTGCCGAGCTGGCCGGGCAGGCTGGCGCACGCGTCGTGCAGGAGCCGCGCCGTGGCTACGGGAGCGCGTACCTGGCCGGATTCAATGTCGCACGAGGCGATCGAATCGTCATGGTCGATGCCGATTTGACCTACGACTTCGGTGAGATCCCGCGCTTCCTCACGAAGATCGACGAAGGCGCAGAGTTCGTGATCGGCAACCGGATGGCGAAGATCCAGCCGGGGGCGATGCCGTGGCTACATCGCTACGTCGGTAATCCGGTCCTCACTGGGATTCTCAACCTGTTCTACCGCGCCGGCGTCGAGGACGCCCATTGCGGCATGCGGGCGTTCCGCCGCGACGTCCTGGATCGGCTCGACCTGCACACGACCGGAATGGAGTTCGCATCCGAGATGGTGATCCGCGCCGCGAAGGAGAATCTCGAAATCGCGCAGCTGCCGATTGAATATCGTCCGCGAGAAGGCGAGTCGAAGCTCTCGACATGGCGCGACGGCTGGCGGCACCTACGCTTTCTGCTCGTGTATAGCCCGACCTACCTCTTCATCCTTCCCGGCGCCTTCCTGACCTTGGCCGGTTTTTTCATTCTGCTCACGGTACTCGCACGCGTCGACATCTTCGGGCGCCAATGGGACATCCACACCATGATTGGCGGCTCGATGCTGACCATCGTCGGCACACAGATCCTCGCTCTCGGCCTCTGTGCTCGGGCGTACGGCGTGTATGTGCTCGGCGAGCGAGACCCCTGGTTCGATCGGATGCGCCAGCGTGTGAGGCTCGAACACGGGCTCCTCGCCGGTGCCGCGCTCCTCATCGTCGGCCTGGCCCTAGGTGGGGTGATCGTGGCGAAATGGATCGACCAGGGAGGCGGACAGTTATCGGAGGCCCGTCTCGGTCTGCTCGCTGCCACGCTTGTGATCGTCGGTATTCAGGTCTTTTTCTCCTCCTTCCTGCTCTCGATCCTTGGCCTCCGCCGCCGAGGTTGACGCGCGACGGTTGCGCGCCGGGCTGGCGAAGGTCGCCCGGGACACCCACGCGCTCGTAGAACGGTCTCCCCACTCCGCCACGGTCGGGGCCGCGATTCTCATCGCGGCAGCCGTCCTCGCACGGCTGTTTCTGGTCAGGGATGTCGCGGCGCCCTGGATCATGGGCGACGAGCTCCAGTACTCGGACATCGCGAAGAGCTTCGCAGCCGGAGGTCATTTCCTCGTTCGCGATCAGCCCACTGCGATCTTCAGCCTGTATCCCGTGCTCATCTCACCCGCGTGGCGGGCAGGCTCGATGCACGCGACCTACGAACTGGCGAAGGCGATCAATGTCGTCCTGATGACCTCCGCGGCGGTCCCCTTCTACCTCTGGGCCCGGCGGCTGGTGCCACCGTTGTACAGCGTGCTGGGCACGGCATTCTTCCTGGCCCTTCCGATCTTCGCTTACACCGGGACGCTGATGACCGAGAACGCGGCACTGCCGCTTTTCCTGCTGGCGCTCTTCGCCACGGCGGTCATGCTCGAGCGTCCGACTGTCCTCAACCAGCTGTTTAGCCTCGTCGCGATCGCCCTCGCCTGCTCGATCCGCGCCCAGGCGGTCGTCCTCGTCGTCGTCCTGTTCTTGGGGATTGCGCTGAAGCTCGTCCTTGACCTGATCGGTCCCGACCTCGTCGCCTCGAGACGGTCGATGGCTGGTGAGCTGAAGCGGTACCTGCCGACGTTCGTCACCGTTGCCGTCGCAGCTGTCGCCTACATCCTTCTGAAGCGGGTGGAAGGACAGTCCCTCGCAAGCGGCCTTCACGCGTATGCTGGCGTCGCGAGCGGCCATTACGCAGCCGGCGCCGTCGCTCGCTGGAGCGTCTACCACGCGGCAGAGCTCGTCCTTGCCGTGGGCTTTCTCCCCGCCTGCGCGCTCGTCGTGCTGCTTGGGTTCTTCCGATCGGGTGAGCGGACGACGCCGGCGGAACGCTCCTTTCTTGCGGTGACGATCGCAGCCGTCGTCCTATTCGTCGTCCAGGTCGCGGCCTTTGCCTCACGCTACTCCTTTCGCGTCGAGGAGCGGAACATGCTCTACGTCGAGCCGCTGCTCCTGCTTGCGTTTGTGGCGTGGCTCTCCCGCGGGTTGCCGCGGCCCCCGAAGCTCACCGCGGTCGCCGTCCTGATTCCGTCGGCGTTCCTCTTGACGCTGCCGCTCGAGAGCCTGTTCAACATCTCGATCGTGACGGACACGTTCGCCTTCCTGCCCTTCTGGCGCCTGAGCGGGCACTTGTCCGGCGGCGTAAGCGACGTGCGCATCCTGCTCGGACTCGGGGCGGCCGTGGCAGGCGTCCTGTTCGCAGCGGTGCCGCGCCGATACGCGCGGTACGCGGTCCCGCTGGCGCTCGTGGTATTCCTTGTGCTCAGCTCGCGGTCGGTGGTGAAGTCCGTCCGCTTCCAGGCTTTCGCCGCCCGCCACGCCTACGGGACGGGAACCGACCCGAGCTGGATCGATCACGCAGTCGGGAAGTCCGCGGACGTCGCATTTCTCTGGACACCGAGCATCACGGACCCGCACGTGCTCTGGCAGAGCGAGTTCTGGAACAGAAGCGTGCACGCGGTGTACGGCCTCGGCGCCGACGTGCCGAGCATCGCGGGGCCGATTGTGCGGGTTGATCCGATCACAGGCGTGATCACGGGAACCACGGCACCGATCACGCAGCCGCGCTATGTGGTGACCGACTCCGGCAACGACCTCGTGGGCAAGAAGATTGCTCAGCCGTATCTCCTCTCGCTGTACCGCATTCGCCGGCCGCTCGCTCTCGCATCGTCGACCGAGGGCCTCTTCCCGGACGGCTGGATGAGCGCAGACGCTGCGTTCACGCGCTTTGCGCGGGTACGGCCACACAGCGTTCTCGTCGTCGGTGTCTCCCGCGCCGGCTGGACGGGGCCCGACGTCCCGAGCATCGTCGAAGTCGAGCTCGGAGAGCCGGCTGTGACAAAGGCCGGGACGACGGGGCTGACGCACATCTCGGCGACGCGCAGCTTCGTGCTTCACTCGAAGACGCTGAGACGCTTCCGATTCAGGGTCGGACCCTCGCCCTTCCGCGTCCAGATCCACGTCGCCAATACGTTCTCGCCCGCGGAGTTCGGGCAGCCGGACGCGCGGCAGCTGGGCGCCCGCGTCTCGTTTGCGCTCAGCTCCCGCTAGCAGTCAGGACCAGGGTGATTCGGCCTGATCGGGCGGCGTCCCGGGCGAGGTCTCCGGGCTTCGTGTCCGCATCACGAACGGGTGCGGATCGCTTGAGAGGATCTCGAGATCAACGAACCCGACGTGGTCCAGCATGGCAGCACAGCACGCGCTGTTGAACAGCCAGAAGATGGTCGGATCGAAGTGCTCGTTCTGCGGGCCCGACAGCATTCCGTGTGGATAGAAGCGCGCGACCGGAATCTCCTTCATCGCGGGGTCCTCATACGTGTGCGTCTGAAAGAGCAGCGTCCCGGTACATACGCTCCGGATTCGCTCGAGAGCGTGCTGCGGGTGCTTCAGGTGGTAGAAGACGCCGTAGAAGAGAACGAGGTCGAACGTCCCGAGGCGCCTGGGCTCCAGGTCATAGACGTTCATCAGGAAGGCGGTTGCGTTGGACTGCCGAGCCTCCTTGACGATGTTGAAACGGCGTACCGAGTCGGTGAACGAATCGATCCCGATGACTTCCCGCGCTCCGCGTCTTTCCGCCTCGAACGAGAAGAAGCCCTCTGCGCAGCCGATGTCCAGAACCCGCATACCCCTCAGGTCGTCGGGCAGCCCGAAGTACGGGAGCTTGTCTTTGGCGGGGTCCTGCCAACCCGGCGAGTAGAAGCCAGGGAAGAGCTCGATCTTCTGGAACCAGTACGACTCGGCCTCGACCTGATGTCTGATCCAGTCCGCCACGGAGAGACCGAGGTGATCCTTTGTCGGTTCGATTGGCTGTACGAGCCGTTCAGTGCGTGCGCTCGCGTGAAACTCATCGGACAGTTGCTGCTTGCGCTGCTTGAGTTCCGACCACTCCCACCGTGACTCTTGATTCAGCTCGGTCCGTCCCGTGATCCGGTCGGTGACTCGGCGGAGCTTCATCCGGCCAAGATCCTCGTCGGCGGGGCGACGCCGACGTGGGTCATCGCCTCGATCAGCGTCCGCTGGAAGCTGGCGCGATCGAACCGGCTCGTAGCCAACTCGAGCAGGCGCGTCTGGGCACGCTCCCATTCGGCGCGATCGGTGTAGAGCTCGCCCATCAACTGTGCCAGGCCGGCCGGGTCGTCTGCGACCAGCGATGCTCGCAGATCCCCGAGCGGTATGCCTTCGGCGCCGATTGTGGTCGTGATGAACGGTAGCCCGGCCGCGAGCGAGTCGAGGAACTTCAGCTTGATGCCCGAGCCGAAGCGCATTGGGTTCACGTGCAGGCGCGCCCGCGAAAGCCACTCGAGCGGCTCCTCCACGAACCCGACGATTCGCACCCGCGGACCGTCGAGCGCTCGGACGGAGTCGCCCATATCTGCTCCGATCACGTTGAGGCCGACGTCCGGATGCTCTTCCCAAAAGAGCGGCAACACCTGGTGTACGAGGTACGAGAGCGAGTCCTCGTTCGGAGAGGCGGAGCCCCCGAGGAAGCCGCCAAAGAAGACGAGGTCACTCCGCTCGTCGAAGGGCGGGGGCTCTCCGACGGGCTCGACACATGACGTCAGGACGAAGGTCGGCTTGGTCGGCGCCACTTCGGCGATGAAACGAGCCTCGTCCTCTGAGACGCAGAAGACCAGATCGGACTCCTGTACGGCGCGGATTTCGGTCTCACGAGCCTTCGCCGCCTCGGCACGGACATCGCTTCGCTCATTGCCTGGGGGCAGCAGCTCCGCGAGGCGCTCGAGCCGCAAGAAGGTGAACGCCTCAGTGTCGAAGACCCGCAGCGCCTGGGGCTGGCTCTGGTTCAAGTGGCCTTGGAAGCGTGAGACATTCTGCTGGCGGCTGACGATCACGACTCCGTAGTGAAAGCGTCGCTCCTCAAACCAGCGCTCCCAGTCCACCGGCGGGCAGACGACCTCGATCCCCTGCTGCAGCAGCGGCTCCGCATAGTGCTCTGCCTCGCTCCCGTCCGCAGCGAGCAGGGTGATTCTGGCCGAGGGCCACAGAGCCGCCAGCTCGCCGAGCAGACGGGCCATCCTCGGGTCGCCTGAGCCGCGGTCGGTGTAAGGGACGCGGTCGTCGATCACCAGGAAGCGGTCGAGCGCCTCTGCGTCGCGGGCCGCCAGCATCTGGTGGGGCTCCTGAGCGACCTCGAGAAGTCGGGGACGCCGGGCGAGGCGCTCACCCCAGCGCTCGACGAAGAGATCGCGGTGCGCTTCCATCAGCTTCCGCGCGCTCTCCGAGGTGCCCGAGCCGTGGCGGACGTGGACGACGCGCGAGCGCGGCTCGAAGACCGTGCGCAGCCCGCGCTGGTGCAGCCGAAAGCAGAGGTCCGTGTCCTCGAAATACGCGGGCGAGAAGGTCTCGTCGAACCCGCCCAGTTCGAGGAAGAGCTCCCGCGGCACGAGCATGCACGCCGCGGAGCCGAAGTCGACGTTGCGCCGAAAGCGGTACCGGAAATCGTGAGCGTCGCCTCCGCCTCCGACTGCATGTGCGTGGCCGATCGAGTCCACGACTGAGCCGGCTTCCTGCACAGTTCCGTTCTGGTTCAGGAACAGCGGCACAGCGGCGCCGACACCCGGCTCCTCCAGCGTCTCGAGTAGCGGCTCCAACCAGCCGGGCTCGACGAGCGCGTCGCTATTCAGGAAGCAGAGGGTGCGGCCGCACGCCCGCTCGGCGCCCTTGTTCGAGGCCGCTCCGAAGCCGCGGTTGACCTCGTTGCGCAGCACCGTGGCGCCTTCGACGTGCCCCTGGACGCGCTCGAGGGCGTCGTCAGGCGAGGCGTTGTCGACGAGCAAGAGCTCGAAGCACGGCTCGGTGTTAGCGGCGAGAGCCGAGATTGCGCGGCGGGCAATCTTCCCGCCGCCGTAGAGCACCATCACGACCGATAAGGACGGCTCATCGGGCCGGGGGAGCACGACCTCCGTCACGGCTTGAGCCTGCGCAGCCTTCGGAGCGCGCCGCGCACCGGCGCCGTGTAACGCCATGAGCGCGAGCCGTAGACGCTCTCCTCGACCGCGGCGATGCCCCCGGCGAACGCGGCCCGCTCCGCGACCAGACGCCGCTGGAGCACCCCATGCGCGCGCCTGAGGGCCTCGAGTTCCTCGACGGCACCGCGCAGGGGGCGCAGCTCTTCCAGCTCTCCTCGCGCCACCTCTATCTCGGCCGCGAGCGGCCGCAGCTGCTCGAGCTCGGTCCGTGCCTCGCCCAGCTTCGTCCGCCAGGCGTGAAGCTGCGGGGCCGACTCGGACGGCACCGCGCAGACGACGAACTGGTAAGTCGTCGCCTCCGGATCGCCGGTCGCCCAAGCCCGTGCCTCCTCCGGCACCGAGGGGGGGACCGAGATCTCGGTCTCTCCGACCTCGAGCCGCCGCCGCAGCCACTGCGTGATCAGGTAGCCGGAACTCTCGAAGAGATCCAGGACGCCCTCGCGAGTGAAGAAGCGGAGGTGGCCCTCGTCGAGCAGGCCCTGCTCGGTGTAGCGGAAGGAGCCGCCGAGGAGCGCGAGCCGCACGCTCGCGTGGGCGACGTTCGGGATCGAAGCGACGACGACCCCGCCCTCGGCGACGAATTGGCGCACGCGCCGCAGGAGCACCGCTGGGTGGCGCAGGTGCTCGAGCACGTCGGCGAAGAGGATCGCGTCGAAACGCTCTCGGCCGAGCTCCGTCTCGAGGTCGAGCTCCTCCGCGTCTCCGACCAAGACTCGTTCGCAGTACGGCGCAGCCAACCGCGCCGAGTCGGAATCGAGCTCAACGCCGATGACGCGGGCGCCGAGACGGTCCCGGAGCACCTGGGACATGTAGCCGGTCGCGCAGCCGAACTCCAATACCCGGGAGCCCGGCTGGACGAGCCCGACCACCAGGCTGTGCGTCGAGCCGGGGCCTTCGTCGAATGCGAGGGCCTTGCCTCCTACGACGTTCAGCCCAAGTGGTGCGGCGGACGACCTGGATCCTTGCTCAGCACTCACGCGCGCCGCAGTCTAGCCTCGGCGCCCAGCGCGACTCAGGAGCCGGTCGCGAAGCCTCCAGTAGCGCGTGCCGAGCCGCCACGCGCGCGTCGCCTGCATCGAGGAGATCACTCCATGCGCCGCTTGCAGCTCGGCACTTTGCTCCTGCAGACGTACCTCGAGCCCGCGCGCGCGACGCTTCTCGGCGTCGACCTCTTCACGGAGCCCCTGTAACCGCTCCTGCCACCACTTGAGGTCGGTGGTGCGTGTCAGCATTACGAACGGGGGCGTCGGAGGCAGCAGTGAGGCGCTGGCGACTGCGACCGAATAGAGCTCCGTTCCAGGCTCGCCGGCGACCGCCTTCGCCACAGGCACCCGGAGTGCGTCGAGTCGGGCGAAGTCATCATTGTCGAAGATGCCCGTCGCCAGCCAATCTTGCTGGCGCAGAATTCGGACGTGTGGGAACCGTGCGGCGAGAGCCTCCGCGAGCTCTTCCGGGCGGAACTCGTGCTTGTGGTACGGGTTTCCCGGCGGGTACACGTCCCGGTTGGGAGACGAGATAACCAGAATTCCGCTCGGACGCAGGGTTCCAGCGAGCTGGTCGAGAACCCTGTCGGGCTCGTCTGTGTGCTCAATCACCTCGAAGCAGACGATGACATCGAATTCGCCGAGCTCGGCGGGTAGAGCCAGCACGTCCGCGGTTTCGAGGGTTACAGACTCGGGCAGCGACCGCCTCGCCACCTCGAGCGCGTCGGCGTCGATGTCGACGCCCACGACCTCGGCCGCTCCGGCCTGCGCGAGGAGAACGCTTCCGTAGCCGGTACCGCAGCCCGCGTCGAGAACGCGCTTGTCCCGGACGAGCGCCGCCGCCCAGCTATACCGAGCGACGTGCTCGGCCTCCAGCAGCCCGCCGCGCATAGTCTCGGAATCGAATCGCTCGACCGCTTCCACGGCTTTATCAGTTGGTTCGCGAGCCTGTTCAGGGTCGACGAAGCAGCTAATCGGTCAGGACCTAGCCTCGCCCGACACACTCGTTCGCTTGGATGGTCCGGCCGCATCGTAGCGGGTGTGCAGTTCGCTGGCCGCGAGCGGGCCGCTGCGAGGGCGTGCCACGACCGCGCCTGCGCTCTGGCCAGGCAGTGGTCGCGACGGGCCGCGCTCAAGCTGGACGATCTCGAAGGCACGCCCCCAGTGCTCGCGCAGCCACCACTCCGAGAGGTAGACGAACGGGCCGCCGAGGTCCCACGGATTCGACCGCTTGGTGACTGTGATTCCGACCTGCTCCTCATCCCAGGGGCCAGCTTCGAAGATCAGCCAACTCTGCTGGTTGAGAAAGGTCGCGATCAGAAGGCCCCGAGGCTCAAGGACACGGCGGAGCTCGAGCAGCCACTCGGCCCAGTTGTCGGCCAGATGCGTGAATACGGAGAACGCATAGATGAGGTCGAAGGCACCTTCTGCATATGGCAGCGGCGGGCTGTAGCTGTTCTCGAGCACGCGTAGCGGCGGCGAGAGGTGCCTCTCGAGCCAGCGGATGCTGGGGCCGTGGATGTCACAGCCGAAAAACTCGGCTCGCTTGGCCTCGTCCAGGAAATGCCGTAGCGTGCGCCCGGCGCCGCACCCGAAGTCGAGCACCCGCTTCCCGTCCCACGACCAGTCCGAGGGCAGTAGGTGTTCGAGCCGCTCGCGCGTCACGCGCCCTTCGCGCAGGTACGTCCCTTCGATGTCGGGGTCGTCGATCCGATGGACGCGCTGGATCAGCTCGGCCGGCGGAAGCGGAGCCCGCGTCAGCGCCGGGCTCGAAGTGCGGCCTTGATCCGCCACCACCGTGATCTGGCCCTCCAGAGTGGTTTTCCCCTGATCGAACGAAGCTCCTCCTCGAGCGCGTCGATCTCGGCTTCACGCTCGCGCAACTGGCTCGCCCGCGCTTCGAGGGATGAGCGGGCAATCGCGAGCTCCTGAGGGTCGGTAGGGGCGCTCTCCACGCCCGCAGCCTCCTTGAGGCCGAGGAAGAAGCTCCGGTGCTGGTCCTCCGTGTAGTCGCTTGCGACGATGTCCTCGAGAAAGTCGTACTGCTCGCAGACGATCGGGAAGCCGGCGTCCATCATCGCCTGCAACAGGTGCCGCTTCTCCAGCCAGAACGACGAACTGTTTCCAACTGACCGCCAGGCGAACGTCTCGACTTCCTCGGGAGGCGTGTCAGGCTCCCACTCCTTGTACCACCGCCCGAGTCGTCCCTCGTGCATCGTTAGTCGCGAGAGCTGAAACTCGGTGATCCATTGCTCGTCGTCGGGCGTTGCGTAATGGGTGTGCAGCAGCAGGACTCGCCGCGTGACGTCGGCGAGGTCGCGGAGGTAGGCGGCCGGATTGTCGAGGTGGTAGAGCAGACCGCAGCAGAAGACAGCGTCGAACATGCCGTGGCTCCTGATGTTTCTCGCGTCGTCCTGAACGAAGCGAAGGTTGGGGAGCTTCAGGCGCTCGGCAACGAAGTCGCACCTGTCCACGTTCAAGCGGCGGCCCTCGATCCCGACGACGTCGTAGCCCTCGCGCGCGAACTCGACCGCATAACCGCCTTCGTTGCAGCCGAGGTCGACGACGCGTGGGGGATTGGCCGGGTCGTTGATCGGAACCAGCAACCGCAGCGTGCGGAGCGCCGAGCGGCAGATGCCCCAGTCCCGCAGCAGTGGCTGGCCGGGCATGGTGTGGCTTCCGTCCGGCAGCTCGATGTTGTGGGCGGTGAACTCGATCGGCACCGAAGTCTTGCTGCTCATGGCCGGTCAGTCTTGCACCTGCGGCCGGGCTACAGCTGGCGCAGGCTCTCGGGGTGCTTGCGCACGAAGCGGAGCATGCTGCGCCAGTGCCAGAGCGTCCGCCGCGTGAAGAAGCGGCGGTCGGTGACGGCCTGGTGGTGGTGGACGACGATCGCATCGGGGACGTACCAGCGCTCCCAGCCCGCTTTGAGCGCGCGGTAGGCGAGGTCGATGTCGTCACCGTAGAGGTGGTAGCCCTCGTCCATGCCGCCCAGTTCGTCGAGCATCTCGCGGCGGAGGAAGAGGAAGGCGCCCAGCAGCCAGTCCGCTTCGACCGGCTCGGTCGGGCGCTCGTCGAGCAGGTAGTGGCGGCGCTGGCGGCGTTCCGGGTGGAGGACGCGGCGCAGGGGCGTTCGGCGGACGAGCGTGCCGGAGACCGTCGGGAAGCTGCGGCGCGACGGCTGCCAGCGGTCGTCCGGGTAGCGCATCTGCGGGCCGGCGATCCCGCAGCGGGGATGGGCCTCCGCGAACTCGCACAGCGCGGCGATCGAGCCGGGCGTCGCCTGGATGTCGGCGTTCGAGGCGACCACGAACGGTGCGCTGGTCGCCGCGGCGCCGAGGTTGATGTTCGCCCCGAAGCCGAGCGTCCGTTCGTTCGCCAGCACGCGTGTCTTGCCGGGCGCGGAGGGCGAGCCGCCGGGGTTCTCGACGAGGACGAGCTCGCCGACCTGCGGCGCGAGCGATTCCAGGCAGTCGCCCGGATCGGGGTCGCCCGGGGTCCAGATGACGACGGCTGCGACGTCGTCGGTCAGAGCAGATCCCTGTAGACGTCGACCGTGAGGCGCGCGGTCTCGGCCCAGCTGAAGTGGCTTGCGCGCTCGAGGCCCGCTGCGGCGAGCCGGTCGTGGTCGGCGAGCGCCCGCTCGATTCCGCCCGCGAGCGCGGCGGCGTTCCGCTCCTCGACCAGGATCGCGGCTTCGCCGGCGACCTCGGGGAGCGCTCCGGCCGTCGTCGCGACGACGGGCGTGCCGGAGGCCATCGCCTCCAGTACAGGTAGCCCGAACCCTTCGTAGCGCGATGGGAAGACCAGGCAGGCGGCGCCACGGTAGAGCGCTGCGAGCTCGTCCTGCGATACGTGGCCGCGGAACTCGACCCGGCCGGCGAGCCCGGCGGCGGCCGCGGCGCGCTCGGCCCCGGCGCGTCCGCCCTTATCGGGGCCGGCGAAGACGAGCCTGAGCGAGCTGTCGTCCATGAGCGCCAGCGCCTCGATCGCGCTCTCGGGGTCCTTGCGCGGTTGGATCGTGCCGACGACGAGCGCGTACGGGGCGCCGTCCTCCCGGGGGCCGTTCGGCGTGAACGCGAGATCGACGCCGTTCGGGGTGACCACGATGCGGTCGTGCGGGATGTCGTAGAGCTCGATCAGGTCGCGCTTCGTGCGCTCGGAGACGGCCAGCACGCGGTCGGCGCGGCGGGCGGAGCGCGGAACGGCAGTCCGGAAGACGAGCCGGTCGCGCAGGCTCATCAGGCCGGGGTCGCGCTCGAACGAGAGGTCGTGGACGGTCACGACGCTGGGACACGGGCAGCGGAGCGGGATCGCGTGCTGGAAGTGCGCAACCGCGGGGTCGAGGCGGCGCAGGAGCCGGGGCATGGGAGACGACATGCGCCAGATCTGGCTCCTCGCCCGCAACTCGACCGGCTCGATCCCGTCCGGGACCAGGTCGGGTCGCCGGGTGACCGCGGCGAAGCGAAGGTCGGAGACGCCTGCGAGCTCATGCAGGAGCGCGGTCACGTAGGTCTCGTCGCCGGTGCGCTCGCGCCCGAGCACGTCGGCGTCGATCACGACGAGCGGCGCTGCTCACGCCGCTGCCTCGCGGTAGACCTCGACGGTAGCGCGCGCGACCTCGCTCCAGTCGAACGCCTGCGCCCGCTCGAGGCCGCGCTCGCGCAGCTCGTCGCGCCGGTCGATCGCCTCGGCGAGCCCGGCGGCGATCGCGTCCGGGTCGAGCGGATCGACGAGCACCGCCGCGTTCCCTGCGACCTCCTCGGCCGCCCCGTTGCGGCCTGCGACGACCGGCGCGCCGCAAGCCATCGCCTCGAGCACCGGGAGGCCGAAGCCCTCGTAGAGCGAGACGTACGCGACGCACCGCGCGCCGCGGTAGAGGCGGGCGAGCTCCTCGTCGCCGACCTCGCCGAGCCAGTTGACGCCGTTGCTCCCGAGTGGGACCGAGCCCCAACCGGACGCGCCCGCCACCAGCAGCCGGCAGCCGTTCAGGCCTGCGCGCCGGAATCCGTCCACGAGGCGAGGCAGGTTCTTGCGCGGCTCGAGCGTGCCGACGGCCAGGACGTAGTCGCCCTCGGCAGCGTCGCCGCGAGCCTCGAACGGCGCCCCGACCGCGTTCGGGATGACGCGCACCTTCGCCTCGGGGACGTCGAGCAGCTCGATGCAGCTCGCGTCGCGTGAACTCCGAAACTGCGATCAGGCGCTTGGCCGCGCGCACGACCCGAGGCAGCGCGAGCCGGCTGTACGTGCGCGTCCAGCGATTGAAGGTCTCCGGGTGGCGCAGGACGGCGAGGTCGTGGATCGTGACGACCAGCGGCACGGACGAGCGCACCGGCGCGCGGTGGGTCGGGCAGTGCAGGACGTCGACGCCGTCGCGACGGGCCTGCAGTACGGCAGAGCGGCGAGGTACCAGCCGAGGTCACGCACCGGCACGAGCGCCTTCCCGGGCCCGCCGAAGCCGTAGCGGCGCACCTCGACGTCCTCGTCCGCGAGCGCCGTCGAGCAGCGAGCGGATGTGCCGCGCGGTCCCCGCCCGCGTGAGCGCGAGCGCCGAGACGTCCATGCCTACACGCACGCGGTCAGTCTCGCAAAGCGTTCTCGTAGCCGGCCAGAACCGCCTCGCCGCACGCGCGCCAGGTGAATCGGGCCGCGTGCGCGATCCCGCGAGCCCGCAGGTCGTCGTGGGCGTCGAGCGCCTGCCCGAGCGCGGCCGCGAAGGCCTCCGCGTCATCGGGATCTGCGCGCACCGCCGCGTCGCCGCAGGCCTCGTCGAGCGAGGCGTGCGACGACACCACGGCCGGCGCACCGCAGGCCAGCGCCTCGACGACCGGCATCCCGAACCCCTCGAACTGGCGACGGGTACGCAAACGCCGAGGCACCGCGGTAGAGGCGCGCGAGCTCGTCGTCCGGTACGAAGCCGAGCAGCCGCACGCCCTCGGCCTCCAGCGGCCGGTCCTCCCAGCCCGAGAGCCCGGCGAGCGCCAGCGTCACCTCGGGTCGCTCTCGCCGCAGGAGCGCGAACGCCTCGACCAGCGCTGGGAGGTTCTTGCGCGGCTCCAGCGTCGAGACCGCGAGCACGTACGGGCCGCCGAGATCGGCCCGCTCGCCGTCCGGGCCGAAGCGCGGGTCGATCCCCGGGTACGCGACGACCACCCGCTCCTCGGGCACGCCGAGCAGCTCGACGACCTCGCCCGCGGTGAAGCGCGAGTTGGCGAAGACGAGATCGCAGGTGCGCGCGGCGTTCTCGTACTTGGCCCCATGCAGTTGCCGTGTCCGTCTCTCCACCAGCTCCGGGAAGCGCAGCGGCACGAGGTCGTGCACGGTCGTCGCCCGCACGCCGCCGCGCTGCGCTGGATACATCCAGTCGGAGAAGTGGAAGACGTCGAGCGGCCCGACGACCGTCTCGACCGGCGGCCGGCCCAGCCGGCTCCACGCAGATCGCCACCACTGCGCCTTCGGCAGGAGCGGCAGCCGGAGCTCGACGCGCGCGTCCGCCAGCGATTCCCGGATCCGTCGCCTTCCGTTCGGCCCGGACGGCCCGAACGCCACGATCTCGTGTCGCCCGCCGCCCGCCTCCACGAGCCCCGAGATCATCCCGCGCAGGTAGTTGCCGATCCCGGTGCGGGGACGCGAGAGCGGGCTGACGTCGACGACGATTCGCACCGGAAGGCCGAAGTATCCTGCCCGCGTGGCTGTCGACACCGCGACGAGAGCGTCGGTCTTGCCCAGCATCGGGCGGTTGACCGGTTTCCACGAGCTGCTCTGGACGCTCTTCCGTCGAGAGGTCCGCGTGCGCTACAAGGGCTCGGGGCTCGGGCTGCTCTGGTCGGTCATCTACCCGATCTCGATGATGCTGGTCTACACGCTCATCTTCTCGGTGCTCTGGAAGACCGCCCGGAATATCCCCCACTACCCGCTGTTCGTCCTCGTCGGCCTGGCCGTGTGGGGCTTCTTCCAGGCGTCGGTACAGCTGGGGAGCGGGTCACTGGTTAGCAACGCCGAGCTGATCAAGAAGATCTGGTTCCCGCGGGAGCTGATCCCGACCGCGACCGTGCTAGCGCAGACGATCTCCGCCGGCGTGATGTTCACGATCCTGATCCCGCTTGCGCTCGTCGTCGAGCCGAGGGCCTCCCGGACGCTGGTGCTCGCGGTGCCGATCTTCGCCGCGCTCCTCTGTCTGGCGCTTGGCTTCGCTCTCCTGCTCTCGGTCGCGAACGTCTTCTTCCGCGACATCGAGCACCTGCTCGGCGTGATCTTCCTGCCGTGGTTCTTCCTGACGCCCGTCCTGTACGGGCTCGAGCAGCTACCGGCCGCCTCGACCCACCGCTGGCTGATCGACCTGCTCCGCTACGGCAACCCGGTCACGCCCTACGTCGAAGGGATGCGCTCGGTGGTGCTGTTCGGCGTGGTGCCGGGAACGACCCTGCTTCTCTACATCTTCCTCGTCGGGCCTGCGCTCGCGATCATCGGCCTCCGCGTCCTCCAGCGCTACGAGGACCGGCTGGCCGTCGAGCTCTGACGTGACGCACCGGCACCGCCGTCGCGGCGGGCGAGATCGTCGGAGAGGGCGTCAGCCGCCTCTTCAAGATCCGGCTCTCGCAGAGCCGCTCGCTGAAGGAGTCGATCCTGCGGCGCTCAGCTGCCGCAGACGCGCGAGCTCTGGGCGCTGCGCGACGTCGACTTCCACGTCCACCCGGGCGAGGCCTTCGGGATCGTCGGCCGCAACGGCTCGGGCAAGTCGACGCTGCTGAAGCTGATCGCGCGGATCTTCGCGCCGAGCGCGGGCGCGCTCGAGGTGGGCGGGCGCGTCGGCTCGCTGATCGAGATCGGCGCAGGCTTCCACCCGGACTTCACCGGGGTCGAGAACGTCTATCTGAACGCGGCGATCTACGGCATCAAGCGAAGCTACGTCGACGAGCACCTGGAGGAGATCATCGGCTTCGCGGAGCTCGAGGACTTCGCCCACGCCCCGGTGCGGACGTACTCGTCGGGGATGTACATGCGGCTCGGCTTCTCGGTTGCGATGCACGTGAACCCGAACGTGCTCCTCCTCGACGAGGTGCTCGCGGTCGGCGACGAGGCGTTCCAGCAGAAGTGCTTCGGCCGGATCGAGGACTTCAAGGCCGGCGGGGGGACGATCGTCTTCGTCTCGCACGACCCGAACGCCGTCGAGCGAGTCTGCGACCGGGCGATCCTGCTCGAGAGCGGGCGGGTCGTCGAGCAGGGCCCGGCCGTGGACGTCGTGCGCGCCTACCACCGGTACCTCGGTCGCGGGGCGGGGGACACGGTCGCCCGGCGCGACGGCGCCTCCCCGACGAAGTGCCGCGTGCACGAAGTGCGGGCGGTCGCCGGCGACGGCACCGTTCGCGATCGGATGATCGAGGGCGAGCCGGTCACGCTCGAGGTCTGGCTGTACGCGGAGGACGGGGTCGAGGACGCGCGCGTCACGGTCGGCTTCCGCGACGCGAACGAGCTGCCGATCGGCTCGCAGATGGTCGAGGGCGTGCGCCTGCGGCCGGGACGGCTCGAGCGGCTCCGCCTGCGCTTTCCCGGGCTGCCGATGCGCGAGGGCCGCTTTTTCGTCGACGTCGGCCTGACCACCGAGGACGGCGCTGCTGAGCTCGCGCGCGCCGAGCGGGCGCTCGAGCTGAGCGTCTTCAGCAACGAGCTCGGCGGCTCCGGGCCGATCCGTCTCGGCGGCTCCTGGGAGCTGCCCGCCACCGGGGGTAGCGACTCGGACGACGGCTAACCTGCGTACGTGACGGAGCCGCTTCTCGTACGCGCCGCGCGCCGTGAGCCGGTCGAGCGGACGCCTGTCTGGTTCATGCGCCAGGCGGGCCGCTCGCTGCCCGAGTACCGCGAGCTGCGCAAGCGCTACGGCCTGTTCGAGGTCTGCCGCCAGCCGGAGCTCTGCGCCGAGGTCACGCTCCAGCCGGTGCGCGCGCACGGCGTCGACGCGGCGGTGATGTTCGCGGACATCATGCTCCCGGTGCTCGGGATGGGCATCGACGTGGAGCTGGTCGAGAACGTCGGGCCGGTCGTCGCCGAGCCCGTGCGCACGATCGCCGACGTCGAGCGCCTGCGCGTGCCCGAGCCCGCGGAGTCGGTGCCGTTCGTGCTCGAGGCGGTGCGGCTGGTGCGCGAGGCAATCGAGCCGGAGCAGGCGGTCGTCGGCTTCGCCGGTGGGCCCTTCACGGTCGCCGGCTACCTGATCGAAGGCAAGCCGACCCGCGACTTCAAGCTGACGAAGGCCTGCATGTACGGGCAGCCCGAGGTGTGGCACGCGCTGATGGAGAAGCTCACCGAGACGTTCGCGCTCTACGTCGTCCGCCTGCGTGGGCGCCGGCGCGGACGTGATCCAGCTCTTCGACTCCTGGGTCGGAGCGCTCTCGGTCGACGACTACCGCGAGTTCGCCGCGCCCTACTCGGCGCGCGTGCTGGCGGCCGTCGACGTGCCGACGATCCACTTCGCGACCGGCGACGCGCACCTGCTCGAGGAGCGCGCGGCGGCCGGCGGCGACGTGATCGGGATCGACTGGCGCGTGCCGCTCGACGTCGCCTGGGATCGGGTCGGCCACGAGCGCGGGATCCAGGGGAACCTCGACGGCGCCGTCCTGCTCGGGCCCTGGGAGCGCGCCGAGGCCGGAGCGGAGGACGTCCTGCGCCGCGCAGCAGGCCGGCCGGGCCACATCTTCAACCTCGGCCACGGGGTTCTGCCCGAGACCGACCCGGCCGATCTTCGCCGCCTGACCGAGCTCGTGCACGAGCGAACGCTGGTGGCCGTTTGAGCGACGTCGTAATCCTGATGGCCTACGGGAGCCCGTCGAGCGCCGAGGACGTCAGGCCCTACCTCGAGGACGTGCGCGGCGGGAGGCCAGTGTCGGACGAGGCGGTCGCGGAGCTGGCGGAGCGCTACCGGCGGATCGGCGGGCGCTCGCCGCTCGACGAGGTGACCGAGGCGCAGCGGGCCGCGCTGGAGCGCGAGCTCGGGCTGCCGGTCTTCGTCGGGATGAAGCACTGGCGGCCGCGGATCGCCGAGGCGGTCGAGGCCGCGCTCGCGGGCGGCGCGACTCGCATCGTCGGGCTCGTGCTCGCGCCGCACTACTCGCGGCTCTCGGTCGGCCAGTACCGCGAGCGCCTCGAAGCGGCGGTCGCCGGGCGCGCCGAGCTCGTCCTCGTCGAGAGCTGGCACGACTCGCCCGGGGTTCCTCGACCTGCTCGCCGACCGCGTCCGCGGCACCGACGCCTGGGTCGTCTTCACCGCGCACTCGCTGCCGGAGCGGATCCTGGCCGAGGGCGATCCCTACCGGGAGCAGCTGCTCGAGACCTCGCGACTCGTTGCCGAGCGGGCCGGCCTCGAGCGCTGGTCGTTCGCCTTCCAGAGCGCGAGCCAGACGGGCGAGCCGTGGCTCGGCCCGGATGTGCTGGAGGAGCTCGAGCGGCTGCGCGACGACGGCGTCCGCCAGGTGCTCGTCGCCCCGGTCGGGTTCGTCTCCGACCACCTCGAGATCCTCTGGGACCTCGACATCGAGGCGAAGGAGCGCGCGGCCGAGCTCGGGCTCGAGCTGGAGCGGATCGAGCTGCCGAACGACGACCCTGCATTCGTGCACGCTCTGGCCGAGGTCGTGGAGGAACGGCTCGCCGTTTCCGGAAGAAGCGCCCGATGAGCTCCCGGTCCTGCCCTGACTGGCCGCAGCTGATGGAGATCGCGCCCAGCCTCCAGTTCATGCACTACACGGTCGCCGAGGCGAAGGTTCCCTCCGAGGCTCTCGCCGAGCTGGTCGGCGTTCCGCTCCAGGCGGTGGCGATCTGCGCCGACCTCGACCACAACGTCTTCAACGCCGCGCACACGGACCCGCAGGTCGCGGAGGCCCTGCGCAACACGCACTGGTACGAGCTGCGCGAGTGGGCGACGCGCGGCCCCGGCCAGGACACGTAGGCACCGCCGGATAGTCTCTGGGCCGATGCCAACGTTCGTTGTTCCGTACCGCGGCGAGGACGCCAAGCGCCGGCTCGAGCCGCTTCCGGAGGAGGCCCGCGCCGCGCTCGCCGAGGCGATGCTGGAGGACGTCGTGGCGGCGTGCGAAGGGGCCGGCGGCTCCGTCGTGGTCGCGAGTGAAGGCGCGCAGGGGGAGGCGGTCGAGGCCGCGCTCCGGGGCGTCGAGTCCGGGCCGATCCTGATTGTCAACGCCGACCTGCCGTGCGCGAGGCCGCGTGACCTGCTGACGTTGCTCGGCGCGCTCCCCGAGGGTGGGCTCGCGCTCGTCGAGGCCGAGGACGGGACGACCAACGCCCTTGCGCTCGCCTCGCCGAGCCTGTTCGCGCCGCTCTACGGGCCCGGCAGCGCCGAGCGCTTCCACGCCCGGGCAGCCCGGCTCGGCGCTCCCTCGGCGATCGCCCGGATTCCGAATCTCGTAGACGACGTGGACACGCTGGCCGACCTCGAGCGGCTCGAGGACCGCCTCTGCGAGCGAACGGCGGCCGCGCTCGATCAGCTTCGAGCCGGCCTCGCGCGGTGAAGGTCGCGCTGCTCGCCGGCGGGCTCGGCGGCTCGCGCTTCGCGCGTGCGCTGACCGAGACGCTCGATCCTCGCGACGTCACGGTCGTCGGCAACGTCGGCGACGACCTCGAGGTGGCCGGCCTCCACGTCTCGCCCGACCTGGACACGATCCTCTACACGCTCGCCGGCGTGCTCGACGAGGAGAAGGGCTGGGGCCGCGCCGGCGAGACCTGGAACGCCCGCGACGCGGCGACCGAGGCCGGGGCCGAGACCTGGTTCCAGCTCGGCGACCGCGACCTCGGGCTGCACCTTGCGCGCACCGAGGCGCTGCGGAGCGGCGAGGCGCTCTCGGCCGTGACCGCGCGGCTCGACGCGTGCCTTCGGCGTCGAGGCGACGCTTCTGCCCGCGACCGACGACCGCCTGCGGACCTGGATCGCGACTCCTGCGGGCGAGCTCTCGTTCCAGGAGTGGTTCGTGCGCCGCGCGGCACCGGGACGAGGTGGACGGCGTTCGCTTCGAGGGCGCCGACGAGGCGCGTCCGGCGCCCGGCGTCCTGAAGGCGCTCGCCGCCGCCGACCTGATCGCGATCGCGCCGAGCAACCCGTTCGTCAGCATCGGCCCGATCCTCGCCGTGGCGGAGATCCGGCGGGCGCTCGAGGAACGTCATGCCCCGGCCGTGGCCGTCAGCCCGCTGATCGGCGGCCGAGCGGTGCGCGGCCCCGCCGACCGGATGCTCGCCCGGCTGAAGGGCGGAACCGGGCCCGCCCAAGTAACAGACTGTTACAAGGGGTTGATCGACGCGCTCGTGGTGGACGAGGCCGATGCGGACGAGGACGCCGGGGTCGAGACGATCGTCACCCGGACGCTCATGAGCGACGCGGATTCCCGCCGGCGCCTCGCCGAGGCCGTGCTCGGCGTGCCGGTATGAAGGTCGCGATCCTCGGCGGCACGGGGCCATTCGGTCGCGGCCTCGCGGCCCGGCTCCACGCCGCGGGCGACGAGGTGACGATCGGCTCCCGCGACGTCGAGAAGGCGAAGGCGCTGGCGGCCGAGCTCGGGGTCGCGGGCGAAGCGAACGCCGACGCGATCGCGAGCGCCGACATCGTCGTGCTGGCCGTGAACGCGGACGCCGCCGTCGAGACGGCCCGCTCCCTCGCCGGAGCGCTCGGCTCGACGCCGCTGCTCTCGGTCGCGAGCGAGCTCGTCTTCGGCGAGAACGGCGCGAGCCCCGGCGCGCAGGGGCCGTCGCTCGCCGAGCGCGTCGCGGAGGTCGTCGAGGCTCCGGTCGCGGCCGGGCTCCACTCGGTCGCCGCGCGCAACCTCGGGGAGGAGGCGCCGGACGAGGACGCGCTGGTCTGCGGCGACGACCAGCGGGCAAAGGAGCTCGCGCTCGAGCTGGCGTCGCACGTCGTCGCCGGCCGCGCGCTGGACGCAGGCCCGCTCGCCGCCGCCCGGGCGCTCGAGGGCCTGACGGCGGTGATCGTCAATCTGAACCGCGGCTACAAGGCCCGTTCGGGCATTCGCATCACCGGCCTCCCGTGATCGAGATCCGCCCGGTCGAGGGGCTGCCGGAGATCGGCGAGGGCGACGACCTCGCAGCGCTGATCGCCCCTCGCGTCGAGCTGCGCGACGGCGACGTGCTCGTCGTCGCGCAGAAGGCGGTCTCCAAGGCCGAGGGCCGCGTCGTCGCGCTGGCCGATGTCGAGCCGTCGGACGAGGCGCGCGAGCTCGCCGCAGACGGTGACGCGCGCCGGGTCGAGGTGATCCTTCGCGAGTCGGCCCGGCTCGTCCGCACGCGGCCGCCGCTCGTGATCGCCGAGACCAGGCACGGCTTCGTCTGCGCCTCCGCAGGCGTCGACTCCTCGAACGCACCCGCTGCCGAGATGCTCGTCCTCTTGCCCGAAGACCCGGACGCCTCCGCGGCCCGTCTTCGCGACCGGCTGCGCGAGCTGACCGGCGCCGAGGTCGGCGTGATCGTCAGCGACTCCTTCGGGCGCGCCTGGCGCCAGGGCACGACCGACGTCGCGATCGGCCTCTCCGGCGTCCGGCCGCTGCTCGACCTCCAGGGCGAGCGCGACCCCGTCGGCTACGAGTTGCACGCGACCGTGATCGCCGTCGCCGACGAGCTCGCCGGCGCGGCCCAGCTCGTGATGGGCAAGACCGCGGGCATCCCCGCGGCGGTCATCCGCGGCGTCGACGCGAGCGGCGAGGGCACTGCCCGCGACCTCGTGATGCCGGCCGAGCGCGACCTCTTCCGCTAGGTCGACCTGGACGAATCGGGGGTTCCAGATCGCAGAAATGCGTGTCAGACTCCGCGGGGAGGGGAGATGACGAGGGACACGTTCCTGCTCGCGTTCGTGCTGGCCGCCGCCGTTCTCGCGGGATGGGTCGCCTTCAGGCTGCCCTCGTTCGGCCCGCAGTCGCTTCGCGGAGGCTGGGTGAACCTCGCCCTGGCGCTCGTCCTCGGCGCCATGCTCACCCCGGTGATGAACCTCGTTCCGGGACAGCCGGACACGCTGTCCGTGCTCGTGGCGCTGATCGCAGTCGCCCTCCCGATCGTCACCTACATGTTCCTCTCCGGGATCTGGCTCGTCCGGCTCGCGGTCGAGCAGACCCTGGCCCCTCGCGGTTGAGACGGCCGCACCGGCAAAGCCGGCACGGCCTCTAGGTCGGCATCGCAAGCGACGCCTTAGCGGCGACGAAGCGCGATCCCGGTCAGGATCTCGCGGACGATCCGGTCGGCGACGAGCGACGTGATGTCGGCCGAGCCGGGGGCGAGCGGAATCACCTCGACCACGTCGGCTCCTACGATCTCGAGCTCTGTCGCGACCGTGCGGCACGCCCAGAGCAGGTCGCCGCTCTCCATGCCACCGGGCTCGGGCGTGCCCGTCCCGGGTGCGAAGGCCGGGTCGAGGACGTCGACGTCCACGCTGAGGAAGACCGGCCCCGCGCCGACGACGCCGATCGCGTCGCCGACGACCTGCTCGATTCCGAGCCGCCGGACGTCGTGCATGAAGAAGCTCGTGATCCCGCGCTCGGCCTGCCACGCGAACTCGGATTCGCCCGGCCAGTAGCCGCGCAGCCCGATCTGGACGTAGCGATGCGGGTCGACGACGCCCGGCCTCGACCAGCCGGTACATCGGCGTCCCGTGCGAGACCTCGACGCCGAAGACCTCGGTGCCCGTGTCGGTGTGGGTGTCGAAGTGGACGAGGCCGATCGGCGCGCGGCCTGCGGCGCAGGCGCGGATGTCCGGCTCCGCGATCGAGTGGTCGCCGCCGAGCACGATCGGGATCGCGCCCGCAGCGACGACCTCGCCGACCGTGCGCTCGATCGCCTCGTGCGAGCGGGCGGGATCGGCCGGCACCACCGGCGCGTCGCCGTAGTCGACCATCCGCAGCTCTGCCATCGCGTCCACCTTCGCCTCGAGGTGCGGGCCGGGCGGGCAGCTCGCTGCGCGGATCGCCCGCGGGCCGAATCTCGCCCCGGGCCGGTCGGAGACGAGGTCGTCCATCGGCGCGCCGACGATCGCGACGTCCACGCCTTCGAGCTCGGCCGGATCCTGCGTGTACGGAAGCGACCCGTAGGTGAGCAGGCCGGCGTAGTCGGGCTTGTCGTCGAAGGGCCGCCAGCGCTGGATCGGGTCGATCACGGCGTCATTGTCGCCTGCCCGAGCCGCGGTCGTGCTAGAGGAAGCGCTGGAGCTGCTCCCGCTCGAGGCGGAGGCCGATCAGCTGCTCGAGATCGTCGATCGTCTCGATCGCCGCTGCCGGGACGATGAAGTGCCGGCCCAGGAGGCCTCTCGAGCGAACCGCCAACGCGTCGGGCCTGTCGGGGGCGGTGCCGTAGAGCGGGCACTCGACGTGGCCGACGCTCTGCCCACGCGAGTCGGCCACCGAGAAGCCGGCTGTCCCTCGAATCGGCACGAGTAGATCGTCTCCGGTCGCCTGCGAACAGCCATCCGGGCGTCCACCCCTTCCCGGTACGTACTAGCTACGGATGGCGTGCACAGCTCAGCGCCGGGCGCGGGACGTCGTAAGGCGATCGGCCTCGGCAACCGGGTCGCTCCGCCAGCAGGCTTACCCCGGTCTGTTCGGCCAGTCTCGGCGTTGCGCCCGGCGCCTCCGAGCGAGACGGGAACAGCGCCGCCAGCGACGGCCAGCTCGTCGAGGGCGTGGTCGAGACGCGACGGGTCGGTCAGCGCGAGCACGACGCGGTCGGGCTCCAGCGCGCGCGCATGCTCCTCGACGGTCGAGAGTGGCGTGTCCTGCCCGAGGTAGGTGATGCGCCAGCCGCGACCGCGGAGGGCGAGGCCGAACGCGAGCAGTCCGAGGTCGTGGAACTCCCCCGGGGGGCAGGCGAGCATCGCGTGCGGCCCGACTCCGGTTCCCCAACCGCGGGCGAGTCCGAGCAGCCGACCGCGAATGACGTTGCTCGCGAAGTGCTCCTGGGCGATGGTCGTCTCGCCGCGGGCCCAGCTCTCGCCCAGCTCGTGCAGGTACGGAAGAACCACGTCGGCGAGCACGGTGTCGAGCGTGAGCGCGCCGAGCACGCGGTCGAACGCCGAGTGGGCGCGCGCCTCCGCGAAGCTCGCCAGGGCCTCGGTGAGCTCGTGCCTGGCCTGCTCGACCGCGCCGCTCGGGACTGGGCCAGCGGTCTCCGTTTCCCGTGCAAGCGCCCGCCGCGCGGCTTCTGCCGCGGCGAGTCCCTCGCCGAGATGAGCCTGCATCGTGCGGACGCGCTCGACGTCATCGTCCGAGTAGAGACGGAAGCCTCCGTCCGACCGGGCCGGCTCGAGCAAGCCGTAGCGCCTCTCCCAGGCCCGGAGTAGCTCGACGCTGACGCCGCTCCGGCGGCTCAGCTCGCCGATTCGCAGGTATCCCTCGCCACGCATGACGACCAGTGTACAGACACTGAACATAAACTTGACAATCACCGGGACAGACCCGGTACAGTCTCGACGCAATCTCGACAGAGGAGGAACAAGATGAAGCGCACCATCGAACTGCTCGCCGCCGTCCTGGTGATCGTCGGCGCCCTCAACTGGGGGCTCGTGGCGATCGCCGACTTCGATCTCGTCGCGTGGGTCTTCGGCCTCACCTTCGGCGAGACGAACGCGGCGAGCCGAATCGTCTACGGCCTCGTCGGCCTCGCCGGCGTGTACGAGGCGCTGCGCCTGCCGGCGCTCGTCCGCACCCGACATGGCGACAAGCCCTCGGCCTCGATGGCGAGCCATGCCTGACCGACCGGTCGCGTTAGCGCGACTGCTGGTGCTGATCGGGGCGACGATTTCGGTCGTCGCCTCGATCTCGCTCTGGTTCGGCGGGAGCGAGCAAGAGGGCTTGTTCGTCGGCCTGTGGGTGCCGTCGATCCTCGCGCTCGGCGCACTCGTGCTCCCGCGGAGGTCGTCATGAACGATCCGGGCATCTTCCTGCTCGGAATCGCCGTCACGGTCGTGGTCGGCACCGCGATGTCGCTCTCGTCTGGGGCGCAATCCTCGACGGCCGCGACGAGCGCGAGCGAAGACGGCGGAACCCCGATCGAGCCGACCGCACGCTCGCGGTCCTCGAGACCGCACGTTCGAAGTCATCTGGCGGGCACTGGCCCGCCGCCTAGAGAAGGGAGACAGAAATGCAGAAGCTGCAGATCATCGGAGCCGCGGTCATTGCCGCGGTGTTCATGGCCACAGCGTTGAGTGCGCCGACGGCCGGCACGTCGGCTCCTCCCACGCGGAAGCCGAACCTCGTCAAGACCGCTGTCGCGGCAGGGCAGTTCAAGACCCTGGTCTCGCTCGTCAAGGCTGCCGGGCTCGCCAAGGCCCTCTCGGGCAAGACGCAGCTGACCGTGTTCGCCCCGACCGACCGTGCCTTCGCGAAGGTTCCGGCGTCCACGCTGGCCCAGCTGAAGGCCGACCCGGCCAAGCTGCGCGCGGTGCTGCTCTACCACGTCGTCAAGGGCCGCGTGCCCGCCGCGAAGGTCGTCAAGCTTCGCTCGGCCACGACGCTGAACGGTGCGAAGGTGACCATCCGCGTTGCCAAGGGCAAGGTCTTCGTCGACTCGGCTCAGGTCGTGAAGGCGGACGTGCGGGCATCCAACGGCATCATCCACGTCATCAACCGCGTCCTGATCCCGCCGGCCGCCTGATGACGAACGAGGAGCTGCAGCGAATCTCGCTCCAGTTCCAGGAGGTCGTCAACCTGAGCGACCTCGAGCTCGAGGCGTGGCTGCGCACCGACGAGTCGAAGGCCGTGGGCTTCAAGCGCCGAAGGCAGCGGCGAGTCGGTCGGCCACGCCTCGGGCCGACGCATCGTCAGCCTGCTGCGCAAGAGCGGGCGCGGACTGGTCGAGGACGACTATCGCCACATGCGCAAAGTCGTCGGTTACGTGCACCGCCACCTTGCGCAGCGCCCGCGTGGCGAGGTCAGTCATACGCGCTGGCGCTACTCGCTCATGAACTGGGGCCACGACCCGCTGCGCGGAGCGTGATCCCGTCGCGGTGCACGAGGGCCGCGGATCCGACGGCCCTCGTGTCGGGGGAGGAGAGCTAGTAGCCGTAGGAGCGCGGTGTGGAGACCACGGCCGCGGACTTCTGGCTCTTCGAAACTGCGACCGCGTGCCAGGTGCCGACGTCCTTGAAGCCGTTGCCCTTGACGTCGCCGCGCTTGCGGTCGAGGTAGAAGGTGTAGAGCGGGGCGCCGCGGTAGGCGACCTGGATCTTGCCGTCGGGGCGCTTGACCGTTCCGAGCCCGCTGACGCCGGCGGGCTTGACGCCCTTCGGCACGGTCAGCGGCGTCCAGAACGAGAGGCAGGCCATGTTCGTGCAGATGAACCGGCCGTGCCGCTCGACGCTCAGCGCGTACAGCGAGCGGCCGCGTCGGTTGACGAGGATCGTCTCGCCGAGGGTCTTGTTCTTTGCGGTCGCGACGACCTTCATGCCGCTGCTCGAGCCCGAGGAGGAAGCCAGGGCGATCGCGGCGGCGACGGCCCCGAGCACGAGCACGGCGACTACCACTGCGCCGTACCGGATGGATGTCTTTCGGTTGATGGGAACCTCCTGTGTAGAAGTGGATATGCGTCTGGTGGTACGGCGGGTGACGCGCCCGTGGATTCGGGCTTAACCGAAGCGCAACATGGGTGACGGCTAGCCGGCTCTGAACCGTCGGGCGGGAGCCGTGCGACCCTTCAGCGACCCGTTGCCCGGGAACGCGGCGGTCACCTTCCAGGCGCCCCGGCTCGTGACGGTCAGCGCGGCTGCGAAGGCGCAGCCTCCCGAACCGAGCTTCAGGCTTCATCCATCTGACGCGCGCGAACCGGCCCGGGGTAGTCGCCCTGATCCCGACTTGGCCCGAGCAAGTTGCCGGGTCGGCGAGGAAGCCGGTCAGCGTGCCCGTGGCGTGGAGCGCGTAGGGCCAACGGCGGTCGCGTTTCGCCTTTAGGGCGAGAGAGAGTGCGGGTCGCACCTTCGTCGCCACCAGCCCGCCGGCAACCACCGGCCCGACCGAGGCCGGCGTCTCGTTGTCGCCGATCGAGTCCGTGCTTCCGTAGCCGAGCTCTCCCGAGCCGCCGTAGCCCCAGCAGCGAATCCTCCCGTTGTCGAGCACCGCGCAGGTGTGAACCGCACCCGCGCTGATCGCGACCGCCGGTCGGATCAGGTCGACAGGGCCGAACCCGCCTGGAGTCTCGTCGTCGCCGATGGTATTCCTGTTCCCGTAGCCGAGCCGGCCGCCATCGCCGGCGCCCCAGCAGCGCACAGCGCCGGCGTCGAGCAACGCACAGGTGTTGTCCCCGCCGGCGCTGATCGCGAGCGCTCGACGGCCTGCGCCCAGGTCGACGGTGCCCACCGAAGCAGGCGTCTCGTTGTCCCCGATGGTGTCCGTGTTCCCGTAACCGAGCTGGCCGAGGGAGCTCGACCCCCAGCAGCGCACGCGCGCGTTGTCCAGCAGCGCGCAAGTGTGGTACGCGCCGGCGCTGATCGCGAGCGCCTTTCGCCCCGCGCCCAGGTCGAGCGGGGTCATAGAACCCGGGGTCTCGTCGTCGCCCACGTTGCTTGTGTCTCCGTAGCCGAGCTGGCCATAGGTGTTCGAGCCCCAGCAGCGGACCCTGCCGTTGTCCAGCACCGCGCAGGTGTGGAAATCGCCGGCGCTGATCGCGACCGCCTTGCGCCCCGCGCCTAGGTCTACTGGTCCGACCGAACCCGGCGTCTCGTCGTCGCCCACGTCGTTCGTGTGCCCGTACCCGAGCGCCCCGTCGGCCCCGTAGCCCCAGCAGCGCACCCTCCCGTTGTCGAGCAGCGCGCAGGTCAGCGCGACGCCGGCTGTGATCGCGACCGCCTTTCGCCCAGCGCCCAAGTCGACGGTGCCCACCGAAGCGGGCGTCTCGTCATCTCCGATTGTGTTCGTGTTCCCGTACCCGAGCGCACCGTGCTCGCCGCTGCCCCAGCACCGGACCGTCCCGTTGTCGAGCAGCGCGCAGGTGTGCTCGTTGCCCGTGGCGACCGCAATTGCCTTCCTGCCCGCTCCCAGGTCGACCGGGCCGACCGATCCCGGCGTCTCGTCGTCACCGACGTGGTTCGTGCTCCCGTACCCGAGCGCGCCGTGGGTTCCAAAGCCCCAGCAGCGGACGGTTCCCTTGTCGAGCACCACGCACGTGTGGGCCCCGCCGGCATCGAGAAAGCCCGCAGGCAGTCGACGAAGTTTCGAGGAGGCTTGCTCCGGGCTGGCGCTCGAGACGAGCACGAGCGCTGCAACCAACGCGACGGAGGCGCCTGCCCAGGCCCGCCGTCTTCGGGGGACCCCTGGCTTCATCTCCAGCAGGACGCTAGCAGGCCAACTCGTAGGCGGCACTTACGGTCATGGACTACCGTCGGGCGCGTGGACGGGACGAAGCTCACGCGCCGCGGCTCGATCGTCGGCTTCGGCGGCTTCCTACTCGGCTTCCTCGGCTGGAAGGCCACGAGCTCGGAGGGTGCGGGGCCTGCGGCGGTCGCCTCCGGCGCGGTCTCGTGCGTGCTCACGCCCGAGCAGACCGAGGGGCCGTACTACATCGCCGGCGAGAAGCTCCGGCGCAACATCACCGAGGGGCGACCCGGGGTGCCGTTGCTGCTCCGTCTCCAGGTGGTGGACGCCTCGACCTGCCGTCCGATCAAAGGCGCCGCGGTCGACATCTGGCACGCGGACGCGCTCGGCGGGTACTCGGGCTTCGGCGCCGGGTCGGGCAGTCGCACGTTCATGCGCGGGATCCAGAGGACCGACGCCAACGGCCTCGCTCGCTTCCGCAGCGTCTACCCCGGCTGGTACCAGGGCCGCACGGTGCACATCCACGTCAAGGTCCACGTCGCCGGCAGTGTCGTCCACACGGGCCAGCTCTACTTCCCGGATTCGCTGACGGACGGGGTCTTTCGCCGCAAGCCGTACAGCCGACGCTCGAAGCGCACCACGCGCAACGCGAACGACTTCGTCTTCGCCCAGGGCGGCCCCCGTTCGCTGCTGCGCCTGCGCAAGGTCGGCAGCGCCTACGTCGGCAGCACCACGATGGGCATCAACCGCTCGTAGCCGCCATTCGTGCTCAGTCGGTTCGACCGGTCATTTCAGACGGACGCACGGGCAGAGCCCGCACGTCCTGAGGTCGGCATCGCAAGCGACGCCTTCAGCCGGCGCGGAACGTTCTGGCCGAGGCGCTGCGCGCTCTGACCGAGCCGTTGCCGGCGAAGGCCGCGGTCACCTTCCACTTGCCGCGGCTCTTGACCCTGAACGCCGCCGTGTAGCTACAGATGCCGGTGCCGAGCTTGAGCGTCGCCTTCCTCGTAACGAGCCTCTTGCCCTTCCTCGCCCTGAGCGTCACCTGGCCCGTGCAGGTCGACGCGTCGACCAGGAAGCCGCCGAGCGCGCCTGAGGTGCCGAAGCGGAAGGGCGCCTTGCGGTCGCGCTTCGGCTTCAGCGTGAGCGTGAGCGTCGGCAGCACGGACGGCGAGACGGTCCCGCCGGCGTTGACCGGCACGACCGCCGCAGGAGTCTCGTTGTCGCCGATGTCGTTGACGTTCGCGTAGCCGAGCCGTCCGTTTGCGCCGGCGCCCCAGCAGAGCACCTGCCCGCTCGTGAGGAGGACGCAGGTGTGCGCGCCTCCGGCGCTGATCGCGACGGCCAGCCGGCCGGCGCCCAGGTCGACGGGCGCGACCGAGCCGGGTGTCTCGTCGTCGCCGATGTCGTTGAGGTTGCCGTAGCCCAGCCGCCCGTTCGTCGCGAGCCCCCAGCAGCGAACCTGGCCGTTATCGAGGATCGCGCAGGTGTGTGCGGTGCCGGCGCTGATGGCGACCGCCGTGCGGCCGGCGCCCAGGTCGACGGGGGCGATCGAGCCAGGAGTCTCGTCGTCGCCGATGTCGTTGAGGTTGCCGTAGCCCAGCCGCCCGTTCGCGCCGTTCCCCCAGCAGCGCACCTGGCCCGTGTCAAGGATCGAGCAGGTGTGCGAGCCGCCCGCGCTGATCGCGACGGCCGTGCGGCCTGCGCCCAGGTCGACCGGCCCGAAGCCGCCAGGAGTCTCGTTGTCGCCGATCGCGTTGGTGTTCCCGTACCCGAGGCGACCGTTTCCGCCCGCGCCCCAGCAGCGCACCTGTCCGGTGTCGAGGATCGCGCAGGTGTGTGCGGTTCCGGCGGTGATCGCGACCGCCGTGCGGCCGCTGCCGAGATCGACCGGGCCGAATCCGCCAGGCGTCTCGTTGTCGCCGATGTCGTTGGTGTTCCCATAGCCCAGGCGCCCGCTCGCGCCCGCCCCCCAGCAGCGCACCTGGCCCGTGTCGAGGATCGCGCACGTGTGCGCACCGCCGGCGGTGACGGCGCTTGCTACCCGGCCCGTGCCCAGGTCGACCGGGCCGGCGGTCCCGGGCGTCTCGTTGTCGCCGATGTCGTTCTCGTTCCCGTAGCCGAGCCGGCCGTTCCCGCCGAGGCCCCAGCAGCGCACCTGCCGCGTGTCCAGCAGCGCACAGTTGTGCGCGGCGCCCGAGGAGATCGCGATCGTCCCGCGGCCGGCGCCCAGGTCGACGACGCCGACCGTTGCCGGCGCCTCGGTGTCGCCGATGTCGTTCAGGTTCCCGTAGCCGAGCCGCCCGTTGGCGCCCGAGCCCCAGCAGCGCGCCGTCCGGTTGTCGAAGACGGCGCACGTGTGGACGCCTCCCGTGTCGAGGAACCCGGCCGGCAACCGCCGGGCCTTCGACGCCGCCTGCTCGGGGCTCGCGCTTGGAACGATCGCGAGCGCGACGAATGTGATCAGAACGGCGGCGCCTGCCCAGGCCCATCGCCCTCTACGGACCCCCAGCTTCATGTGTCAAACGAAGCTAGCAGGGCGCGCGGACGAATCTGGGAACGCCGAGGGCCCGCGTTGCCACGGGCCCTCGGTTCCCCGCCCGGCCGCGGCCCTGGCGGCCGGGCGGAAGCCCCTCTCTTCCCTTAGCCTGAGGGAACCACCTCGTAGGTCGGGTTGTCCCCGTGCTGCTGCGTGTAGAACCAGCGCCAGCCGCCGCGGAAGAGCCGAGGCACCTCGGCGCCCAGGATCCCGTGCACGGACGGGTCGCCTTCGGAGACCACTGCGCCCGTGATCTCGTTGTCGCCTTCGTTCTTGCCGAAGCCGCCGTTGGCCGAGTCGATGGTCGCGGACGCGTCGCGACCCTCGGCGAGCCAGCGAACCGGCTGGTTCCACGGCTTCGAGTAGTCACGCGTGACGTCGAGCACGTAGCCCGAGTCGAGCGCGTTCCGCTGCGAGTGCAGCGTGTCGCCCGCGTCCTCGACGAACGTGATCTCGTCCCGTGAGAGGAACGTGACGTTGTCGAAGCCCGCGTGGGCCTGGTCGCCCTTGTAGAAGATCGAGATCCGGCCGTGATCGGCGGACGGGTCCTTCTGCGTCAGCTTCCAGACGGACGTCCAGCCGCCGGCGCTGTCGTTCTCGGGGCTGGTCGCGTTCGTGTCGCCCGTCTCGTCGAAGAAGAACTCGCGAAAGTCCGAGCCCGGGCGGAAGACGCCGTTCTCAGGCCGCTTGAAGGGCGTCCCGTCGTCCGCCTTGGCGAGCGTGTTCGCGTTGAACGGCGCGTTGCCGTCGGTCGCGGTGTCGTGGATCGTGATCCACCGCGTCTTGAAGCTCGAGCCGTAGGTGTGCAGCGCGAGCTGGTCGGGCGAGTTGAGCGGTGTCTGCGAGGCCTGCGTGATCGGGTCCCCGGAGTCGTTTCGCACCTGGAGCACCTGCAGCTTTCCGTGTGCGAGGTCTCCCGGGTGCTTCGGCACGTAGCGGTAGAGGAAGCTGTTCGGGATCTTCGCGGTCGTGCCGGGCTTGTTCGAGCCGCCGATGTCCTCGACGATCCAGATGTTCCCGTCCGAGTCGTCCTGGATGCCCTCGTAGCCGCCACGGCCGAGCGCACCGGAGACGTCCTCGACGTCCGACGGATAGCCCGGAGTTGCCGAGTAGGTCGGGGCCGACGCGCTCTCGGTCGTGAAGAGGAGCCGCCTGGCCCACGGCTCCCAGGTCGAGCCGTCGATCGTCTTGATTGCTGCACCGGTCGCGTCCTTCGTCGCGAGCACCGTCACCCGATGAGCGGCGTCGGCGTCGAGGTTGATGCGCGTGATGTAGCCCGGCGAGCCGAGCTCGTGTCCCTGGAACAGGAAGTGCGTGCCGTACTCGTAGGACGGGTCGGCGCCCGACAGGCCGTGCCTGAAGACGAGGTAGGTGTTCTTGTCCGGCTCGGTCTTGCCCGCCTCGTTCGCGACACCCGGCGTTGGCAGCATCTGCGGGTCGCCGGCCGCGTTGAGGAGGTCGTTGTCGTAGCCGTAGTAGCTGATCTCCGGTGAAGGGTTCTCGGCCTTCGTCGATCCCTGCGCGACTGCGATCTGGCTCAGCTCCACGGAGAGCTTGCTCGCGGGCGCGTAGCCGACGGACTTCGTGTTGGCGGTTGCGACGTTGCTCAGATCGGGGCCGTCGTTCGACCACGCCGATCCGGTCGCTGCGACGACGATCGCCACCGTGCAGGCGGCGGCGAGCCCGGTCAGGGCCGCGGTTCGCTTCCTCCGTCTCATGTCTCTCCCTCTCTGTCGGTGCGCCGGCGAGGTACCGACGCTCTCGTCCTTCGACGTTAGGAGAGCGGCCCGGCCGCATGGGTTACGGGCCGGTTCGGCTTCGGTGTCGATGCTGTGACATCGGCCCGTAGCCGGGAGAGATGGCTGAACCTGGAGCTCCGCCTTGCGGACCCGGGTGAAGCCGGCTGTGGTGAGCGGGCTCGCATCCACGAGTCGCGTCATCCAGCCGTGTCCGCTGTCCGGGTTCGCCTCGTCCTCGAAGCTGCCGACCGCCGCGAAGATCCGTCCGTCGCGGAACTCCCACTCCTCGATCTCGTCGTGGTCGCCCTCGACGTCGGCCCGGAACCGCTCGAGATCCGAGCGCAGGCGCTCCTTGACGATCTCGAGCCAGGCCTCTTGCGGGTCGCTATCCGGTCTGACGCCACAGAGCTCGAGCAGGTCGTCCTCGATCACCTCGAGCTCGAGTGCGTCGATGTACGCCTCGGCCTCGGCCCAGTCGGGCGCTTCGCCGGGCTCGAGCGCGACGAGCTCGACGAACAGTCCCGCCTCCTCGGCTCGCGCCAGCGCCCCGGCCGCCGCCTCGCGCTCCGCCTCGCGGGCAAGCGCGTGCTCGAGCTCGTGCTCGGGCAGGCCGGGCGCGTCGTCGAGCTCGCTGAAATCGCGCTCTGCGGTCAGGTCCAGATAGGGCTCGCCTTGCCCGTCCAGTGCGAGACGCTCGTCGGCGACCTGCCAGCTCACCGGTTGTCCGTCCTCGAGCGTGCTGAAGGTGTGCCCGACACGAGGTGCGTCGGGACGGTAGCGCCGGAAGGCCCCGACCTCCTGGCGCCCGTCGGGGTGCCGCAGACGCAGCCGGTAGCGCGCCGGCTTCAGCTGGACGCGCGTCCCGTCGATCCCCTCGACGAGCCAGCCGCGGCCCTCATAGCGGACGACGTCGCCCGGTGCCAGAGGCTCCTCGCTCGTGTACGGATGCACCCGCTCCTTGCCGGAACGCGTGACGTGGACGAGCTCGTAGGCGACGGCCATAGCGGGGAGGTTACGCGGCTGCCTAGACTCGCACATGCTCGTCTGCCCGAGCTGCGGGGCCGAGAACCGGCAAGGCGCGCGGTTCTGCGACGCGTGCGGCGCGCCGCTCGACGAGGCCGGACCCGCGCGCGAGACGCGCAAGGTCGTCTCGGTCCTCTTCTGCGACGTGACCGGCTCGACCGCGCTCGGCGAGCGGATCGACCCGGAGAGCCTGCGCCGGGTGATGGCCCGCTACTTCGAGACGGCCAAGGCGATCGTCGAGCGCCACGGCGGCACCGTCGAGAAGTTCATCGGCGACGCGGTCATGGCCGTTTTCGGCGTTCCGGCCGTGCACGAGGACGACGCGCTCAGGGCCGTGCGCGCCGCGGACGAGCTGCGCGGCGCCCTCGGCGAGCTGAACGAGGAGCTCGACCGCAACTACGGCACGCGCCTCGAGCTGCGCATGGGCGTCAACACCGGCGAGGTCGTCACCGGCACCGAGGAGCGGCTCGCGACCGGGGACGCGGTCAACGTCGCCGCGCGCCTCGAGCAGGCCGCGCCGCCGGGCGAGGTACTGCTCGGCGAGGAGACCCACGCGCTCGTGCAGGAAGCAGTCGAGTCCGAGCCGGTCGAGCCGGTTCCGGCGAAGGGGAAGGCGGAGCCGCTCCAGGCCTACCGGCTGATCGCCGTCGGCGACGATCCGGGCCGACGCCACGAGGCGGCGATGGTGGGCCGGGAGCGCCAGCGGGACGTGCTCGAGAACGCCTTCGCCACCGTCGTCGACGGGCGTTCGTGCCATCTATTCACGATCCTCGGCAGCGCAGGGGTGGGGAAGTCGCGGCTCGCCGAGGAGTTCCTGCGCACGCTCGACGGCGCGACCGTCGTCCGCGGGCGCTGTCTCTCGTACGGCGAGGGGATCACCTACTGGCCGGTGACCGAGGTTCTGAAACGCCTTCTCGCCGATTCGGCCGGGGCCGAGCCCGCCCTCGCATCGATCCTCGGCGACGACTCCGCTGCGAGCTCTCCGACCGAGATCGCCTGGGCCTTCAGGAAGCTGCTCGAGGCGCGCGCCGCGGAGCGCCCGCTCGTGGTCGTGTTCGACGACGTCCACTGGGGCGAGCCGGCGTTCCTCGACCTCGTCGAGCACGTCGCCGACCTCAGCCGCGGGGCTCCGATCCTGCTCCTCTGCATGGCGCGGCCGGAGCTGCTCGACCTCCGCCCGACCTGGGGCGGCGGCAAGCTCAACGCGACGAACGTGCTGCTCGAGCCGCTGGGGCCGGAGGAGGCCGAGCTGCTGATCGCTGAGCTCGACGAGCGCATCGACCCCGAGCTGCGCGGGCGGATCCTCGAGGCCGCGGGAGGCAACCCGCTCTTCGTCGAGGAGATGGTCGCGATGGCCGAAGACGGCGGCGAGATCGTCGTGCCGCCGACGATCCAGGCGCTGCTGGCCGCGCGGCTCGACCAGCTCGAGCCGGCCGAGCGCGGCGTGCTCGAGCGCGGCGCGATCGAGGGCCTCGTCTTCCACCGGGGAGCGGTCGCGGCGCTCGGGCCGGAGGAGGCGACGGTCGACGGCCGTCTGATCACTCTGGTCCGGAAGGACCTCGTGCGTCCCGAGCCGACGGTGTTCGTCGACGAAGAGGCGTATCGCTTCAGGCACCTATTGATCCGCGACACCGCCTACGAGGCGCTGCCAAAGGCGGTTCGGGCCGAGCTGCATGACCGTTTCGCCACCTGGCTCGAGGAGCACGGCGCCGCTCTCGTCGAGCTGGACGAGATCATCGGCTATCACCTCGAGCAGGCGTACTCCTACCGCGCGGAGCTCGGACCCCTCGACGACGTGGCTGCCGCGATCGCAGAAAGGGCGGCGGCGCGCCTGGAGCGGAGCGCCGAGCATGCGAACGAGCGCGGCGACCTCCATGCGGCAAAGGGCCAGCTCGGCCGGGCGCTGCAGCTCCTGCCGGCGGACAATCCGTCGCGGCGCTCGACGCAGCTGGAGCTGGCCGTCGTGCTGACGGAGCTCGGCGAGTTCGAGAGCGCGGCGGAGCACTGCGACGAGGCCGAGGCGGCGGCGCGGGCGGCGCAGGACGAGCGGCTGCTCGCGCGCTGCCGGCTCGCGCGGACCGAGGCCCAGCTCCAGGCCGACCAGTCGGCGACGATGCAGGCCGCGATCGAGTCGGCTCGCGAGCAGCTCGAGGTGCTGGAGCGGCTCGGGGACGAAGAAGGCGCCGTGTGGGCGCTGCGGCAGCTCGCCTCCTTCACTGCCTGGCTGGGCAGGACGGACGAAGCCCTGCGCCTCAACGAGCAGGCGCTCGTGCGAGCCCGTGGGGTCAGCCCCGGTTGGTGGACGACATCAAGCGCTGGATCCTCTGGCAGATGTGGTGGGGCCCAACTCCGGTCGAGGACGGCATCCGCCGCTGCGACGAAGTGATTGCGGGCTCGACGTCGAAGCGTCTCGAGGGAGTCGCGCGACTCATCCGTGGCGCTCTCGTTGCGGCTGCGGGCCGGCTCGACGAAGGGCGGGCCGAGATCGCCGCGGGCCGAGAGCTGTTACACGACATCAGCGACACGATCTTCTGGGCAGGCACGTCGATGGTCGTGGCCGAGGCGGAGCTGTCCGGAGACGGAGGGGACCCGGCGATCGCATACGACGCGATCGCAGAGGGGCGGGAAAAGCTTGCCCACGTCGCCGAGACCGGCTACCTCTCGACGATGGTCGGCTACCAGGCGCACGCGGCGTGCGACCTCGGACGGGACGACGAGGCCGAGAAGCTCGCGGTCGAGGCCGCACAGGTGGGGCAGGCCGACGACTTCGAGCCTCATGCGCGAAGCCGCCTCGTCCGTGCGCGCGTGGCAGCGCGACGCGGCCAGACCGACGCGGCCGACGAGCTGTTGCGCGAGGCCGCCGAGATCGTCGAGCCGACCGACTACTTCATCATGCATGCCGATCTGCGGTTTGCCGAAGCAGAGGTGGCTCGACTGGCCGGCAACCTCGAGCGCGCCCGGGAGGTTCTCGAGCAGGCCCGCGCTCTCGGCGAGTCGAAGGGATCCGTCGCCACGGTCACGCGCGCCGACCGGCTCCTCGCCGAGCTTGCCTAGGATGCAGGCATGTGCCGAAACATCCACACGCTCTACAACTACGAGCCACCTGCGACCGAGGACGAGGTCCGGGCGTCCGCGCTCCAGTACGTGCGCAAGATCAGCGGGTTCACGAAGCCCTCGCGCGCGAACGAGGAGGCGTTCGACCGGGCCGTCGACGAGGTTGCTGCGGTCACTCAGGCCCTGCTCGACCGGCTCGTGACCAACGCGGCTCCCAGGAACCGCGAGGTCGAGGCCGAGCGCAAGCGGGCCCTCGCCGCCAAGCGGTTCGCCACCGCGGGCTAGCGCCGGCTCAGGCCGATGAGTTCCGGGCGAGGCCCGGGTCTAGACCGGTACGTTCAAACGTGAGCGCCGGGCACTCCGGCGCGGGAAGGAGCGAGATGGGTCAGCCGGTAGTCCACTTCGAGGTCGTCGGCAAGGACGGAGGCAAGCTCCAGAGCTACTACTCAGAGCTCTTCGGGTGGGAGATCAAGTCGGACAACCCGATGAACTACGGGATGGTGGAGAAGCAAGGCGACGCCGGGATCGGTGGAGGCGTCGGCGAGGGGCCGGACGGGTACGAGGGTCACGTCACCTTCTACGTCGCCGTGCCGGACGTCGAGGCGTCTCTCGCGAAGGCCGAGAGCCTCGGCGGCACCAGGGTGATGGGTCCTGAGAAGGTCATGGACATGGTCGAACTCGGCCTGTTCAAGGATCCCGAGGGCCACGTGATCGGCATCGTCAAGGACGATATGTAGCGCGCGCACGCCGGCGGCCGGCGCTGGCACAGTGAGCCTGTGACCGCGCCGGCCGTCGAGACCCGTAGGGCTCTCCAAGACCTACCAGGGACGCACGCGCGCGCTCGTCGGGCTCGACCTTCGCGTCGAGCGCGGCGAGGTGTTCGGCTACCTGGGCCCGAACGGCGCGGGCAAGAGCACGACGATCCGGCTCCTGCTCGACCTGATCCATGCGACGGCCGGGAGCGCGACCGTGCTCGGGCTCGACTCCCGGCGCCAGGGCGTCGAGGCGCGGCGGCGGATCGGCTACCTGCCGGGCGACCTGCGGTTGAACGACCGGATGACCGCGGGCGAGCAGCTCGACTCGCTCGCGCGCCTGCGTGGCGGCGCCGACGATCGCCTTCGAGCCGAGCTCTGCGAGCGATTCGGTCTAGAGCTCGACCGGCCGATCCGCCACCTCTCGAAGGGCAACCGCCAGAAGGTCGGCCTCGTGCAGGCGTTCATGCACCGGCCTGAGCTCGTCGTCCTGGACGAGCCGAGCTCGGGGCTCGACCCGCTCCTCCAGGCCGAGGTGCGCTCGCTCCTGCGCGAGACCGTCGCCGACGGCCGCACCGTCTTTCTCTCCTCGCACTCGCTCGACGAGGTACAGCACGCCGCCGACCGCGTCGGGATCATCCGGGCCGGTCGCCTGATCGACGTCGATGCGGTCGCGCACCTGCGCGAGCGAGCGCTGCGCCACATGACGATCGTCTTCGCCGAGCCGGTGGACGCCGCGAGGTTCGAGCAGCTCGACGGCGTGCAAGTGGACACGGTCGACGGCGACACCGTGCGGCTCTCCGCGCCCGAGCCGGCGATCGACGCGATCGTCAAGGAAGCAGCGGCCCACCGGATCGTCGATTTCGTCTCCGAGCCCGCCGACCTCGAGGAGATCTTCCTCGAGCTCTACGAGGAGCCCGATGCCGGCTGAGCTGATCCGCCGCGGCCTGCTCGACCACCGGCGCGCGCTGCTCGGCTGGTGCCTCGGCGTGGCCGGCTACACGCTGATGACGAGCTCGATCTTCCCGTCGTTCAAGGGCTCGGCCGATCTCACCCAGCTCGTCGAGCGCTACCCGGACGCGCTCAAGGCGCTCTTCGGCATCAGCGGGGGCGGCATCTCCTCGGGCGCGGGCTATGCCGATGCGGAGCTCTTCAGCCTGATGCTGCCGCTGCTCGTGCTCGTGCTGGCGATCGGCTCGGGCGCGCGAGCGTTCGCGGGCGAGGAGGACGCGGGGCGACTCGAGATCCTGCTCTCGTACCCGCTGCGGCGGCGTGACGCCGTGCTCGCGAAGGCCGCCGCGCTCGCGGCCGAGGTGCTGCTCGTCTGCGCTGTCGGGTTCTGCGCGCTCGCCGTCTGGAGCGCGGTTTTCGGCCTCGACCTCTCGCTGGGACGGCTCGCTGCGGCCATGGGCTCGCTGGCTGCTCTCGGCCTTTTCTACGGCTGGCTCGCGCTCGCGCTGGGCGCAGCCGTCCCGAGCAAGGTGCTGTCGCTCGGCGTCCCCGCGGCCTTCGCGGCTGCCGCCTACCTCGTCGGAGGGCTGTACACGCTCGCCCACTGGCTCGAGCCGTTCCGGTTCCTCTCCCCGTTCTGGCTCGTCGGCCAGTCACCGCTCCAGAACGGCGTCGACGGCTGGGGCATCCTGGTCGTCCTCGTGGCGGCGGTCGTGGCTCTCGCTGCGGGCGCGCTGCTCGTCGAGCGCCGCGACCTCCAGACGCCTTAGGGAGCGCGTCGCAGAACAGCGAAGCCCATCGCCGCGATCCAGATGAAGAACGCGACGAGGCCGATGAACGTCGCGTCCTGGAGCTGGCGCGAGGCGGGCGCCGCGGCACCGAGCCAGCCGGCGAAGACCGCGGTGATGACCCCGAACCAGCCGATCCAGCGCGGGAGGATCCTCGTCTTCAAGATCGCCCAGGCGTAGAGCGCCACGACGACGCCGAACACGAGCAGGCTGCCGACGTAGTTGAGGACGTGGGCGAGACTGGCCAGCGTGTCGGTCGTGACCGCGAGCGAGTCCTTCGTCGTGCGGCTCCCGTCGACGTAGCCCGGCACGAGCTCGTACGCCATCGCGATCCCGAGCAGGTGCGAGATCGTGACGAGCGTCATCCCGGCCACGGCGAGGATCGGCGCGAGGATCAGCACCTCCGCCGTGTCGCGAAGCGGACGCCAGAAGCCGACGAGCGCCACGAGCCCGAAGAGCCCGCCGGCGATCACGAGCCATGCGCCGCCGAAGAACGCGTCGTTGGCGTCGTTCACGTCGTCGATCCACTCGACCGCGCTCTGCCCGGTGTCCGGGATGAGCCCGCCGACGCCGCTCCAGATCATGAGCGCGGCACCGCCGACGAAGCAGAGCGCCGTGAGCACCCCGCAGACGCCCGCAGCCGTGGTGAGAGTCGACCGCTTCAACGCCGGGCAATCCTAAGCGGCTGAGCTCGCTAGTCGTCCCAGGGCGGGAGCTCGAGCGCGCGCTCGTAGGCGGCGCGGTCGTGCACCGGCTTGCCGTGGGAGACGATCACGTGCTCGAACGGCAGGTCGAGCAGCTCGCGCAGGGCCGGCAGGGCGCGCTCCTCATGCGCTGGCGAGGCCCAGACGCGCAGCTCTCCCTCCGGTGCCGTCAGCGCGTCGGCGAAGACGAGCGCGCGCTGCTCGGGCAGCCAGAGCGGCGTCTCGCCCCGGCCGCGGCCGTCGTAGAGGGCGACGAGCCCGCCCGGAAGCTCGCTGCCCGGCTCGATCGGCTCGAGCTCGGTCTCCGGGATGTTGCTGCGCCAGAACAGCCACGGTCCGAAGGCGCGAGCGCCGTAGCGACGGACGAAGACGTCGACGTCGCGAACGTGGTCGGGCTTGAGCACGACGACCATGGTCGGCGGCCTCGCATCGAGCCGCTCCCAGACCTCGTGCGCATCCTCCGGCGGCGCGAGCGGGTCGAGCAGCGCGACCTCGCCGCCGCTCTCGACGCAGGTCGAGGCGACGACCTCCGGCCACCCGACGCCCGCGTGCCAGTCCGGGTACGCCAGCCGCCAGATCCACAGTCCCGGCGCAACATCGTGCAGCTCGGGCATGCGACCGGTGACCGGCGGTTACTCGGCCGGAGCCGGAGTCAGGTCGTGCTCGGGCTCCGGTACTGGTACGCCGTCATCGTGCTCCCGTACCGGTAGCCCCTCAGCGTGCTCCGGTACCGGTAGCTCGCCATCGGGCCCTGGAATGGTGGTGATTTCCGGCAGGGTGCCGTCACGAATGGCCGCGCGCTCAGCCGCAGCGGCTTGCTTCTTCTCGCGCTTGAGCCTGCGTTTCTCCTCGACGGCCCGCTCGCGGTTTCGCTTCCCGATCGTCTGTTGTCGCTTCTTGTTCGAGCCCATGAGCCTCGCTTCCGTAGAGAGTCGCGCGCTCCGTTACTCGGAGAGCTGAACGACGTTCTTTGCCTCGGGCCCCTTCTCGCCTTCGGCTGCTTCGTACTCGACCTTCGCGCCCTCGGTGAGCGACTTGAAGCCGTCGCCCGCGATGGACGAGTGGTGCACGAAGAGATCCTTGTCCGAGCCGTCGTCGGGGCTGATGAAGCCGTACCCCTTCGAATCGTTGAACCATTTCACTGTTCCTGTCGCCATTTGCAAAACACCTCCTCTACCTCGCGTGAACGCTAGATGGGAGGCGCTTGCGCCGACCAGGTACACGCTCGTGGAGCCCTCAGCCTAGCTGGGCGCTGTCTTTCAGGCGTCAGCGGAGCCGACCCGCAGTCGGATCGGCTCCGCAACCCGGTGCCTGGCACGACCGGCCCTGGCCGGCCGGCCGTGAACCCAGGAGGAGGGAGCGAGGGGACCCTTCGGGGCATTGGAAAGGCCCCCGGTCATCCGTCTTCCCGCGGCTCTCGCGGCGGGCTGCCGGAATCCTGGCCGCTCTCTCGACGCCGACCGTACGACACCCTTCCCGCGAAGTGGGTTACGTGGAGGTTCGACTCCGGTGTCGATCTTGTGACAACGCGCGTGCGCCTAGCCGGAAGAGCGAAGTCCTGCGAGCAGCTGGTCGGTCGGCGCCCAGTACGCCTGGCGGGCTGCGGGCGACGAGCCGAGCGGCGCGAGGTGGTCGGCGATGAACGAGCCGTGCGAATGGGCGACGTTCAGCTCGATCTGCCCGGCCGGGGAAGCCCGCGCCGCGGAGCCGGCTGCAGGAGCAGGCCGACTCCGTCGCGGGCGTGAGGATCGCGGTCGCTCGCGATAAGCGCCAACACCGTCTCGGGCCGGAGCGGGTGGAGATCGACGATCCGCGCCGTCTCGCCGTACGGCACCGGGTTGACGCCCTCGACCGCGTCGGGCACGGGCAGGTGCTCGCCGGGCGCGCCCGCCGCGTACTCGACCGCCATCGCCGCGCCACGCGAGTAGCCGAGCGCGACCACCGGGACGTTCTTCAGCGTCAGCCGGTCGCTGGCCGTCTTGATGCCGGCGTTGGCGGCCTTGAGCACCGACGCGCTGTAGTCCATCTCGTAGCGCGGGTAGACGACCACGGCCCCCTTCGAGACGAGGTGGTCGATCCAGTCGCGGTGGTTCGCCGGGGTCGCCTCGGTCGGCCCGCCCTGCCCGTGGAAGAAGATCACCAGCCGCTTCGGCTTCCCGGCCGGCCGGAAGATCCAGACCCCGTTCGCGTCCTGGGTGATCGGCCCGACGACGGTCGGGCGCGTGGGGAGAGAGCTGCCGCTTCCGCCGCAACCGGCGAGCACGAAGAGAAGCGCAGCGACGACGACCGGGGTCAAGGCCGTTCTCACTTGTCTTCTGCGACGACGAAAGCAGGCGAACCGGTTAGGCGTCGCCGTCCTTGTCGGCGTTTCGCCGAGAAGGACTGCTCCCAACCGACGTTCACCAGCATCGCGCCGACTTCCCGCACGGCCAGTGCGATCTCGAGGCCGATCTCGCGGATCGCCTCCGTCTCGCGCGCGGTCGAGCGGTTGGCCCGCAGCTCCACGAGCAGCTGCTCGAGCCGCTCGATCTCCGCGTAGTTCTTCTGTTCTGGGCTGTCAGTCGACATCGAGCGGCAGAGGAATCGCCGGTGGCTCGATGCCGTCACCGACGGCCGCGCGCTCGGCTGCGGCCGCCTGCTTGCGCTCGCGCTTGAGCGTGCGCTTCTCCTCGACGGCCCGCTCGCGTTGGCGCTTGGCGAACGTCTGCTGTCGCCTCTTGTTCGAGCTCATCCGCTACCGCCGGCCGCCGCCGCCGCCGCGTATTCGCGGGCGGTGAGCGTGCACGTACGGCTCGAAGACGACCTTTTCGGCCTGGCGGGTGCCGCTGCTGTCGTCGACCTCGAAGGTGACCACCATCTCGGCGCAGCGACCCACAGCCACCGGCCGCGCGCCCTCGGCGAACCCCGGTCCGAGCACGGAAAGCCTTTCTCCCTCGTCGGTCATGATGAACCCGTAGTCCTTGACCTCGTTGAACCAGATCATCTTCCCGCGCATGGCGCGTCCTTTCCTTGGAGGCTGCGCGCGCCGCTAACGCGGCGCGCGCATGCACTCGCTTACGCCGTCAGAACGACGTTCTTCGCCTCGGGACCCTTCTCGCCCTCGGCCGCCTCGAACTCGACCTTCTGACCCTCGGCGAGCGACTTGAAGCCGTCGCCCGAGATGGCGCTGTGGTGGACGAAGAGATCCTTGCCCGACTCGTCGGGGGTAATAAAGCCATACCCCTTCGCATCGTTGAACCACTTCACTGTTCCTGTAGCCATGAAAAAACACCTCCTTCTACCTCTCGTGAACGGTAGATGGGAGGCGTTGAGCCGACCAGGTACTCGCTCTGTGGAGTACTCAGCGTAGCATCGTCAGGCGGGCACGTCTCGAGGGGCTACGCTGGTCGTAGTGCCCGCACAGAGCGACACTCTTGTCTTTTTGCCCGCCTGGAACGAGGAAGAGAACCTGGCCGCCGTCCTCGACGAGCTGCAGGATGAGCTTCCGCGGGCCGACCTCCTCGTCGTCGACGACGGCTCGACCGACGGGACGGCAGCTCTCGCCCGTGCTCACGGCGCCGAGGTGATCTCGTTCGGCGAGAACCGCGGCCTTCCGGCCGGGATCGCGGCGGGCTACGGCTACGCACTGGAGCACGACTACGCCTTCTGCGGCCGCGTCGACGCCGACGGCCAGCATCCCGTCGCTGAGCTGGCCCGCCTGCTCGAGCGCGTTCGTGGCGGCGCCTGTGACGTCGCCGTCGGCTCGCGGTTTGCCTCGGGTGACGGGTTCGCTCCGTACCGGTACAAGCCCTCGGCGCCGCGGCGGCTCGGCACGGCGCTGCTGCGGCGCTCGATGAAGGTCGTCCTGCGCAGGCCGTTCCTCGACGCGACGAGCGGCATGTATGCCGCCAACGCGAAGGCCCTGCCCGTGCTCGCGCGCCCGTACACGACGGAGGCGCCCGAGGTGCAGGCGCTCCTGCGCCTGGACGAGGCCGGGCTGCGCGTCGACGAGGTCCCGGTCGACATGCGCCCGCGTGCGGGCGGCGAGTCGAAGCTGCAGGGCAAGAAGTCGGTGCTCGTCGTCCTGACGGTGATCGGAACGCTGCTGGCGTTCGATCGCCTTCGCCGCCGCCGCTAGCGATGCGCCTCGTGGCTGTGCTCGGGTATTCCGGTCGCCGGACCGACGGTCTGCACGCCATCTGCGCCGAGCGGCTCAGGCACGCCGAGGGCGTCGCCACCGATGCCGTCCTCCTCTCGGGCTGGGCAAGGCGCCAGGACGCGGCGGGCGAGGTCGAGCTGATGCGCGAGGCTTGGAGCGGAGGCGAGGTCCCGCTACTGACCGACACGAAGGCCAGGAACACGCGGGAGAACGCCCTGGGCGTCGCCGAGACCGCCCGCCGGCTCGCCGCCGATGAGGTGGTCGTCGTCACGTCCGGCTGGCACGCGTTCCGCGCGCGGACGCTCGTCCGGGCGGCGGTGCGTGAGCCGAGCGTCTCGGTGCGGAGCTCGTCGCCGTCCGGCCGGCCTCCTTTGACGCTCCTCGCGCGCGAGCTCGTCTGCCTCGTTGGGCTGCCGGTCGACCTGATCAGGCTGCGCGCGCAGGCGTGAGCTACGCCGTGGCGGACGACAACCCGGCGGCGACCGCGAACCCAAGCGTCGTCGCGAGCCCCGCCACGCGACCCGACTTCGAGGTTGCCTCGGGGATCATCGAGTCGACCAGCATCACGAGCAGCGCGCCTGCCGCGAAGCCGTTGACGCCGGCCTTGAAGTGTCCGCCGGCGCCGTCCGCGAGGAGGTAGCCGAGCGGCGTCGCGAGCGCGCACACGGCGGCGACGCCGTACCACAGGAGGCGAATCGAACGCGGTCGGCGTCCCCGACTCGCGCATGTCCGTGGCCGAGCCGATCGCCTCGGGCAGGTTCGAGACGAAGATGGCCACGAGCAGGCTGATGCTCACGCCGCTGCCGGCAGCGATCCCGATCCCCAGCACGAGCTGCTCCGGGATCCCGTCGAGGAACGCACCGAGAGCGAGCGCGGAGCCACCGCCGGCCGCATCGTCACTCTGGCCCGGTGTCATCCGCTCGACGACGCGGGCGAGCGTGAAGTAGACGAGCGCCCCGAGCGCGAGCCCGATCCCGACCGCCGCCGCCCCGCCGACGGCGATCCCTTCCTCGAACAGCTCGAAGCTGACGGCGCTGATGAGCGCGCCAGCCCCGAACGCGAGCACGAGCCCGACCAGCCGCCCCGGCCACGACCGCGCCAGCCCGAGCAGCATCCCGAGCACGAGCGACGAGGCGGCGACCACACCCCAACCGAGAGCGGCGCCCACGCCAGCCCAGCGTTCCCCTACTCAGAGCCTTCCGTGCCGGCGAACAGCGCTCGCAGGTCGAGGGAAGGCGCATGGCTGTGCGCAGCGAGGGACACGTACTTGCGTGCGAGCGCGTCCTTCCCCGAGCCGAGGATCGTGCTCACGAGGCCGAGCGCCTCCGCGTACTGGGACGGTTCGAGGGTGCTCAGGACGCGCTGCCAGACTGCTTCCTCGAGCGCGTTGAACGCGGTCTGCACCTCCACCAGGTCGTAACCGGCGTCGAACCGCTCCTCTGCGATCTCCTGTGCGTAGGCGATCATCGGCCCGAGGTCGCGCTCGGTGAGGGCGCTGAGAAGCCGGTCGAACAACACCTGAAGGCGCCGACGCACCTCGAGCTCGCCGGCCGCCTCGTAGTGCTGGGCGTGCGACCGCGCAAGCGCCGCCTCGGCCTCTTCGAGAATCGCGTCGCGCTCTTGCGCGAGAAACGCTCCTGTCTCCATCCTGGCTCGCCGCATAGTACGGAGTCGCCGGTCGCCGGCTTCGAGGACCTGCACGCACTAGAGGGCGAGGCTCGGGAGCCACTCGGAGACCGCGGCCTCGACCGCTGTTCGGCTCCGCAGCGAGTGAGTACCCGGGATGACCGCGACCGTCCGGTCGGGTCCGGTGGGAGGCATCCCGAACGGGTCGCGCTCTCCCTGGACGACGAGCATCGGGACCCGCACCGCCTCGAGCTCGGCCAGGCGGCTCTTCGTCGGATCGTCGCCCTTGCCGGGCGGATGCAGGGGAAACGCGAGGCACAGCACCGCCGCCGCGCCCACCTCGCCGGCCGTTCGGCACGCGACGCGGGCGCCGGACGACCGCCCGCCCGTCAGGATCGGCAGCCCGGCGAGCCGGTCACCGCGCAGCTGCGAGACAACGGCGCTCCAGGCCGCATCGAGCTGGTGCGCGGGCGCCGGGCTCCTGCGGCCGGCGACCCGGTACGGCTGCTCGACGAGCGCCACGCTCATCCCCGCGGCGTGCGCGGCGTTCGTGGCCCCGACGAGGTCCGGCGACTCGACTCCTCCGCCGGCCCCGTGGCCGAGCACGAGCGCGGCCACCGGCGACTCGACCGGGTGCAGGTACGCCCGCGCGAGTCCGTGAGGAGTTTCGAGCTCGAGGATCCGCCGAGCCTAGCGCTCCGGGACTGCGCTCTCGTTGACGCCTCCCGTCGTCGGGTGGGAGACTCTCCTTGCCGTGGCTGCCGCAGCACCCACCGAGCCGCAGAACACATCGACTGCCGCTTCAGACGGCAGCAACTCCGGCGGCGGGTGGGTGGAGGCGCTCAGGACGATCGCCGGCCTGCTGGCCGTCCTGATAGGTCTGGTGGCGCTCACGCTGATCGCGCTCTTCGGCATGGGCTTCGTCAAGACCGACAATCCGAGCGTGGTCTCGATCGCGACCGCGAGCTTCGGCGTGATCGGGACGGTCGTCGGCGCCTATTTCGGCGCGAAGGCCAGCAACGACAGCACGCAGAAGGCGATCGCCAGCACGGAGAAGGCGATCGACGGGATGAAGGACGAAGCCGCCAAGGCGCAGTCGTTCGCCGCACATCTCGATCCCAAGCAGGCGGCCGACGCGATCGCCCAGTACCAGAACCTCCGCGGCGAAGGCGACGCGACCGAGTAGTCGATCCCGGAGGCTCGGCTGGTGTCTCAGGTCGGGCTGCGGCGCTGCTCGGACGAGGCGAACAGCGCGATCCCGGCGGCAGCCAGCGCGATCGCCACGAGGAACTGGATGAGCCAGCCGACGTCGAACAGGCTGGCGAGGATCCCGCCGAGGAGGCTCGCACCGACCCCGACGAGCGCCGTCGCGAGCAGGCTGATCTCCTGCCGCCCCGGGAGCACCAGCCGCCCGAGCGCGCCGACGACGAGACCGGTGGCCACGAGCCAGAGCAGGTTGAGCGCCAGGCCGAGGAGCGACCCCGCCAGCAGCAGGACCAGGACGACGATCAGCAGGACGACGACGATTGCCACGGCCTGGACGCTAGCGAACGGGCTGTGCGTCCGTCGTGCAGCCGACGGCTACTTCAGCAGCCTGCGGGCGCCGGCGAACTCGGGTCGCAGACGCGCGAGGGGCACGTACTTGACACGCTCTCCCGACTGCGGAGCGGAGATCGCCCAGGTTCTCGACACGACGAGAACGACATGCCCGCCACCCTCGGTGAAGAGCAGGTCACCGGGAAAGAGCCGGCTGAAGAGAACGCGCCTGCCCACGCGGCGCTGGTCCCAGCTCGAGCGGGGGATCGTCCTCCCGATCGACTCGTAGGCCGCGTACACGAGCCCGGAGCAGTCGAACCCCGTGGCGCGCGACGTGCCGCCGTAGCTGTAGAAGACGCCGATCTGGCGCCGCGCGAAGGCGACGACCTCGCGGGCGAGCTTCCTGGAGCGCGGGACGGGCTTCGGGCCGGGCGGCGGCGAGACCCGAGCGAGCGCGGCGGTCGCCGCGGAGGCGCAGATGGCGGCAAGCGTTACGAGCGCAAGCAAAAGCCGAAGGGGCTGACGGCGCATCCGGTGTACATCGGCAGCGAGCCGCCCCCATAAAGGGGATATCGCCTCCCTCGAAAGGGGGAGGCAGGCATCCCACTCTCACAGCGTGGCGGCCTGGACCACGTCCGCGATCTTGGCGGCAGCCAATTGCGGATCCTCATGCTCCCAAACGCGAATGGCTGCCATCCCTGTTCCTTGAGCCTCCTCTTCAGTGTCAGCGTCTCGACCCGGTTCGCTCGGATCTTGTCGCGCCACCAATCGGCGTTCTTCTTCGGCCAAGTGCCGTGCTCCGGACCCGTGCGCAGAAGCACCCGTCGACGAACACCGCGACCCGGAGGCGCGGGAAGGCGATGTCAGCGCGGCGGCGGAGTTCCGGGAGCGGGTAGTCGACGCGGAAGCGAAGCGGCGACGGTGAAGGAGCGACGAAGCGCCGTCTCGGCCGGCGTGTCACGCTGCCGCTGCGACTTCATCCGACGAAGTGCCTCTGGCGACGAGGCCGGGGGCGTGCCACGTTGGGCCACTGTCGTGAGTCTAGAGTCCGGCCTTAGATCGACTTGAAGGTCGTGTCGTACTCGTTGGCGACGCGGGTGATCATGTTGTCGTAGTGGAAGATGTCGCCCGGCGGCGGGGCCGGTGGGAGGTGACCAGACACGGCGTCGCCCGTCGTTGGCCGCCGAGATCACGATGATCCCAAGTCCGTCGTAGCCATCGGTCGACTTCCGTCCGGCGCGGCATCTCCCGACCTTGGTCACGACCGCGGCGGCTGCCGCCGGTTGCGATGGGTTGACACCACGACGGCTGCGCCGGAGTCTTGTTCAGGTCGGGGCTGACGAACGTCGTGGCCGCGTTGACCATCACGAGTCCGACAGCCAGGGCCTGGCGGGAAGCGCCGTGGACGGTCAGGTGGCTGGAGTTGAGCTCGTCGTACAGTCGCGGCAGCGCCTTCACGTGTTCGGTCATCGCAGCCTTCGCTTCCAGAGCCACGAGCACCGCCCCAACGGGAGCGCGTCGCAGACGGGCAGGGCGGTGAGATCGCGTCCTCTGCCTCGGGCGTCGGCACGACGTCGTAGCGCTCGAGAGTCGGCGAGGTCGCTCGTGTACCGCGCCGGACGGGCGCGCGATGACGAGGTCGAGGACCTTCTTCCTCGCCGTGGCGAAGTCCCGGACTCGTGGTTGACGCCGAACACGATCTTGCCGCTCCTCGCGTGGCGGCGCAGGAGCGCACGTTGCTGGAGAAGGTCGAAAGCACCGCCCAGCACGCGACCTTGCTGTGCAGGTCGGACCGGGAGTGGTACTGCCAGAGCGTCTTGGAGTACCCGCGCGGTGGGGGAACGGACAGGCTCGCGACGAGATCTCGGGGCCGTCCACGCGCCTCAGCTACGAGCGCGATCGATGGTCTGCGGCTACGCTGGCGTCTCAGTTGCTACGCGAGCGTGCTCGGCTCGGACCGTCGCGAGATGCGCGGCCACGTCGTCCAGGAAGCCCTCGGGAAGTTCAACGAGGACTCGCGTGTCCGCGAAGGAAGCCCGCGTGGCGCGCTCGAGAGCGGCGTCGGCTCGTGCTGAAGAAACTCCGCGAGATGCCGGTAATCGTCCTGCACGGGCCAGAGACCGGATCACCCCGACAGACACGACCGTCTTCCCCCAGGCGGCCTTCGGCCAGGGCGATCTTGAGGCAACGGCTTGTCAGAGACGCGTCGTAGGGCTGCGCGTCGCGAAGGCGCTCGCCAACCCAGCGGGCGACAGGAACGCTCACGGCATTGCCGACCAGCTTCCAGCGGAAGCCTTGACGCCGCCCTCCGCTACGGCGGGGGCTGTCCACTCGGGCTCGAACCCTTGAAGGCGCTCCGCGTCACGCAAGTCTGGCGTCGCGATTCGTCCGTCGGGGAAGCGAATCGCAGGAGCGGACGGGATACCGATCGTCGAACCGCCCTTGAGCGTCGGGATCGCATCGATCGCCCACCCGAGGCCACGGATCCCCTCGGTCCAGTAGAAGCCGCACGCGACCTCCGATGGATCCGGCCACTCGGGCTCGCCCTCCTCCCCGACAAACAGCACTTCGCGCGGGTCCGCCGTGCGCGAGGCGAGGAGGAGCACACGCTGTCTGCGCTGCGGCAGGCCGAACGCGCGCGTGTCGACGACGCGGTATGCCCAGCTGAAGCCGAGGGTCTCGAGCGAGCGTGTGAGGAACCGCATGGCCGCGCCGCGATCCAGCTGGAGCATGAAGGGGACGTTCTCAAGGAGCAGCCAGCGCGGATCGGCGTCTTTAACGAGGCGGAAGCACCTCGCCCACGAGGCCCGAATTCCTTCCGCGAATGCCTGCCGTTCGGCCGGCCTGGCTCAGGTCCTGGCACGGAAAGCCGGCGGCACAGATGCCCGTTTCGGGGATCGACTGTAGGTCGCGGACATCAGCTACGAGCGGAATATCGGGGAAGTGTTCCCTCAGGACGCATTGAGCCGCCGGATCGATTTCGCAGAGGAGAACACTCCGATGTCCAGCGGCGTGGAGGCCGGCTTCGATACCTCCGATGCCGGCGAACAGTCCCACTACCGTCAGCGGCTCGCTCGCTCGCGGGCGCATCGCTGGATCTCGCTTCTCGTTGGCCATCCGCAGCGATGCTATGGAAGCTTGCGGACGAGCAACCCAGGAATCCGGCAGCTTCGGGGCTGGTGTGGACGATGCGTTGCAAACTCGGCGCACGAGCATCGCTACGCCAGCTCAGCGCATCCGCGCAGGCTGCTCATTTGCAGGGCCTGAAACTCCCATTTCCCTGACTCCCGGCTCATGGTGCCGCGTCCGGATTCAGACTAGGCTGACGACATCAGGGCGTGATGTCGATCTAGAGGGGCCCCGACGTGGCGAAGATCGTTGACGCGAACAAACGGTTCATCTCTGACGTCCTTGGCGGTGCCGCGAGCGTCGAGATTCCGGATTACCAGCGAAGCTACAGCTGGACGAATGACGAGCTGACCGCACTTTGGGATGACGTCACTCGTTTCGAGCAGCGCTTCCCTGGGCAGCGGATCGACGAAGAGGAGTACTTTCTTGGTTCCCTCGTTGCCATCCGCGACGGACGCCGCCTACGGCTGCTTGATGGCCAGCAGCGCATCGCGACGCTAACAATCTTCCTCGCGGCCGTTCGTGATGCGCTTGCACTGCACGATGCTGCGCTCGCTGGCCGGCTTCATGACAGCCTAATCCAAGAGGTGACCCGGCCGGGCCGGCCTCCCCAATACCGGCTGAGCCTAGGGGTTTACGACCGAGACGTCTTTGCGGCAGCTGTTCAGGAGTTTCCCCGTCCGGAACGCGCGCCGACCCTATCGACGGCATCGCACAAGCTCATACACAACGCGAGGAACTTCTTTGACCGGCGAGTGGCATCGGCTCTAGCGGGTCTGGACACAAGCGCGCAGAAGGTTTCATGGCTTGAGCGGATCTGGGGCGTGATCGGCTTCAACCTCACCGCGGTTGTGGTCGTGGGAGAGGAGGAGGACGATGCCACAGAAGTCTTCGAGACACTTAATGAGCGCGGCATCGGGCTCTCGACAATCGACCTCCTGAGGAATTTCCTACTCGGACAGGCGGCGTCCGAAGGTGAACGCCAACTCATCATCGATTGGTGGAAGGAAGTCTTCACCGTCAGCGACAATCCCGCCCGCGTTCAGGCATTCCTCCGGCACTATTGGATCTCTCGTCAAGGTGATGTGAAGGCGAGGGGGCTCTATAAGGAGATCAAGCGGAGCCTTCTCGACGACTTCGAGCATCGACGAGCAACTCCCCGACCAGTCCTCCTTGCAGGGATCGAGCGTCACAACGCGGACGAGATCGTCGAGGTTGGGCGTTCTCTCGTGTCCCTGTTCGTCCGCTGGTCCATGATCGCTCGGCTCGAGTCGACCGTTCTCGAGCAACATCTCTTCGAGCTTGCTCCAGAGATCTGGGATCGTCTTCCGTTGGGAGAGGTTCTCGGCCGAGTACGGGAGGTCGCTCCGTCTGACGACCAGTTCGAGCAGGCCTTTGCGATTGCGAGTCTGTCCCGACCTGGTTACCGCAGGCATGTCCTGGCACGTCTTGAGATGAAACTCCGCGAGGATGCAGAGGCGGACGAGGTCGAGCCGCGCGCACCAGCGCTTCTTCACGTGGAACACATCTACCCTCAAACTCCTGCAACCGCCGCCGCTGCTTGGGACGACCACGACGACTGGGTCGATCGGATCGGAAACCTTACGCTTCTTCACCGGCGATGGAACACCGCAATCCGGAATGGTGACTTCGCGGCGGTGAAGGTTCCCATCCTCCAGCAGTCTGTGATCCTCCTCAACGACGACGTCAAGAGTCGAGGGGTCTGGAATCAGGAGGCCGTCGAAGAGCGGCAACGCCATCTCGCGGTGCTGGCTCCTAGCACCTGGCCTCTGTAGCAAATGCCATAGGGAACCATCGGGCCCGCGTGGCTGGGAGCCTTGTCACCTAGCTCCTAGGCGGCTCCGCCCTCGATGGTGAACGCGCCCTTCAAATTCTCGCTGTACATATCGAGCGACTCCGACCGAATTCCCACCTTGTACTCGAGAGCCAAGTCGACAAGGCGGTCGTGATCGACGAGCTCGACGGGGGATTTGCCTGGCTCCGAGGCAACTTCAATCGCTTTCGGGTCCATTTTGCACGTCGCTACAACTGCTCCAGCGTTGCATGGCGTGTTGAGAGCGCATCGCGGAGAAGTCGAACTGTATTGGGCCCTACCGACCGATTTGCCTTGAAGCACTTCGCTTGGATTCCGATGCGCTGAGCGCCGATGCCCGTGTTGAGTTCCGCAACGACGTCGATGCCATCGTCACCCCCGCCGCCGGTGACGGTGACGTCGTAGCCCATCTCGGTAAACAGGAGCTCGACGAACGCTTCGAACTCCTCACCCTTCAGTTTGCGCAGCTCGGAGAGGAGGTCTCTCCGAGCCTGGTCGCGCGTCTTGCCGATGGTTTTGATCGCGTCCTCGAAGGGCCCGATTTCCCATTCCGAGAGACCGATTTCTCCCTGAACGATGGTGAAGCGAGCCGGAAGGCCACGGCTCTCTCGGCGGCGGATGTCGATGCTCACCGATGCGTGGAGAGTGACCGCTGGCGTCTTCGACTGGGTTTCGACTAGCTTCCGGCTCAGGATCGTCCCAGCAAGCTCGTTGTAGTTCAGTGGGGTGTCCGCCTCCCGTAGTACTCTGCTCGGCGGCGTCAAGCCATCTCATGTGAGCCGCGGCCTGCTACGAACAGCCGGTGTTAGTCCCGCAGTCGCGACACGTGTAGCAGCTGCCCGTTCTGACCATCCGCCCGCCGCACTTGGCGCACTCGACCGCGTCTTCCCAGTGTTGAAGAGCGCGGTCTGGCCCGGGAGGCGCCGCCTCGCCGGAGCCTCCGCGCGCAACCGGCGCACCTTCCAGCGCCGCTGTACGCTGCGCCAGCCGCGCCTTCACCTCCGGCGAGAGGATCCCGACCTCCTCCTGCTGGTCGATGTTCAGGAACTTCTTGCCCATCCAGCGGAAGACGTAGTCGACGATCGACTTCGCGACGCGGATGTCGGCGTCGTTCGTCATCCCGCTCGGCTCGAAGCGCATGTGGGTCGAACTTCGAGACGTAGACCTCGAGCGGGACGCCGTACTGCAGGCCCAGGAGACCGAGATGCAGAACGAGTTCATCAGGCCGGCCAGCGTCGTGCCCTCCTTCGCGATGTCGACGAAGATGTCGCCGGGGGTGCCGTCCTCGAACAGGCCGACGTGGATGTAGCCCTCGTAGTCGCCGACCGGAACTTGCGGCCGACCTCGACGCGGTCGTCGGGTAGCCGGCGTGCGCTCCGTCAGCGGGACGGGCCGGCGCGATCGCCGCGCCTACGCAGCTGCTCGCCGTCCTCGCCCTTGCCCGACAGCGGCTGGGCGACCTTGCAGTTGTCGCGGTAGATCGCGATCGCCTTCACGCCGAGGTGCCACGAGTCGATCAGGAGCTGCGAGATCTCGTCGACCGTGACCGTCTCGGGCAGGTTGACCGTCTTCGAGATCGCGCCCGAGATGAACGGCTGGACGGCGCCCATCATCTTCACGTGCCCGGTGTGGTGGATCGCGCGCTCGCCGATCGCGCAGTCGAAGATCGGGTAGTGCTCCTGCTTCACGTACGGGGCGCCGACGATCGTGTTGCGCTCGTCGATGAACGCGACGACCTCCTCGCCCTCGGCGGGCGCGTAGCCCAGCTTCTCGAGGGCCATCGGGACGGTCTTGTTCACGATCGTGATCTCGCCGCCGCCGACGAGCTTCTTCGACTTGACGAGCGAGAAGTCGGGCTCGACCCCGGTCGTGTCGCAATCCATCATGAAGCTGATCGTCCCGGTGGGCGCGAGCACCGTGGCCTGCGCGTTGCGGTAGCCGTGCACCTCGCCGAGGTTGAGCGCCTCGTCCCACGCGCGCCTGCACGCGGAGAGCAGGTCCTTCGGCACCGAGTCGGCGTGCTCGATGTTGCCCACCGCCGCGCGGTGCATCGACATCACGCCGATCATCGCGCCGGCGTTCGGCTGGTAGCCGGCGAACGGGCTCATCCGCGCGGCGATCTCCGCCGACTTGCGGTAGGCGCGGCCGGTCATCAGCGCCGTGATCGCCGCCGCGTAGGCCCGGCCCTCGTCCGAGTCGTACGGCAGCCCGCGCGCCATCAGCAGCGCGCCGAGGTTCGCGTAGCCGAGGCCGAGCTGGCGGTAGGCCTTCGCGTTGCGCTCGATCTCGGGCGTCGGGTACGACGAGTAGCCGACCAGGATCTCCTGCGCGAGGAAGACGATGTCGACCGCCTGCTCGAAGGCCTCGACGTCGAGCTCGCCGTCCTCGCGGCGGAACTTGAGCAGGTTCAGCGAGGCCAGGTTGCAGGCGGAGTCGTCGATCGACATGTACTCGGAGCACGGGTTCGACGCGTTGATGCGGCCCGTGTTCGGGAGCGTGTGCCACTTGTTGATCGTCGTGTCGTACTGGACGCCCGGGATCGGCCGAGCGCCAGGCGGCGTCGGCGATCTGGCGCAGCAGCTCGCGCGCCTTCGTCGTCTCGACGACGGTGCCGTCGGTGCGGGCGACGAGGTTCCAGTCGGCGTCGGCCTCGGCGGCCTCCATGAAGCCGTCGGTGACGCGCACGGAGTTGTTCGCGTTCTGGTACTGGATCGAGGCCCAGTCGCCCGAGTCGAGCGACATGTCGTAGCCGGCCTGCTCGAGCACGCGCGCCTTCTCCTCCTCGCGCGCCTTGCACCAGATGAACTCCTCGATGTCCGGGTGGTCGACGTCGAGGACGACCATCTTCGCCGCGCGCCGCGTCTTGCCGCCGGACTTGATCGTGCCGGCGGAGGCGTCGGCGCCGCGCATGAAGCTGACGGGCCCGCTCGCGTAGCCGCCCTTGGAGAGCTGCTCCTGCGAGGAGCGGAGCCTCGAGAGGTTGACGCCGGAGCCCGAGCCGCCGCGGAAGATGATCCCCTCGCGGCGGATCCAGTCGAGGATCGACTCCATCGAGTCCTCGATCGAGAGGATGAAGCACGCCGAGCACTGCGGGCGCTCCTCGAAGCCGACGTTGAACCAGACCGGCGAGTTGAAGGCCACGTACTGGTTGACCAGGAGCGCCTTCAGCTCGCCCTCGAAGGTCTCGGCCTCCGCCTCGTCGGCGAAGTAGCCGCCCTCGCGGCCCCAGGCGCCGATCGTGTCGACGACGCGGCCGATCATCTGCTTGACGCTCTCCTCCCGCTCGGGCGAGGACATGCGGCCGCGGAAGTACTTCTGCGCGACGATGTTGGTCGCGGTCTGGCTCCAGAACTTCGGGAACTCGACGCCCTTCTGCTCGAAGACCGGCCCGTCCTTGCCGGGGATGATCGCGTCGCGCAGCTCCCATTCGACCTCCGCGAACGGGTCGCGGCCCGGGATCGTGAACAGCCTGCGAACACCGACGCTCGCGCTCTCGTGCGCGACCGTGTTCTCGAGCTGCTCGTCGGTTACGTGGACGGTCTCCAGTCTCGTGTGCCGAAGCCATTGCGCGACCTCCCGGGGTCTTACCGCATCGTATGTCCTGCGCCCGGGCTCACGCGATGCCGCGCGGGTCGAGCGGACCGCTGAATCTAGAGCGGGGCTCGGACGGATCGGGGCACGCTTCAGGCGACCGCGGCGAGGAGCTCCTCGAACACCTCGAGGTAGCGGTCGACGTCGTCGGCGGTGTGGGCGACCGAGACCGTCGGGCCGAGCCACCAGCCCGACTCCCAGACGCCGCGGTTCGCCATGAAGACGCGGATGAGGTTTCTCAGGGCGCGGGTCGTCGGCGGCCCGCGAGGCGGCGCCGTCGGTCGGCGGCTCGGGGACGAAGAAGTAGCAGGCGTGTGCTCCGTGCTGCACGACGCTCCACGGGAAGCCCGCCTTCGCGATCGCCGCTCGCAGGCCGGTCGCCATTCGCTCGCCGAGCTCGGCGGTGCGCTCGAACGCCTCCTCGGTCAGGACGTCGAGGAGGGCGGTGCGGCCGGCCGCCATCGAGAGCGCGTTCCCGAACAGCGTCCCGCCGGTTGCGACCTCGTCCACGACGACGCCGCTCGCGTCGCGGGCCTTCTCGGGCGGGGCGATCAGCGCAGCGATCTCGTCGCGCATCCCGTAGGTCGCGAGCGGGACACCTGCGGCGATGGACTTGCCGAGCGTGAGGAAGTCGGGCTCGAGCCCGAGCTCTCGGGTGAAGCCTGCGTAGGCGCACACGAGCGAGTGGGTCTCGTCGATCCCGAGGAGGGTCCCGGTCTCGCGGGTCGCCCGGCGCAGCGCGTCGTGGTAGCCGTCCGCGGGAAGGAGGAAGCCCACGTTGGTCATGGCCGGCTCGGCCAGCACGAGTGCAACGTCCTTGGGCGCGAGGGCGGCCTCGAGAGCGGCGACGTCGTTGAAGGGGATCACGCGGGCCTGGCCGGCGACGCTGTCGGGCGAGGCCGGCCATCTCGGGAACGACCTGCTCGTCCTCGGGACACCACGAGCGTCGTGTCGAGCTCGCCGTGGTACTTCCCGTCGAAGAGCAGGACGACCTCTCGCCCTGTCAGTTCACGCGCGAGGCGGATCACTTCCGTGTTGGCCTGCGTTGCCGAGAGCGTGAACTGCCACTTCGGGAGCCCGTACCGCGCAGCGAGGTGCTCGGCGACGACGATCGCGTCCTCGCTGGGCATCAGGAACTGGTTCCCGAGGGCGATTCGCCGCGGCGACCGTCTCGACGACCTGCGGCGGCGCGTGGCCGCAGAACGCGCTCATGTCGGCGACGTACATGTCGAGGTACGTGTGGCCGTCGACGTCCGTGAACGTGGCGCCCTCGCCGCGGTCGATCCAGACGGGCGGGTGGTCGTAGAGGTCGTCCATCCAGGCCATCGGGACGCCACGCGGCATCGAGCGGCGTGCCTGCTCGGTGAGCTCGGCGGACCGCGGCCGCTCGGCGGCGAAGCGCGCGTTCTCGGTCTCGGCGAGGGCCTGCACGGTGGCCGGGTCCACAGCCGGCGCGAGTATCTCAGGGCTGGTCTTCGAGCAGGAAGTGCGGCCCGGGCCCTGCTCGGCGGCCTCGTCGTCCGGGTTCAGCAGCTCGCACTTGTCGATCGAGAGGCAGCCGCAGCCGATGCAGGTCGTGAGGCGGTCGCTGCAGCGCCTCGAGGGTCGCGATGCGCTCGTCGAGGTCGGCGCGCCAGCGGTTCGAGAGGCGCTCCCAGTCGCGGCGGCTCGGGGTGCGGTTGCGCCGGGAGCCTCGCCAGCGCGGCGTTGACCTCGGCGAGCGGGACTCCCGCGGCGCGGCCGGCCTGGATGAAGGCGATGCGCCTGAGCGTCGCGCGCTCGTAGCGGCGCTGGTTGCCGTCGGTGCGCGTCGAGGCGATCAGGCCCTCGCGCTCGTAGAAGCGCAGCGCGGAGGGGGCGACTCCGCTGCGGGTTGCGACCTCGCCGATCGAGAGCTCTGCGGCCACTTGACTTAAACCATAGTTGAGGTTCTAGGCTTGTGGTCGTGACCGTTGTCGAGACCGCTCTGCGACGACGCGCTGCCTCGCTCGAGGAGCTGCGCGAGGCCGGGCGTCTGGTCGTCGCGCTCGACGGGCACACGATCTGCCTGCTCGCCGAGAACGGCGAGGTCTTCGCGGTCGACAACCGCTGCCCGCACATGGGCTTCCCGCTCCACCGCGGCTCGGTCGCGGACGGGATCCTCACCTGCCACTGGCACCACGCGCGCTTCGACCTCTGCACCGGCGGCACGTTCGACCAGTGGGCCGACGAGCTGCGCCGCTTCCCGGTCGAGGTCGACGGGGACGACATCTACGTCGACCTGACTCCGCCGCGCGACCGGGTCGCGCACCAGCGGACGCGGCTCCAGGTCGGGCTCGAGCGCGACATCTCGCTCGTGATCGCCAAGGCGGCGATCGTGCTCGTGGAGGCGGACCCGGACGGCGCCGACGCGTTCCGGGCCGGGCTCGACTTCGGCGTGCGCCGGCGCGGCGGCGGCTGGTTTCGCGGGCTGACGACGCTCTCCTGCCTGATGAACCTCGTGCCGCGGCTCGACGGCGAGGAGCGGGCGGCCGCGCTCTACCACGGGCTGTCCGACGTCGCTGCCGACTCGGCGATGGAGGCGCCGCGCTTCCCGCTCGAGCCGCTGCCGGGCGAGGCCGAGCCCGCTCGACTCGGCCGCTGGTTCCGCGGCTTCATCGAGGTGCGCGACGCCGAGGGCGCCGAGCGGGCGCTCGTCTCGGCCGTCGCGCGCGGGCGCGTCGCCGGAAGAGCTGGCCGACATGCTCTTCGGCGCGGCCACCGACCACCGCTACCTCGACGGCGGGCACACGCTCGACTTCGTCAACAAGGCGCTCGAGGCGCTCGACGTCGCCGGCTGGGAGCGGGCCGAGCCGGTGCTCGCGGCGCTGCCCGCGCAGCTCGCCTTCGCCGAGCGGATGGAGGAGGCGAACGCCTGGCGCAACCCGGTCGATCTCGTGGCGCTGCTCGAGGCCGCGTTCGAGGAGCTGCCCGCGGCGCTGGCTCCGCCGCGTTCCGAGTGGAGTGGCCGGCACGAGCTGGTCGAGGTCGTTCTCTCGGCGCGAGCCCGCGGAGATCCTGGACGCGCTGCTCGCGGCGCTGCGGGACGGCGCCCCGGAGGTCGAGCTCGCCTCGGCGGTCTCCTTCGCGGCGGCCACGCGGATCGCGCGCTTCCCGACGACCAACGAGTTCGGCGACTGGGACACCGCGCTGCACACGTTCACGTTCGCGAACGCCGTCGAGCAGGGCCTGCGCCGCTCGCGCGTCGCCCGGGCTGGTGCGCGGCGTCCTCGACGCGGCCATGAGCGTCCACCTCGACCGCTTCCTCAACGTCCCCGCGACGCGCCTGCCCGAGCCTCGAGGCGGACGCCGACCCGGAGGCGCTGCTGGCCGAGCTGCCGGCGCTGCTCGACGGCCAGCAGCACGTCGACGAGGCCGGGCAGCTCGCCGCCTCCTACCTCGGCGCAGGCGGCGACCCGGATCGGCTCGTCGCCGCGCTCGGCGCGTGCCTCCTGCGCGAGGACCGGAACTTCCACACCATCCAGTGCGTCGAGGCCGCTGCCCGCCAGCACGAGCTCCTCCGCGGCACCGACGACGCCGCGCTGCCGCTCATCGCCGCGGCGCGCTACCTGGCCGCGCACGCCCCGACCGCCCGGTCGCAGCGCCAGACGTTCGAGATCGCGCGGCGACTGCACCGCGGCGAGCGGATCTACGAGGACGACGCCGTGACATAAGTAACGGGGCGTAGGCAAGATGGGGCGGGGTGCACGACCTTCCGACCGGCACGGTCACCTTCCTCTTCACGGACATCGAGGGGTCGACTGCGCTGCTCAAGCAGCTGGGGCGCGACCGTTACGACGAGGTCCTCGCCGAGCACGGGCGCGCTGCTCCCGGCTGCGATCGCCGCTCACGATGGACGGGTCGTCGACACCCAGGGCGACTCCTTCTTCGCCGCGTTCCGCACCGCGGCCGACGCCGTCGCCGCGGCGGTCGACGCCCAGCGCGATCTCGCCGCCCTCGAGTGGCCTGGGGGAGCGGAGGTCAGGGTGCGCATGGGCCTGCACACCGGCGAGCCGAAGGTCGGCGAGGAGCGCTACGTCGGGATCGGCGTCCATCGCGCCGCCCGGATCGGCGCCGCGGGCCACGGCGGCCAGGTGCTGCTCTCGTCGACGACGAAGGAGCTGGCCGAGGAGGAGCTCCCGCCGGACGTGACGATCCGCGATCTGGGCGAGCGACGCCTCAAGGACATCGACCAGCCTCAGCGTCTCTACCAGCTCGTCGTCGAGGGGCTCCAGAGCGACTTCGCCCAGCTGAAGACGCTCGACGTCGAGCTGCGCCGCAAGCGCCGGCGCATGTACGCGGGCTCGGCCCTGATCGGCGTCGTCGCCGCAGCGATCGCGATCCCCGTCTTCGCGTTCGGCCAGGGAGGCTCTGGCGGCGGCGTGACCGTGAACGGGAACGCCGTCGCCGTCATCGACCCCGGCTCGAATTCCGTCGTCGGCCAGGTTCCGGTCGGAGCGAGGCCCGGGGCGATCACGTTCGGGTCGGGCTCGGTCTGGGTGGCGAACCTCGACGACCAGACCGTCTCGCGGATCGACCCGGTGAAGCAGACGGTCTCGCGGACGTTCTCGGTCGACGACACGCCCACCGGCCTCGCGAGCTCGAGAAACGCCGTTTGGGTCGTCGGCTCGCCGGCAGGGAAGCCCTACGCGGCCGTGAGGGAGATCGACCCGCGATTCAACACGCCCGCCCGCCGCGTGGCCTCCATCGGGAACATCGACGAAGCCGGGGGCTCGGTTGCGGCCAGGTCGCAACGGGTCTGGGTCGCGCCGTCGTCGGGCCTGCTGACCCGCCTCGACCCGAGAACCGCGCGCAAGCTGCAGCAGGTCGACCCGAACGGCGGCCCCAGCGGGATCGCGCTCGGGCCGGATGCGGTCTGGTTCACCGATTCCTCGGCCAACACCGTTACCCGCCTCGACCTCGCGACGCATCTGCCCACCCCGATCGCGGTCGGCCACGGCCCGAGCGGCATCGCCGTCGGGGCCAGGGCGGTCTGGGTCGCCGACACGCTCGACGACAAGGTCGTTCGCATCGATCCCGGGACGCGGTCGCCCACGAACACGGTGCCGGTCGGCGGGGGCCCGGTCGGCGTCGCGGTCAGCGGCGGCTCGGTCTGGGTAGCCAACAGCCGTGACGGGACGGTCACGCGCATCGACGCGGCCACGGCGACCCCTCGCGACACGATCCACGTCGGTGGCAGCCCTCAGAGCGTGGTGGTCGCGAACGGGCGCGTGTGGGTGACCGTCCAGAACGCGATCTCGCTGCCGGCGACCGGCGTTGCGGGCGGGACGCTGCGCGCGACGGCCGAGAGCGACGTCGATTCCATGGACCCGGCGCTCGCCTATGCCTCCGCATCGTGGGAGCTGCTCTACGCCACCTGCGCGAAGCTTCTCAACTATCCCGACAAGGCCGGGCAGGCCGGCTCGAGGCTCGTCCCCGAGGTCGCGGAGTCACTCCCGGAGCGGTCTCCTGACGGGAGGACATACACCTTCACGATCCGCAAGGGCTTCCGGTTCGCGCCGCCGTCCAGCGAGCCCGTCACCGCGCAGACGTTCAAGTACACGATCGAGCGGAGCCTCAACCCCCGGATGCGCGGGTCGGCGTGGGCGAACGGCGTCCTGGGCGACGTCGTCGGGGCCAAGACGTACATGGCAGGCAAGGCTCTGCACATCTCCGGGATCACCGCGGGCGGCCATAGGCTGACGATCCGGCTCGTGGCACCGGCGCCGGACTTCGTGACCCGCATCGCCCTGCCGTTCTTCTGCGCGGTGCCGATTGGCACTCCGGTCGACCCGAAGGGGCTTCGAGTCGTGCCTGGGGCCGGCCCGTACACCGTCGCGTCCTACACCCCCGGGCAGGCGATCGTGCTCGTGCCTAACCCGAACTACCACGGCAGCCGCCCGCACCGGCTGAGCCGCATCGAGCTCCAGATCGGCGTGTCGAAGGAGAGGGCCGTCCGGGAGGTCGAGAGCGGAGCAGCGGACTTCATCACCGACGGCGTCCCGCCGGATGCGCTAGCAAGGCTCGCGGCACGGTACGGGCCTGGCAGCGAGGCGGCGAAGAACGGTCGGCCACGGTACTTCCTCGACACTCCGCCCGAGCTCGACTTCTTCGTCCTCAACACCCACCGAGGCATCTTCCGGGACGTCCGCCTCCGGCGCGCGGTGAACTACGCCATCGACCGCCGCGCCCTCGCCCGGATCGGCAACCTCTATGTCGGCGAGCCCGATCGCCCGACCGACCAGTACCTGCCGCCCGGGATGCCGGGGTTCGTCGACCAGCACCTCTACCCCTTCACGCCCGATCTCGCGAAGGCGCGGCAGCTGGCGGGCCACAAGCGCCGCACAGCCGTCGTCTACATGTGCAGCCAGTGCGCCGAGGAAGCGCAGATCGTCAAGGCGAACCTCGCCTCGATCGGCATCGACGCACAGGTGAAGAGCTTCCCGTTCGGGGCGGTGGAGCAGCGGCTCAGGAGTAAGGGCGAGCCGTTCGACATGGCGATCAGCGGCTGGCAGTCGGACTATCCAGACCCGGCGAACTTCCTCAACCTCCAGCTCCTGAGCGGGATGTACCCGCCGCTCGACAACCCGGCCTACGAGCGCAGGCTCGAGGCCGTCGCGCGCCTGTCGGGGCCTGCGCGCTTCCTTGCCTACAGCAAGCTCGACGCCGACCTCGCTCGAAACGTGGCCCCGTGGGTTGCGTACGGCAACGCGTCGAGCCCGGACTTCTTCTCGGCGCGGATGGGGTGCCAGGCCTTCCAGCCGGCCTACGGCTTCATCGACCTCGGCGCTCTCTGTCTCAGACGCTAGGGGTGGGGTGGCCCGCGGCGCTGCTGCTCGCGGATGCTGCGGACCCGCTTGGTCGCAGCCATCGCCGCGGCGAGCACGAGCAGGAAGGCGCCGAACGCGGCGAGCACGATCAGGGGAAGGGGGACGGCGTCGGCGTTGCTCGTGCCGAGGTTGTCGATCGCCTTGCGGTAGGCCGAGCGGGGGGGAAGCTCGGTCCCCTTGGCGACGCGGTCGGCTTTCTTGGGCGTCTTCGCGCCCTTGTTCGACGAGCCGCCGGAGCCGGAGTTGTTCGACGAGCCGGCGGGGGTGATCTGCGGGATGCGGACGTTGCGCTTGGCGATCTGCGCCTGGAGGGCGGCCTCGATGTCGTCGGAGGCGCTCGAGTAGTCGCGCAGGTCCTCGGGCAGATTGCGGATCGCGTCGCGGTAGCAGTGGAGCGGGTACGTGCCGATCGCGCGCCCGTTCGACCAGTCGTTCAGGACACTCTTCCAGCACGGGGTTGCGGCGGCCGCTCGGCCCGGGAGGAGGACGGCCAAGAGCAGTCCTGTCGCAACGGCGACGAGGAGGGCGATATGCGCTGACGGGCGCTTATTCATGAGTTCGGGCAGCGGGGCTCTGCGGCGAGTCTGCCCGTTCGGCGTGAGGCCATGGTAACGACCGGGTTAGGGCTTTGTAAACGCGTGAATTGGCCGTCTTCGATGTTAGCCTCAATCCCTGATGACCGCCGCCCTCGAGCGCCGTGCGGCGCTGTTTGCGCTTGCGGCCGGAGGGCTTCTCCTGGGGGCCTGCGTGCTCTTTTCGGCTGGGTCGTCGAATGGGCGGCTGGTGTGGTTGGGGCTCGCAGCACTGGTGCTCGCAGCGGCGCTCGCGACCTATGCGCTGGTCGGGTTGGAGGAGCCGGTCTTCGCGCGCGAGACGTTGTGGGCGCTGGGCCTGCTGGTGACGTTCGTCTGCTGGTGCGGGATCTCGTTGTTGTGGTCGATCCAGCCCGATCGGACCTGGGCGTACCTGAACCGCGGGCTCGTCTACCTGGCCTTCGCGCTCGTCGGGCTCGGGCTCGGCGTCTACGTGACGCGGGCGATCAGGCGCTGGGCGTTCGTGCTCGCCGGGCTGGTGGCGGTCACGCTCGGTTGGGGACTGCTCGGGAAGGCGGTGCCGTCACTCGGTGGGTCGGGGCGGATCGCCCGGCTGAGCTCTCCGATCGGCTACTGGAACGCGCTGGCCCTGCTCCTGGACTTCGGGCTGCCGCTGGCGCTGTGGCTCGCCGCGAGGCGTGAGCACCCGCGCGGGCTGCGGGTCGGCGGCGTCGTGTTCCTCTACGCGCTGATCGTCGGGCTGATGCTGACCTACTCGCGTGGCGGCGTGCTCGTGGCGCTGATCGCGGTGGGAGTCTGGCTCGTGGTCGGCGGGCCGCGCGTCGAGGGAGCGGCCGCGTTGCTGCTCGGCGGCGGCGCGGCAATCGCCGTCGCGGTCTGGGCGTTCTCCCGGCCCGGGCTGGCCGAGGATCTCCAGGCGCACTCGGTGCGCGTGCGGGACGGCCGCTGGTTTGCGCTCGTGTTCGCGCTGGCCGGGATCGCGGTCGGGGCGCTTGCGTATCTCGGCTCGCTCGCCGAGGAGCGGTGGCCGCTGAGCGACCCGCGGCGGCAATCGGTCGGGCGGGTCGCGCTGGCCGTGCTCGCCGTCGGCGCCGCGATTGCCGTGACGGCGCTCGTCGTGGAGTCGAAGCCGCAGGGCTGGTTTCGCGAGTTCGCGCAGCCGCCGACCATCTCGCAGACGGTCGGGCCGGGACGGCTGACGACGATCAACTCGACCAGCCGCTGGCAGTGGTGGAAGGAGGCGTGGCACGCGTTCCAGGACGAGCCGCTGCGCGGGACCGGGGCGGGGACGTTCGAGCTGACGCACCGGCTGCTGCGCACCAACAACGTCGTCGTCACGGAGCCGCACAACGTGCCGCTGCAGTTCATGACCGAGACCGGGATCGTCGGGCTCCTGCTCGCGGCGGGGTCGGTTGCCGCGGCGGCGTTCGGCGTGGTGCGCGCCGTGCGGCGCTTGGACGGCCCTGAGCGCGCGGCCGCGGTGGCGCTCGCGGTGTCGGCGCTCGCCTACCTGCTGCACTCGCTCGTGGACTTCGACTGGGACTTCGTCGCGGTCAGCGCGCCGTTCTTCGTGACGGTCGGCGTCCTGCTCGGCGGGAGGATCGTGCCCGGGGAGCGACGCGCGGTGTTCGCGCCGCTGCCGGCGATCGTGGCGATCGCGGTCGCGTTCTCGCTCCTGATGCCCTGGTTCGCGCAGCGGTCGACCGACTCGGCCGTAGCCGCACTCGAGGCGGGACGGCCGGCGCGGGCGGTCGCCGATGCGCGCCACGCGCGCTCCCTCAACCCACTGGCGGTAGAGCCGCTGTTCGTCGAGGCGGGTGCTGCTCAGCAGCTGAACGACCTCCTGTTGGCGCGCGCGCTCTACACGAAGGCGGTCGAGCTCCAACCGCTGAACTGGCGGCCGTGGTACGAGCTCGGCAGCTTCGAGGTCAGCGTCGGCGACTACCGCGGAGCTGTTGCGCCGCTGCGACGCGCGGTCGAGCTCGACCGGCACGGCACCCTCGCCCCGTCCTTGCTGCAGCAGGTCCAGGCCCGCCTCGCCTCGCGTTAGGTGGCGCGGGCGCGAAGCCAGATCTGCGTCCAGAAGGGCGCGAGGACCCGGTAGACCCATGGCTCCGCGAGGTGCGCGGCCACGTCGCCCGGTGCGTTCGAGAAGAGCCGCTTGCGGGTGTTGTGGAAGCGGCGGATCTCGGTGAAGCCCTGCGCGCGGAGAAGCCTCTTGAGCCGGTGCGGCGTGTAGCCGAGCTCGGTTGTGCCGTACTCGTCCGAGGCCTCACTGCCCTGGAAGCGGTGCTTCCAGTTCGGCTCGACGAGCAGGAGCCGGCCGCCCGGCTTGAGCGCGCGGTGCACCGTTGCAAGGGCGAGATCCGCGCGCGGCGTGTGGTGGAGGGTGTCGTAGAGGAGGCAGGCGTCGAACTGCCGGCCGAGGTCGAGCGCTTCCATGTCGCCGACCTCGAACTTCGCGCCGACCCCCTCCTGCCCGGCCAGCTCGCGGGCGATCTCGATCATCTCGGGCGAGACGTCGTAGCCGGCGGCGTGGACTCCGTGGCGAGCTGCGAAGCGGGTCATCCAGCCGGAACCGCAGCCGAGCTCGCAGAGGGTCATGCCCGCCCGGAGGTCGAGCAGCTGGAGGACGTAGCCGAAGTCGATCAGCAGGCGCGCGGACTCACGCGGGTCGTGGCCGAACGGCTTCGAGCGGAGCCAGGCGCGGCCCTCGTCGCCGATCGCGCTCGGGTAGTCGATCTCCGCCTGCTTGCGCTGTTCTCCGGTATCGGACACGCAACCGGAAGTGTCTCGGAAATGCGTGACCGAAGGCGGTAGCCGCTAGCCGCCGATGACGACCGCGAGTTGCGCGCCGCCGAAGTCGCGCGGGCGGAGCCCGTCGAGCGGCGAGATCAGCCTGATACCGAGGTCCCGAGAGAGGCGGTACGCCTGGGCCCGTCGTGCGCCGCGGTAGATCACGACGCTGCGCCCGTAGCTACCTCGCGACGCGTTGCCGACGATCCGGATCTTGTACCCGCGCGCACGCACGCGCGAGGCGGTCGCCGCCGCAGCGCCCGCGACGCCGTTCCCGTTCAGCACCGTGACCGAGACGGCAGTCCGCGGAGGCAGCGGCCCGACCGGAGCCTTGGGCTTCGCAGCCGCCGCGTTCTCGTGCTTGATCGCGGCGGCCCGGATGTGATGGGCGACCGGCTTCGCCAGCAGTGCCGCTGCGACGACGATCAAGCCGAGCAGCTCGAGGGCGGCGACCCCGGCCGCCACGACCGCGATCGTGCGCCAGGGGTGGCTCTGTGGATTGGAAAGCGCGTGCTCCACGGGGGGAGCATCGGATTCGCCGTCTCGGCGCTTGATCCTTCTCGTGGCGCGAAGCTAGGCCAGCGCTTCCCAGGTGAGGCGGAGGCCCTCTTCGAGCCCGACCTCGGGGCGCCAGCCGAGCTCCCGCTCCGCGCGCGAGGCGTCGAGCACGCTGCGTTGAAGCTCACCGAGGCGCGCGTCGGCGAGCACGGGCTCCTGCTCGGAGCCGGCCACGCGGCGACAGAGCTCGTACAGCTCCAGGACGGAGGTCTCGGCTCCCGTGCCGACGTTGAAGACGCCGTCGCCCCCCGGAGCCGCGAGCGTCGCGCGTGCCACGTCGCCCGCGAACACGTAGTCGCGCGTCTGCCGGCCGTCGCCGAAGATGCGCGGCGTCTCCCCGGCCGCGAGCCGCGAGAGGAAGATCGCGACGACGCCCGCCTCCCCGTGCGGGTCCTGGCGCGGCCCGTAGACGTTGCCGTAGCGAAGCGCCACGTGCCGCGTTCCGTAGAGCCGGTTGTAGCCGGCCAGGTACTCCTCGCCGGCGAGCTTCGAGACGCCGTAGGGCGAGAGCGGCCGCCGCTCGGCCTCCTCCGGCGCAGGCCGCTCGCACTCGCCGTAGATCGCACCGCCCGTCGAGGCGAAGACGACCTGCGTCCCGTGGCGCCGCGCGGCCTCGAGGACGCGGATCGTCCCGAGCACGTTCACGGCGGCGTCGTGGTCGGGCCGCTCGACCGAGACGCGCACGTCCGCCTGCGCGGCGAGGTGGAAGCAGGCCTCCGCTCCCTCGAACCAGTCGTCGAGCGGCTCGCGGATGTCCGCGATCTCGAGCCGCGCGCCTTCCGGGACGTTCTCGCGCTTGCCCTTCGAGAGGTCGTCGAGCACGAGCACGTCGTCGCCGCGGGCGAGCAGGGCCTCTGCCACGTGCGAGCCGATAAAGCCCGCGCCCCCTGTCACGATCGCCCGCACCGCCTCATATCCTAGGCGCGGCGTGTTCATCACATTCGAAGGGCTCGACGGCTCGGGCAAGTCCACGCAGGCGCGGCTGCTCGCCGAGGCGCTCGCGGCAGACGGCCGCGAGGTGGTCGCCACGCGCGAGCCCGGCGGCACCGAGCTCGGCGAGCGGATCCGCGACCTGCTCCTCGGCGGGACGCACGTCGCGCCCTGGGCGGAGGCCGCGCTCTTCGCCGCGGCCCGCGCACAGCTCGTCGAGGAGGTGATCGCGCCGGCGCTCGCCCGTGGCGCGGACGTCGTCTGCGACCGCTACCTCGACTCCTCGCTCGCCTACCAGGGAATCGCGCGCGGCCTCGGGCTCGACCGCGTGCTGCAGCTGAACCTGCAGGCGATCCGCGGCGTCCTGCCCGACCGCACGTACCTGCTCGTCGATCGACCCGGAGGCCTCGGCGCGGCGGCTGCAAGGGCCGAGCGACCGGATCGAGCGCGAGGACGACGAGTTCCGCGCCCGGGTGGCCGAGGCCTACGCCGAGCTCGCGGCCGCCTTCCCGCAGCGGATCATCACGATCGACGCCACGCGCCCCCCCGACGAGATCGGACGAGAGATCCTTGACGAGCTTCGACAGCATTCCTGAGCAGGGCGAGGCCAAGCTGCTGCTGGCCGCGGCGCTCCGCGACAGCCCCGCCCACGCCTACCTCTTCCACGGTCCCGGCCGGGGTCGGCAAGCGCAGGACGGCGCTCGCGTTCGCCTCGGAGCTGCTCGGCGGCGACCCGCGCGTCGAGCGGCGCACGCACCCCGACCTGTACGTGCTCGAGCCGCTCGGCGACCAGATCCGGATCGACGCGGTGCGGGAGATGCGCCGCGACCTGCACATGCGTCCGTTCGAGACCGACCGGCGTGTCTACCTCGTGTTCGGCGCGCACCTCCTGAACGAGGAGGCGGCGGACGCGCTCCTGAAGGACCTCGAGGAGCCGCCCGCGTACGCCGTGATCGTGCTCGTCGCCGACGAGCTCGGGTCGCTGCCGGAGACGATCCGCTCGCGCTGCCAGCCGATCCCGTTCCGGCGGCTCTCGGAGCGGGCGGTGCGCGAGGACGTGCAGGCGCGCGCGCCGCAGCTCTCGGAGGAGGAGGCGACCTCGATCGCGCGGGTCGCGGGCGGGCGGCTCGACCGGGCCGAGCGCCTGCTCGACCCCGAGGCGGCGAAGTGGCGGGCCGAGCTGCTCGAGATCGCGCGCTCTGTCTACGCCGATCCGGAGTTCGACCCGGGCGCGGCCGCCGAGCGGCTGCTCGACGCGGCGCGGGCCCGCGCGGCCGAGGCCAAGGAGCGCGAGGAGGCGGCGCTCGAAGGGCTCGAGCTGACCGCGAAGGAGGCCGAGCAGCGGGTGAAGCGCGCCGCGCGCGGGGCCGAGCGCGAAGAGCTGCTCGCCTCGCTGGAGGAGCTCGCGGCCTGGTACCGCGACCTCGTCGCGATGGCCGCCGGCGCCGAGAAGGCGCTCGTCCACGCCGACCGGGTCGAGGAGCTGCGGGAGGACGGGACCCTCGAACGGCTCGAGGGCGCCGAGCGCGCGGCCGAGCTCGCGCGCGAGACCTGGCGCAGGCTCGAGGAGTTCCAGCTCTCGGCGCGCCTGGCGCTGGAGGCGCTGTTCGTCGAGCTGCGCCGCGCGTTCGCCGGCGCGCTCGTCGGGAACCGGTAGCCGCGCGGCGGTGTAGGACCGCCGATGCCGAAGCTCGCGCTGATCGGCCTGGTCGCCGCCGTCGCCGGCTCGTCGCCGCAGGTCGTCGCCAGGATCCAGACCGGCGCCTCGCCCGGTGGCGCGGTCTCGGCGTTCGGCGCGATCTGGGTCGCGAACGACGGCTCGGGGACGCTCGCGCGGATCGACCCGCGCACGAACCGCGTCACCCGGCGGATCCGCCTGCGTCCGGGGCGTCTTCTCCGTGACGCGCGGCTTCGGCGCGCTCTGGGCGATCAACTACAAGCGCCACTCGCTGACGCGCGTCAACCCGAGCTCGGGCCGCACGCGGAGCCTCCGCGTGGGCGCTGTGCCGTTCGACGTCGTGGCCGCGTTCGGGCGCGTCTGGGTGACCGCCTGGGAGGCGGGGCGGCTCGTCGAGGTCGACCCTCGCTCGATGCGGGTCGTGAAGCGCATCCGGATCGGCCCGCGACCTGCGGGCCTGCGCGCTGGCCGACGGTGCGGTCTGGGTCGGCTTCGGCCGGAGCGCGACCGCGGTTGCCCGCGTCGATCCCAGGACGGTCGGGATCGTGCGCGTCCCGGTCGGCGTTCGGTCCCCGAGGTGGTTCGTCGCGGGCACGCGCGACCTCTGGATCCAGGCGGGCGACAACGTGCTCGTTCGCCTCGATCCGTCCAGCCGGACCGTGACCGCGAAGCTCTCGTTCGGGCGCACGCTCGCGGAGGGCGCGCTCGCTCCCGACGGCATGATCTGGATGCCCGACAAGGAGCAGAACGTCGTCTACCGGGTCGATCCGGAGAAGGCGGTCGTCGTGGACTCGTTCGCCGCGGGCGCCGGCGCGTTCTTCGCCCTGCCGCGCCTACGGCTCGATGTGGGTCACGAGCTACGCGGGCAGCGACGTCTGGCGCTTCAGGCCGAACGCGCCCTAGACGGGCGAGCCGTCGAATATGGTGGCCGACGACGTCGACCGGGAAGGAGCGATGGGGCGTACAGAGCTCAGGACCGCCCAGCTCGGCGGCACAGGCCTCGAGATCACCCGCGTCGGCTTCGGTGCCTGGGCGCTCGGGGGCGCGGACTACGAGTGGGGGTGGGGCGCGCAGGACGACGCGGACTCGATCGCGGCCATCCACCACGCGCTCGAGGTCGGCGTCAACTGGATCGACACGGCCGCTCACTACGGGTTCGGCCACTCGGAGGAGGTCGTCGGGCGCGCGCTCGCCGGTCTCGAGGAGGACGAGCGCCCGTACGTGTTCACGAAGGGAGGGCAGCCCGAAGGGCCGGGTCGAACGACGATTCAGTCCCTCGAGCGCGACTCGCTCAGGCGCGAGCTCGAGGCGAGCCTCTCGCGCCTTCGCGCGGACGCCGTCGACCTCTACCAGATCCACTGGCCGATTCCCGACGAGGAGATCGAGGAGGGCTGGTCGACCCTCGTAGAGCTCAAAGAGCAGGGGCTTGCCCGGCACATCGGCGTGTCGAACTTCGAGGTCGGGCAGCTGCGGCGAATCCAGTCGATCGCGCCGGTCGAGACTCTTCAACCGCCGTACTCGCTCCTCGATCGTGGAGCCGAGGAGGGGATCCTCCCGTTCGCCGAGCGGGAGAGGATCGGTGTGATCGTCTACTCCCCGATGGGGTCCGGGCTGCTCACGGGCGCGATGACGCGCGAGCGGATCGAGAGCCTGCCCGAGGACGACTGGCGCAGGCGCAGCGAGCGCTTCCGCGAGCCACGAGCTCTCGCGCAACCTGGAGCTGGTCGAGCGGCTGAAGGCGGTCGCGGAGCGGCACGGCGTCTCGCCCGGTGCGGTCGCGGTCGCGTGGACGCTGCAGAACCCCGCGGTCGACGGCGCGATCACCGGATTCCGCCGCCCGGACCAGGTCGATCCGATCGTCGCGGCGGCGAGCCTGGAGCTCGGCGACGAGGACGTTGCCGAGCTCGAGGGTGTCGCCTGACCCGCGCGACCTCCCACGCAGCGCGTCAGGCCGGGCGCGTCCTGGCCCGCTCGAGTTCCCCGATCAGCGAGTACGAGGCCCAGTTCACGATCCAGACGATCAAGACCACGCCGACGTACGACCAGAAGCCGTCGATCGAGAAGTTCGGCGCGATCCACTCGGCCAGGGCGACCATCGCGATGTTGATCAGCAGGTAGAAGAGCCCGAGCGTGAAGACGATCAGCGGCAGCGTCAGGATCGCGAGCACCGGCTTGATGATCGTGTTCGCAATCGCGAGCACGGCAGCGCCGATCGCGTAGGCCCAGAAGCCGGTGATCGACGACCCCGGAGAAGAGCGCGCTGCAGATCCAGAGCGCGAGCGCGTTGACCCCCAGGCGAGACGACCATTCGAAGCAGCAGAAACGGCTCGAGCACGGGGGACAGCCTAAAGAACCGGCGCTAGACTGACCCGACCAGGCCGACGTAGCTCAGCTGGTAGAGCACTTCACTCGTAAGGACGAGAGCAACGGCGTCCTTCGGCCTCATTCGTCTTTTCAAGCGGTTACTCCCTTTCTAGGGGAACGCGCGGAAGCCGGACTAAGACGGGCTGTGCTTGACACAAACTTGACGCACCCGAGGGGCCGTCACCGAGCCGGAGGGCGAATACAGGGCCCGCGATGCGCGTCGTCATGACCGAAGCACGAGCCGCGCGTCGAAAAGATCTCGATCGTCTGATGCTCGGAAAGCGAGTATGTAGCACGCCTCGCGGTCCCTTCGCGCCTGCAGACCCCTTGCGCTTCTGTTCCAGAACCGTTACGAACACGAGACCGGACGGTTGCTCAGGGGGCGGAGGATGGCTCGCGACAGGCAAAGAGAGAGGGAGCCGCCATGAGCCAGCCGCACGCTGATCCGCACCGCAGAAGCTCGGTAGGACAAGGGGCTCGTCGCTGCAGTGTTTTCCTCGCCTGCGTCGGCGCAGCGATCTCGCTCGTAGTCGCGCCCCTGGCGGCATCGGCAGCCGCACCGGACCCGACCTTCAGGAGCAAGCTGTTTATCGGGGTCTCCCTCGACGACACCAGTAACGTGGCGATCGGCGACGTCAATGGGGACGGCAGAGCGGACGTCGTCGCTGCAAACTACAACCCGAGCAGCGTCTTCGTCAATCTCAACCGTGGCCACGGGAACTTCGCGTCGCACGAGTACGCCGTCGCGTGGCTCGCAAGGTCGGCGGCGATCGCCGATTTGAACGGGGATCGGAAGCCCGACCTCGTGGTCACGACCGACGACCCTCTCGATGACGTCACTGTCGTCTCCGTGCTGCTCAACAAGGGCGGCGGCGCGTTCAAGAGGGGCAAGGACTACGACCTCGGAGCCGATTCCGACTTCGGCGCGACCGGAGACGTCAACGGCGATGGCAGGGCGGATCTCGTCACGGCGAACGCCAAGACCAGCACTGTCTCGCTCCTGCTCAACCGTGGCGATGGCAGCTTCGAGGCCTCGCCGGAGCGGTACGAGACCGGAGGCGGGCTGGACGCGGTCGCGGTGGGCGACCTGAACGAGGACGGCAAGGCAGACGTTGTGACCGCGAACACCGCGGACAACACCGTGTCGGTGCTGCGTAACCGCGGCGACGGCAGCTTCGAACCGAGGCAGGACTACCGAACCGGAAAGTTTCCGAGCGCGCTCGCGATCCGTGACGTAAACGCCGACGGGAAGCCGGACCTGGTCGCGACGAACTTCAAAGGGAACACCGTTTCCGTGCTCCTGAACAAGGGTGACGGCGGCTTCGGGACGAGGCGCGACTTCAGGACGGGAGGACGGCCGTCAGCGCTCGCGATCGGCGACGTGAACGGTGACCGCAAGCCCGACGTGGCGGTGCAGAACTACGTCGACGACAGCGTCTCGCTGCTGCTCAACAAGGGCAACGGCAGCTTCAAGGCGAAGCTCGACTACGACTACCAGTTCGAGGGGGAGTCGGTCGCCATCGCCGACCTGAACGGCGACCGCAGAGCCGACATCGTCGTGCCCGTCCGCAACAGCCGCAACGGCGACAGCTGGCTCGCCGTCCTCGTCAATACCCCCGGCGTCTGCAACGTCCAGCGTCTTGGAGGCATGACGATTCCCGAGGCGAAGCAGACGCTCGCGCGAGTCAACTGCCGCCTCGGCAACACCGCCCGCGCCTATTCGAGCGTGAAGGCGGGTCTCGTAGTCTCTCAGAGGCCCAAGTTCGGCGCGGTGCTGCGGCGAGGCGCCAGGGTCAACCTCGTCGTCAGTAAGGGCAGGCGTAAATGAGGGTGGTCGTTGGGCTCGTATTCATGCGCTCGCGTACTTGACACAACCCTTGACACACGAGCCCCGGCGGCCGAAAGCGAGAGACAGGAACGGCTACAGTGGGACGTTCGCCGACGTAGCTCAGCTGGTAGAGCACTTCACTCGTAATGAAGGGGTCCCCGGTTCGAGTCCGGGCGTCGGCTTCAAGCGATTAGCAGGCTTTTCGTCTGCTGCGCGGCTACCCCCAACTCGGTAGCGTACGCGTATGTCTGTCTTTCGCAGACTCAAAGCCTGGTGGAGCAAGGACGACCTCGAGGTCGCCGACGAGGAGACCCGCATGACGCCTGCCGAGCGCGAGGTCGCGGAGGAAGACTACGAGGCCCGCAAGGACGACACCGATGTCCAGCGCGGTTCCTTGCTCGGCGGCCAGGCTGATTACGAACGCGACTCCGAGCCTCCGAAGTAGACAGTCCCGGGTACGACCGCGGTACGTAGACAGTGTGCTCGCTGAGCTTCTTCAAGTTCACGCGTAGCCGACCGTAATGCCGGCGAGGCTCCGGGACACACCCGGCCAGAGCCGCAGATTTCTCTCGCAATGAAGGGGTCCCCGGTTCGAGTCCGGGCGTCGGCTTCGCTCAACCAAGGCGGATTCGAGTTGCCGTACGCTGAACGCTTAGCCGATGACTCCGCGGTCCGAGCTGCGCGCGAGCACAGCCCGAACCGAAGACGGTGACGCGCAACCCCGGAGACCCGAGCGGGCGTTACGGCGTATCATGTGACGCTCGGCACAATTGGTGTGCCGGGGCCTGGAGGTGAGCGGCATGGCAGAGCAGATCGTCGGCAGGCGCCGGGAGCTCGTTGCGTTGGCCGCGTTCCTCGAGGCGTTGCCCGCGGGCGGGTCGGCATTGCTGTTCGAGGGCGATGCGGGGATCGGCAAGACGGCGCTCTGGCAGGAAGGCTCACGCCTGGCACGCGAGCGTGGCATGCGGGTCCTCACGGCGCGTGCAACCCAGTCCGAGCTGCAGACGAGCTTCGCGACCGTCGCCGACCTGTTCGCGCCAGTCCTGGAGGAGACGCTGCCGCGGCTCGTGCCCGTCCAGCGGCGTTCGCTGGAGGTCGCGTTCCTGATCCGCGAGCCCGACGGGCCGCCGCCCGAGGCACGACTCATCGCGACGGCGCTTCTCTCGATCGTGCGCATCCTGGTCGAGGAGCGCCCGCTCCTCTTCGCGATCGACGATGCGCAGTGGGTCGATACGAGCTCGGCTGACCTCCTCCGCTTCGTGTTCCGGCGGCTGGAGGGCGAGCCGGTCGGGGTGCTGGCGACGGTGCGCGGGCTGCCGGTCGAGGCGCCGTTCGAGCTCGACCGCGCCTTCGCGGGGTTCCGTCGGCTCCGGGTTGCGCCGCTGTCGGTCGGGGCGATCCACCGGCTCCTGTGGGGTCGGCTGTCGCTCAACCTGCCCCGGCCGGTGCTCGCGCGAGTGCACGAGGCCACGGGCGGGAACCCGTTCTTCGCGCTCGAGGTCGGGCGGGCGCTGGCCGACGGCACGATCAGCGCCGACGGCGTCCACGTCCTTCTGCCCGAGAGCCTTCGCGCCCTCGTCGCGGAGCGGCTCGGCGCGCTGCCCGCGCAGGTGCGCGAGACGCTCGTCGCCGTGGCCGCGCTCGGCGCTCCGTCGGTCACGCTGCTGGAGCCGCTGACGCCGACCGCCGTCGCCGACATCGAGCTGGCCTGCCAACGGCGTGTCCTCGAGCTCGACGGCGACCGGATCCGTTTCACGCATCCTCTCCTCGCACCCGTCTGCTACGAGGACATGCCGCTGCACAGAAGGCGTCGCCTGCACCGCCGCCTCGCCGATCTGAATGTCGATCCGGAAGAGCGCGCACGCCACCTTGCGATCTCGGCCGCCGGCCCCGACGAGGAGATCGCAGCCGAGCTCGACGCTGCGGCGGCGCACGCGCGGGCACGCGGCGCCGCCCTGGCCGCGGCCGAGCTCGCCGAGCGCGCGATCACGCTGACTCCCCCGGACGCGATCGGGGCAACCAATCGGCGGCGCATCACTGCGGCCGAGCACTGCTTCGTACGCGGGCGACCCGACGAAGGCGGACGCGATGCTCGAGGAGGCGATCGACTCCTCGCCGGCCGGCCCGGTGCGTGGCGAAGCCCTGTACCGACTCGGGCGCGTCCGCGCGCAGTCGGAAGGCATCCGTGCAGCTGAGAGCCTCTACCTGCAGGCTCTTGCCGAGCCCGGCGTCGAGATCCGCGTGAGGGTGCACCTCCTCTGCGAGCTTGCGGTTCGCAGCGGCTGCCGACGACCGAGACGGCTCCCGCTATGCGGAGGCAGGGCTCGCGCTCGCCGAGCAGGCGGCCGAGCCGGAGCTGCTCGTCAGCGGCCTCGTCAACGGTCAGCGAGATGGCGTTCGCACGCACCGGTTGCATCCGGCATGACCTGCTCGACCGTGGGCTGCTGATCGAGCGAACCGCCTCCCACGGACGTCGATACTGGCGGGATAGCGCGAGAGCTTCGCTCGCGTGGTTGCTCGGCCGCTCCAATCGTTTCGACGAGGCGCGTGCCATGTGGAGAGAGCTGATCGCCGAGGACTCCGAGCGCGCCGATCCCAGGGTTGTCTGGGACCTGCGCTTTCTGGCCGCAGATGGAGCTCGCCTCCGGTGCCTGGGACGAGGCGGCGCGACTCTGCGAGGAGGCGATGGAAGCGGGGCGCCAGACCGGTCGGGAGATGGTCGACTTGCTGTGTCAGATGATCCTGGCCGAGATCGCCGCCTTCCGGGGCGAGGAAGAGCGGGCGCGCCGGGAGATCCCCCGCCTTCGTACAGATCGCGGAGCGGACGAACGGTCGGTATCCACGACCTCACCATGCCCTCGCGCTGCTCGAGCTCTCGTGCGGCGATGCCGCTGCGAGCTGGCGGCAGGTCGAGCCGCGGTTCGCCGATCTCGAGGTGCTGGACGAGGCCCTCGCCCGCCTTGCGGGCTCAGTCGCGATCGAGGCCCTGATCGCGATCGGCGACCTCCCTACGGCGGAGCGGCTGCTCATGCTGCTCGACGACTACGCGGCGGAGGCGGACACCGCCGTTCTTCCGCTTGCCGCTCGCTGCCGTGGGCTCCTTCAGGCCGCGCGAGGAGATTTCGAGCCGGCGATCGTCGCGCTCGAAGCGGCGGCGGCAGACCCGGTGCCGCCCCAGCAGGCGAGCCCCTTCGAGCTCGCCCGGACGCTGCTCGCACTCGGAACGGTGCAGCGCAAGGCGCAGCACAAGCGCGCCGCACGCGAGTCCCTGGAACGCGCGGCCGAGATCTTCGAGCAGCTCGGTGCGCGGATCTGGCTGGAGAACGCGCGCTCGGAGCTCGCCCGGATCGGCGGGCGAGTCGCCCACGAGGGCGAGCTCTCGGAGACCGAGCGGCGCATCGTCGAGCTCGTCGTCGCCGGCCGCAGGAACCGCGAGGTCGCCGCCGAGCTCAGCCTGAGCCCGAACACGGTCGCCTGGAACCTCCAGAAGGTCTACCGCAAGCTGGGCGTCACCTCCCGCACGGAGCTCGCCGCCTATATCGCCGCAGCCCCGGTCGCGTAAATCCACCGGTTCGGACGGTTGATCGCGCCCGGGCGCATGCCCATCGTGGAGCGTGATGACGACCTATCTCGTAGAGCGATACCTCCCCGGCCGCGATCGCGCGTGGCTCGAGGAGGCACTCGCACGGATCCCGAGAGACGACGCGGACGTTTCGTATCTCGGCTCGCTCTACCTCCCTTCCGACGAATCGTGCCTCTGCCGGTTCCATGCGCCGAACCCGGAGAGCGTCCGGCGCATCAACGAGCTGGCCGGGGTGCCGTTCGCCCGAATCGTGGCCGTCATCGAACTCGTCGCCAAACGCAAAGGAGAACAGCTATGCGCATCTTCGGATTGATCGCGGTCCTGGTCGTGGCCGCAAGCATCGCATCGGCCTCGGCCCAGACGCAGACCCGGAGAGGGCACCACGGCAAGGGTCCGGCCGACCTCGAGCTCACGTACACGAAATGGATCGCACCCGGCTTGCCGAACCTGGTCGGCGTCGTCGGAGGCGACATCGTCGGCAAGTTCGGAGGGGCGGTGTACGAGCGCACAGTGACCGGCAACACCGTTTACCTCGATGCCATCTACATCGTGATCGCTCCCGACCCGGCCCGCTCGTTCACCGCGCACGTCAAGGGCACGGAAGACCTCACCACCCTCAAGGCGGTACTCGACGGCCGCGTCGTCGACGGCTTCATGAAGCGCGCACACGTCCACGTGAAGTTCGACGTCATCAGCAACTGCGCGCAGTCGCCGAGCGGCACCTGCTTCCAGGGCACGATCAGCGTCAGGCGTGGTCACCACCACTGACCTCGTGACACGATCCAGCCCGGCGACGCGGTCGCCGGGCTGGATCAGCGCCTGCCGCGGTAGCGGCGGATCAGCTCGTTCGTCGGAGTCCGGCGTGCCGTCGGCTTCGCTCCGATGTCGCTCTAGCCTTACTTCCAGCGTTTGCGCCGCCGGCGGCGCGGCTCCGGGTCGAGCCAGTTCTCCGCCCAGAGGAAGAGCTTTCGGTTCGCGACCCAGACGCGGAATCTGCTCAGCCATGACCACACACGCGCGACGATAGCCGCGACGCGAGCGCTCGCCTGCGCCAACTAACGCGGCCGGAGTCCGTCTGAAGAGCACAGGCATGAACGGGCTCGCGCAGCATCTCGCACTCCTCAGCGTCGTCACGACCGGCGTCGGCGCCGCCATGATCCGGATGGGAGTGCGCGAGGGCCTTCTCGAGGCGCGACAGCCGCGGCGGTGTCCCGCCTGCGGGCGGCTGATGCGAGACCGCGTCTGCCGGGCCTGCGTGGACTAGCCGGCGCCGAGCTGTCCGCTCTGCGGCGGTCTTGACCGGCCGGGGACCGGGCGTTAGGTTCACGCTTGTAGCGAACGCAACGGAAGGCGTTTTGTCCGTGAATCGGGACGTGCCTGAGTTGCTGCGGCTCGGATCTCGGCGGTTCGACCGGGTGAACGACGTTCGCGCGAGGGCGGGCGATCCAAGGGCGTGCCTCTGGCGGCACGGTGCCCTGCGCTCGTCCAGGCCAACACATCGACCTCGGCCCACGGCCGAAGGTGAAAGGGAGGAGCGCAATGCCTGTTGTCGGAGCCGGACTAATCGGGACAGGGCAAGCCGAGTATCTCGACGTCGTCCTGCAGGGCGGCCGTACCTATTCGTTCAGCGTGCATCCGACTGAGCCGAACGTCGATTTCGACCTGCACATCTACGACCAGAACGGCGGCCTCGTGGCCTGGGACGAGACCCCGGCGGCGGACGCCTACGGCATGGTCACGCCGATCATCACGGGACCGTTTCGGATCGTCGTCAACGCCGTCTCCGGGATGGCCGCGTATCAGGTCGAGGTGGTCGGCTAAGGACGTCGCCGCTGGTCGCTCAGCGAACGCAGAACGTCTGTGCGCCGGGCTTCGCGCAGACGAGCCCGAGCAAGGTAACGCCGTCATCGTCGAGGACGATCAGCCGCGGCTCGCGGGCGCGCTCGAGCAGCTCGATCGCCTCGGTCATCGGCGTTTCCGGCGTGACGCTGGGCGGCTCGAGATCCGCATACCGGGAAGCAGGCTCGTCGTCGGCAGCGCTCGCCGGGAGCCCGCCTCGCTCGATGGCGCCTCTGAACGCGCCGTCCTCGGCGAGGAGGATGGTCCGGACGCCGCGACGCTCGAGCAGCTCTCGAACTTCGGAGACCGGTGAATCGGCCGGGAGCGTCTTCGGCCGCGGGATCATGACGTCTCCGACGGTGAGGTCGATCACGTCCTCGCGCCTCATGGTGCCGCTCGGGTTGTCGACTCTGGCCATCACGGCATGGTAGGCGATCGCCTGCGTGGTCTCGCGGGCGCTAGCGGGCGCGTGTCGCGCGGCGGACCCGGTCGATGGCCCGATCGCGGCGCGCGTCGCCGAGCACGACGCGGGCGCAGTTGCGGCCGGGGACGGCCATGACGCCTCCGCCCGGGTGCGTGCCCGAGCCGCAGAGGTAGAGGCCCGAGATCGGCGACCGGTAGTCCCCGTACCCGAAGACGGGCCGCAACGAGAACAGCTGGTCGGGGCTCATCTCGCCCTGGAAGATGTTGCCGCCGAGGAGGCCGAAGCGCTCCTCGAGGTCGGGCGGGGCCAGCACCTCCATGTGCTCGACGAGCTTCTCGATCCCCGGCAGGTAGGGGCCGAGCGTCTCGATCACGCGCTTCCCGTAGCGCTCGCGCTCGTCGTCCCACGAGCCCTCGGCGAGCTCGAACGGGCCGAACTGCGTGAACGCGAGCATCACGTGCTTGCCCTCCGGCGCGAGGCCGTCCTCGAGCACGGTCGGGAAGACCGTCTCCACGTACGGGTGGGCCGACGTGCGCCCGTACTTCGCGTCGTCCCAGGCTCGCTCGAGGTACTCGATCGACGGTGAGATTGCGATCAGGCCCGTGTGCGGGTCGCCCGGGATCTCGCCCTCCCAGCCGGCGACGCGCGGGAGCTCGCTCAGCGCGACGTTCACCTTGACCGACCCCGAGCGCGTGCGGAAGCGGCGGATGTCGCGCACGACGTCGTCCGGGAGCTCGCCCTCGCCGACGAGGTCGCGGTAGGTCGTGATCGGGTGGGCGTTCGAGATGACGAGCCGGCCGGCGATCACCTCGCCGGACTCGAGCTCGACGCCGGTGGCCCTCCCGTTGCGGACGACCACTCGCCGGACCGGGGCGTCGGTGCGCAGCTCGGCTCCGGCGGCGCGGGCGGCGCCGGCGAGCGCGCCGCTGACTCCACCCATCCCGCCGTGGACCCAGCCCCAGGCGCCGGAGTGGCCGTCGACCTCGCCGATCCAGTGGTGCATCAGCACGTAGGCCGATCCCGGGGTCATCGGGCCTCCCCAGGCGCCGATCACCGCCTGCGTGCCGAGGGCGCCCTTGACGCGCTCGTCCTCGAACCATTCGTCGAGCAGGTCGGCCGCCGAGAGCGTGAAGAGGCGGAGAAGCTCGGCGACGTCTCGGCCCTTCCAGTGGCGCAGCTGCGCGCCGAGGCGGAGCCAGCGGGGGAGGTCGCCCAGCCGCAGGTTCGGCGGGACGACGAAGAGCAGGTCTCGAAGCAACCCGGCAAGCCGCTCGAAGTAGCGGTCGAACTCGGGATACGCGTCGCCGTCGTGCTTCGAGAGCTTCGAGATCTCCTCCCGGGTGCGGGCCATGTCGCCCCACATCGTCAGCGTCGTACCGTCCGGGAACGGGACGTAGTAGTCCGGCTCGAGGATCGACACGCGGTAGCCGTGGTCGGCCAGCCGGAGGTCGCTCACGATCTGCGGCGGCATCAGGCTGACGACGTACGAGGCCGTCGAGATCCGGTAGCCGGGCCATGGCTCCTCGGTGACCGCCGCCCCGCCGAGCGCGGCGCGCTGCTCGAGCACGAGCACGTCGAGCCCGCCACGCGCGAGGTAGGCGGCGCAGGCGAGCCCGTTGTGGCCCCCGCCGACGACGATCGCGTCGCGCGCGGTGCCGTCCGGGCGGCTCGCCGATGCCATGCGGCAACCTTAGTTCGCTCGGCTTCTTTCGATCAAAACGATGTGGATCTCCCGGATTTCGCCCGCGGCTCGCTCACCCTAGGCTGGAAGCGTGAGACGAGACGAGCGGACTCCGCAAACACGCTTCCTGGTCGAGCTCCGCCCCGCGGACACGGAGTACGACGACATTCGGCTGATCGGCGAACGGTGCCGCGAGGCCTGCGCCAGGCTGGAACGAGACGGCACATCCGTACGGCTCCTCCGCTCGGTCTTCGTCCCCGAGGACGGCAGCTGTCTCCTCGTCTACGAGGCCGAGACGGCGAGTGCCGTTGCGGACGCCGTCGCCCGCGCGGATATCGGCGCGACTCGCGTGGTCGAGGCGATCCAGGCCTAGGCGTCACTCTCGCCCTCGCAATAAGCGATACAAGGAGCAGGAACCCTCCTAAACTCCGCCCATGAGGGGATCTGCGGCGATCGTCGGGCGCGAGCGCGAGCTCGAGGCCATTGCCGCTCTCCTCGATCCCGGCGTCACCGGCGCCGCGGCGCTCGTTCTCGAAGGCGAGGCGGGGATCGGTAAGACGACCGTCTGGGAGCACGCCGTCGAGACAGCGCGCGAGCAGGGATTCTGCATTCTGCGGTGCCAGCCGGCCGAGAGCGAGGCGTCGCTTCCGTTTGTTGCTCTCGGCGATTTGCTCGAGCCCGTTCTGGACGACGTCCTGCCCGTGCTCGTGCCGCCGCAGCGCCTTGCGCTCGAGACGGCACTCGCGCGCGTCCAGCCCACCGAGCCGACCGAGCGGGTCGTCTTCGCCCGGGCGGTGCTCTCGGCGGTGCGAGAGCTCTCCAACCGAGCACCACTCCTGGTCGCGATCGACGACGTGCAATGGCTCGACCCCGCCACGGCGAGCGCGCTCGAGTTCACAGTCCACCGGGCAGCGGATCTCCCGGTCCGCGTTCTCATCGCGCGTCGGAGCGACGGCGACGGTCAGCCTCCGCTCGGGCTGGCGCGAGGGTTCGGAGGGGACCGAGTGGAGTCGCTGCGTGCCGCCCCCCTCCTGCAAAACGAGCTCGGCAGCCTGCTTCGCACGCGCCTCGGGCTCCAGCTCTCGCGCGCGAGGCTCGTCGAGCTGCATCGGATGTCGGGCGGGAATCCTTTCTTCGCGCTCGAGATCGCGGCCGCGGCCGAGCGCCGGGGCTCGCTCGCCGATGGAGCTCCCCTGGACGTGCCCGGAAGCCTCGGCGACCTGCTGAGCGAGCGTCTATCCGAGCTCTCTCCGCAGGCCCTGGACGCGATCGTGCTCGTCGCCTCGTCCTCGCAGGCAGTCACGTCGCTGGTCGAGAGGGCGGCCGGCGGGAGCGACGGTCTCGGCGAGGCCGTTCGCCAGTCGATGCTCGAGGCCGACGGCGAGCGATTGCGCTTCACGCACCCGCTGATCGGATCGGTTGCGTACGGGCTCGCCACACCGGAGGAGCGCAGGCAAGCGCACCTGCGCGTTGCCGAGGCGACCTCGGATCCGGAAGAAAGGGCACGGCAGCTGGGACTCGGCGCGGACGCGCCCGACGAGGCCGTCGCCGCGCAGCTCGAGCAAGCCGCGGAGGCGGCGGCCGCCCGCGGAGGCGCGGAGGCGGCGGCAGAGCTCTTCGAGCTGGCCGCGACCCTCACACCACCCGAGTTGAGTGACAACAGAGCCCGTCGGCGCCTCGAGTCGGCAAGGCACGGATCGCTCATCGGGGACGTCAACCGAGCTCGGTCGATCCTGCAGGACCTCGTCGACAGCTCACCTCCCGGTGCTTTGCGAGCGAGTGCGCTCGTCCTCCTGGCCGAGGTCGAGGCGGATAGCGAGCTGGCCCGCGAGCTCTGCGAGCGCGCGCTGCAAGAGGTCGGCACAGACTCGCGGGTGCTCGCTGACGTTCATCGGGAGCTGGCGGAGCACCTGATGATCCTCGGCGACCTTCGCCTGGCGCTCGAGCACGCGCGAATCGGGGCTCGGTTCGCCGAGGATTGCGGCGACGAGGCGCTTCTCATCCAGTCCCTCGGCGTCGTCGGCCACTTCGAGACCTACACCGGCGAGATCACTCCCGGGCTGCTGGAACACGGCGTCGCACTGGAGCAGGCGGCCGTGGCCGCGCCGGCCCACTACGGCCCTGCCCAGATCTACGCGCTCAGGCTCATGTACGCAGATCGGCTCGACGATGCTCGCGATCGGCTCGAGCTCGCCCTCGGCCGCGCCCGCGAATTAGGCGATGAGTTCGAGTGCAGGAACATCCTCAACCACCTGACACAACTCGAGGTCCGGGCCGGGAACTGGGCGCGGGCCGAGCAGCATGCCCGTGAACTCGAACAGCAGGCTGATCGGCTCGACTTCCATCGTGGAGTCGCCTCGTACGCACGTGCGCTCGTCGATGCACATCTCGGCCGGGTCGACGAGGCGCGAACCGCAGCGGTGGAGGGCCTGGCAACGATCGAGTCGCAAGGGTCATCATTCCTCTCGGCCATGCTCCGCGCGGTTCAGGGGTTCGCCGAGCTCTCCTGCGGTAACTCGGCGGCCGCCGCGGAGCTCCTCGCACCCGCGGCATGCGCCCTCCTCGAGAGTCGGCTACCGGAACCCGGGCGTCCGCCCGCTCCTGCCGGACGCGGTGGAAGCCTTGCTCGCGGCCGGCCGCCCCGACGAGGCGCGGCCGCTGCTCGCGGCGCTCGAGGAAGGAGGGCGCGCACTCGACAATCCGTGGGCGCTTGCGACCGCGGGCCGCTGCCGAGGGATGCTGCTTGCACAAGAGGGCGACCTGGACGCTGCGCTGGAGGCCTTTGAACAGGCGCTGCAAGAGCACGAGCGTGCCGCGAGCCCGTTCGAGCGAGCTCGAACTCAACTTGCCTACGGCGCTGCGCTCCGCCGCGCCAAGCGCAGAGCGGACGCGCGGGCGATGCTCACAGATGCGCTCGAGGCCTTCGACGCGCTCGGCGCCGTTCTGTGGGCGGAGAATGCCGCGGCCGAGCTCGCCCGCATCCCGGGACGAACCCGCTCGTCGGGCGAGCTGAGCGAGACCCAGCGGCGCGTCGCGGAGCTCGTCGCCGGCGGGCTCTCGAACAAGGAGGTGGCGGCGAAGCTTTTCATCACCGTGAGAACGGTCGAGGCCAACCTCTCCAACGTGTACGCCAAGCTCGGCATACGGTCTCGAACCGAGCTCGCGAGCCGGCTCGCGAGCAGCGACACACCGTCGTGAGCGCCTAAACCATGTGGATCTCCACGATTTCGCTCCGATCCGCCGCGGCATAGCCTCGGACACACGATCGAACGAGCCCCGAGCGGAGGTGTGGAGATGCTGGCGCGTCACCCAAAGGCCCTGATCCTGCTGTCCCTGAGCGTGCTGATCGGCGTGTCGCTGCTGACCTCCGTTGCAGGCGCGACCCAGTCGGCCTGGGCCCAGGTGGGCGACGAGATGGAGATCGATCTGCCCGCCGGCTTCGGCAGCTTCAAGGACGTGCGCAAGGACCGGCCGGGCGTGCAGGTCAACGTCCGTGTGCTGCGCAACGCGAGCGCGGGCAAGCTGCGGTTTGCCACGGGTGACGGCGTCGTCGCCGAGGCCGCGGACGGAGGTTTCAAGGCGAAGGACTCGCTGGGCGCCGGCCACCGCGCCGTCGCCTGGGGCGACGACGGCTCCGGAAAAGCTCGTCTCTGGACTCCCGCATTCGACTCCGGACGCACCTCGCTCTCGACCGACCCGGCACTTCCTTGTGGCAAGGCGCTCGACCGGACGACTCCGCTCGCGGGGCCGTTCTCGATCACGATCCCCGCAGGCGCCAGGCCGGGCGGAAACACGATCCCCAGCCCGGCGAGCGTGCTCGTCTACGGCGACCTCAGGGATCCCGACCGCGGCGTGCTCGTCGCGACCGCAGGCGGCATCAAGATCGGCGAGCGGAAGAGGCGGCCGATCGCACGCGGAGCCTTCTTGTTCGCCAACGCCGTCTTCGTCTACGGCACGAACGGCAGGGGCAATCCCAGGCTCCTGACACCCGAGCTCGTCGGCAGGAGCACGGCGCTCGTCGCGACGAGCTTCGTGCCCTGCAAGCCTGCCTCCCCGCAGGGGACGATCACCGTCACCAAGAAGCTGGTCCCGGCCGATGACAGCGGCCGCTTCGACCTCCTGGTCGACGGGACGGTCAAGAAGGCAGGCGCCGGCGACGGTGGCACCACCGGTGCAGTCAGCGTCCCGGCCGGCAGCCACAGCATCTCCGAGACCGCGTCGGCCGGCGGCGCCCTCGCCGACTACACGACCGCGATCGACTGCGTCGGCACCGACGAGGCCGGCCCGCTCACCAGCACCACCACGAGCCTGCAGGACATCCCGGTCGAAGCAGGCGACGACTGGCAGTGCACGATCACCAACACCCGCAAGCCGCTTTCGACGGCAACGTCACGCCCGTCAAGGACGAGGCGCATGCGGCCAGCGCAGCGATCGGACCTGCCGGCGGCACGATCACCGCCTCGGGCATGACCCTGAGCGTCCCGGCGGGGGCGCTGCACGACCAGCAGACGATCACCCTCACCCCGCTCAGCTCGATCGGCGGCTCGCCCTTCCACGATCTGATCGGCGCCGTGCAGATGGAGCCGGAGGGCCTGCACTTCCTGATTCCCGCGACGCTGACGATCCCGCGCCCGCCCGGGGTCCTCGACAGCCAGATCGTCGGCTTCGGCTTCACGGCAGGCGGCACCGGCTTCCACCTGAAGCGGAACGACCTCTCGAGCGGCCCGATCGTGCTCCAGATTCAGCACTTCAGCGGCGGGGGAGCCGCGAACGCGACGCTGACCGAGGTCGAGCAGACGCTCGGCTACGAGCCGACGCCAGCTGAAGAGCTCGCCGAGCAGCGGATCGCAGCCGCGGAGTACCAGGCACGACTGAACGGCACCGATCCAAGCCGTCAAATCGAGCTCGCGCTCGCCGACTGGTTCGACCACTCCGTGCGGACCGGCCTCCTGTCGGTCGGAGACAGTCTCGACAACCTCGAGCTCGCGCTCGGCGAATGGGTCTCCTGGACGGGCTTCGTCGAGTCCTACCACCTCGCAGGGAGCTTCTCCGGCGAGATGGCGTTCGCCCAGAGAAACGCGACCGACGACGCAGCCCACATTGCCGATCTGGCGCTCGCCGGCTGCACCGGCGCCGGCGCGAACCCGCTCGCAGCGCTACGGCCGGTCCTGCGCCTGTCGGCCGACCTCCAGGCGATCGAGCAAGGGCCGGCAATACGCCTGGCGATCGAGAACACGATCACCCCCGCGGGCCGGCGGCTCCCACCCGCGCCCTCCCTCCCCTCCTCGTGCGCCCACGTGAAGATCGAGGGCATCACCCATGCGCCCAAGCTCGCCTTCCTTCACGACAACTCGTACGCGGCCGACGTCGGGGTCGTCTTCTGGAACGCGTCCGACCCGAACCACTCGATCCCCCTCGTGCTCACCTTGTTCGACCAGACCGAGGTCGTGATCCCGCCGACCGTGGTGAAGGACGGGCACCTGAAGACGATCGTCAACCCAACCTCGCTCGGCAATCGCGCCTTCGTGCTGCAGGCCGACCTGCAGGCCGCCGCTGCAGACGACACGCTGAAAGCGCTCTCCGACCAGAAGGCCGACACCACTCCCGTGCGTGCACGGATCGACCTGCAATCCGACGCCACCATCAAACCGGGAGTCACCGTGCACCTGAAGACGCTCCTGGCCGGCGACGGCATGGTCAACGGAACTGTCACCTACACACTCGACGGCACGGGCTCGCTCTCCGTCAGCTCGGGGATCACCGACGCCGACGGAGAAACGGGCGTCGACTACACGGCGCCCACGGACAACCATCCTTCCGTCGCCCGGATCACGGCCACCTTCGACGACGGCACCGGCCCGGTCGAGGGCTTCGCCAAGATCACGATCAAACCGGACGTGCACGTCCTCGTCGGGCCTCCGACGGTTCAGCTACCGACCGGCGGGACAATGCAGTTCACCGCTCTCATCACCGGAGTCAACGACACGTCGGTTACCTGGTCGAAGACCGGCGGCGGCAAGATCGACCAGACCGGCTTCTACACGGCTCCGCAGACCCCGGGCACCTTCACGGTCACCGCGACCAGCAACGAGGATCCGACCGCGAAGGACTCGGCGACTGTCAACGTGGTGTCGAGCGGCACGATCACCGTCACATTTCGCGGTCAGGACGCTCAGGCGAGCGGGCAGGCCCGGGCAGCCCGGGTCGACGGCAGTTGCGACTGCCCTCCTCCCCTCGGGCTGTCCGACCCGAAGCAGGGACTCGGCTCGCTCCCGTCCCAGGTCCTCCTGCCGACCCAGCTAGCGACTGGAGACGGCGGCGCCATGGCGTCCGCCAACGCGAAGGCAAGTGTCGAAGCCGATGTCTCCGTCACCAACGGACATCTGACCGTGGCGGCCACCCTTTCGGCGGACGCCAACACGACGCAGACGGAGGGCTCGGCCCCCGACCCGGAGTTGGGTTGCTGCGTCAGGCTCGACGCGTCGGCAGAAGCAGACGCCCTCGCTGCCATCACGGTCGATTTCACCGTCTCCGGTGCGACTGTGCCATTCGGATGCTCCGGGGGCGGGGATGTGCGGATCGAGCTCAGATCGAACAGTCAGCGGGTGTTCCTGGGCGCCGCTCAGGCAACGCTGCCGCCCGGCACCTACGAGCTGACCATGAATCTTGGAGTGAGGGTCGCCTCATTGCCATTCTTTCTCGACCCTGGCGGCCGTCTACCGTCCGACGGCAAGGGCGGAAGCGCGACTTGCTCATGAGTGAGCGCTCGAGCTGCATAGACTGCAGCCGTGTCCGGCAAGAGCTTCACCGCCGAGGAGGCCCGGCAGATCGGCGAGCAGATCGGGATCGACTGGGAGACGGCGCCCTTCGACGTCGAGCAGTTCCGGACGGGCATGGACGTCGAGCTCGAGCACGGCCTCCATGACCCGTCGACGAACGTGACCGGTGACGACGCCGTCGTGACCGGCAAGATCGCACTCGCCCACCTGAACGAGTTTCCCGACTACTACACGCGCCTCGAGCGGATGGAAGAAGAGGCGAAGCGGGAGCACGGCGCACCCGATTAGCGGTCCGCGGCGAGGGCCGTTAGCCTCCCGGGGAAGCGACGGGGGAGCTGGCTGGTGGAGAGGACAAACCTCGCAGGTCGCGCCGGGCGCTGGAGCGCCGGGCACTGGAAGACGGCGTTCTTCGGCTGGCTGATCTTCGTCGTCGCGGCCGTCTTCCTCGGGACCGCGCTCGGGACGAACAAGCTGCTCGACTCCGACTCGGGCGACGGCGAGTCCGGGCGGGCCCAAAAGATCCTCGGCAGCGGCGACTTCAAGCAGCCGGCCTCCGAGTCGGTCCTGATCCAGAGCACCGAGCACGTCGCGCGCGACCCGCAGTTCCGCGTGGTCATCAACGACGTCGTCGACCGGTTGAAGCAGGTTCCCGAGGTGACGGCGATCGTCTCGCCGCTCGACGCGATCTCGAAGAGCCAGGGCCAGGTCTCCGAGAACCAGCACTCGGCGCTCGTTCGCTTCGACATCAAGGGCGAGGCCGAGAACGCGCACGACCACGTCCAGGGCGCCCTCGACGCGACAGCCGCGGCGCAGAAGGCGAACCCGGGCTTCATCGTCGAGCAGTTCGGCGACGCGAGCGCGCAGAAGGCACTGGACAAGACGCTCGGCGACGACTTCACGCGGGCCGAGAAGCTCGCCGTCCCGGCCACGCTGATCATCCTGCTCTTTGCATTCGGCTCGCTCGTCGCGGCGGGCATCCCGGTGCTGCTCGCGTTCTCGGGCGTGCTCGCCGCGATCGGACTCTCGGCCATCCTGAGCCAGGCGATTCCGGCGTCCGA